>JAZQDD010000066.1:0-32738 GCA_045546615.1 Eubacteriales bacterium | reverse complement strand
TCCATCTACATACAATGGCAAGCCCGTTACGAGCATTGGCTCTAATGCGTTCCACAATTGCGACTCGCTTACGAGCATAACTATTATCCCCAACAGCGTTACGAGCATTGGCAGTGGTGCGTTCTACGGTTGCTCCTCGCTCACGAGCGTTATCCTTGGCAAAGGCGTTACGAGTATTGACTATGGGGCGTTCATGGCTTGCTCCTCGCTCACAAGCGTAGTTATCCCCGACAGCGTTACGAGCATTGGTGTTTGGGCGTTCATGGATTGCTCCTCGCTCGCAAACATTACCATTGGCAACGGCGTTACGAGCATTGGAATGGAGGCGTTCCTCTATTGCACTTCGCTCACAAGCATAACCATCCCCGACAGCGTTACGAGTATTGGCGATCGTGCGTTCCGCTCTTGCCACTCAATCACGAGCATAACCATCCCCGACAGCGTTACGAGCATTGGCTATTATATGTTCTGCTATTGCGACTCGCTCACAAGTATAACGGTGGATGAAAACAATACCGTTTACCACAGCGCGGGCAATTGCATTATCGAAACAGCAACCAAGACACTCGTTGCCGGCTGCGGTGCAAGCATTATCCCGGCAGACGGAAGCGTTACGAGCATTGGCTCTTCTGCGTTCTCTGGTTGCAGAAAACTCACAAGTATAATCATCCCCGACAGCGTTACGAGCATTGGCGATTGGGCGTTCGACCATTGCGACTCGCTCACGAGCATAACTATACCAAACAGCGTTAAGAGAATTGGCGATTATGCGTTCCAATATTGCACCTCGCTCACGAGCGTAGTCATCCCCGACAGCGTTAAGAAAATTGGCGATTATGCGTTCAGCGCTTGCGAATCGCTCTCGAGCATAAACTACAACGGCACAAAGGCGCAGTGGAATGCTATATCAAAAGGCAGTGATTGGAACACCAATACCGGCAGCTACACCATACACTGCACGGACGGAGACATTAAAAAGTAAAACGCCGTTGGCGTTTTAAGTGCAAAGTGCAAAGTGCAGAGTGCAAAGTTAAGGGAACTTTTTGCTTTGCAAAAAGCATTCAATAAAATTAAAAGCGGAAGAAACGCGCGCGTTTCTTCCGCTTTTCCTTAACTTTGCACGCTTGCCGAAGGCAAGTGCTTGCACATCTGTACTTTGCACTCAAAAAGCTCCGCTGTCAGCCGGCGGAGCTTTTTTCTTTTATTATTTCATCGCCTCTTCGATAGCAACTGCAACGGCAACGGTCATACCAACCATGGGGTTGTTACCTGCTCCGATGAGTCCCATCATCTCAACGTGTGCGGGAACGCTGGACGAGCCTGCGAACTGCGCGTCGGAGTGCATTCTTCCCATAGTATCGGTCATACCGTAGGAAGCGGGGCCTGCAGCCATATTATCGGGGTGGAGGGTTCTGCCCGTTCCGCCGCCCGATGCTACGGAGAAGTAGTTTACGCCGTTTTCAACACACCACTTCTTGTAGGTGCCTGCAACGGGATGCTGGAAGCGAGTGGGGTTGGTGGAGTTACCGGTGATGGAAACGCCAACGTTCTCAAGCTTCATGATAGCAACGCCCTCGGGAACGCTGTCAGAGCCGTAGCAACGTACGTCTGCGCGGGGACCCTTGGAGAAGGGGATCTCCTTGACGATCTTTACGCTCTCGGTGTAGGGGTCAAACTCGGTCTGGCAGTAGGTAAAGCCGTTGATACGGGAAATGATATAAGCGGCGTCCTTGCCAAGTCCGTTAAGGATAACGCGAAGGGGCTTATTTCTTACCTTGTTAGCGTTAAGAGCGATCTTGATTGCGCCCTCTGCTGCTGCAAAGGACTCGTGTCCTGCGAGGAAGCAGAAGCACTCGGTCTCGTCGGAAAGAAGCATCTTACCGAGGTTACCGTGGCCAAGACCAACCTTGCGGTTCTCTGCTACGGAGCCGGGAATGCAGAATGCCTGCAGACCAATTCCGATATCTGCTGCTGCGTCAGCCGCCTTCTTATCGCCCTTCTTGATAGCGATAGCTGCGCCAACAGTGTATGCCCATTTTGCGTTCTCAAAGCAGATGGGCTGTGTTTCCTGAACGATGGTGTAGGGGTCGATTCCCTTTGCATCGCAGATCTCCTTGCACTCGTCGATAGAGGAGATGCCGTATTCCTTCAAGCAAGCGAGAATTTTCGCTTCGCGTCTTTCGTAACCTTCAAACTTAGCCATTTTCTTCTCCTCCTATCTTATTCCTTGCGGGGATCTATGTACTTAACAGCGTCAGCAAAGCGGCCGTAAGTACCCATGGACTTGGTATAAGCCTCACCGGGCTCCATGCCCTTCTTGATGAAGTCGGTCATTTTGCCGAGAGAAACGAACTCGTAGCCGATAACCTCATCGTTCTCGTCGAGAGCCATTCTGGTGCAGTAGCCCTCGGTCATCTCGAGGTAACGAACGCCCTTTTCCTTGGTACCGTACATAGTACCGACCATGCTTCTCTCGCCCTTACCGAGATCTTCCATACCTGCGCCGATAACAAGACCGCCCTCGGAGAAAGCGGACTGACTGCGGCCGTAAACGATCTGCAGGAAGAGCTCACGCATAGCGGTGTTGATAGCATCGCAAACAAGGTCGGTGTTAAGAGCCTCAAGGAGAGTCTTGCCGGGGAGTATCTCGGCAGCCATAGCGGCAGAGTGAGTCATACCCGAGCAACCGATGGTCTCAACGAGAGCCTCCTCGATGATACCGTTCTTAACGTTAAGAGAGAGCTTGCACGCTCCCTGCTGGGGTGCGCACCATCCCACACCGTGGGTATATGCGGAAATATCGGTGATCTGCTTTGCCTGAATCCACTTGCCCTCCTCGGGAATGGGAGCAGGACCGTGGTCACAGCCTTTTTTTACCTTGCACATCTCGGCTACTTCGCCGCTCATTGCGTAAGGCATTTCGCTTACATTGCTCATGTCTTGTAGATTCCTTTCTGGTTTATGTTTTAATTTTTACAACTTATTTAACGATCTCGCCGTAAACTGCACCAAATGCGCCTGCGGCATTGCACTCATCGGTGTCGATGTGCATAGCAAGAGCGAAGTTCTTGTTTACGCGAACGACAACGTCATCAAAAATGAGAGGACGGTCGGTGTCGATCTTGACCTTAACGATCTCCTTATCGCTTACGCCAAGAGCCTCGGCATCGTCGGGAGTCATGTGAATGTGGCGCTTTGCAACGATTGCACCCTCGGAAATCTCGATCTCACCTGCAGGGCCTACGATCTTAAGACCGGGAGTGCCTGCAACGTCGCCGCTCTCGCGGACAGGGGGAGTGATTCCAAGTGCGCGAGCGTCCGAGAAGGACAGCTCTACCTGAGTTGCTGGGCGAACGGGGCCGAGAACGCTGAGAGCGAGGCTTCCTTTAGGACCTACGATAGTCAGCTTTTCGTTTCCGCAAGCGAACTGACCGGGCTGGCTGAGCATCTTTTTAACGATAAGCTCCGCGCCCTTGCCGTACAGTATTTCAACTGCTTCTGCACTCAAATGCGCATGACGTGCAGATGTCTCAACAAGAATTTTGTTTTCCATAAATCTTATCTCCTTATAGAAATTTTACATACAGACACATTATATCATATTTTTTTCAAAAAGTAAATCAAATTTTGAATATTTATCACGGTTTTTGCGATTTTTTTCGCGCCAAACTTATATTCCATACAGCAATCGCAAATAATATAAAAAAAGAGAATGGAGATAATTGTTTTGAGCGAGGAAAAAAAGCAAAGTTGCAATGAAGTTTGTGAGGACGACGGCGCACGGGTGGTCGAAAACAAGCGCGAATCAATATGCTGTATCTGTATCGTCGGTCAGATAGAGGGGCATTACACCTCGGCGGAAAACCAGAAAACCACCAAATACGAGCATATTCTCCCCCGCCTTGTAGAGGTGGAGGAAGACGATAATACCGACGGTGTGCTGCTGCTCCTAAATACAGTCGGAGGTGACGTGGAAGCGGGGCTTGCCATTGCGGAGCTTATATCGACTATGTCGAAGCCTACGGTCTCGATAGTTCTCGGCGGCGGACACTCCATTGGAGTCCCCCTTGCTGTATCGGCAAAGCGCTCGTTCATAGTACCGAGCGCAACAATGACGGTACACCCCGTCAGGATCAGCGGGACGGTGGTCGGCGCGCCGCAGACCTTTACCTATTTTCGCGATATGCAGGAGCGTATAATATCTTTTATATGCCGCAATTCACGCGCCGATGCGGACACTCTGCGGCATCTGATGATGCGTCCCGATCAGATAGCCACCGATGTTGGTTCGGTACTCGAAGGAGAGGAAGCAGTAAAACACGGCATCATCGACGCGGTTGGCGGGCTGTCCGATGCGCTGTGCGTTTTGCGTGAAATGATAGCAGACTCAAAAAAGAAGCAATAGCAATATTTGTCTGTTTTATGTCTAACATTGGCTTGTAACTGCACAGATTTTGTCCTATAATATAATTGCTTAATAGCAATATTATATCAAAGGACACAGAAAATGGAACTCAAAAACAAGCTCGGTTGGGCAGTTGTCGGCTACGGCGGCATGGGCGGCTGGCACACAAAGGAAATTCTCGCAAGCGACGTTGTGGAGCTTTGCGGTATTTATGATATAGACGAAAAAAGAATGGAAGTCGCCAAAGAAAACGGCATTCACGCCTACCCTTCCCTTGAGGCGCTCCTCGCTGACGAGGCAATATGCGGTATTACCATCGCAACGCCAAACGAATGCCACAAACCGATAGCAATACAAGCGCTTCGCGCCGGCAAGCACGTTATCAGCGAAAAGCCCGTTATGCTCTCACTTGAGGAGCTTGACACCGTTATCGGCGTTGCTAACGAGTGCGGCAAGCTCTTTACCGTTCACCAGAATCGCCGTTGGGACGGCGAAAATCTCGTAATGAAGGGCATTTACGAGTCCGGCGAGCTTGGAAAGGTATTTCATATTGAAAACAAAGTTCTCGGCTCACGCGGCATCCCCGGCGATTGGCGCGCAAAGCCCGAGCACGGCGGCGGAATGCTTTACGATTGGGGCATACACCTTATCGACCAGATATTCTGCATCGTCGGGGAGCGCAAACTCGACTCTGTATATTGCACGTTTGAGCACGTCAAAAACAAGACCGTCGACGACGGTTTCAAGCTCGATATGTATTTCGATGATGAGCTTACTGCCCGCGTTGAAGTTGGAACTTACTATTTCCAGAAATTCGGACGTTTCCTCATGGCAGGTGACGAGGGCGGTGCCCTCATTGCCGATTGGTGTCAGCCCGCACACATTATAAAGCCCGCGCCCAACGCCGCCTATGACGTTGCACCCGTAGTCACTGCCGCAGGCATTACAAAGACTATGGCGCCTCGCGGAAAGACAGACCGTCTTGAATGCTTTATCGAACAGCCCACGGCTGACGTACATGATTTCTACCGCAATTTTGCGGCGTCTATTCGCGGTGAAGCCACCCAGATAGTAACGCACGAGCAGATGCGCCGCGTTATGACTGTCATTGAAGCGGCATTCATCTCCGACAGAGAACACAGAATTGTAAAAATCGAAGAAATCTGACACACATTTTTTAAAGTCGACATAATATGATACCGAGGAGGCAAAACGCCGACTCGGTATCTTTTTCATTCCAAACTCGGAGGTTTACTATGAATAACAACTGCCTTTGCCAGCTTTTCGGCAACAATGAGTGCCTTATCTGGGTAATTATCGCTGTTCTCGTCGTTCTCGCGCTCACCTGCCACAGCGGACACGACTGCGGCTGCGGCTGTGGCTGCGGCTGCTAAAAGTTAAGGAATAACAAAGGAAGCCGTCGCAAGGCGGCTTCCGTTTTTACATATAGGGTTTATTCAGTCTGTGTCATAAACTCGTCAAGGAGCTTATCCTGCAAACTCTTGAGAAGGTCTGTGGCTTTTCCGCCCACTGCCCTGCCGTCAATCTTATCCGCGGACAGGCAAAGCGCACCTGCGGATGAGACCAATATCTCGTCGGCGGCAAATAGCTCGTCAAGATCATACGGACGCTCGAAAACCTCGACGTTCATCTCTCTGCAAGCCTTTATGATATGCTTTCGGGCGATTCCGGGGAGGATGAGGTTATCTGTGGGCGCGGTTATAAGCGCGCCGTCCTTTAATATATGAACGTTACTGTGTGCGCATTCTGTGACTCTGCCGTTTCGGTGGAACACCGCCTCAAAGCACCCCGCTTCCTTGGCACGCTGGGATGCCATTACCGCGGGAATGAGGTTTATCGTTTTTATATTACAATGCAAAAAGCGTGTGTCCTCCAGTGTAATGAGCGACACTTTTTTATATACGTCAAGAATTTCCTTCGGATATATGTTTATCCAAATATTAGCCTTAACGCTCTCGGGCGGGAAAACGTGGCTTCTCACCGCATCGCTTCCGCGAGTTGCCTGAAAATACACGAAATTATTGCCCGTATCCATTTTCCCTACCATCTCATTAAGAAGGCTCTTCATTTCTTCCTTGGTATAGGGCAAGGCTATCTGAAGCTGTTCTGCACTGCTGTAAAAGCGGTCGATGTGCTCGTCGGAGGTAAATATCTTGTAATTACGGCTATAGGTGGCATCGTATATGCCATCGCCAAAAAAGCATACTCTGTCATTCATCGGTATGCTCATGTTTTCGATCTCATCAAAAACTCCGTTGTAATATCCAAGATTTTTCATAAAGCACCTCACATTTATCAATAGCGCATTCATATTATATCACAAAAACACAACATTTGCAACAGATAAAATCCCCGACGAAATTGGCGTGGATAGATTGTTTATTCAGCTTTACAAATCAACCATTGAGCGCGGTAAGCAAAAGCGGCAAACTACACACCAAACACACCTATTTCGTACCATCTGCTATTTATTCTGTGATATTCCATAGCCTCATACCAATCCTTTTTCATATCCCAAACAGTTGACAAAGGGGCTTCGGAATATATTAGCCCATAATATTTTGTTTCATCCATCCAAAAAATAACAGACTCATCTGTAACCCATAAATAGCATGAAGCAAATTTTTCTTTTATCGATTTGATAGCATCTTTTTGTGCGTCATTTAAATTTATCGTAGTATTATTTGTATGATCTTTAATGTGATCGTCATGGATAAAAAGCGTTATATGTTTGTTTTTTGATGATAGCTCGTTATAATATTCAAGCGAAAGGTTTGCAATAATTTCATAATCATGAGATATGTAATCAAAATTTTCGATTTGCGTTTTTCCTCCCCAAATAAAGAAGTAAAATATAAAAGCAAATATTACAATAAATAATATTACGGCAGTTATCACGATGCCTTTAATATTTCTTTTCATAGAACCACCTCGCTTGAATTATAGCATTTTTTATGATTGATTGCAATATATTACAAAAAATCCGCCTGATTTCTCGTAAAATCCCCGACGAGAGTGAGTTATGAGTTTAGAGTTATGATTTTGCCTTACGGCAAAAGTTATGAGAAAGCCTGCGGCTTTCGTTATGAGGTGATTGCTTGACAAAGCCAATCATCACTCATAACTTGCCGCAGGCAATCATAGTTCATCAATGGCTATTCAAACAAAAAATCCTGACCCGAAGGTCAGCATTTTTATAGTTTGAATTATTAGCCCTTGATAGCTACCTGTGGTGTTATGCGCGAAAGAGGGAATTTTCATCTATCATAGAATATTTCTATATCTATTTGTGCTAAATCAAAAAAATCGCTTTAAACTCATCTATTGTTTTTTTATTAATATTTGCATTTCTCATAACATGCAATACACACTCACCGATTGTTTCACTTTTTTCTGCAATCGCGATACTATCTAAAATACTGGAAACAAGAGGGAAATTTTCAGATAAATCCACACCCCGTGAATATAAAAAGCATCCTATTATACATTCTTTATAATAAGCACTACATATGTTTTTGCTGTTAAACCAAACCAAAATTTTTTGCAGTTCTTTTACTCCCTCAAATTGTGAAGCAAAAATCAACATCCTTTTCCACAATGGCTCATACACAACATAATTATCTTCGTCATTCCATTTACCTATCGTTGGTTCCCACATCAAAAAATCCCTCCAGTTCAATTGTTATTTCATAATTATTTTATCACATAACGCCATTAATTTCAATATATTGTTCAACAAAAAATCCGCCCGAATTTCTTCGGGCGGATAGTTTTGCTTTATAAATCTAATTCCTTAGATTAGCCCTTGATAGCAGCCTGTGCTGCTGCGAGGCGAGCGATCGGAACTCTGAAGGGAGAGCAAGATACATAGTCAAGACCGATCTTGTGGCAGAACTCTACGGATGTGGGGTCACCACCGTGCTCACCGCAGATACCAACGTGGAGGTTGGAGTTTACGGGACGGCCGAGAGTAACAGCCATGTTCATCAGCTTGCCAACACCGGTGGTGTCGAGCTTAGCGAAGGGATCGTTCTCGAAGATCTTTGCATCGTAATATGCGTTGAGGAACTTACCTGCATCGTCACGGGAGAAGCCGTAGGTCATCTGAGTGAGGTCGTTAGTACCGAAGCAGAAGAAGTCTGCGTTAGCGGCGATCTCATCAGCGGTAAGGCAAGCTCTGGGGATCTCGATCATAGTACCAACCTCGTAGTCAAGCTCTACGCCTGCTGCTGCGATCTCAGCATCAGCGGTAGCAACAACTACGCTCTTAACGTACTTAAGCTCCTTAACGTCGCCAACCAGAGGAATCATGATCTCGGGCTTAACGTTCCAGTCAGCATGTGCCTTCTTAACGTTGATAGCGGCGCGGATAACAGCGGAGGTCTGCATCTTTGCGATCTCGGGATAGGTTACTGCAAGGCGGCATCCGCGGTGACCCATCATGGGGTTGAACTCGTGGAGAGATGCAATAATGGTCTTGATCTCCTCAACGCTCTTGTTCTGGGACTTAGCAAGGAGAGCGATGTCTTCCTCGGTAGTGGGAACAAACTCGTGGAGAGGCGGATCAAGGAATCTGATGCAAACAGGGTTGCCCTCGAGAGCCTCATAGAGCTTCTCGAAGTCGGACTGCTGGTAGGGGAGAATCTTTGCAAGAGCAACTTCTCTTTCAGCAGCGGTGTCGGAGCAGATCATCTCGCGGAATGCGGCGATTCTGTCTGCCTCGAAGAACATGTGCTCGGTACGGCAAAGACCGATACCCTCTGCACCAAGCTCGCGTGCCTTCTTAGCATCAGCGGGAGTGTCGGCGTTGGTTCTTACCTTGAGGGTACGGAACTCGTCAGCCCAGCCCATGATGATACCGAAGTTACCGGAGATCTCAGCGTCAACGGTGGGAATGATACCGTCGTAGGTGCAACCGGTGGAACCGTCGATAGAAATGTAATCGCCCTCAACGAAGGTCTTGCCTGCGAGAGTGAACTTCTTGTTTTCCTCGTCCATTGCGATCTCGCCGCAACCGGAAACGCAGCACTTACCCATACCGCGAGCAACAACTGCTGCGTGAGAGGTCATACCGCCGCGAACAGTCAGGATACCCTGAGCTGCCTTCATACCTGTGATATCCTCGGGAGAGGTCTCAAGGCGAACGAGAACTACCTTCTTACCGGCGTTCTTCCAAGCTTCAGCATCCTCTGCGGAGAATACTACCTGACCGCAAGCTGCACCGGGAGATGCGCCAAGTCCGCGGCCCATGGGGGTAGCAGCCTTGAGAGCCTTAGCGTCGAACTGGGGATGGAGAAGGGTGTCAAGGTTTCTGGGGTCGATCATGAGAACGGCCTCTTCCTTGGTCTTGTGTCCCTCTGCTACGAGGTCAACAGCGATCTGGAGAGCTGCGGGAGCAGTTCTCTTACCATTTCTGGTCTGGAGCATATAGAGCTTCTCATTTTCAATGGTGAACTCCATATCCTGCATATCGTGATAGTGGTTCTCAAGGATCTCGCAAACCTTCTTGAACTGCTCGAAAGCTGCGGGGAACTTGTTAGCCATTTCTGCGATGGGCATAGGAGTACGAACACCTGCAACAACGTCCTCACCCTGTGCGTTGGTAAGGAACTCACCCATGAGCTTCTTCTCGCCGGTAGCGGGATCGCGGGTGAATGCAACACCGGTACCACAGTTATCGCCCATGTTACCGTATGCCATAGCCTGTACGTTTACAGCAGTACCCCAAGAGTAGGGAATGTCGTTGTCACGACGGTATACGTTTGCGCGGGGGTTGTCCCAAGAACGGAATACGGCCTTTACAGCACCGATGAGCTGTTCCTTAGGATCGGAGGGGAAGTCCTGACCGAGTTTAGCCTTGTACTCAGCCTTGAACTGGTTAGCGAGAGTCTTGTGGTCATCAGCGGTAAGATCAACGTCCTGCTTAACGCCCTTTTCCTCTTTCATCTTGTCGATGAGCTCTTCAAAATACTTCTTGCCGACTTCCATAACAACGTCGGAATACATCTGGATAAATCTGCGGTAGCAGTCCCAAGCCCAACGAGCGTTGCCGGATTTCTTAGCCATAACCTCAACAACGTCCTCATTAAGACCGAGGTTAAGAATGGTATCCATCATACCGGGCATCGAAGCGCGTGCACCGGAACGAACAGAAACGAGAAGGGGGTTCTCAAGGTCACCGAACTTCTTGCCGGTAACTTCTTCCATCTTTACGATGTACTCCATGATTTCAGCCATGATAGAATCATTGATCTGACGGCCGTCCTCATAATACTGGGTGCAAGCCTCGGTAGAAATAGTGAAGCCCTGAGGAACGGGAAGACCGATGTTGGTCATCTCCGCAAGGTTAGCTCCCTTGCCGCCGAGGATCTCGCGCATGTTTGCGTTACCTTCTGTGAAAAGGTAACAATACTTGTGTGCCATTGGGGTGTACCTCCATGAATATAATAATTTTTTTGTAACTGAGTCAGGTAAACGGAGCTTGTCCTTTTTACCACCCGATATTATATCATACTTTTTCCAAAATATCTACACTTTAATGAAAAATAAACCGATTTTTTTTGATTTTTTCACTTTTTTTTAATTTTCATTCAATCAAAATTGATTTTTAGGTTAAAAGTAACATATTTTTCGATATCTCGCGCCCCTCTTCCCCTTGACTTGACATCCATTTTGGTATATAATATCTTCAATAAAATATAAGCATAACTCGGCGGGAAGGCTCTCGGCGAGGCGTTCTTGTTTGCAAAAAAGAAAGGCTTAAACAATGAGCAATATATTCGACCTTTTCGCTAAAATTTCATCGGGCAATACCACAGCCACCCCCAAAGCGCCCATCCAATACCTGATCGTCGGTCTTGGAAACCCAGGCCGCGAGTACGAGCGCACACGCCACAACGCAGGATTTATGACCATGGACATACTTGCCCGCAGGCTTGGAGTGCGTTGCGACCGCGCACGCTTCCGCGCTCTCTGCGCCGAGGCACAGATCGATGGCAAGGGCGTTCTTGTAATGCTTCCGCAAACGCAAATGAACGGCTCGGGAGAGTCTGTACGCGAGGCGGCGGCTTTTTATAAGATCCCGCCCGAAAAAATAATCGTAGTTTGCGACGACGTAAACTTTGACGTGGGCAAGCTCCGCGTGCGCCGTGACGGCACGGACGGCGGTCAAAAAGGCGTGCGCGACATAATATACCAGATATCAAGCGACAAATTCCCGCGCATCAAGGTCGGAGTCGGCAAAAAGCCGCACCCCGATATGCCAATGGCAGATTGGGTGCTGTCACGCTTCACCGACAGCGAGGCAGAAGAACTGAAAAAGGCGCTTGAGCTTGCCGCCGACGGCGTAACGATGATAGTGGGCGGACAAATTGACGAGGCAATGCAGCATTGCAACTCCAAATAACATCAAATAACATTAGGTAGAAAATGAGTAATATTCCAACTGTTCGTTCGGCGCTGACGGATTCCGTCCGCGCCGACGGAGAATACCGCCAACTCCTTGAAGCCATACAAACGCAACGAAAAAGCAAACCAAAGCCTATAATGGCGAGCGGTCTTTGCGAAGGTGCAGCCGACCTGCTTTGCGCCGCGCTTGCAGAGGACGTTGCCACAGGTCTGCCCGCGCTCATCCTCTGTGCCGAGGAAAAGGACTGCATATCAATGCGAGGAGTTCTTTCCGCACTCGGCATTCGCGCGTTATTTTATCCCGCAAGGGAGCTTAATTTTCACAACATCACCGCCTCGCGCGAGTTTGAACAAGCGCGGCTGGCGGTTCTTTTGGCACTTGTTAGCGGTGAGGTGGACGTTATCCTCACAACGCCCGATGCGGCGCTTGGGTACACAGTTCCGCCCGACGCGCTGAAATCCTCGGTCATAACCCTTTCCGATGAGCTTGACGGCGGTCCGTCGCGCCTCGCGGAGCGACTTGCGGCGGCAGGCTACTGCCGCACCTCTCTTGCTGAGGGCGCGGGGCAATTCGCCATGCGCGGAGGCATACTTGACGTTTGTCTCCCCTGTGCCGAGTCCGACGGCGGCGTGCGCGCGGTGAGAATTGAATTTTTCGGTGACGAGGTCGACCGCATCGGTTTTTATGACGTAACCACACAACGAGTAACTCAAAGCCTTGCGGGTGAGCGGGTGGTGATTCCGCCTGCGCGAGAGATAATCCCCACCGCCGCTGACCTTACCGCCATTGGAAAAGCTATCTCCGCACTGCGAAAAAAATCAAGTGATGCGCGTATTGGCACCGAGCTTGACACGGAGCTTGGCGCAATAGACGCCGCCCTTGCTTCGGGTGCGGAAGTGCGCTTCATCGACAAATATATAAGTATCGTGTATCCCCAAAAAGTCTGCCTGCTCGACTATTTCTCCACGTCTGCCATGTGCATCTGCCGCTCAAATGCGGCTGTAAACGAGAGACTCAAGGCATGGGAATGGCGAAATTCCCAAGAGGTCACCTCAATGGTCGAATCCGGACTTATATCAGGCAAACACGCCGAATTTTCCGCCGGCCCCGAAAAACTTGAGGCATTCAAGGCAAGTCACATCACGATTTTACTTGACTCGCTGATGCAGGGCGTTTCGGGAATGAGTCTGGGCGGTCTTTTCGGATTCCGCACGAAACATTCCGTTTCCTGCGCAGAAAACGACGAGCTTTTACGCGAGGAGATGACGGCTTTTTCGAGCGGCGGCTATCGCACCATCCTTATGACATCGGGCGAGACACAAGGAAGGAATTATGCAGGATTGCTCTCCGAGTGGGGATTTGCCGCAAAATACTACGCAAAGCTCTCCGAACTCACACTCGATGCCGTCAGTCGCGGCGCGATCGCCGTAATACCCACCTGCCCCATCCGCCCGTTTGAGCTTCCATCCGTACGAATCGCAATTATTTCCCTGCTTGCTGACGGCGCACGTTCCGCCACTCGCAAAAAGCGCGAGGGCAAACGCGACCGCCGCGACAGCTCAAGCCAGCGCATACTTTCATACGCGGAGCTTTCCGAGGGGGACTACGTCGTTCACGAAAATCACGGTATCGGTATGTATATGGGCATCACCACGATGGACGTCGGCGGTGTTACCCACGACTATATAACCATCCAATACGCGGGAAGCGATAAACTCTTCATGCCCGTTGAAAAGCTCGATAAGGTATCCAAATATATCGGCGCACGCGCCGATGACGGAACGCTAAAGCTATCAAAATTCGGCGGCACAGAATGGGGACGCGCCAAGGCGAGAACCAAAGCTACGCTTAAAAATATGGCAAAAGAGCTTATAGCTCTTTACGCCGAGAGACTTCGCCGCCCGGGTCACGCATTCGGTCATGATGACGATTTTCAAAGAGATTTCGAGGCAGCGTTTGAGTACGACGAAACCGATGCACAGCTTGATGCTGTTGAGGACATCAAGACGGACATGGAAAGACCTACGCCAATGGACAGACTGCTTTGCGGTGACGTTGGCTACGGCAAAACAGAGGTGGCTTTCCGCGCCGTTTACAAAGCAATACTTGACGGAAAGCAAGTCGCTCTGCTCGTTCCGACCACGATTCTCGCGCTCCAGCACTACCAAACCGCGCTGTCGCGCATGCGCTCCTTCCCCGTAAACATCGAGATGCTCTCGCGCTTCCGCACGCCAAAACAACAGCGCAAGATAATTGCCGATATCGAAAAGGGAGACATCGACCTCATCATAGGCACTCACCGTCTGCTATCGCAGGATATCAAATTCCGCGACCTCGGACTTCTCGTTGTCGACGAGGAGCAACGCTTCGGCGTAGCGCAAAAGGAGAAGATAAAGCAGCGTGCGGGAAATATCGACGTGCTGTCTTTGAGCGCAACGCCCATCCCCCGCACTCTGAACATGGCGATGACGGGCATCCGTGACATCTCCCTGCTCGATGAAGCCCCCCATGACCGCTTACCCGTACAGACCTACGTGCTTGAGCATGACGACGTTATAATCATTGACGCCATAAGGCGCGAGCTTCGCCGCGGCGGTCAGGTATTTTATCTTTATAATTTCGTGGAGTCCATTGATCACGCCGCCGCAAAGCTGAAAGCGGCTATACCCGACGCGCGTATAGTTACCGCGCACGGCAAGATGGAGAAAGAACAGCTTGAGGACATTTGGCACGATATGCTCGCGGGCGAGATAGATATTCTTGTCAGCACGACCATTATCGAAACGGGAGTTGACGTGCCGAACGCAAACACCCTGATAGTTGAAAACTCGCACAGAATGGGGCTTTCCCAGCTCCACCAGCTTCGCGGAAGAGTAGGACGTTCCCCCAGACGCGCCTATGCCTACTTCACCTTCCCGCGCGGCAGGGCGCTGTCGGAAATATCCGAAAAGCGGCTTGAGGCGATAAGGGAATACACCGAGTTTGGCGCAGGCTTCGGAATTGCTTTGCGCGACCTTGAGATAAGGGGCGCAGGAAGCGTTCTCGGTGCTGAACAGCACG
The DNA here is from genome assembly GCA_045546615.1 of Eubacteriales bacterium. Taxonomy (GTDB): domain Bacteria; phylum Bacillota; class Clostridia; order Oscillospirales; family CAG-272; genus CAG-390. The sequence continues at coordinate 17,844 of JAZQDD010000066.1, read as the reverse complement.
GCCACATGGACGAGGTCGGTTACGATATGTATATAAAACTCCTCAACGAGGCTATCCTTGAGGAAAAGGGCGAAAAAGCCGAGGAAAAGGCAGAATGCACCATTTCGGTGAACACCGATGCATACCTGCCCGACAGCTATATCCCATCCTCCGCGCAGAGAATGGCGCTCTACAAAAAGATATCTCATATCGAAACCGCGCGTGACGTAGAGGATCTCTACGACGAGCTGTGCGACAGATACGGCGAGCCTCCCTCCCCCGCACTTTTCCTGCTCGATATCTCCCTTTTGCGCGCGCGTGCTTCCGCCGCGGGCATAACCGCCATCACGCAGGATGCGAACGAGGTTCGCATCCTCCCAGCAGAATTTGACGTTGAGATATGGAGCGAGCTGGCAGAGACGTGTCGCGGCAAACTGCACGTGGTGCTTGCCTCAAAGCCGTATCTTACACTTAAACTGCGCCCGAATGACGACGTTATAGAAACTCTTTGTGAACTTTTCAAAAAATATCTGCAAATATCGGCAAATAATGCTGGACAAAACGACACAAAGGGTGTATAATGGATGTAAATTATTCGAGCCTTGAAAATAAAAATAAGGAATAGATATGAAAACGATAAATAGATCCGCCCCGAAGCTCGCGGCGCTTGCGCTCTGTCTTGTTATGCTGATCGCATCTCTCGCGTCTTGCGCGAGACTCGGAACGCCCGTAATGAGCATCGGAAGCACTGAAATAACGGGAAATATGCTTCAATTTTGGCTATCCCGCTACAAAGCCCAGATGTTTTACCAATACGCTTCTTCTATAAAGGAAGAATACGTCAGTTACGATGCCTTCTTTGATTCAAAGGTAGACGGAATGGATAAGACTTACGACCAGCTCTTTACGGGATATGTCAAGGACAATGCCAAGACCTACCTCGGCGCACTGCATCTTTACGACGAACTTGGGCTGTCCTTGCCCGACTCGGCAACCGAGCGAGTTGACGCCAATCTGAAAGACCTTATCGAAAACTACGCCGAGGGAAGCCGACAGGAATTCAACACCATTCTTGCTCCCTACGGTGCAAACTACGATATTCTCCGCGAAATATATCTTATTGAAGAAAAAGTCGCACAACTCCAAGAGCATCTCTTTGGAAAAGGCGGCACAGAGCAGATATCCGCTGAAGACAAAGAGGAATATTACAGAGCTAATTACGTCCGCATGAGACAGGTATGTATCTTTGTAAACAAATGTCCCAAAGTGGATGATAAAGGCAACTATGTGACCGACGAAAACGGATATTTCTCCTATCGCGATATGACAGAGGATGAAAACAAGGCGGCAAAGCAAAAGGCGCAAAAGGCATACGACCTTCTGAAAAACGGTACGACCTTTGAGAGCGTGCTTGCCGACTACGATGAAAACCCCTCCGATGACACGTATACGCGCGGTATTTATTTGTCGGATGAATCCGCATACGGAAGCGACGCAACTCTTGCCATGATATATGACGAGCTTTGCGAGATGGAGGACGGCGAATCCCGCCTTGTGGAGAGTGAACACGGAATGCACGTCATACAAAAGCTCCCGCTTGACGACGGCGCTTATAACCTTGCCGCAAACGAGGATTTCTTCACTTTCTGGGACAGTGCCACACAGACCTACGTGAATTTTGAGTATCATCTGCGCACACCTCTGTTTCTTGAATACATCAAGGAAAAGCTCGATGCTTGGTCAGCAGATATCAAGGTAGACGACACGCTTATATCAGCGTACAGTATAAAAACCGTAGAAGCAAACTACTACTTCTAAACAAAAAACAACCGAATAAAATGACAGGGGTGCCGCGCGGCTGAGATGTCTACTATGACAAACCCTTTGAACCTGACACGGATAATACCGGCGAAGGAAGTCAAAAGAATTGCGCGCGAGGTGTCCTAGGAATCCCTTGCGCGCTTTGTCGTTTTTTTCGGATAACATATATAATTCTTCCCAAATGAAAGGAAAAAACGACAATGAAAGAAACACAGAAAAATCGTCGCCGGCATCTTCTTGCGCTGGCGGAAGGCGCGATAATGGTTGCGCTCGCCATCGTACTTGACCTACTCCCACTCCCCAAGTGGCCGCAGGGCGGCTCGGTCAGCATTTCGGCAATTCCGATCATATTCTTCTCCCTGCGGCGCGGTACGAAATGGGGACTTAGCGCAGGAGTGGTATACGCCGTTGTGCAGATGATAATGGGCTTCTATGCTCCCCCCGCCAACACGGTATGGTCGCTTATCGCCTGCATACTGCTTGACTATCTGCTCGCATTTGCTCTGCTCGGAAGCGCCGCCTTCTTTGCGAATCCGTTTATGAAAAGCGATAAAACCGCAGTACGCGCGGCAGGCTATGCCGTTGGCGCGTGCGCCGTATCGCTCATACGCTTCGTTTGCAGCTTTATTTCGGGAATCATCCTTTGGGACAGCTACGCCCCCGAGGGTGTCGCGGTATGGTATTATTCGCTGACGTATAACGGCGGATATATGCTTCCCAACGCTCTTATTGCCGCGCTCTGCATCGCTCTGCTATGCACTGCGGTAGACCCCAAAACGCTAAAGCGTATTAAGTAAACAAAAAAGCTGAGCCGAATGCAAAAACGCACTTGGCTCAGCCGTCTTTTTTAATTCTTTTTCTTTTTGAGAGTGACCGCCGACAGGACGACTGCGGCAAGCGCGCAAGTAGGAACGAAGGATGAGCATCCCCCTTCTTCTTCAATCGCGGCTGTAAGCTGCGCCTTTTCCTCATCCGTCAGAGGAATGCTTGTATAAACAGCGGTATACGTTGCATCGCCCAAGCAGTATTTCTGCACGGCGGTGTCCCATTTTTCAAACACAAACTTGTTTACACCGTCCGTAGCCATCGTAGGATCGTCGGGGACTGCGACCTCATCACAATAAAGATAAACCTTTTCGGATATCACGTCCCCGTTGGGATTTACAAATTTTACAGTGTGCTGATTGGGCTTCCACACTGCGTGGAGAACTATGCTTGCGTTATTCGTATACTTATCGCCCGGTCGGTACACGACCTCGCCGCCCTCTTTGGTCGCCCAGCCAAGAAAGCTGTATCCTCTGAACGTCGGTGTCTTATCGCTGATAGTCATTTCCTCTCCGGGCTTGCGGTGCTGGGCACTCGGCGCGCCCTTGCCCTCTCCCGTATCGTATGATACAGTAAAGGAAACGGAGTTAAGCGGAAACAAATACATCATATCAACGAACGCTTCCGTCCCGTTTTGAGTCACGGTGCCCTTCATTCCGTTAATGCTTGTAAGCGTGAGCGTCTCGCCTACGGAAACGGTTTTAAGGTATGCACCGTTCTCGGCAAAAAGATCCGTGCTTTGCATAACGAAAAATTCACCGACCTCTTGCTTGATAACGGCATAACCGTTTATGTATTCATCATTCAGATCATACGATTTACTCATGACCTGATTTCCGAAATCCCCCTCAACCGTATACACCTTGTTGTTTTTTACATCGGTAATTATTCCCGCGTGATTGGGCTTTGTCAGCCCGTCACCAAAAAAGATAAGGTCTCCCGCCGAGGGAATAAATCCCGTTTCCCTATGATAATATCTACCGGATTTACCGAAATCAGAAACCATCTTCCTGCAATTAACGTCAGCGATGACGTCGGCATCGTTAATACCGGCGTGCCTTGCGCACCAAATAATAAACGAGGCACACCAAGCGTATCCGTAACTGCCGTCCACCTCACCGTTTAGTCTGTTATACTCCACGAAATCAGAGTCTCCCGCAGTCTTGTTTCCGTGCATATCCGCAATGTTATTTCCCTCGTGGTAGCCCACCTGCGTTTTGGCTATACCAACGATATCTTTTCTTATATCGCCCGTAAGCTCGTACTCCATAAGCGCGGTGTAAAATTTGCTTGACTTATACTCATCGCTATACTCATAATACGGCTCCACAGCGAAAACGGGCATGGCAAGCATCGCACACAATACACTTGATGCCAAAACAGCGGCAGCGGATTTCAAAAATCTTTTCATTAAATTAACTCCTTATCCAATAAGATCTGCAAGATTTACAACCATGATATCCTTTATCTGTGCATAGGCAACGGTGTATGACGTACCGCCAACCGCGCCTTTTCTGCAATAAGCCATGCAAAGCTCTGATGAATCCACCATTCTGCGATTACGCTCCTGCATACAGCCATTATAATAATACGGAGAAACGTAGCTATGGGCATCGGCGCGTTCTATTATCTCGCGGTACAGCGCCTTGTCCCCCTCGCGCCAGCGTTTGGACTGTTCGGGGCATGGCAAGATAAGTTCAAGCCTTATTTTGGGATATTCTCTTTTCAGCCTTATGACGCATTGCGCCGCAATGGTGTCAAAGCCAATAGCGCCGCCCGCGATAAAAGTGCGCGCGCCATAATTAACAATGAGGTTTCGGAGCATGGTGTCAAGCAGGCGCGTGAGCTTCTCGCGCTCAATGCCGCCTATCACCCTGTGTCCCGTAAAGCATACGCGTTCTATTTTCTCACCAACCATACGCCCCACCTCTTTCACTTTGTTTATATATTATAACATACAAATCGTAAAATTAAAAGATTTTTCACATATTTTCTTTGAAATAAAGGGAAAATGTATTGATTTTAAAAATAAAATATGTTATAATTGGCAGAGTAAGGGAGTAGTCGACGCCTTCGGGCGTGGTTTTGCCAACAACTCTGGGGATCTCCCATGGCATAACCTTAATAGACAAGACTTATCTGTTCGCACCGTTGGCAGATAGGTCGTATACGTGCACCTCTGCCGCGGAAATTTCCACGTCGGAGGTTTTTATTTTGAGCATATTTGACGTATTGCTCCTCGCCCTCGGGCTTTCAGCGGACGCATTTGCCGTTTCCATCTGCAAGGGACTGTCCGTGCGCAAGCTAAAGCCGTCGCACGCTCTCATCTGCGGAGTGTACTTCGGAGGATTTCAGGCACTTATGCCCCTCATCGGTTACTATCTCGGATCAAGCTTTTCCGACCTCATATCAAGCGTTACGCATTGGATAGCTTTCGCGCTTCTTTTGCTTATCGGCGGCAATATGATACGTGAGGCTGTAGGGGATGACGATGAGGAATGCACTCCCGATTTTTCACCCAAGGCTATGCTCCCCATGGCAGTCGCCACGAGCATTGACGCCCTCGCCGTAGGAGTCGCCATCTCAATGTCGGCGGACGAAAACTCAATGGGTATCTTTTCACAGATAGCAATTATCGGCATAATAACCCTCACCCTCTCTGCGATCGGAGTGTATATCGGCAACGCTTTCGGTAAAAAATTCAAAAAGAGCGCCGAAATGCTCGGCGGCTCGATACTCATTCTCTTGGGCATTAAGATATTGCTCGAGGGGCTTGGCATAATAGGTTAAAAATAAAACATATATAAGGAGAAAACAATGAAAGAGTATCTCTCAGACGTCCGCGACGTTCTCGCAGAGCAGGAATCGTCCGAAAACGGACTTTCCGCCTCCGAAGCGTCCGCAAGACTCGAAAAGCACGGACACAACAAATTAAAGGAAGGCAAAAAGGTTTCGCTTTTCGCGAAATTCTTAAAAGAGCTTTCCGACCCAATGATCATCATCCTGATCGTTGCCGCTGTTATTTCGTCAATAACGGAATATTATGAGGCAACTCAGGCCGGTCACAGCTTCTTCCCCACCGATGCATGCATCATCCTCGTCGTCGTTCTGATAAACGCTATTCTCGGCGTTGTTCAGGAAAGCAAGGCTGAAAAAGCTATCGAAGCACTTCAAGAGATAACCGCCGCAACAAGCAAGGTTATCCGCGACGGCGTACAGATCGTCGTAAAGAGCGAAGAGCTTGTTCCCGGTGACATCATCGTTCTTGAAGCAGGCGACGCAGTTCCCGCAGATGCAAGAATCATCGAATCCAACTCCCTCAAATGCGAGGAAGCTCCCCTTACGGGAGAATCCGTTCCCGTTGACAAGCAAGCCGCCGCACTCGAGGCGGGCGCAAACGGCGAAGTTCCTCTCGGTGACCGCACCAACATGGTCTATATGGGCTCGGTCTGCGTTTACGGCAGAGCCAAGGCAGTTGTTGTAGGCACGGGTATGAACACCGAAATGGGTAAAATAGCTCAAGCTCTTACCGATGTTCAGGACGAACAGACTCCCCTTCAGATCAAGCTCGGTCAGCTCTCCAAGGTACTCACTTGGCTCGTTCTCGGTATCTCCGCCCTCATCTTTGGCGTAGGCATCGTTCGCGGTCTCATCTCCACGGGCAGCATCAGCTTTGCCGCTGACATTCTCCCGAACTTCATGGTAGCCGTCAGCCTTGCCGTTGCCGCTATTCCCGAGGGACTTGCCGCTGTTGTTACCATCGTTCTTTCCATCGGCGTTACCAAAATGTCCAAGAGAAACGCCGTCATCCGTAAGCTCACAGCCGTTGAAACCCTAGGATGCACGCAGGTCATCTGCTCCGATAAGACAGGTACCCTCACCCAGAACAAGATGACGGTAGTTGAGGACTACACATCAGACCGCGCGATCCTTGCAACCGTTATGACTCTTTGTAATGACGCGGAGCCTGACGAGGACGGCAACGCAGTAGGCGAGCCCACCGAGTGCGCTCTTGTCAACTACGCAACGAAGCACGAATTCTTAAAGCCCACCCTCAAGGCGGCTCAGCCGAGAATAGGCGAAGTTCCCTTCGACTCCTCTCGTAAGATGATGACGACCGTCCACAGCGTTGACGGCTCCGTTATGCAGTACACCAAGGGTGCGCCCGACGAGCTTCTCGCCCGTTGCACCACCATCCTCACCGAAAACGGCGTTGTCGCTCTCACCGACGAGCTTCGCGCCGATATTATGAAGCACAACAAGTCAATGGCTGACAAGGCGCTCCGCGTTCTTGCCGCCGCATACCGCAAGCTTGATGGCGAGCCCGCAGAGTACAGCGTTGCTCTTGAGACCGATCTGACCTTTGCAGGTCTTTGCGGTATGATCGACCCCGTCCGTCCCGAGGTTCTTGAGGCTATCAAGGACTGCCGCAGCGCAGGCATCCGTCCCATTATGATCACGGGTGACCACAAGGACACCGCAGTTGCCATCGCTCTTGAGCTTGGCATCATCACCGACGCTTCTCAAGCTATCACGGGTGCTGAACTTAATGCGATCTCCGACGAGGACTTCGAAAAGGCTATTGAAAAATACTCCGTATACGCTCGCGTTCAGCCCGAGCATAAGGTTCGCATCGTTGCCGCTTGGAAAAAGAAGGGCATGATCACCGCAATGACAGGCGACGGCGTAAACGACGCTCCCTCCATAAAGACTGCCGACATCGGTATCGGCATGGGTATCACAGGTACTGACGTAACCAAGAATGTTGCCGATATGGTACTTGCTGACGACAACTTCGCCACCATCGTATACGCAGTTGAGGAAGGAAGAAAGATCTACAGCAATATCCGTAAGGCTATCCAGTTCCTGCTTTCCTCGAACATGAGTGAGGTCATCACGATATTCACCGCACAGATGATCGGCTTTACCATTCTTGAAGCTCCTCACCTGCTTTGGATCAACCTTATCACCGACTGTTTCCCCGCCCTCGCGCTCGGCGTTGAACCCGGCGAGAGCGACATCATGCAGCAGCCTCCCAGAAAGAGCAACGAAGGCATTTTTGCAGGCGGACTTGGTGTTGACCTTGTATATCAGGGTGTTATGGTATCCATCCTCACCCTTACCGCATACATCATCGGCTCTCTCATGGATCCCGCAGTTACCGCTTGGTCATTCGGCGTTCAGTCAAGCCACGGTATCACCATGGCATTCCTTACCATGTCAATGGCGGAGATATTCCACTCGCTGAATATGCGCTCACAGCGCGGCTCGATATTCGCCCTCAAGGGCAGAAATCTTCTCCTTATCGGCGCAATGGTCCTTGCGTTCCTCTTGACCACCGCCGTTATAGAGATTCCCGTGCTTGCAGACCTGTTCGGATTTACCGTTATCGACCTCAAAGAATACCTCATCGCTCTCGGACTTGCGCTTACTGTTATTCCCGTAGTAGAGATAGTAAAGCTCATTCAGAGATCATTAAAGAAAAATTAAGACTTCAGGGGGGATTGCCAAGCAAGCCCCCCTTATTAATTAAAAGAAAGGAATACAAATGAAACGCAAATGGTTCAGGCGGCTGTTGTACCGCAGGCTATTGGTAGCTTTGATAATCCTTTTGCAGTTCAGCTTCCTCGTTTACGCCGTTATCAGCGGCAGCCGCACCTCGCAGGCTTTTTCGATAACGCTGGAGATCATCAGTATTGCCGTCGTTTTATATATAATAGCCGCTCCGTCAAAGGGTGCATATAAGCTGACGTGGGTACTGCTGATCCTTTCCGTCCCCATTTTCGGCGGTCTGTTTTATCTTATGTTCAGTATGCAAGCCTCAACAAGGATATTCCGCCGCGCTATTGACGAGGCTGAAACTATAGGCGCACTTCCGCCAAACGAGAGTGCACGCGCCGCCGCAGAAGCGGAATACCCACACCGCGCTCCGCAGCTTAACTATCTGCAGAGTTCAGCCGCGTTTAGCGTTTTTGACAGCACGCAAACCAAGTTCTATCCGATAGGCGAGGAGTATTTCCACGCGCTTGTCGAGGAGCTTGAAAAAGCCCAAAAATATATCTTCCTTGAATACTTCATCATTGAGCACGGCAAGATGTGGGATACGATTCTTGAAATTCTCGTCCGCAAGGCAAAGTCAGGCGTAACGGTACGCCTGCTCTATGACGATATCGGTTGCTTTATCCTGCTCCCGCGAGATTATGTAAAACGTATGGAAAATGTCGGCATACAGTGCCGTGTGTTCAACCGTTTCCGCCCGTTGCTGACCGTTCTGCAAAACAACCGCGACCACCGAAAGATATGTGCCATAGACGGCAAGGTGGCATTCACGGGCGGCATCAATCTCGCGGACGAATATATCAACGAGCGAGTTAAATACGGGCATTGGAAGGACTCGGGTATACGCCTTTACGGTGATGCGGCTATGAATATGTCGCTGATGTTTTTGCGTATGTGGCGAATCGCCGGCGGCAAGCTTGCAAGCAACGAGGATTTCGGGCGTTTTATCACACAGGATTCCGTTTTTCGCGCTCCGCACGACGGATATGTAATTCCCTACTCCGACAGTCCGCTTGACAATGAAAACGTTGGCGAGCATATCTATCTCCAGCTCATAAACAGCGCGCGGAGCACGCTATATATATGTACACCGTATCTCATAATCGATGAGAATATGCTTTCAGCGCTCATTCTCTCCGCCAAAAGCGGCGTTGACGTGCGCATAATTACACCGCATATATGGGATAAACGTCTTGTCCACGCCACTACTCGCTCATATTACAGCGACCTTATCTCCGCGGGGGTGAGGGTGTTTGAATACACCCCCGGATTTATGCACGAAAAGCTGATGATCTGTGATGGCGAGGCGGCAACAATCGGCACGACCAACCTCGATTTCAGGAGTCTTTATATGCACTTTGAGTGCGGCGTGCTTCTCTACGGAAGCCGAGCCGTGCGCGAAGCGCAGGATAGCTTTATGAGGACGCTTGAAAAATCGCGGGAAATAACTTCAGAAGATTGCAAATCGGGCATACTGCGAACTATAGGACGAGAAATACTGCGTGTTTTCGCACCTCTTATGTAGATATGCATCATGCAAAAGTGTGCGAGTCAAATGCAAAAGGCATTTGACTCGCACATTTTTATGCGTAGCATGAGTAGACGTAGTACGCATCCGTTACAGCCGTACGGCTTCCGGATGCTTTTGCGGTTACAAGAACGTACGTCTCCCCATCATCGCTGATGGCGAAGGAAGCAAGACATTTCCCCGCCTCGTCAAGCGTTCCCGTTTTACCGCCGAGTATCTGTGCGCCGCGAAGCTCCGCCTCACCCGAGTAGCCCGATAGCATCTTTGCAAGCGTACTGCGCACGGTACGCCGAGAGTGATGGGCAGTTGCAGAGAGCGTGTATTCATCCGTCTGCATCACCTCGCGCATAAAATCGTCCTGCAGGGCGTAGTTCAGCATAGTGGCAACATCTCGCGCCGTACTGTAATGGTCCTTGTGGTAAAGCCCCGATGAGTTTTTGAACATCGTTCCCGTCATGCCTATCTCGTGTGCTTTTTCGGTCATCATAACCGCAAAAGACTCCTCGTCACCGGCAACGTACCACGCAAGCACAGCCGAGGCATCACACGCGGACGGGAGCATTGTCGCGTATATCATGTCCTCGATATTTACGACCTCGCCTATTTGCAGGCTGATATTTGAGCCGTTACCGTCATAAACGCCCTTTATCATGTCCCATGTGACCTCTATTTCGTCCTCGAAGCTCCCCTCCCCGCTTTCTATGTATTCGCAAGTGAGTATGAGGGTCATTATTTTCGTCATTGATGCAGGGTACATCCTCACGTCAGCATCAAGCTCCGCTACAGACACGCCGTCACTCGTACGCATGAGGAGCGCAAAATCGGAATTGAGCTTCCCCTCAAGACTCGCGGTTGCATCGGTGCTTACGGGGCAATATACAGGCGGCGCGCCAGTCTCGGGCGTCGCGGTGGAAATGCCAACAGAATTATCCGGCGGAGTTTCGGGAAGGACAACAGCAGGAAGATGAGATGTCACCTCGGGGACGGCGTGACTTACCGCCAAAAAATGAGACAGAAATGCGAATGACAAAAACGCAAGCGAGCAAAGAAAGCCGGCGGCTGCTATCACCGCATGGCGAAGCGGCAAAGACGCCCCTTCAAAATCCAACCTCTGTTCTCTGATATCCATGGCACACCCCCTTTTTGATAAAGTATAGCACCGCATGGGCATATTTTCACTCACAATAGGTCGAAAAAATAAAAAAGCTTTTCACTTGCAAAAATCGAAGTTTTATGATATACTAAATGTAGGAAATCCACCCGAGGAGGCAAACGATGAAGATACAGGAATCTGCCGAAAATTATCTTGAGGCGATACTCGTCCTCAAAAACGCAAATGGGCGCGTGCGCTCTATCGACGTCGCTAATCACCTCGGAGTAAGCAAACCGAGCGTGAGTGTGGCTATGAAACACCTGCGCCAGAACGACTACGTGCTGTTCGCGCCCGACGGAGAGATAAGTTTGACGGACGCGGGAATGGCTGTCGCCGCGCGCGTATACGAACGTCATACCGTGATAACGGAGGCTCTTTGCCGAATGGGCGTAAGCCTTGAGGTGGCACGCGAGGATGCCTGCCGAATCGAGCACGATATCAGCGATGAGACGTTTTTAAAGCTGAAAGAATGGCTCAATAGATAAATACTTTTGCTTTTGTCGCGTTTTTTAGTTATTATCGCGTTTTTTTAGCTATTTGGCTTGACAAAAGGCATTTTATGTGATATTATATTGCTTGCAAAAAAGAAAATGAAAAGCGGTGTTTCCGTAATATCGGCAACATTGCAATAATTAAATAACCGATAAAAATGTACAGTATGCATCACGGAAGGTTATTTCGCCTGTGGTGAATGTTGCGAAGCGCTCATAACGAGGCGGTCTTGAAAACCCGCGCGTAACTGTTTCTTTTGTTCCCTCAAAACCCTTGTAATATCAAGGGATTTCGGCATTTTCCATCATACAAAAATTTCATAGTTCTCTCGCGAAATTCTCTCCAAATTCCGGAGCATTTCGCTAAAGATACCCTACGGAGGGTTATCGAAGTGGTCATAACGAGGCGGTCTTGAAAACCGTTTGCCTTCACGGGCACGTGGGTTCGAATCCCACACCCTCCGCCACATTTTGCACAAATTTGTGCAATAAAAAGCACTTGTTTTTAGTGATATTCACTAAATTTCGGGTGCTTTTTTCTATGTTTTAAGCCCCTGAAATTTTTGCCTTGGAGAGAACTCGAAAATTCTCTCCCGAACCCCGAAAAAGCCTTGTGGCATAAGGCTTTTTCAGCTCTCCCATTTGCTCGCGATTTGCACATTTTCGGGTAATTTTACCGCGTTTTCCATGGCTTTTGCGGCGTTTTCCTTGCTGCTCCAGTCCAAATGAGTATAAATATTTAAAGTTACACTCACGGTGGAGTGCCCTAAATAGTCCTGCACTTCCTTGGGCGAGAGCCCCATTTTGTGCATCAGACTCGCGCAGGTGTGGCGCAGATCGTGAAAGCGGATCTTGCGCAGACCGTTGCGTTCAAGTATCTTTGGAAAAGCGTCCTCTATGTAGCGCGGCTTGAAGCGGTTACCCATCTCGTCGGTGAACACGTAGTCAATGTCCTTCATGTTGTAGCTGTTGCCGCAGATCTTGCGGTTTCGCTTTTGCACCTCACGCCAAGCAAGCAGCTTTTCGCGCACCGTGTCAGACATGGGAAAGCTTCTGTAGCTCGACTTGGTCTTGGTGCGGTCGGAGGCAATGATAACGGTCTTTCCGTCCACGCGCGCCTCTGTGACCGTGTGGTTGATGGTGATCCTGTTCTCCTCAAAGTCAATGGCTTTCCACCGAAGTCCGAGCACCTCACTTCTGCGCAGACCCAAGAGCGCTGTGATGTAGATGAGAAGACCCAGCTTGTGATCCCAAGATTTCTCGATGAGCAAGGCAAGCTCCTCCTCGGTGTATGCCGAGCCTTCAAAACGCTCCGCGCGTGGCGGGTCAACCTTGTCGGCGGGATTGTTTGGGATGAGATCCATTCGATAAGCGTACTTGAGGATCTTGTGAAGCAGCGCGTGCTCGTGTCTGACCGTTGTTCCCGACAGCGTTTTCATCTCGTGGAGATAGAAGGTCTGTAGGTCCTTGGCTTGCACGTTGGCAAGCGCCAAATTCTTTTTCTCAAAGTAAGGAATGAACTTCTTTTCCACCGTAGTTTGATAGCCTCCGAAGGTGGTAGGTACGACCGTGGTTCGCACCACCTCAAGCCAAGCCCGCATAAAATCGGTGAAAAGCATTTTGTCGCTAAAATCAAAATAGTCGGCTGGCGCCTTCGGCACGACAAAGCTTTTGCGAAGATGCGATAGCATTTCTTCGGCGCGCTTCTTGTTTCCTTTCACGGGAAGTCCCGTGGCTTTCCATATTTGTTTTCGTTCGCCTGTGTAGTCGATGTAGCTGAGTACACAGTAATAATGTCCGTTTTTTTCTCGCAGGTGTCCTGCAATCATAAATAACTCCTTTCTGCATTCTGCACATATTTCGGACGTTTCTTTATTGGAGTGGCTCCATTATACAAGAAAAATTCTCTCCCGTCAAATGTGCGATTCCGCGCCTCGTTTCTTTTTAAGTTCGAATAAAATTTTGAAAAACCTATTGACAAAATTGGAAATAAGCGTATAATATAATGATTTAACGGTGCACAGTTAAATGGTCGGTTAGGGGTAAAATATTTGGAAAAGGAGAATAGAAAATGGAATACGAATACGTCAACAAATCCGAATATCGCCCCATGCGCGAAGAGCTTGAGCAGATCATTAAGCGCGTACATAAATATATGAGAAAGTACCACGATACCACTTTCCAGCATCGATTGATCGGTAGTGGTAAACGGCATTTGATCACTCGAATCAAGGGTGGAAATACCGGATACGATTTCGATTACAATTTGATTGTTGAAGCCCCTATCGGCTTCAAGTGGAAAGAAAAAGTGTTAAAGCAACACTTTATGGAAGCTTTTGCCGAAGCAATAAAAGGCACGGCATATTCAAATCCGAAGGACTCCACCTCTGCTATTACCATAAAAGTCGTCGATCAAAAGAATAGCAAAATACTTCGCAGCTGTGATTTTGCTATCGTTTATTATGAGGATAACGAGGAGAGCAACGGATATTATTGTCTTAAGAATCTAAAGGGTCAGAATCGATATGTGTTTGAGTATCGAAATCTGAGCCACAACATTGATGGAAAATTAGAAGATATTCTGTACTATAGTGACGGTTGGGCGGAAATAAAGAAAGAATATCTAAAGCTCAAACGCGGCAACAAAGATGAGAATAAACGCTCTTACTCGATCTATCTTGAGGCGGTCAATAACGTACATAATCGTCTGCCAGAGGACGATTGATATCGAAAGGAATCCGATTGTCGGGTTCCTTTTTTCACTTCGTCCCCACGTGAGACGAAGTTATTTTCTTATTCAGCCTCGTGCCATCATGTCACGAAGAAATGTGTCTCCTGACGGAGACAAATTAATTGTGCTCCACCGGAGCATAATTTCCACTTCTGCACCATCGGTGCACAAGTTGAAGATGAAACCTCTCCACCGGTGGAGGAGAAGTTGCCAACTTCCCATCCACCGGCGCGGAAGTTAACCTATGCGCCATCGGCACATAAGTTTTCGTTATCTGCCTCGGTCGTCGTCTCGCTTGCGCGACGGCACTTGCGGCTCGGACGATTTCGGCTGTGTGTTTTTTAGTTCGGCTTTTTCTTTCGGATTGAGAAAATACTCGCGCTCCAGCTTTTCGCGGCGCATCTTTTCTTCGGCTTCCACCATTTCGCGCATCACGCCTGAGCGTTCAAGCACGTTTTTGATGTCGGAAATCTGCCGCCGCAGAGGCTTCATTTCTGCCGAAAGGGCGTGAATAGCGGTCTGCACTTCGGCTTTCACTTCGGGATCGTTGCAACGGCGAATGCGGTTGTACAGGTCCTTTCTTTTTCGCTCAAGTGCCATCAGTTCGCGTTCGGTTCGCTCCAAAAACGCGTCTGCATCCTCCTTGGTATTGATGTCCTCTTGCCCCATCAGCACTGCTTGGCGCGAATACATTTCGCATTTGCGGGTCGCCTCTCGCATTTCGGGAGTGATCGGCTGATACTTCGGCGCGGGATCGTTTGGCGTGATCAGATCGGGACCGCCTAAGAGATAAACAAAGGTCAGCACGAGTGTAAGCAATGGTCCGAAGTCCTGCTCGGGCGCGTACAACCAATGCTGCCTTGGCGGATGGCGTAGGTTGCGGATATTATTGTTTTTGACTTTACCAACGTATGAAGTGTAACCGCAAAGTCCTTTCCAGTAATTCGCTTCAATGGTTTTGTCGATGGAATCGAGACTGTAATCCTCGCCAAGCTGATGGATCCTCGTCCACTTCTGCCCGTTCTTTGGCTTGATCTTTGGATATTTTCCTCCCTCGTTTCGGTCAAACTCAAAGCCTCTGTCCCGCAGGTGGAGAATAAAATCCTGCCACGTCGGTGAGATCCTTCTCGCCTCATCGATCGCGCAGCGCATCAAATTATAACGTGTCGGCTTGCCAGCCTTCTCATCAAAATAGATGTTTCTCGGCGTTTTGCCTTTGGGATCTTTGATGACCGACAGTCCGTACTTGAGACAAATCTCGTCCGAAGCTTCACGTAAACTATAATAATTTGTATAGCCGCTGTCGATCTTTTTGCCGTCGATAAATGAAATCGGATTCAGAATAAAATGGTTGTGAAGATGTGATTTATTCAGATGGCTTGCCACCACAACCTGATATCTGTCTCCCCACAATTTCTCCGCGAGCTCGACGCCGATCTTATGGCACAGCTCGGGAGTTACCTCGCCCGGCTTGAAGCTTTGATACGCGTGGTGGGCAAGAATCGAACCGCGATCTCCGAAGTGCTCGCGCACCTTCATCATCGCCTCGTATGGGTCGCCCGTACAGTTGATAGAGCTTACAAGGTAAACCTTTTCATCCTCGACCCACTCGGTTTTGTTGTCATCCGCGATATAGTGAAGCTCTCTTGCAAGGTCATTCAGCTCGGTCTTGTCGGGATTGCGCGCGTACTCGATCACGCGTTTTACCGAATCCTTGATCTTCCAAATCTTCGTTGTTGCCAAGCTCAGACCGCCTCACTCTCGTCAATAGCTCCGCAATATTTTTGAAATGCTGCGCCGAAAATTCCTTCGTCATAGAACAATTTGCAATGCTCGAATAATGTGTTCATCATTCTTTCGATCGCCGCAACGTAAGCACGAACCGGCTCGCCCTCAAGACAATATTCCAAAATAATTTCGCGAATTGCGGAAAGTTCTTTGGCGATCTCGTAGATTTCCGCAGGCGGAATTGCTTTGAGATCTGCGCCTTGAATTAACTTTTTGAAGAGCTGAGTTTGGTTGAGCTTGCACGCCTTCGCCAATCTTTTGAAGCGTTTCTTCTCATCCTTCGTCAACCTGATCGTGATAGTTTCTGTAGAATTTTTGTTTGTTTCCTTGAGATCTTTTTTGATTTCTTTGCTAAAATTATTTACACTTTTCATTGAATGTTCTCCTTAAACTTTCTTGATAATATCGTCATTTCAGCGGGGTTATAGGGGCGCCAAGCCCCAATCGTATCCGCGAGGATACGCAGGAAATGGGCAAACGTGCAGTACACGGTGCAGTACATTTCCTATGCTCGCTACACTTAGGGACAACACTTTCGCGTTCTCTTGCTCCCCGTGTAAAGCCCGACGCCCAATCAGCCATCTGTGACGGTAAGTGACGATTGTGTCGGTATTTCTTCGAGAGAATTTTTCTCGTCATTTGCGTCACAACCGTCATTGGCGGTTGAATCGTCCCTCGGTTTGAGTGTCAGTTCAAGCCATCGACCATTGCCCGTTCGCCCCGAGTCGTAAAGAATTCCCACGTGTTGTAGGTAGTCATACGCCTCGGTTGAAAGACTTCTCGTCAGCACGTTCGGCTTCACGTTCTCCTCACCCAAAAGGGCAAGCAGCTCGCTCGCCGTTCCGCGAAAATACTTGTGCTCCATGATATACTCGCAAACGGTTTTGACAATGGGAGCCAGCGGGCGGTAACAGATTCCGTCGTGTGGCGGCACGTCTTCATCGAGACGCCAATAGCAATCGGTGAACTTAATCGCCATTGCTCGGAACTCAATGTCTCGACCCGTCATATACAGAAAGGTCGTGGCTGTTCCTCGGTTCACCTTCTTGAGAAGCAGCACCGTATCGGCAGCACCCATAAGCCCCGTTGTACCTGAGATCTCGTTGAAGGGATCGTCCTTGTCCTGTGTCTTGCGAAGATGGTGAACGATCACGATGGCAATGCCAAGATCATCCGCCAGCTTTTTCAGAGAGCCGATGTCGGCATAGTCCTTCCTGTAAGTAGGACTTCCTGCCTTGGGGTCACTCGCGCCTCGAACCTTTTGCAAGGTATCGATCACGATAAGCTTCGTGTCGGGGTACTGTGTTTTGTGATTCACCAGTTGTTCCTCAAGCTCACCGCCAAGCGTACCCGCTTGCACGGCAAAGCGCAGATTGGTCGGACACTCCTCGGTTAGTCTCGCAACACGATCCTTCACACGTGCGAAGGTATCCTCAAGTGCCAAGTAGAGCACGTCGGAGGGGATAATGTCGTGACCAATAAACATCCTTCCAAGTGCCACGCAAAGACAAAGCTGAAGCACAAACCACGACTTGCCGATCTTGGACGGACCGCAAAGAAGGGTCAGACCCTCGGGGAGCATATCTGCCACGATAAAGTTTTTCGGAGCATAGGGCGTTGCCATCAGCTCCTCGGCATCGATGGTATCAAGTTTGTTCAGGAGATAGGGATTATAAAAATCATAATCCATTTACATCATTCCTTTCTGTTCCTCACGTCCTTTCTTTTTTAGATTTACGATGCATCAGCGTCACACAGCATATAGCGAATGACGTTGATTTTGGGAATCCTGAAACGGTTTCCCACGATTACGCCGTGGATCTGCGGATGCTTGGCAAGTTCAAGAGCCGCTTTGCGCCCGATGCCCAGCATTTTTTGCAGATCGCAAATGCCGACGATGTCGGGATAATCCGCGAACATCATCTGTTCGTAACTGGTCGTTTTTTCACTCATAAACGATTCTCCTTTC
>JAZQDD010000065.1:0-7973 GCA_045546615.1 Eubacteriales bacterium | reverse complement strand
AAGCAATCTGCTCTCTAACGGAGCAGCGCCGAAGGATGTGCAGGAGCTTTTAGGTCACTCTGATGTCAGTACCACGATGAATGTCTACGCTCACTCTACAAGAGAGGCGAAGCGTACTTCCGCACGACTGCTCGATAAGGTCGTTAGCGGTTAGATATAAAAAGTTTCCCTTATTTTCGCTCATAAGGGCAAAAACAAGGGAAAATACATAACAGTTGAGTTTGTAATCAACGAAAAACCCAGTAATATCAAGGGTTTTTAGAGTGTAGGACAGTTATTGTCTGATAAATTGGAATTTATCGATTAGTTGTATTATACCACGATTTTCATAAAAAGTAAATAAAACAGTTTGATTGTTTACAAAGTTCAACCAATTGGATACACAAAAGCTCTGCCGAAGCAGAGCTTTTTGTATATATCCGTAGATAAGAAATTATCTCTTGGAGAACTGGCTTGCGCGACGAGCGGCCTTGAGACCGTACTTCTTTCTTTCCTTCATACGAGGGTCGCGAGTCAGGAAGCCTGCCTTCTTGAGAAGGGGCTTGTTAGCCTCGTCAGCAAGAACGAGAGCGCGAGCGAGACCGTGACGGATAGCACCCGCCTGACCGGAGAAGCCGCCGCCGACAACGTTTGCAACGATGTCGTACTTGCCAAGGGTTCCGGTTACCTCAAAGGGCTGGTTGACAATGAGGTTCATGGTCTCAAGACCAAAGTACTCATTGATATCTCTGCCGTTAACGGTGATAGCACCGGTACCGGGATACACGCGAACACGTGCTACAGATTTCTTTCTTCTGCCTGTTCCGTAGAAATAGGGCTTTGCACTTGTATACATTTTTTAGTCTCCTTTTCTTCAGAATTAGCCTTCGTAAGCTACGGGCTTCTGTGCCTCGTGCTTATGCTCTGCTCCTGCATAAACGTGCAGTCTGGTAATAGACTTACGACCGATAGTATTTGCGGGAATCATTCTCTTAACTGCGAGCTCCATTGCGAGCTCGGGCTTCTGTGCCATGAGAGTCTTGTACTGAACAGCCTTCATGCCGCCGATGTAGCCGGAATGACGGTAGTAATACTTCTGCTCAAGCTTTCTGCCTGTAAGAATTGCCTTGTCGGCATTGATGATGATAACGTATTCACCGCAGTCAACGTGGGGGGTGAACTCAGGGCGGTGCTTACCGCGAAGGATCGTGGCTGCCTTTACAGCGGTACGGCCAAGGGGCTTGCCTGCTGCATCAATGACGAACCAACGGCGCTCGACGGTTTCGGGCTTTGCCATGTAAGTGGACATTGAAATTTCCTCCGTAAATTTTGTTGGGACATAGTTATCCCTCTTTAAGACTTGCATATTATAGCATTTACTTTTTAGGTTGTCAATACCTTTTTTGAAATTTTTTTGATTTTTTTAATTTAGCGCACCAAATCCTCGTTTTTTCTCGCGTTTTTGCCCATTTTGCTCTTTCGTTCGTGGGTACATATCACAAAAAACAGAGTCATTTTTATTCTACGCGGTGAATATGCTTTAGCAAAGAAAAAGGAGGTAGATCATGATACCAAAGTACAAACCCGAAGGAATGATCATACACACGCCCGAAAACAAATTGTATACCGCATCCGTAGCGGGACTTGAACGAGCCATGCAAACGGGCGCAATAATTGAGGACATCGCCGTTCTTTGCGACTCGGACATGAATCTTCATTTTGACCTTGGCGGAATAAGGGGTATACTGCCTCGCACAGAGGCTATGCTTTGCCGCCCCAACGAGCAATTCAAGGACATCGCCGTAATAACGCGCGTAGGAAAACCCGTGTGCTTTAAGGTGCAAGATATTCAGAGCATAAACGGCGAATGTGTAGCTCTGCTGTCAAGAAAAGAGGCGCAACGTGAATGTATGCGTGCGCATCTTTCCGATCTCATCCCCGGCGATATTCTTAAAGTAAAAATTACGCATCTTGAGAGCTTTGGTGCGTTTGCGGACATAGGGTGCGGAATATCGGCGCTGTTGCCAGTTGATTCACTTTCCGTTTCAAGAATATCACACCCTCGCGACCGTCTTGTATGCGGCTCGTACGTTTACGCCGTGGTAAAAAGCATCGACGAGAACAGCGGCAGATTTTTCCTGTCGCAAAAAGAACTCCTTGGAACGTGGGAAGAAAACGCGGCGCTATTCACGGCGGGACAAACGGTAGCGGGCATCATAAGAAGCATTGAAAGCTACGGCATATTCGTTGAGCTGACGCCAAATTTAGCAGGACTCGCGGAGCTACGCTCCGACGGAGCAATGAATGATATTTGCATAGGCGATACGGCGGCGGTATACATAAAAAGCATGATACCCGAAAGAATGAAGGTAAAGCTGATACTGATCGACACTCACCCCTCGCCATCGGAGCTTGCCCCGAGTAAATATTTTGTCGACCCCGAACGCACACAGCACATGGATACGTGGCAATATTCCCCAGCCGCATCATCCCGCGTAATAAAAACAGTATTTTGATAAAAAGGGGGCTGTCTCAGTTAGATGCAGAAGTCGCGATTTTGCCGTCGTCGGCGTACGAGGGTACGCCAGAGGGCAAAATCGCGGCTAAAAAATACGTATAAAAATCGAAATCCGTGAGGATTTCTACCTAAAAAGATCGCTTTCTTCATCCTTTTGGACGAAAAAACGGTCTTTTTTTCTTCACTTATTTTTGTATTTTTGTTCTGCGCTAAATGAGACAGCCCCTTTTACGCTTTGGTCAGTTTTGCGTAGCTGCCCATCAGCTTTTTAGTTCCTACTTTGTCAAATATTATCTCATAAAGCTTGTCCGAACCCATAGGTTTGACGGACAGCACCTCACCCTCACCGAACGCGGGATGCTTTACGCGCTCACCGGGTGCGAAGGATGGAGCGCCCTTTCTCGCTGACGGATCAGCAACGGGGCGGTTAACGGTAAGCACGTCAGCCTTCGGCGCACTTCCCTGCCCGCCATTGGTCGAAATGTATACACGGGGCTTTTCTGCGGAATAACTTCCCCAAGAAGAATATTCAGAGGAAAATCCGCGATTTTTCTTCTTTTCCTTTTTGTCGGCAAGTTCCTCGGGAATATCGGCAATAAAGCGAGAGGGGGGATTTCGCATAGTTCTTCCGTAAAGCAAACGGCAGTCCGTGTGGTAGAGATATAGTTCCCGTTTAGCGCGCGTCAGAGCAACGTAGGCGAGTCTGCGCTCCTCCTCAAGCTCGGACGGATCTATAAGCGACTGACTGCCGGGAAAAATGCCCTCCTCGAGGCCCGGAATAATAACGACGGGAAACTCAAGTCCCTTGGAACTATGTATAGTCATAAGGACGGCGGCGTCTGCGCTTTCATCAAACCTGTCCACGTCAGCTACGAGCGCGGTTTCCTCAAGGAAGCCCGTTAGCGTCGGTTCTTCGTTGTTATTCATATACTCGATAACACCCGAGACAAATTCCTCTATGTTTTCAAGCCTGTCCTTCTCTGCCTCGCCCGCTGATACAAGCATCTGTCGGTATCCGCTTTCATCGAGAACGGCATTTGTAAATACATCAAGGGGACAGCCGCCGTCAAGCATCAAGCGGAGCTTGTTTATCATCTCCGCAAAAGCCATAAGAGTTCTTGCTCCGCGTGAGAGTGCGACGTATTTATCGGCGTTGCACATAACATCAAACATCGTGATACCGTTTTCATCCGCAATAGCCTCGACTGCCGCTATCGTAGTGTCTCCGATCTTACGCTTTGGCTCGTTTATTATCCTTTTGAGCCTTACGCGGTCTGACGTATTATTGATAAACTGAAGATATGCGACAACGTCTTTTATTTCCTTGCGGTCGCCAAAGCGAAGTCCGCCGTAGATCCTGTAGGGCAATCCGCTTTTAGCAAACGTACGCTCGATGGTGCTTGACTGCGCGTTTACACGGTAGAGTATCGCAAAATCACGGTAGCTGTACTGATTTTTCGACACAAGACCGGTTATGAGATCGGCTATCTTCCTTGCCTCCTCGTTCTGGTCCTCGCACTCCTCGATTTTTATTTTCTCACCATCCTCGCTGTCAGTCCAAAGGCGCTTTGGGCGGCGCTTGGTGTTTTTGGCTATCACCGCGTTTGCGGCGTTCAGAATAACGGCTGATGAACGGTAATTCTGCTCCAGCTTTATCACCTTGGCATCGGGATAGGTCGAATCAAAGCCGAGAATGTTTTCGACTGTTGCGCCGCGGAAGCGGTAAATGCTCTGATCATCATCTCCTACGACCATGATATTACGCCATTCCGATGCAAGAAGCGAGCAAAGCTCAAACTGGGCGTGGTTAGTATCCTGATACTCATCAACGCATATATATTTGAACTTATTAGCGTAATAGCGGCGCACCTCGCCCTCGCGGCGAAGCAAAAATACCGTTTGCATAATGATATCGTCAAAGTCAAGGGCATTCGACTCTCCGAGTCGGCTCTGATACAGTTTGTATATTTTGGCGCAGGTCTTTTCTCGGAACGCCACCGCTTGCTCCTCGTAATCCTCGGGGGCAAGGAGCTTTTCTTTGGCACGGCTTATCTCATTTGCAACGGAGCGCACGGCAAACTGTTTTTCGTCGATATTAAGCTCCTTCATGACCGAGGTAAGAAGTTTTTTGCTGTCATCGGCATCGTATATCGTCAGAGTGCCGCCGTATCCGAGCTTTTCAGAATGGGAACGAAGTATACGCATACAAATGGAGTGAAAGGTTCCTGCCCATATCCCCTGTGCGGTGTCATCCCCTTCAAATACGCGGGAGAGTCTCTCCACTATCTCTTTTGCCGCCTTGTTAGTAAAGGTAATGGCAAGGACATTCCAAGGCGCACACGGAGAGACAGAGAATTCAGTAAGAAGCGGTTCTATATCCTCGGCGTCAAGCTCGCTTGCCGCCTCAAACGCCGCAACAGTTTCTGCGGACAGTCGTGGGGGGGTACTTTCGTCGTAATAAGCATTGCCGTAACGAATTATCTGAGCTATTCGGTTTACTAAAACGGTAGTCTTTCCGCTTCCTGCGCCCGCTATAACGAGCAGAGGACCTTGCGTAGTATGCACAGCCCTTCTCTGCATTTCATTGAGATTTGCATGGACTTTATCAAACAACGCTCTTTTGGCTTTTATATATCTGTTTTCAAGTTCTGTCATTTTTCCTCTTTAATATGTATGGGGCTGTCTTTTGACAGCCCCTTGATAATTATTTGCTCTGCTGACTGTTTTGGTTGTTCTTGTTCTGATTCTGATTCTGGTTCTGATTCTTGTTCTGATTCTGATTCTGATTCTGATTCTGATTCTGGTTCTGGTTCTGGTTCTTGTTCTGATTCTGGTTGTTCATTATAAACTCTTAGCGATATAAATTTACGGTTGCCCGCAGATCGCATTAAGATTATTACCGAACGAAAACACCTTTATTCAATCAAGCATATATCTTAAATCGACCTCATCGTTTACGGCATTCGAGAAAGACCAAAAGGTTGCCGCAAGCAACAGGGAGAACGCGAGGGTGATAATCCACCACACCTCACTTATAATAATAACTAAATTGCTACCCTCTCCCGAGGCAAAGCCGGGAAGAGACATCATGAGCCCCGCGATTGCACTGCATATTGCAACCGCAACGGCAAAAACGCCGACGGGGATAAGTTTTTTTGTAAGCTCGTGCATGATAGCGCTCTCGCGTCCTTTGCGGTAATCCTCGGAAAGTGAATCGGGCAGATAACCGCAATGTCCCACCATTACGTCGCGCAAAACAGCAAACAGCGCAAACATGACACATACGAACAAAATCGCCTCAATTACGGACAACGGCAAGCCAAACGTAAAGAACTCTCCGTAGGCATCGCTGTCCTTCCACACTCTGCGATATGTAAACTCATGAACAAAGCGGTTATTAAGTATCCAAGATATCGCCGCAACTACGGTATATACCGCAGAGATAACTATCCCTCTCTTTGCCTTGGTTGCAGAAAAGCCGCGTAACAAAGCAAAAACAATAATAAACGCCGCGCCGCATACAAAATCAGGCAGTATGTCAAGCACGTCCATATATTGCGGCAAGCTAAAGAAAAGGTCCACACAAAGAAGGCAAGCAAGCGTAGCTACGGCAAGAGCGCGCTTTATATTTCGGCGGACAAACAGACCCGTTTTAGATGCAACCTCGGAGCAATATTTTTCTGTAAGCGCCGAAATGAATGAAAAGTCATTGCCGACTTGCCAAAAATATCGCAAAACACGAATAAGCCAACTTATACCTATAACAAGCATTGCGGCGATAGCAAGAATGCGGAAAAGTCCGATAAAACGCGACCAATCAAAGGCAGTATCGTCATACGCTTGTCCCGAGAGCGATGCAAACTCGGGCAGAACGGCAAATAAATTCTTTGACCAAATAAAGAAAATTGTAGCTTTTTTTATCTTTGTGGTATAATCTCTGCCGAATCGATCGGTTTTAAGCGCAACACCTTCCACAGTGCGCTGTGAAAGATAAACAACACCCTCAAACAATGAATTCCATGCAGGAACGAGAACAATGATCTCCACCACAGCAAAGCAAAACGCAAACAGCAAGATCATAGTCGGTCTTGTATCAAAGTTAGTCAGTCCGAATATAAATGCTACGGAAAACAGCTTTGCCGCGCCTATCGGGATCATTTTGGAAAACCGCTCCGCCGCGACCTCAATATGAGGGCACATATCACGAAGATATTTAAGGCCAAGCGTGATAAACAAATATCCAAACAGATCGGGGATAACGTCTATCACCGCAATATCGGGATTAAAAAGGAATATCAAACCGACAAATATCAGACCAAATCCAAACTTTTTGCTGATTCGCGGGACTTGCTTTGTCATTTTATTTTTTCCTTTGCTTTATTATTTTTTCTTTTTAGGATTTTTTTGATTCTTTTTCTCATTTCGCTCCTGAAGAGAGCGTCTGCGCGCGGCTATCTCCGCCTTGCTCTTTTCCATCTCTTCTTGATTCCTTCTTTCGAGCGAATCGTTTATCTTATCAATAAACGGCACTTTTGAGGTACGGCGCGGCATATCCTCGTCCCCCTCGGGGCAAATACGCATATAACACCCAAACAAAAGCACCATTACCATGATGTTTGCAATAAGTCCGATGAATACCGAAACGTTGCCGAGGGCGGGGTGTGTGAGCGACAGGATATACATGAAAGATGAGAAAGATATCGCTATAATGTCAGTAACCGCGGATATGCGTTTTTCGGGGAGTTCGACCTCACCTGCCGCAAAGCTCACGGAGATCAACAAGGCAAAATGGAAGGCAAGCTGAAGAACAAACCGAGCGTATCCGTTAATTACACTCACTTGCTCGATCCAAGAAAAACCAAGTCCGACAAGCCTTGATATCTCGAGTACGGAATCCACTCCGCCCGAGATAACAAGAAGCGTAAGTACCAAGATCGAATACCGAAAATGCGGAAAATATTCCTTTAATTTAATGCAAGCGGACGCCATGATGAAATATCCGACAAGACGTATTGCCCAGCCATAGAGCGTCATTGACATTATAAAGGTTACAAAATATCCGACTACAAGAGTTCCGAATCCCATACTTATTCCTCAGACTGTCTGCCTGCTCCGCAGCATTTTTTGTATTTTTTACCGCTTCCGCAAGGGCAAGGTGAATTCGGTCCAAGCTTTTCGCCACTCATTGCTGCGGACGTTGCGGCAGGAGCAGGGGCGGGACGGCGCGGAGCACCCTCTCCCACTCTTCCGAATTTGATATTACGAATATCGGCCGCAGATATAACAACCGTTTCGGGGAGTTTTCTTGTGAGCACCTCGCGAACGGTCTTTTGCCTTATCTCGTCAATGAGATCGGCATACATATTCGATCCTGTGATCTTATATTCGGTAAGAGGATCTCTGTGCGCATATGATTGAAGGATAACGTTGCCTTCAAGATTTTCCATCCCCTCGATATGATCGAGCCACAACTCGT
>JAZQDD010000064.1:0-4582 GCA_045546615.1 Eubacteriales bacterium | reverse complement strand
GGTGCCAAAAAGGGACACTTGCAAAGCAAGTGTCCCTTTTTGGCACCCCCAACGGGAATCGAACCCATAACTACCCCTTAGGAGGGGGTTATTATATCCATTTAACTATGGAGGCGTGTGTTGACCTTGATATTATACCATACCTTTGAAAAATATGCAAGCATTTCGCCAAAAAAGGCGGCGGAAATTTTCCGCCGCCATGTTTGATTATTTGTCAGACTTATCGTCGTCCTTTTCGTCATCATCTACATCGTCATAATTTTCGCGTTTCTTTTTGCGGATAGTAACGATGATTACTACAGCAACGATAGCGATGATGATAACAGCGCAGATCAGATATACGCCGATTCCGATGGAGCTGTCGATCTTGAGGTCCTCCCAATAGGAGTTCATAAGGTCCTTTGTGGTTGCATCAAGATTCTTGTAATAAGATGTCATAAAGCTCGTGCTTTCGGGATAGAGGATCTCGTAAGCGTCGGGATGAAGCTCCTCAAGATATGCCTTGTACTCGGCATTTTCACGCACAAGCTTGTTGGGGGAAGCGTAGCAGATGTATTCAGCGTTTGCTACAGCCGCTTCTTCGCTAAGCATAAAGTTGATATATGCCTCGGCAAGAGCCTTGTTCTGCGAACCCTTGGGAACGCACATAGCATCAACGAATACGTTAGTTCCCTCGGTGGGATAGTAGAAGGAGAGTGCAGGATTGTCAGCATACATGGTGAAGAAATCGCCTGCATAGTAGGGAGCGATTGCCGCAGAGCCGCTCTTCATCTTGTTGAATATCTCGTCCATAACATAGCCCTGAACAAGCTCCTTTTGAGCCTCGAGAGCCTCGTACGCCTTCTTCCAATCGGTGTTGTTTACGGTGTTTACGTCGATGCCGAGCTTATACATAGCAGTACCGAATGCATCACGGGGGTTGTTAAAGGTGAGTATCTTGCCCTTGTAGGTGTTATCCCACAGCAGTCCCCAGCTTGAGGGCGTGCCGCTTACCACGGTAGAGTCATAGATAACGCCAACCATTCCGTAGGTGTAGGGAACGGTATATTCGCCCGTGGGATCGTAACCGCCAACCTTGTACTCGTCAACAATGTTTTGGAAATTAGGGATGTTTGCGTAGTCGAGCTTTTCGAGCATATCCTCGGAAATGAGCTGCTCGATCATGTAGTCAGAGGGAATGATGACGTCATAGGAGACAGCATCGCTTTTTAGTTTGGCATACATATCTTCATTGGATGCAAAGGTGGAGTAATTTACCTCAACCTTTACGCCGTAGGTCTTTTCGTACCATTCTTCAAACGCGGCGTTTACGTCAAGGCTGTCCTCGGAACCGTCAGAGATGTACTGTCCCCAGTTGTAAACGTTAAGAACCGCGGTGGCACTCGCGCAAGAACTGCTTGAAGTTCCGATGGCAACGAGCATTGCGCAAAGCATTGCTACGGTAATAATATAAGAAATGAGAGAACGCTTTTTCATCTTTTGATCTCCTTTTTATAATTATATTTTGTTGTTCTTTTTGGCTTTATCTCTTTTGGTAAAATTGGAAAGAAGCAATAGGGTGATTATCGTAACGATGATGAGAGTGGAGAGCGCGTATACAACGGGCTTTACCTCTTTCTTCGTCATGGAGTAAATCAGTATCGGGAGTGTTGTAAATTCCGACTCGGAAGTTGTAAAATAACTTATGACAAAGTCATCAAGGGATAATGTGAATGCCATGATCATTCCCGAAATAATTCCGGGGCTGATAAACGGCAGTTCAACCTTGAAAAACGATTGCAAAGGTGTGCATCCGAGATCTTGTGCCGCCTCGGGAAGGTGTTTATCCATCTGGCGCAGACGCGGTGTTATTGACAGATAAACGTAAGGCAGACTGAAAGTGATGTGGGCAATGAGTATCGTCCAAAAATTCAACTTGTCGCCGCTGACACGCAGGGTAGTACCGACGAACACAAAAAGAAGCATCATCGAAATGCCCGTTACTATATCGGGGTTCATCATCGGTATGTTGGTCAGTGATACTATTCCGCCGCGCAGTTTAGCCGAGCGCATACGGGAAAGCCCGACAGCCGCGCCCGTGGCGATAAGAGTTGAGATCATCGCACTGGCAACGGCGAGTATAAGGGAATTGCGCAAGGCGGAAAGGATCTCGCCGCTGTTAAACAGCTCCTTGTACCAACGCAGGGAAAATCCTGCAAAAACACCGGTGCTTGCCGTGCTGTTGAATGAAAAGAGTATGAGTACGGCAATAGGCGCGTAAAGAATGGCAAAGCATATAGCTATATAAATACGGGAAGTTGCTTTCATACGAGCATACCCCCTTCCTCATCGTCGTCGGAGAATTTATTCATCACGGCAAGTGAGATGAGAATAAGTACCATCATAACAAGTGAGATGGCGGCGCCTACGTTGTAGTTGTTAAGGAGCATGAACTGTCTCTCTATGGTATCGCCAATAAGGTCAAATGTGCCGCCGCCCAGCTTTTGTGAGATATAGAAGGTACTTATGGAAGGCACAAAGACCATCGTTATTCCCGAAATTATTCCCGAACGGGTAAGGGGAATTATCACCTTTCGCAAAACGCCGAATGCGTTGCATCCGAGATCCTGCGCCGCCTCGATAAGGCGGTTGTCCATCTTTGACATTACCGAATATATCGGCAAGAGCATATATGGGAAGAAATTGTACACCATTCCGAATATGACAGCTCCGGGAGTGCCGATTATCTGCACAGTTCCGAGTCCGAGAGCCTCGAGGGTTTTATTGAAAAAACCGCCGTTGTCAAGTATCGCCATCATAGAGTAGGTGCGTATGAGAAGATTCATCCACATCGGGAGCATTGCAAGCATAACAAGCACGCTCTGCGCGCGCGCACTCTGCCTTGTGATAAAATATGCCAGAGGGTACGCGATAATGAGGGATATTACGGTGGCTATCAGCGCAAAACATACCGAAAGCGCGAAAGTTCCCGCGTAGTCCTTCAAAGAAACTATGTTATTGATAGTAAATGCGCCCGAGGCGTCGGTAAACGCGTAATAAACTACAAAGAGCAGCGGGCACAGTATGAATAACGCCGCCCAAAGAATATGGGGTGCGGCGGCAATTGAGCGAAAAAAAGATTTTTTCATTCTGCCGCGCCCTCGCTGTCGGGCTTTGAAAGCTCGTCTATCTCGTCGCTGAATGACGAGTAATCACCGAATTTGCCGGAATACTCCGACTTCTTCATAACCTGTATTTCGTAGGGGTCGATGGATATTCCGATCGTCTGACCGACATTTACCCTGTCGGTAGTCTCTATCATCCATTTGAAATTGTCGATGTCAACGATTATTTCATAGTAATCGCCCTTGAATGTGACCGAGGTCACTTCTCCGCGAAGCATTGCGTCATCGAGTGATACGATGTCAATATCCTCGGGACGCACTACGACGTCAACGGGCTCGTTCGGAGCAAAGCCGCAATCCTCGCATTCAAACTGCTGTCCTGCAAAGCAAACGAGATAATCCTTTACCATAACGCCGTTTACAATGTTCGATTCGCCGATAAAGTCAGCTACAAAAGCATTTTCAGGCTCGTTGTATATTTTTTCGGGAGTTCCTATTTGCTGTATCTTGCCGTCCGCCATAACAACGATGGTGTCCGACATGGAAAGGGCTTCCTCTTGGTCGTGCGTAACGAAAACAAAAGTAATGCCCGTCTGCCTTTGCATTCGCTTTAGCTCGACCTGCATATCCTTGCGGAGCTTTAAGTCAAGCGCACCGAGCGGCTCGTCAAGCAGAAGAATCTTCGGCTTATTAATTAGCGCGCGTGCAATAGCAACTCTTTGTTGCTGTCCGCCCGACAGACTCTCTACGCGTCTGCGCTCAAATCCGCGTAGATTTACAAGCGTGAGCATCTCGCGCACGCGGGTGCGGATGGTCTTTTCGGGGAGTTTTTGCAAACGGAGTCCGAATGCAACGTTTTCAAAAACGTTAAGGTGGGGGAAAAGGGCGTAGCGTTGAAACACCGTATTTACGGGGCGCTTGTGAGGCGGCATATCATTTATGCGCTCGCCGTTAAAAATAACATCACCCTCATCAGGGGTGACAAAGCCTCCTATAATGCGGAGCGTGGTGGTCTTGCCGCAGCCGGAAGGGCCGAGCAATGTGATGAATTCCTCTCGATGGATATCGAGGTTTATCGAGCGAAGTACGGTCTCACCGTCGTAGGACTTGGAGACGGAGCGAAGCTCGATCAGCTTTTCCTTGTTCATTCCGTAAATTCCTTTTTAAAAAATATTCCGGAAGGGTCTATGTCGCACATCGGAAAAAAGCGCAAATCCGCCCGAAGCTTTCGCTCGGACGGGCAAAAAAAGCCGAGTGCACTTACGTACCGCAGTTTCCGACAATATTGTATCAAAAATATGGAGTAAATGCAATAGATTTTTGAAATCTCTTGATAATTATCATTAAAAAAATCAAAAAATTAATATAATTAAGGTAAAAAACGTGGCTGTATCAGTTAGAAGCCCAAGCCGTTATTTCGCTGCCGTCGGCGTACGAGTGTACGCCGGAGGACAAAGGCGCGGCTAAAAAACACGTAT
>JAZQDD010000063.1:0-15912 GCA_045546615.1 Eubacteriales bacterium | reverse complement strand
TTGTCGTTTGCCTCGGTCTTGCTGTCAAGAACCGCGCCGCTGACCACGTCTATACGATATTTGTACTCGCTGGTCTCGGTCTCAAACTCGACCTCGTAGTACCATGCGCCGCCCTTGCACTCAAGCTCGGTATCGACCTTGGATACCTGCTCTGCGGTAAGCTCAGCCGCCTTGAGAGCCGCCGCAAGTGCCGCATCGGAGTCGATGGCATTCTCGGGAAGCTCGGGCTTTGTGCCGTGCTCCTTGTCGTGATCATCATCCTTGTCGCCGTCATTTGCCTCGGTCTTGCTGTCAAGAACCTCGCCGCTGACTACGTCTATACGATATTTGTACTCGCTGGTCTCTGTCTCAAACTCGACCTCGTAGTACCATGCGCCGCCCTTGCACTCAAGCTCGGTATCGACCTTGGATACCTGCTCGGCGGTAAGTTCAGCCGCCTTGAGAGCCGCCGCAAGTGCCGCATCCGCATCAATGGCGTTCTCGGGAAGCTCGGGCTTTGTGCCGTGCTCCTTGTCGTGATCATCATCCTTGTCGCCGTCATTTGCCTCGGTCTTGCTGTCAAGAACCGCGCCGCTGACTGCATCTATGCGATACTTATACTCGGTAGTTTCGTTCTCAAACTCGACCTCGTAGTACCATGTCTCGCCCTTGCACTCAAGCTCGGTATCGACCTTGGATACCTGCTCGGCGGTAAGTTGTGCCGCCTTGAGAGCCGCGGCAAGTGCCGCATCCGCATCAATGGCGTTCTCGGGAAGCTCGGGCTTTGTGCCGTGCTCCTTGTCGTGATCATCATCCTTGTCGCCGTCATTTGCCTCGGTCTTGCTGTCAAGAACCGCGCCGCTGACTGCATCTATGCAATACTTATACTCGGTAGTTTCGTTCTCAAACTCGACCTCGTAGTACCATGTCTCCCCCTTGTGCTCAAGATCGCTCTCGACCTCGGCAACCTGCTCGGCGGAAAATCCTGCGGCGGTAAGCGCGGCGTTAACTGCGGCTTCTTTTCCTATAAGATTTTCGGGGCGCTCCGCCTTGCCGTGATGTTTATCATCATCGTCATCGTCATCATCGTCGTCGTCATCATCAACTTCGACGTCACTCTTGAGTATCTCGCCCGTGGATGCATCTATCTTGTACTCGTACTCGGTAGAGCCTGACTCAAACTCGACCTCGTATATCATTACGCCCTTTTTATAGTCAAGCTCGACCTCTGCGCCCGTGATCTGCTCGGCGGTAAGTTCAGCCGCGCCAAGCGCAAGTGCGAGAACGGCATCCTTGCCGATGTAAGCGGAATCGCTTGCGGTTCCGTTGCCCGTTACGTCATCGGGAGTTGTACCCGTTGCGTCGAGCAGGAGAGCAAGCTCGTTGACAGTAAGAGTTTTAAGCTCGTCAAAGGTGTGCGCACCGCCGCGTGTAACAAGCTCGCAAATAAGTCTTGCCTTGCCGCTTGACATATTGTTTTCCTTTGCGAGAGCCTTTACCGCATCGTCAACGTCGTCGGTGATGATCTGCGTCATAACTGCGGCGTTGATGCTCTGCGCCTTGAGAAGTTCGGTAACGCTGTCGGTCAAGTGCTGACGGAGAGCCTCGCCCTCGTTGCTCTTGGTATCGACCGTGATAAGCACGGAATTTGCATCCGCGCTGATGTAGCCGCCCTTGAGCATTTCGCCTATGATAGCGGAAACGGCGGTATCAACGTCCACTTTCTCAAGAACAAGTCCCTCAAGAATACGCGAGCCGTCGTCGTTGGTGGCAACTGCCTTTTTAACGGTGTCATTTTTACCGATGGAAAGCTCGATGCCGGGGTTTACGTCAATGGAAACCACCGAGGTGATAGTGTCGGAATTAAGCTGCATTCCTATAACGGCGGTAATAACCATAACGAGCGCAAGGGCTGCGGCTATGGCAGACGCCCACTTTATCGGTGCAAATTTCTTTTTCATTTTAAGAACCTTTCCTTCTCTCTTAACAGACAGGCAAGCAGAAAGCACCTCATCGTAATTATTCGGAGTCCGCGCCTCTATGCCGTCGGACAGTCTCTTTTCGATATCTTCGTTCCTCATAATTCGTCTCCTTGTAATCTGTTTTTGAGTTTTTTCATCGCCCTTGAGTATTTGGAAAGCACCGTGGGCAGCGGCATTTCCATTATTTGTGCTATCTGCCTGTGTTTCAGCTCTGAAACTGCGTGCAGGACTACGATCTGTCTTTCTTCCTCGGAAAGAACCGTCATTGCCTCGCGCAAGACCATCGCATTAAGCAGATCTTCGCTCTCCGCCGCGCTGTCGGCGTGCCTGTCCCAATCCTCCTCGTTTTCAAGGATTCTTGAGGTATGCCTTATACGGTGCAGGCAGAGATTGCGCGTGATGGTAAGTATCCACGCCATCGGCTTTCCCTGCGGGTGGTACCTACCCGCCTCGGAAAACACCTTGACAAACGTCTCCTGCATCATATCCTCTGCATCGTGAGAGTTTTTAAGGATCGAAAGCGCAAAGCCGTATACCGACGTTCTGCAGGCATCATATATAACGGCAAGAGCATCATTCTCTCCATCCGCAAGCCTCGCAAGCGCACTCTCAAGAAGGGCAGAGCTATCGGCATCAAATTTTTTTACAGATGTCTCTTTCTCCATTGCGACTTTTGCTCCTTTCATCAAGTTAATCCAAACGATGCTGTTTTTATTGCACGCTATTGAAAAATTTCCCCTGCCAGAGATCGTTTTCATACATTTTTTTGTCAATATCGTTTATTACAGCCGTTTTTTTGCGGCTCCACAAGGGCGCGGCAAGATCGTCGGCAAGTCCGTCGCCCGTAAGCCGACATATCACCGTGTCGGGCGGCAGATACGTAAGCGCTTCCGCTGCGGCGCTGACGTACTCATCCTTTTCAAGCGGTCGATAGCCGCCGCTAATATATATATCGTACATCGGCGTGCCGCGCAGGACGTGCAAAAGGTGTATTTTCACCTGATCGGGACAAAGCGCGGCAAGGTCACGCACCGTGCGCATCATATCCGCGCGGCTCTCCTCGGGCAGACCGAAAATGATATGCACGCATATCTCGGCGCGGGGCGCAAGGGAACGCAAGCGGCGGTAACCCTCGCAAAACTGCGCAAAAGTATGCCCCCTGCCTATCGCGTTTGCAACCGCATCCGACGAGGTTTGGAGTCCAAGCTCCACCGTCAGCACAGTCCTCTCCGACACCTCGGCAAGCAACAAGCACACCTCATCGGAAAGGCAGTCGGCGCGAGTTGCGATATTGAGTCCCAAAACTCCCTCAAAGGAAAGCACCTCATCATAAGTGCGGCGAAGCACGTCCACGGGTGCATAGGTGTTGGTGTGCGCTTGAAGATACGCAATACAGCGAGAGGTATCCCATTTTGAACTGAGCGACGCCCGCCCCGCCTCGTACTGCTCCCGCAGAGAAAGACCGCAGGGGATACAATCCCCGCTGCCGCGCCCCGAGCAATAGATACAGCCGCCGCCCGCGTCTATATTCGGGCAGGAAAATCCCGCATCAAGCGGTATTTTGGCGCATTTTGCGCCAAAACGGCGGCGCAGATAATATTCGTATGTATAATACCGCTTGTTCGTGTCGCTGTTGCGGTACGGATTTGTTTGTGATTGTGTTTTTTTCATTTTCCTTTGTAAAAAATCGAGACTGAAATCAGTCTCGATTTTATATTTATTATTTTTCGAGGAGCTTTTCAAGCGCCGCCATTCTCGTGCAGAGTGTCAGCACACGCATAGCCTCGGCAAGCTCGGCATCCGAGGGATACGTGGGGGCAATACGGATGTTGGAGTCATCGGGATCGACACCGTAGGGGTACGTCGCGCCCGCACCCGTCAGCTTAACACCTGCCTCAAGGCAAAGGTTATAGGTGCGCTTTGCACAGCCCTTGGCAACGTACAGACTGATAAAGTATCCGCCCTTCGGCTCGGTCCAATGGGCAACGCCCGTACCGTCAAGATCCTCGTGAAGGATGGATATAACCGCCTCAAACTTGGGGCGAATGAGACCTGCCAGCATCTTCATGTGCGAACGGATATTCTCCGCGCTTTCAAAATATCTGACGTGGCGGATCTGGTTTATCTTGTCATAGCCTATGGTCTGAACACCCATAATAGGCTTGATGTGTGCCATATTGCGGTCAGATGCGGCAAAAATCGCCACGCCCGAGCCGGGGAAGGATATCTTTGAGGTGGAAGCGAAATAGAAAACTCTGTCCTCCGTACCCTCCGCCTGACAAGCCTCGAATATATTAAGAAGCTCGGGAGCCCCCTCGTAAAGCTCGTGAACGGCATACGCATTGTCCCAGAAAATTCTGAAATCCTTCGCCGCGGGCTTGAGTGCGGCAAAGCGGCGAACTACGCTGTCGGAGTAGGTAATACCGTCGGGATTTGAAAATCTCGGACAGCACCAAACACCCTTGATGGATGCATCGGACGAAACAAGCTCCTCGATCATATCCATATCGGGGCCGTCCTCGCGCATCGGAACGGTTATCATCTTTACGCCGAGCGACTGACAGATAGCAAAATGTCTGTCATAACCGGGTGCGGGGCAAAGGAACTTGACCTCATCCTTCTTTACCCACGGCTCTTCAACGCCCGCAGTGCCGTAAAGCATACAGCGTGCAACCGTGTCGTACATGAGGTTCAGCGAGGAGTTACCCGCTACTATAATATTCTTTTCGGGGATATCAAGAAGGTCGGAAAAGAGCTTTTTTGCCTCGGGAACACCGTCAAGCAGACCGTAGTTGCGGTAGTCAAAGCCGTCAGCAGAACGGCAATCCTCCGTCCTTGAGATGCAATCAAGCATACCCGTAAGTCTGTCAAGCTGTGCCTTTCCGGGCTTTCCGCGAGACAGATCGAGGTTCATATTTTTCGCCTTTACAGCGGCATATTCTTCACTTAATTTTGAATAAAGCTCGCGCAGTTCCTCTGCGCTCATCTGGGAATAAAGCATAATTTCTCCTTTATACGAGCATCAACGTCACATCAGATATCAGCACGGTTTGCTCTTGGGGCAAACAAGGGTACGGCTCTGACGGTGCGATGTCGGTAATATACGTTATCT
This sequence comes from Eubacteriales bacterium, assembly GCA_045546615.1. Lineage (GTDB taxonomy): Bacteria > Bacillota > Clostridia > Oscillospirales > CAG-272 > CAG-390. Next base: position 10,839 of record JAZQDD010000063.1, on the reverse strand, counting down.
TTATTGACGCGAAATCAACAAAAGTGCAATTTTTTTTGCCGAGGTTGCAATATTTTTCTCAACCGCAGGTCACATTATAACACATAAAGCCATAATATGCAAGTGGAAAATGAAATTTTTGCAATTTTTTGTTCAAAAAAATTCATTTTTTCCAAAAATCTTTAAGTTGAGACTGCAATGACGCGATATCGGAAATAAATTTTATTCCATCCCAATGCAATGGCATCAGCGCCCGATATTTTTCCGTGGCGTACCTATCGTCGACCAGCACCACCGCGCCGCGGTCGGTATCGCGGCGTATTACCCTGCCCGCCGCCTGCAATATACCGTTCATGCCGGGATACGTGTAGGCGTAATCATAGCCGTTTTCGCTCTTGTTTTCATAATAATCGCGGATGATATTTCGCTCGGCGGAAAGTCCGGGCAGTCCGACACCGACCACCACAGTACCGATAAGACGGCTTCCCGGAAGGTCCATACCCTCGGAAAAACTGCCGCCAAGCACGCAAAAGCCGATACGGAGCTTCCCCTCATCCTCGCGGAAGAAGGAAATAAACTCGTCCCTTTCATTTCGGCTCATTCCGCGGCTTTGCACCGCTATTGTCACGTTCGGATATTTGCGCTTGAAAACGTCAAGAACACCCTGCATATATTTATATGACGGAAAATAAACGATGTAATTTCCCGCACGCGCGGAGCAGGTGGCGGCTATGACGGCGGAAATGCGCTTATAGCTCTTTTCCCTGTCCTCATAGCGCGTGCTGACGCAGGTAAGCGCGGCAAGGAAAAGGTTTTCGCGCGGAAAGGGGGACGGGAGCGAAAGCGCCCTGTGGTCCTTGCCGCCTCCGAGAATGTCGGAATAATAATCCGAGGGAGAAAGCGTAGCCGAGAAGAATACGGATGCGCGAGCCGCGCCAAGCGCATCGTCCAGACGTCCCGCAGGGTCAAGGCAATATAGCTTTGCGGACATTTTTCCGCAGTTCATTTCAATATAAGTACGGTATCTGTCATCGTAATTATCCGACGCATCCTGCCATTTACGGCAAAGGCGCAAAAACGCGGCGGCGGCAGATGAGGCGGGGATATCGTCCTTGTGCGCATGGTAAAATCTCTCAACGGCATCCGCCGCGCGAGCCACGGCACGCTCGATCCCCTCTATCGGCTCACGGTTGAAATAATATCCGAATTCCCTGCCCTCATCGTCGCAAAAGCGGCTGTCGGCGCACAGCCCTGACGTAGAGCAAAGCACCGAGGAAAGCTCGTCAAGCGCGGCATCGGTTTTCGGGAAAGGCGCGGTATACGCCCTCATCGCCGCAACGTCATCCTCCGTAATACACGCCGAATATATATCCCTTGCCCTCTCGGGAAGATTGTGCGCCTCGTCTATCAGAAAAACGCAATCCCCATCGCCATCGGCAAAATATCTTTGCAATTTGACCTGCGGATCAAAGGCGTAGTTATAATCGCAGATGATAATATCACAGTATTCGGAAAGGTCGAGCGAAAGCTCGTACGGACATATACCGTGCGCCGAGGCACAGCGCGATATCTCACGCGCGGGGTAGCCGTGGTAGTCCCGAAGCAGCTCCGCTATCGCATCGGCGCGTTTTTGCATATATCCACGCATATAAGGACAGCTTTCGGCATCGCAAACGAATCCCTCGGTGGAGCGCACCGCCCTTATCGGGCACATCTGCTCCTTGGCGGTAAGCACGCAGGTGCGCAACGGTGCGCCTGCGGCACATATCCTGCCAGCCGCCGCATAAGCCTCACGCCGAGTGCTTGCCTTGGCTGTAAGATAAAATATCCTGCGGAATCCGCCCTCGCTCCACGCTCTCACAGCACCGTAAAGCACGGACACCGTCTTTCCGATTCCCGTCGGGGCGGCGGCAAAGAGCCGCTTTTTGTTCTTGCAGGACGAATATACCGACGATATCAGCTCGCGCTGACCGTCCCTCATCGAACTGTGCGGGAAGCACAGCTTTTTTGCCGCCGGCATAACGCAAAGCACTCTGTCTCGCTCGTTTTCGGCACGGCGGCGCACAAGAGAGAGCGTTGCGGCAAGCGTACCCTCAAGGCGCGACACGTCGGCTATACTGTCGCTTTGCTTTTCGCCGTCCGTGATAGACAGCCTTATCCTGTCAAGCCCAAGCTGTCGGCAAACCAGACAGCCGATTATGTTAAGACGCATATTCTGCACCCTTTTATTTCCGCTTGCACGCAGGGTGTAGACATCATCGCCGCCGTTCGGCTCAACAAGTTCGGCGCTCGCGCTGATAACGTAATCGATACCGCCCGCGCTGACACGTTCACAGACGGCGTGCGCACCGCGCCCTTCCGAGTCGGAAAAGCCGTAGGCGGCGGCACAAAGAGCGTCTGCCGTGATAAAAACGGCGTTTTTTTCGGCGTCGTATATCATTTCCCGGCTCCTCCTTAATAAATATATATAGATAATAACATAATTCTTTATACAAGTCAATATTAAAGAAATCCGCCGTTAAAAATAAATTTTCACAAAAGACACAGTCAAGGATTGACAACTCTCTACTTTATACAGTATAATAGAGTGGTAAAAATAGGTGATCTGATCACACAGATTTTTAGGTTTAAAAGGAATTTATATATGAAAAACAAAAATTGCACATACAAATACGTTCCCCTCGCGCAAGCGGGGCGTTTGCTGTGCTTGCTGTTTTTTACGCTGTTTTTTTCTCTTTTAACGGTGCTTTCGGCTGCCGCCGTGGACACCACTCCCCCCATCGTGATAACGCCGCCCGCCGATGTAAGATCCATCGAAATAAGTTCCGCACCCAAGAAAACCGAGTACTTCGTAGGGCAAAAAATATCCCTTGACGGCGCACAGATAAAAATCGAATACTCCGAGGGCGAGAGCCAAAGTGTTAAGATAGATCCCTCGTGGGTGGAATACGATTTTTCCACAGCGGGAGAAAAAACCGTAACGGTGAGCTATCAGGGATGCAGCTGTACCTTTACCGTCACGGTAAAGGACGTTGAGGTAACGTCCATAAAAATAACCAAGCAACCCAAAAAGACCGAATACTTTGTGGGCGATACGATAGACACGGAAGGTCTTGCCGTAACAGCCTACTATAACAATGGAGACAAAAAGGACGTCACCCCCGAAATTATCATGACGGGGCTTGATTCCGCAAGCGCGGGAGAGAAGACCGTAAGCGTTTTCTACGGAAACTTCAGCGATACGTTCATTCTGAACGTAACGGAGCCGTTCGTATCCGAAATGTCCATAACGTCCATGCCCAAGACCGAGTACTATGACGGAGAGGAGTTTTCCGCCGACGGATGTACCGTTGTCGCCGTCTACAACAGCGGTGTCAGCGAAACGGTCACGGAGGGCTTTACCTTCTCGGGATTTGACTCATCCCGTCTTGGCAAACAGGACGTAACTCTGCAATACGGCGGATGTTCCCTTACCTTCACCGTGACGGTCTCGCTCTCACCCAACCACGTTCATACCCCCCTGCCTGTGGAATACACCGTTCTGCCGACCTGCACCGAAAGCGGTATTGACACCGTAAAATGCGCTGTTTGCGGCGAAACGACGGACCGTATCACCGTTCCGCCCACGGGACACAGCTTTACCGAATTTACCGTTATAACCTACCCCACGGCGCATACCGCAGGACTGCAAAATCATTCGTGTACAACTTGCGGTTTTTCTGAAAATTTGAGTATAGACAAGCTTACCAACCGCCTATCAAACGGTATATTTACCGTTGAATTGCTCGGTGAGGGTGCTGTTTTTCCGTATCTTTCGCGCTTGGAAGCGCGGGACGTGACGGACGCTCTGACGGATGAAAACATCGACGAGCTTAACCGCCAGCTTTCCTTCGTTCTGGCGCGATCCGAGCTGACGTTTGTTATCAACGCGGACGTCATTCTTGCCGACGGCGAGAAATTTGTACCCGACTGCGACATCAAGATAACGTATTACCACGGCACAAAGGCGGAAGGAAGCCTTTACTCCATAATCGACGGAAAGGTGACGAAAGTCAGTCTTGACAGCGGGACTGTCAGCCTGACGGACACCAAAACGGGACAATTCCTTATTTTTTCATCATCTGCAGACGAGACATCCGCCGCCGAGACGACCGCTTTGCCGACAGATGCCCCCGCAGACAATAACAGCAGCGCCGTAGCACTGCTTATCGCCGCTATTGTGGTAGCCGTTGTGCTGATGGTGGTCATTTCCGTCTACGTGGTTAAAAAATTTTATTGGTGATATTGTAAATTTTCTCCTTTTGATATAGCTTTTTCGTTTTTTTGAGATACAATAATACAAACAGGAATTAAGGAAACAAAAATGATCTATCTTTTTCTTGCTAACGGCTTTGAGGAGACCGAGGCGCTTTGCCCCCTCGATCTGCTCCGCAGAGCCAAGATCGACGTGACCACCGTAGGAGTGGGCGGAAAATATATTGAGGGTGCGCACGGCATAAGTGTTTGCGCCGATATCACCGACGCGGAATTTTCCGACGCCTCTCCCGACGGCGTAATACTGCCCGGCGGTATGCCCGGAACGCTGAACCTTGACGCTTCGCCCACAGTTCACGCGGCTCTTGACGCCGCAAGCGAGCGCGGTGCGCTCATCTGTGCTATCTGCGCCGCACCGTCGGTGCTTGGCAAGCGCGGAATGCTGCGCGGAAAGCACGCCGTATGCTTCCCCGGATTTGAAAGCTATCTTGACGGAGCTATCATCTCCGCCGAGCGAGCCGTGCAGGATGAAAACATCATTACCGCCGTAGGAATGGGTGCGGCATTTGAATTCGGACTGCGCATAGTTGCCGCCGTAAAAGGCGAGGATGCCGCCGCCGCGCTTGCTGACGCCGCGCTCCTGCCCGATAGCGTAAAATGAAAAAAAACTCCACACGCCAAAAGAGCATAACCGCCCCCGTTGCGGTGCTTGCGGTATTCATTCTTCTGCTCCTTACCCGTTTTCTTGAGGGAGAGCTGTTGACGCGCGAGAACGAGTACGTTGCAATAATCGTACTCCAGCTCCTTATCTTTCTGTTGCCCGCCGCCATTTATATAAAATTGACGTCAGCAAACGTTTCCGAACTTCGCATATCCCCATTCGTTCTCGGACACATACTGCTGGTAATTTCGGCAATTGTCACCATAAGCGCAGGAACTCTGCTTATAAGATACTACACCGCGGGATACAGCGCGCTGTCGGAAAACTACGACCTGTACGGCGTTTTCATTTCCAAGAACGACGGCGGCGTTGGAGACACGCTGTACCTTGTCCTCGCGTATGCCGCACTCCCCGCCGTTTGTGAGGAAGCGGTGTTCAGAGGAATTCTGTGTGCGGAGTATCAGCACAGGAGCAGCTTTGCCGCTATCTTTATGTCCTCGCTGTTTTTTGCGATGATACATTTTGATACCGAAAACTTTTTAGCGCTGTTTTTTGCGGGCGCGGTGCTTTCCTTTACACTATATGCCACACGTTCCCTGCTTGCGCCCATCGTTGTGCATTTTTGCCAGAACCTTCTCTCGGTTTTTGGCAGACCTGCCATACAAACGCTTTACGATCTCGGCGGCGAAAAGCTCTTTATCTTTATCATCACGGCTCTCGCGTTGCTGTTTGCATTTATATTCTGCTCGGAAGCGGCAAGACTTTACAGAGGATATTCAAGGCAGAATCTTTCATCCGAATATCGCAACTCAAACGACGCGGAGCGCTCGTCAGATGGCGGAGATACTCCATCGCAATGGGATGAATTCGCAAAGCGTTTTCCGCGCGTTTCCGCAACGCTCGGCGCGATTTTTTCGCCCACCGCTCTACTCTGCTACGTGATATACGCCGTTGCGCTTTTTATAAAAATTTAACCTAACGAGGTGCTTAAATGTCTCAGGATTTCAAAGAAAATATACCCGACGGCTCTATCCTGCAAAACGATAAAGCTTTGCAAAATGCCGAGGGGGATGCCCTCGGGCAAGATACAAGCGAGCAAAACAAGCAGGAAAAACCGTCCGAGGAGATCATTTGCGGATATACCCGTCAGCAGTATGAGAATGCTATATTGGAGCTTGACGAGCCCGTTGAGGACGAGCCAATATTGGGCAGGCGCATAAGCGAGTCCCAAAGCACCGTTATGGCGGTGATAAAAGCTGTTGTTTACGTTGCCTTTATCGTTTCCATGGCTGTTATGATAGCTTACTTTGGTCTTAGCTGTGCAAACGATATGTTTGCGTTTGTTAAAGAGGATGACGTAATTGAAGTGACCATTCCCGAATACGCTACCTCAGCCGAGCTTTCCGTGATACTCGGTGACGCGGGGGCTATCGAGCATCCGTGGCTGTTCCGCCTTTACGCAAAGATGAAAAATATCGACTCCGACAGCAAGTACACGTTCGTCGCGGGCGACTACACCATATCTCCCAACATGAATTACGACGAAATGTTCTTGGCTTTTGTGAAAACCGCAAGCCGAGAGATAATCAGAATAACCATACCCGAGGGCTATACGGTGGACGAAATAATATCCCTGTTCGTCTCCAAGGGCATCGGCACAAAGGAAGGCTTTGAGGAAACGATAAACACCTATGAATTCGAGGGCTACGACTTCATTGACGATATCGACATGACCAACCGCTACTACCGACTTGAGGGATATCTGTACCCCGACACCTACGAGTTTTATATGGGAAAGAGCGAAGCATATTATATATACAAGCTCCTTGACCGCTTTGACCAGATAATGAATGACGATTTGCGCGCATACGCAAAGGAAAAGGGACTGACTATTGACGAGGCAATATCCATTGCATCCATCATAGAAAAGGAAGCGCATTTCAAAAATGACTTTGATATAGTTTCCTCTGTCATCTGGAACAGACTTGGAAACAGCAAATTCCCCAACCTTGAATGTGACTCGACCATAGTATACGCCCTCTCACACATAAGAGGTGAGCGCGTTACTTCCCTTACCGAGGCTGACCTGAAAATAGATAATCCCTACAACTCATACAAGGAAGAGGGCTTGCCCCCCAGCCCCATTTGCAACCCCAGCTTTACCGCCATCACCTGTGCGCTGTATCCGGAGACCACGCCGTATTATTACTTCGTTTCCGATTCGGAAATGACCATGTATTACGCCAAAACCCTTTCCGAGCACGAAAAGAATATAGAGTTAATTAAAAAGCAACAGGGCGAATAAGTTACAAAAACCGCATATTAGTGTGCACAGGTCCGATTTTTCGCAAATGCTTGACAAAATACTATTTATATAGTATAATGTAAGCTATTGACCGTGTATTATTGTCATTGATCTTTAAGGAGCATCGAGATGTTTAAATCAATATCCAGATTCTGGCGTAATCATACAAGAATCATTTTATCAATATTATTAGACTGCATTCTTGTGTTTGCGCTTTTATCTGCTTGTTATTTTCTTTTCGCCGTTGATATGATAGGTGCTTTTAGCACCTCGACCTACCTGACACTTGTGGCGATCGCCATTCCAATATATCTTGGCGTTTTCGCCGTCATGGGACTTTACAGAAGCCTTTGGAGCTACGCCCAGCCCCGCCAATATCTTGCGTGTAACGTTGCTTCCATATTGGCAGGCATATTGTTTTTCACCATCGTCAGATTGCTCAATGTAGCAAACGCGCCTGTTTTTTCATTTTTCGCTTTCAATATGTTTGCAATCGCCGTCGGCACTGTAAGCATACGCCTTTTCTACCGCGCGTTCAAATCCGCGCTGAAGGCTAAAAGATCCCCCGATTGCCGCAGAGTTATGGTCATCGGTTGCGGTGCGGCTTGCTCCACCCTTCTTAACGAGATCGCCGTTACCAAGGACTGCAACCTTTTGCCCATCGTGGGAATAGATGAGGACGAGAGCAAAATAGGCTATACCATTTGCGGAATGAAGATAGAGGGCGGAAACGATGACATCGTTCCCCTTGCTAAAAAATACGATATCGACCTGATACTCGTCGCTATTCCGTCGGCTGACAACACTCGCCGCGCTCGCATACTTGATTATTGCCAAGGCTCGGGATGCGAAGTGAAAATGCTCCCCCGCCTGCATGATTTTCATGATGACAATGCAAGCTGTATTCAAAAGCTTCGCGACATTACCCCCGAGGAGCTTCTCGGACGCGAACCCATAAACATCAACAACACCAGCATCGCGGATTATATCGCAGGTAAGGTAGTTATGGTTACGGGCGGCGGCGGCTCTATCGGCTCTGAACTTTGCCGTCAGGTCGCTTCCTTCAACCCTAAAAAGCTGATAATCGTTGACATTTACGAAAATAACGCATACGAAATACAGCAAGAACTTATCCGCGCCTACGGAAATGAGCTTAACCTTGAAGTACACATCGCTTCCGTACGCGACAAAGCGCATATCGCGGCTCTTATGCGAAACTTAAGACCGCAGCTCGTCATTCACGCCGCAGCGCACAAGCACGTGCCGCTGATGGAAAATTCCCCCACCGAGGCTGTTAAAAACAATATCGTCGGCACGCTTAATACCGCCGAAGCAGCCATCGCCGCAGACGTTGAAAGATTTATTCTTATCTCCACCGACAAAGCCGTAAACCCCACAAACGTAATGGGCGCGTCCAAGCGTGTCTGCGAGCTTATCGTAGAATCCATGGACGGTTGCGGAACGGATTTCTGTGCCGTTCGCTTCGGAAACGTGCTCGGCTCTAACGGTTCAGTTATCCCCTTGTTTAAACAACAGATCGAAGAGGGCGGCCCGCTCACCGTAACCCACCCCGAGATCACACGCTTCTTTATGACTATTCCCGAGGCTGTACAGCTTGTACTCGCCGCAGGCTCCATGGCAAAAGGCGGAGAAATTTTCGTGCTGAATATGGGCGAGCCTGTAAAAATAGCTGATCTTGCGGCAAAGATGGTACGTCTTTCGGGCTTGGAACCCAACAAGGATATCGACATTAAATATACGGGACTGCGCCCCGGTGAAAAGCTGTACGAGGAGCTGCTCACCAGAGAAGAGGGCCTCTCCGCTACGGAAAATGAAAAGATCTTTATAGGAAGACCTACTCATATCGAGACATCTCTGCTCTACTCAACCATCGCGGAGCTGTATGCAGCCGCTACCGACGAATCTCTCACCCCTGACGAGCAGAACGTCAAAATTGAGACTCTATTGCTTAATATCGTTCCTGAATTTAAAAGATTTTATCCGGAAGGAAAGTGATCCCTGATTATGAAATTTAAGAAATTTAATTTTAAAATAAACATATCAAAGCAAAAAGCAAAAAAGATCGCAATTTTATCCGCGATAATTCTTCTTTCTCTTATCGCTGTATTGATGATCGCGTTTATAATTCTTTCAAGCCACTATTATGGATTGATGAATTACGAAACGCTTCCGCCCGACGACGGAGAACACATGGAGATCCCCGATGAGGAGCTGGAAAGTATCCTTGCAGGCCTTGAGTCGGAGGAAGAGGACTATCCGTATGATCCCGAAGATCCCGATTGGAATCCCGAAGACCCTGACGGCGAGAATACTACGATCCCTAACCCCGACGATCCTTCAAACCCCAACACGGGCATAATAGGCACTACAGCCCCGCCCGCAACAGAGACGACTCCAAAAGCACCTACCGCACCGACTCTTGCCCCCAGCGGAGATAAGGTTCGCCACATACTTCTTGTCGGCTCGGATTACACCGGCAAAAACGGACTTTCCGACATTATGGTCATCGCATCCATAAACGAAACCGAAAAGACCGTTACCTGTACGTCACTTATGCGAGACACGTATGCTTATATTCCCGTAAACAAAGGTATATATAAAAAGCTCAACGTTGCCCACTCGGTCGGCGGAGTATCTCTTCTTAAAAAAACTATAGAAAAAAACTTCGGCATCAAGATAGATAACTATATTCGAGTTGGATTTGATGAGGCGGTTGCCGTATTTGACAACCTTGGCGGTCTTAACGTAAAGCTTGATAAAGACGAGATAAACTATATCAAAAACAGAGTTCCCACAAGCACTATATCCTACAACCCTGCGGAAGCAGACAGCAACGGATACGTTTCCCTCCACCTGAACGGCGAGGAACTGCGCGCGCACGCAAGAAACCGTTCAACGGGCGGCAGAGTTGATTTCAACCGTACACGCCGTCAAAGAGAGATCCTTGAGGCAGCTTTTAACAAGGCAAAGACCATGAGTATTTCGGATCTTACTACGTTCCTCTCCGACGCGCTCCCACTTGTTACAACCGACATCTCTTACTCCGACTTCCTCGGCTATGTACTTTCCGCACCTTCCTACACATCATACAAGTTCCAGTCGTTCAGAATACCGAGTGACGGAAACTGGAAGTATTGGAAATCCTACGTCCTTATAACCAACACCGAAAAGACCGTAAAAGAATGGTATGATTTGGTGTATAATTAATTAAAAAATCTGCTGTGTTCTTGAACACAGCAGATTTTTTATGTTTTATCTATCAGCCGAAAAAGTCACGCAGCCATCTTACGGCAAGCTCTACCCAACATTCGCAATGCGGTACAGGCTTGACGTTTGCTCCGGTGAGAGCGTTCGACAGCGCAAGACCGTGCGGGCCCTTGGGGAAGATGTGAAGCTCGAAGGGAACGTTCTTTTTGCGAAGAGCAGATGCGTAAATGAGCGAATTTTCCACGGGAACGACTTGGTCCTCAAAGGTATGCCAAAGGAATACGGGGGGAGTATCTGTATCCACGTGGTTTTCAAGAGAGAATTTGTATATATCCTCCTCGGTAAGTTCCGATTTATCAGCTCTTCCCGCAAGGCGGCAAATGGAATTCTTATGCGCAAAATCGCCGCCCGA
>JAZQDD010000062.1:0-9492 GCA_045546615.1 Eubacteriales bacterium | reverse complement strand
GGTTTACCAAAGCGCGATCATTGAAATACTTAATAATTAAAAAATACCGCCGCAGTACGAAACTGCGGCGGGATTTTTTATTTAGCGGCAGGAATTACTTCCAAAGACCGCGCTTTACATAGTGGGTGTGAAGAACCTCGTGTGCCTTGTGGCTGTTGGGCTTTCCGAAGTATTCATCGTAAAGCTTCATAACAGCGGCATTTTTCTGGGACTCACGGATATCGCACTCAGCATCGTCACGGTAAAGAACGGACGCACGGAGAGCACGAAGATCAAGGGTGTTACGAACAGATGCGGGCTGATAAGGCTGACCGCCACCGTTTACGCAACCACCGGGACAACCCATGATCTCGATGAACTGTACGTCCACCTTGCCTGCCTCAACGTCCTTGAGGAGAGCCTTGGCTGCCTTGGTACCGGAAGCAACAGCAACGTTTACGGTAACGTCACCAATCTTGTAAGATGCGGTGCGGTACTCGTTGTCGTTACCCTGACGGCGAATTTCGGGAGTCTCAAGAGGCTTCTCAAGGGGCTTGCCCATAAGAACCTCTGCGGTATAACGGAGAGCTGCCTCCATAACTCCGCCCGTTGCGCCGAAGATAGCGCCTGCACTGGAGCCAACGTCGAAGGGCTTGTCGAAAGCTTCATCATCAAGCTCACGGAACTTGATGCCTGCCTTTTCGATCATTCTGCCAACCTCGCGAGTGGTAACAGCAACGTCAACATCAGCATAACCAGAAGCGGACTGACCGTCGCGTCCTACCTCGAACTTCTTTGCGGTACAAGGAATAGCGGATACGAAGAAGATATCCTTAGGATCGATGCCTTCCTTCTCTGCGAAGTAAGTCTTCATCAGCGCACCAAACATCTGCTGGGGAGACTTGCAGGTGGAAAGATTATCGGTGAAATCAGGGAAATAATGCTCGCAGTACTTGATCCATCCGGGGGAGCAAGATGTGATCATGGGCAGCTTGCCGCCGTTCTGGAGTCTTCCGAGAAGCTCGTTTGCTTCCTCGATGATGGTAAGGTCTGCGGTGAGGTTCATATCGAACACACCGTCAAAGCCGAGAGCCTTGAGTGCGGCAACCATCTTGCCCTCAACGTCAGTACCGGGCTCGTAGCCGAAGCACTCGCCGATCTGTGCGCGGACAGAGGGAGCTGTGCAGATATATACCTTCTTTGTGGGATCAGCGATAGCTGCCTTAACCTTATCGGTATCGTCGCGCTCGTAGATAGCGCCAACAGGACAAGCTACGATGCACTGACCGCAGTTGACACAGGATACATCGCCAAGGTTTACGTCAAATGCGCAACCGATGTTGGTGTCAAATCCGCGCTCGTTTGCACCGATAACGCCGATGCCCTGCATTACCTTACAAGCGGCAACGCAACGACGGCAAAGGATGCACTTGTTGTTATCGCGGATGATGGGGGACGAGGTATCTACCTCGTAGTGATTCTTTTCGCCCTTGAATGCGTCCTCGTCTACTCCGTACTCGTTGCAGAGCTTCTGAAGCTCGCAGGTAGTGGAGCGTACGCAAGAGAGACATCTCTTGTCGTGGTTGGAAAGAACGAGCTCAAGGTTGGTCTTTCTTGCTGCGTGGATCTTGGGAGTATCGGTGAGAATGGACATACCCTCGGTTACGGGATAAACGCAAGCAGTTACCATACGGTAGGGTCTGCCGCCCTCGGATATTTCAACAAGGCAGAGACGGCAAGCGCCGATCTCATTGATATCCTTAAGATAGCAAAGGGTGGGAATATCGATTTTTGCGATACGGGCAGCCTCAAGGACGGTCATACCCTTATCTACGGCGTAATCTTTGCCGTTGATCTTGACATTAACTTTTTCCATTGTGGCTTCCTCCTTATTCTTTAACAATTGCGTCGAATTTACACTTTTCAATACAAGCACCGCACTTTATGCACTTCGAGGTGTCGATAACGTGAGGATTCTTGACAGTTCCGCTGATTGCGCCAACGGGACATACTCTGGAGCATGCGGTACAGCCGCGGCACTTTTCTTCGATGATACGGTAGCGGAGCAGCTTCTTGCATACGCCCGCAGGACATCTCTTTTCAACTATGTGAGCAACGTACTCATCTCTGAAGTACTTGAGAGTGGAAAGAACGGGGTTGGGAGCAGTCTGACCAAGTCCGCACAGGGAGTTTGCCTTGATGTAATTGGAAAGCTCCTCAAGTCTGTCGAGGTCTTCCATCTCGCCGTTGCCGGAAATGATCTTGTCGAGGATCTCAAGCAGGCGCTTGGTACCGATACGGCAAGCGGTACACTTACCGCAGGACTCATCAACGGTGAACTCAAGGAAGAACTTGGCGATATCAACCATACAGTTATCCTCGTCCATAACGATAAGTCCGCCCGAACCCATCATAGAGCCGATAGCGATAAGGTTGTCATAATCGATAGGAGTATCGATAAGGTGTGCGGGAATGCATCCGCCGGAAGGTCCGCCCGTCTGAGCAGCCTTAAACTTCTTGCCGCCGGGGATACCGCCGCCGATCTCCTCAACAACCTCGCGAAGAGTAGTTCCCATAGGAACCTCAACAAGACCGGTATGAGTGATCTTGCCGCCGAGAGCAAATACCTTTGTTCCCTTGGACTTTTCAGTTCCCATAGACTGGAACCAAGCAGCGCCGTTAAGAATGATCTGGGGGATGTTTGCGTAGGTCTCAACGTTGTTGAGAACGGTGGGCTGTCCAAAGAGTCCCTTTACTGCAGGGAACGGAGGACGGGGACGAGGTTCGCCGCGCTGACCTTCGATAGAGGTCATAAGAGCAGTTTCCTCACCGCAAACGAATGCACCTGCGCCGAAACGAATGTGCATATCGAAATTGAAATCAGTACCAAAGATGTTGTTTCCGAGAATGCCTACCTCGCGAGCCTGATCGATGGCCTTCTGAAGTCTCTGAATTGCTATGGGGTACTCAGCACGAACGTATACGTAACCCTCGTCAGCACCGATGGAGTAGCCTGCAAGAGCCATTGCCTCGATGATTGCGTGGGGGTCGCCCTCAAGGATGGAACGATCCATGAACGCACCGGGGTCGCCCTCGTCAGCGTTACATGCAACGAATTTCTTTACGTTGCCGCGGTTTGAGCAAGCAAACTTCCACTTAAGACCGGTGGGGAATCCGCCGCCGCCGCGTCCGCGAAGTCCGGAATCAAGAACGGTCTGGATAACGTCATCGGGAGTCATCTCGGTAAGCGCCTTTGCGAGAGCCTGATAACCGTCACGTGCTATGTAATCCTCGATCTTTTCGGGGTTAACAAGTCCGCAGTTACGGAGAGCAACGCGGTGCTGCTTCTCATAGAAGCGAGTGTCCATGAGCTTATGAACAACAGCGTTTCCGTCGGATTCCTCGCGGTAGAGGTACTTCTCAACAGGAGTACCGCCGATGATGTGAGAATCAATGATCTCATCAAGGGTATCAGCCTCTACTCTGCTGTAGAAAGTGCCTTCGGGGTAAACGATCATGATGGGACCGAGTGCGCAAAGGCCGAAGCATCCCGTCATAGTTACCTCAACCTCATCTGCAACGCCTTTTTCTGCAAGGCGCTCATTGAGGATGTTTATAAGCTTAGGGCTTCCGGAAGAGGTACAACCTGTACCGCCGCAGACAAGCACCTGTCTTTTGTATTTGCAGCCTGTAAAATCAGCGCCCGTGAGCATATTGATCTTAGAGGTGTACTCATTTTTAATCTCGTTAAGAGCCTGTATAGTTTTAATTTCCATCTTCACAATTCCTTTCGGCTCAATCCTTGTATTTTGCCAGAATAGTTGCAACGTCGGCCTTGGTCAGACGTCCGTATACCTCACCGTTAACGGTAAGAACGGGAGCAAGTCCGCAAGCACCGATGCAACGGGTCGCCTCAAGAGAGTACTTACCGTCAGCACTGGTTTCACCCTCTTTGATACCGAGCTGCTTTGAGAACTCATCGAGAAGGTCTCCCGAGCCCTTAACATAGCAAGCAGTACCGAGGCAGATAGCGATAGCTACCTCGCCGTTGGGGTTGAGCTTGAACTGAGAATAAAAGGTTACGATACCGTAGATCTCTTCAAGAGAGGTATCGGTCTTCTCAGCGATGATGCGCTGCACCTCGATGGGAAGATAACCGTAGATCTCCTGCGCCTCCTGCAGGATGGGCATCGTCTTGCCCGGTACGCCGTCGTACTTTGCGATAACCTCAAGAAGCTTTGCTTCCTGCTCGGGAGTACCGCAGAATTCGACAGTAGTCAATTTTTTCTTCATGACTTGGAAGTTCCTCCTGATTTTTATAATGTACTGTTAAAAATAACCAAAAATCATCGCGGTTTTAAAGTAACATTCAAAACCAATTTATTATACTATATTTTTAAAGAAAAATCTATAGTTTTTTGATATTTTTTTGACAAAATCACGTTTTTTTCAAAAAATTTTTTAGAAGCAAATGAAAATCCGACAACTTTCACAATTTTTTTGAAAAAGTGCCTCTGTCAAGCTCCGAAAAAACGGAGTTTAAGCCATTTCCGCAATAATGCTGATACGCAGCACATCACGCCTTATTTTGCCTGATCTTCATTTTTTGCCAGCTGACATACCCATAAATATCATTCATCAAAAATGCAATGAAGCAAACCACAACCGAAATATATTTTGTGCTCACCACACTTGCCATGATCCATAAAACGATCAGGACGATATCGTTCGAGGCATACGCCAATGCAAAATACGGGCTTCTTCTGAACGTCAGATATACCGCGACAAAACTCGTTGTTACCGATATTGTGCTTGGTATTATATTTGCTGTGCCAAAATGCGCCAAAACAAAATAAAACAAAACGGTGATCATTATCGTTAACACGCACATAAGCGCCACTTCCCTTTTGCCGACAGAGTTCACCTTAACCTCTGCTCTATTGCCATTGTATGGGTTTTTCAACCACGCCACAAGCGCAAAAACTGCCATCGGCATAGTCATGCCAAGGTAGGTTATCATTTCGCCGTAATAGGAAAACGTAAATGAAATTATTCCATACAGCAAACTGAATACGACCATCAGCAATTGTCCAAACGGATTGCCCTTGGCATTAAAAATAAGAGACGTTGCGCCAATCAAGGATGCAATTAACGTCAGATAGCTTTCTCTGTCAAAAAGGCAAAACGATATCACAATAAGCGTTACCGATGAACACCACAGTATGATCTCAACTTTTGAAAAATACTTTGTTACGGACTTTATCCAAGACATCACAACCTCCTAAAAAAGCACCCGTATACACATCTTCAAAGACCTAACGATGTGCAAACGGATGCTTTGCATCTTTCTACCCGGTGGCAGTTATGCTATATTTGTTTTATTGATTATATCATATTCCAATAGAAAAGTCAAATTGAATCTTTAACTTTACCGCGGCGTTCAGAAAGCTTTCCTCCAAAGTTAAAAATCATCACGCCGACAAGGATTATGCCGCCGCCGATGAGAGTCGCGCTGTCGGGGACTTCTCCGGCAAACAAAAAACCGAAGAGGCTTGCAAAAAATGGCGTAACGAACATATAGTTGCTGACCTGCGAGGTGTTTTTGGCTTTTGAAAACGCTTTAGCCCACGAAACGTAAGCTACGGCGCTTGAAAATATACCCAAAACAGCAAGATAAACGTATTGGATAGCAGGTGCGCGCGAGATCTCGCCAATTGCGGTAGGTGCAAAAACACCCAGCAAACACGTTCCCAAAAGAATGCTGTACGCAGATGTTTGCAGAGCTGTATATTTTTGAGTTAATTTTCTCTGCAAAAGATTGTAAACGCTCAACGCCAGTGCGGCAAGCAAGAGCCAGAAAAGACCGGAATTAAGGGAAAATGCGCCATTCATCAACGTTAAAACAACAACGCCCGAAAATTCAACAAAAACGGCTATCCATTGAAACGGCATCAGCCTTTCGCGGTATACAAAACGCGCAAACAGCGCGGTGATAAGCGGAACCGTGGCTATCACGACACTCGCAGTCGCAGACGTAACCTGTGCTTGTCCCTGATTGAACGCTATCATGTAGAGAAAAAATCCCGTGCAGCCCGCCGCGAGAAACCACGGAATATCCTTGCGCCTCGGCAGCTTTAATTTTGCAAAAACCGCGATAAATATCAATGCGGCAGAGGCAATAAAATAGCGGAGAAATCCAAGGGAAAACGCGGAAAAATATTGCAACGTCAGCCGCGTAAATACGTACGCCAGCGACCAAAAAATAATGGTTACAAGGGCGTAGGGGTGAAAGCTGTTTTTGAATTTCATAACTATATAAAAATCCTTATTTAACAAAGTTATATTGTCACATCTTGTTGTTGGCTCGACACCGTACTATATGGATTCCGAGAATAATATACGACAAAACCAAAATAACGCAACAAAGCGAATGCAAAATTATAAAAATGCCGTTCGACAAAACATCAAACCAAGGCAAAGCAAACGGAATGAACGTAACGATTCCCGCAAGGGCTGTTACGCGGATAACACGATGTGTAATTTTTTCAAAAAACGTGAGTTCAACAGCCGTTTTATATTTATTGTAAGCGCGGTACGTAGTCTCCGCAAGCAGAGCAAGCAAGGACAGATAAAGCGTGCCAAACATCACTGTATACGCGCCGAAATAAAGGGCAAAAAAGCCCAACCACCAGCCCGTGTAGTACAGAGTCGATACCACAGCGGCAACGACTATTGCAGCAAGCCCGACAACTGCAAAAGCGATAGTCACAGCGCGTAAAATTTTATATGACTTTGAATTATCCTTTTGAACATTCATTTTTTACTCCTTTTGATACAGGGGATCAGACCTATCCGTAAGCGTATAGCGCTTAATAGTCTATCAACACAATAACTTTACGGCAACTTCCGCACCTATAAGCAGGCGACCACGAAGCCGATAATTTGATATCATCTTTTCCCTTCAAAATGGTAAATTTATCTTCTTTCTTGCTCCACAATGCTCTTTGACTGTAAAAATAGCCCAGTTCCATTTCTTTACCGCATTTAGGACATTTCATTCTTTACACCTCATATCAACTTTAATTGTTTTTAGACCGTGCTTTTTTGTATTTAATAATCGCTTCCACTCCGAGAATAATATACAACCCCAACACGGCAATTCCACAATAGAAGCCGCCCACGCTGAACCGCGCCACAACAAGGCCGTGAACGGACAACGCGGTTGATACAACGGAAGTGATACAAACAAGGAAGCGCAAGATCTTTGTGAATATAGTATCCTTGATGGCGCTATCCGATTTAGCGTGAAGGTAATGCGTTATCTGTGCCAAAATCGCAACCAAGGATACGTAAATCGCGCCGAAGAAGATCGCGCTCATAACGAGAGCCGCTCCAAAGGGAATACGCCATCCACCGTCCGGATTTAAATTAATTATCAAAGCCACAACAAATATTGCGACAAGCCCAAGTACCGCAAATGCGATAGTCGCAGTGCGCAGAATTTTATATTTATTTGCAACAATTTTATCTGTTGGTTCGTTTAAATTATTCATTATAAAACTTGAATCAATTAGTCTTTTTTGATATCATCAATAATCGCAACAACCAAGCCGACAGCCCCCACAGCCAACGTAAGCGGTTCCATACCGGTGCTGCACGTTTGCAGTAAAATAGCGAACAGTAAAATAGCGATACCTTTATTCTTTTTCATAGAGTGAATCTCCCTTCTCAAACATAAATTTATTTATTTTTCTTTTTAGCAATTGCCCAAGCTACCCAAGCGATGCCGCATATAAAAATCAAACCAAAGGACAAAAGGGCGAAGAAAAGATAGCCCAAGCCATCCCAACCGTTCACTATCGCACTGCAAACGGAAAATGCAACCGTAGAAAGGACAAGCAGAATGATTGGAAGGAGTTTGATAAATATTCGTTTAACGTTAAAGCAGAGCCAAAGCTGTAAAAGCAGAACGCCCATTGCTGAAACCAAAACGACAAGTGTTGTGAAATCAAACATAACGTTCCTCCCCTCGTTAATTTATCTTTTAGTTAGAATATACCGCCGTTGTACTTTTTCATCGCGTAGAAGCTAACGAGCGTACCAACGATGAGGCTAACCACCAATTGAGCCGCGGCGATGACAGCCAAAGCCTCGATTCCCGTTTGCTCAAAGATGAAAAACAGAATGCCGAATACTATCATAGAAATACCAATAAGGAGAGTTCCCAAGCCAACGAGCCTTCCGAATGGCTTTATATTCTCCTGCGTCACGCGATGCCTGTGGTATGAATGTATAGATGAAATATTGCCCGTCATATTGATCGCACCAAGCACACAGACCAATATTCCCAAGCCCAAAACGGTTATATATGCTATCATTTTACATACTCCGACAAAATCAAGTTTATCCACCAACATTATAGCAAAAACACCTACAAAAGTAAATAGAACAGTCCGATTGTTTACAAAATTCAACCAACGGTATAGAAAAGCCCTGCAGTGCAGGGCTTTTGTGTTTTACTGACTTTCCGCGGTCATTTTAGGATAAACGGGAATTATCCCCCCGGGCGATAGCCTTCCCAGCAATGGGTAGCTACTCCGTTTTCATCAAACTCGATAAAAATCAGAACTTCGGGATCCGACCCCAAAAAACCTTTCTGCTCTTCTTTTATGGTATATCCGCAGGCAGTATTCCGATACACCCCATCTTCACTTACCGGCATTCCAAGACAATCGAATTTGCCGTATTCTGCTTCGATTTGAGCAGATGTTTTTCCAATAAAATCTTCCTCGCTGTACTTATTGCCGCATCCCGAAAGGGCAAACAAGGATACAACGCAAATAAGAAAAGCTGCCAATATCTTTTTCATACATAACCTCCAAAGTAAAGCTTACACAACAATTGTATTATACAATGGGATTTAACAAAAGTAAATATACGCGGTCAATTGTTTACAAAATTCAACCAATTGGATACAAAAAAGCTCCGCCGAAGCAGAGCTTTTTGTAGGTTTTCTATTCATCAAATTGGAATTTGAATAGCAAGATTTTTTGAGATGTTTTTGGCTGTTCATAACACACAGTAAAATGCTCTAAAACCGTTGAAAACAAAGGATTTTCCGCAAACAACTCATTTCATCCCATCGTACGGTGTTACACCGTTTTACCCTTGTGCCGAGAGATAATAAGGGCAAAATCAAGGGCAAGAATCATCAAAATTTTAGTTTTTAGATTTGGGAAACGAACTGTTGCAATGTGAATTTACAAATGAATTGAGGACTTATCGTGAAAAGATCCAAATTATTTGCAATCACATTGCAGTCAAAATCCGGCTTTATTTTCTTTTTCATCTTGGCAGCATACAATCTGCTGTTGGGCGTGTATCTGAAAGACTTTTTTGTTCTTTCGCCGATGCTGGTGACGCTCTATTTGCTGTCAGCATTGCCGACCTTGTTTTTCGTCCTGAAAATACGGTCAACACCTATGCGTGCAATCGTACTCATTGTTCTGTTTT
>JAZQDD010000061.1:0-16995 GCA_045546615.1 Eubacteriales bacterium | reverse complement strand
CCTTTCGATTCCCCGTTAATTACGGGTATCAAAACAAAAAGGACACCCGAAGGTGTCCTTTTGTTTTGGTGACCCGTAGGGGAATCGAACCCCTGTTACTGCCGTGAAAGGGCGGTGTCTTAGCCTCTTGACCAACGGGCCTGGTAGCGGAAGTTGGACTTGAACCCACGACCTATCGGGTATGAACCGATTGCTCTAGCCAACTGAGCTATTCCGCCACAGCTTGTCCATTATACCACAGCTTTTTTAGTTTGTCAACACTTTTTTTATTGATTTTGAATTTTTTTACCGTGATTTTCATTATTTTCTTTTTAAATTTGAAAAAAACTCAAAACATTAAAATTTTACCCTCTTGTTTTCATTCTATACATTGAAATTTTAGCTATTTTATTGTATAATATAAATTGTATTATTATTTCTATTTACTGTTGTATTTGCGGAGGTTTTCCTATGAGCAATTTATATACTTTCAAAGGAGGAGCTGTTGTTCCGTCGTATTCAGTGGCGCGAGATATTCCCATTGCCGCTGTCGATTTTCCCCCCGCTGTCGAGCTTCCGATCTCTGCAAAGGACGAAAAATTTACCATTCTTGTAAGAGAGGGCGATTCGGTTCTTTGCGGCCAGCTCATTGCCGAGGGCAAAGACGGAAAAACATTTGTATATAGCAGTGTGAGCGGAAGCGTCAAGGGCTTTTCCTCTTGTAAGGACATTATCGGCAATAGCTTTGACACCATTATTATATTGAATGACGGAAAATATACTCCCGCCGAAACGTGTGTGACACACCCCAAAAAACTCTCCGAAACTACTCCCGACGAGATAATTGATAAAGTCAGGCGTCTTTCCTTGCGCACGGATAGCGGAGAGTATCTGTCCGATATTTTGGAAAAGGCGTCACAAAAAACACGAAGATTTATACTTAATACCGCTTCAGATGGCGCGTATTCGAGCATTAATTATCGCCTGTCTATCGATAAGGCAAGCGATGTTATAAACGGCGCAAAGATAATAATGCGCGCGCTTGGCGTTGCCGACACCGACGTGATTTTTGGCGAGGATGATACCGATGCGGCTAATTCTCTTGCCGATGCCGCGCAAGACAGCAATCTTTTCAGCTTCCGTATGATGAAGATGAAGTATCCCCGCACGCACGAAAAACTGATAGTGGCATCTCTGACGGGCAGGGAGCTTTCCCATCCCCTTACCGCGCTTGATGCGGGATACGTAATTGTTACCCCACGTGTTTGTATTGATGTTTTTGCCGCCTTTGCCAAAGGGGTGCCGAGCATTAATTGTTACGTTGGCGTTGATGGCGATGCTTCTACATATCAGCGCACGCTCTGTGTTCCGTTCGGTACGTCGTACCGCAGAATTATCGATGCTTGCGGCGGTATTGCTGATGAAAAAGCCGTAGTATGCGTGGCTGGCGGGCTTGTCGGTGACGTTGTGGCGAATCTTGATGCGCCTCTTCTTATGCCTACAGCAGAAATAACAATTTCGGAGCCAAAGTCGGATGAGGGCGGCGAATGTATAAATTGCGGCAAATGCGCCTCGGCGTGTCCCATGCGCCTTATGCCGATGCTTATCATGACATATTCAAAAAAGGGGAAATACGCGAAGGCAGAGCGTCTTGGACTTGACGAATGTATAAAATGCGGTGCATGCTCCTTTGTCTGCCCCGAAAAATTACCTATAAGTTTTATTATTTCCGATGCAAAGGAGGCAGGGGATGAATAACGTAAAACTTCTGACAGCGAGAGAGCTTAGTAGCACGACTGCGCTGATGCTTGACGTTGTTGTTGCCATCTCTCCCGTGCTTATATGGGGCGTTGTCGCGTTTGGTATGCGTGCGCTTATTGTGGTGCTTATCGCATCTGCCGCCGCCGCGGCAAGTGAGGCTCTGCTCCGCTTGATATTGCGTAGAAAGCAAAGATTTTTTGATCTTTCGGCTATCATTTCGGGTATGATACTCGCGCTTACCCTGCCTGCATCCGTGCCGTATTGGATACCTGCGCTTGGCGGTGCTTTGGCATCCATCCTAAAACAGGCATTCGGGGGTGGAAGATGCCCTTTTAATTCTACTGCGGCGGCGCACGTCGTACTGCATATTGTTGCCGCGCCCGCAATGAGGTATTTTACCGAACCCTTCAATTGGCTTCCCGTTGGCGGCAGTGTTTCGGTTGAGCCGTTTAAAACACCGATAGAAATAATTGCCGAAGGCGCTATGCCGAGCCAAAATATGCTTGAGCTGTGGCTTGGCAAGGGCGGTGGCGCTATCGGAGAGGTATCTGCCGTTTTTATAATACTTGGCGCACTGTATCTCTTGTATCGCCGCGTTATAACGTGGCACATTCCCGTAACCTTTATCGGCGTGGCGGCGTTACTGCTCGGATTTTTCCCGCAGAGCGTTGACGTCACGGGATATCTTTTTGGCGAGCTGATCACGGGTGGAATCATCTTTTCCGCGGTTTTTGCCGCCGTTGATTTTGGGGGAACGCCTATAAGCGTTCCTGCTAAAATAATATTTGGTGCGGTGTGCGGTGTGCTTACTGCGCTGATACGCTTTTGTGGCGGCAGTCACGACGGTGCTTTTGCTGCCGTATTCGCCGTGAGTCTTGCCGCGCGTCCGCTTGACGCTTTGTTTTCCTCTTTGCGTTTTGGCTCGTCGCATAAAAAGAAAAACGCCGCCCTGCTTGCAAAGATCAAGACGGGCAAGTAATTTGCTATATTATGAAAGGAGATAAAGAATATGATATTTACATCCCCTGTTTTTCTTATGCTTTTTCTACCTCTCATGATATGCATTTACGCCATCATCCCACAGCGTTTGCGGCGCGGGGCGATATGTATGTTCAGCTTGGTGTTCTACACCTGCGCGAGCTTTCGCCACCCTGCAAGCCTTGCCTTTTTGATAGTTTGCGCCTGCTTTACCTACTGTGCATCGTGTGCGGTCATGGCTACAGGTAGTAAAAAGGTCTTTGGCTCTGCTATTCTTCTGGTAACGGGCGCACTCGCAATTTTGCGCATTATCAGCTTCTTTTCTAACGAATCCGCGTTGCCCTTTTTGCCGCTTGGCGCGGCGTTCTATCTGCTTTCGTGTATTTCTTGCATAGTGGACGTCAAACGCGGGGATGCCGTAGTCAATGGTTTTTTTGATGTTTTTCTATATATCAGTTATTTCCCCGTTCTGATTGCGGGGCCTGTTATAAAATACAAGGATTTTGTAAATATAACCGAAACGGAAAATATAGAATTCACCGCCGTTAACGTCGGTGAGGGGGTACGCACCTTCATTTTAGGTTTTATAAAACGTGTTGCGATTGCGGAATTTCTGCTTGAAAGCTACGAGCGCATAGCCGGCAGTTTGTCACTTGAGGCGGGCGAGAGGATAAGTCCCGCAGTAATGCTGATCCTTGCCGTTCTCCTGCTTGTGGGCGTATATTTTGCCTTTTTCGGTTTTTCCGATATGGGGCGCGGTGTTTCGATGATGCTTGGTATCCCTTTGGCATCGGATTTCGGAAATTGCTTTTTCTCACCGACTCCTGCGGATTATTTCAAGAATTTCATGAAAAGCCTTTGGCTTTGGATGAAGGATTACGTTCGTGAGCCTATTGAACAAAGATGGGGCAAAAAACGGCGGGCTGTAAGGGTAATCAGCGCGGCGGCTGTGTGCGTATCTATAATGCTTTGGTATCGCGCAAGTCTGCAAATGCTTCTTTTAATGATACCTGTAATACTTTTTGTTGTGCTTGACCGCGCTTTTGCGCTTAAAAAGAAGTTTTCGGAAAATCTTTTTTTGCGTGTGGTCGGTTGCGTTCTCACGCTTGTATGTGTTGATATGTTCTGGATGCTTATAAAAAGCAGGAACATTTATATGCTTATCAATGCCGTAGCAGGGTATTCCCCCGCGCCATCGATGCAATCGTATAATATGTTTATGACTGTGTTTAGCGGAGAGCTTGTGGCGGTATGCTTGCTCATAGTTTTTATCATGTTGCCGCAGATGCTCAATGCGCTGGGAAAGACCGTCACCGCGCGAACTGCTAACGTTTTTTCTTGGTGCTGGACGTCGGCGCTTGTGTTGGTTTTTGTGGTGACGGTGTTGTTCTTTATGCCTCAATATCCCGAGCTTGCTACCACGCCTTTCTCGGGTATTACGTTGTAGGGGGGATTTAATGGAAAAAGAAAAAAACGGCGTAAAAGCGAATGATTCTTGCCATACGCCCATCTCCTGCGAGAAAATGCCAAGGGCTCTTTGCATTGTTTTGATTATAGTGTTTATAGGAACTCTTTTGTCATTTTCAATAAACATATTGATATCATCATATTTTGATCCCGACGATTTTTGCGACGATTATTACGATGGCGAAGAACGTGACGGTATGTTTTTGTCTGACTTTGCCGATGCTTTCTATAAGGGAACGGGCGTGCGGGATTTTGTTGTAAACGCGGATTATCTCTTTTACGGAAATTTGCGCTCGGATAGCGTTCTTCTCGGAAAAAACGGTTTTATATTTGACGTTTACGATGTCGACGGTGACTATAATTATATTGCGGACTACGTTGGGGAAAGCTTGACGGACGAGGAGTATCTTGCCTCGATAGCCGAGGGTATCGCCGCAGTGCGCCGCCCTTTTATTGAAGCGGGCTCTCAATGCTCCGTTGTCATTATTCCGAATGCTCAAACTGTGTACGGAGAGCTTATGCCCGATTATTTTGGTGAAATAAGCAATAATACCGTGCTAAAGCGCCTTACCGCATATATGAAAAAAATAAATGCAGACGGTTATTTCGATATGACGGATGTTCTCCTCGCCGCGAAGGGCGACGGTCAGCTATACAACAATACGGAAAATTCACTCAACTCCCTTGGTGCATATTATGTCTATCGCGCACTGGTAGGCAGTATCCCCGCAAATGAGCGAGGTGAGATGCGCGTTATAGACAGAAGCGATATCAGTTTTAATTATTATAATACGGAAGGGAAGGCGCTGGCGCGTCGCGCGGGAATAGAGGCTTTGCATTTTAATCGCACCGTTTCGGTGGAATTTGCCTTTGCCCAGAACTACAGCATATTCCCCCGTATCAACGGAGTGGAAAAAACGTATAATACGGATTTTTCGGGCGGCTTGGTGATACATCTTGAATGTATAAACGAGTGGGATAAAATAATGCTCGGCGAGTATTTTTCAAACAGTTTTCGGACTGTTGGCTGTCGAGTTGGAGCTAATGACACAAAAAATTTGTTTGAAACGATAGCACCTGACATAACATATATTTTTGTTCACGAATATCAGCTATCAATGTTTGCCGAAGCAAACTGAAAGGATTATCAATAATATGGAAGAAAAAGAACTCCAAATGCGCTGGAGCGCGCTTGAGGAAAAATGTAAAAGCTGTCATGCTTGCCCCCTCGGAGACACGAGAACGAACTGCGTTTTCGGTACGGGAAGCCGAAGCGCGCGCCTTATGTTTGTCGGTGAAGCTCCGGGGGAGCAAGAGGATATAAGCGGAGTGCCTTTCGTGGGGCGTGCAGGTCAGCTTCTTGACCGCTATCTTTACGCGGTGGATATACCGCGTGAGGATGTTTACATAGCAAATATCTTAAAATGCCGTCCGCCGAAGAATCGCGATCCGCTTCCCGCCGAGGAGGATGCGTGTATAGAGTATTTGCGTGAGCAGGTGCGCCTTATCCGCCCCCAGATAATCGTTTGTCTTGGCAGGATAGCCGCGATGCGCCTTATAAAGCCTGATTTTAAGATAACGCAGGAGCATGGAGTTTGGTTTGAGAGGGGAGATTTTGCCCTTACTGCCGTATTCCATCCCGCCGCGCTTTTGCGCGATCCTCGCCGCAAGGAGGATATGCTATCTGATATGAAAAAGATAAAGGAAAGGCTCGACGCCGCCAAATAAAAAAGAGGAATTTGCCCATCGGCAAATTCCTCTTTTTTATCAATACTCAACGAACTCGGTGTAGCCTTCCTCGGAGAGCTTTGTCTTTTGGAAGTACACGTTCTTCATTTTTGTGGTAATAAGCACGCGTGCGCCGTCTGCGCGAAGCGCGGCGGCATCGGCACACATACGGAGCATGTCCTCTTCGCTTATTTTCTTGTCAGCGAGGAACGCAACGCTTCTTTCGGGTGCGGGCACGGTAAAGCCGCTGTCGGCAAGCGCGGAAACGATTCTCTCAAAGCCGAGGGAGAAGCCGCAGGCGGGCGTTTGCTGACCTGCAAACTTGCCAAGCATCTCGTCATATCTTCCGCCGCCGCCCACGGAGTAGCCGTAGCCGTCCATGCGTATCTCAAATATCGTTCCCGTGTAGTAGGACATTCCGCGCACGAGAGTGGGGTCAAATTGGAGCTTGCATCCGCCAACGGTCGCGGCGGCGGCACAGCGCATGATGGAAGCTACTTGCGCGGCGATCTTTGCCGCATTTTCGGCATTTTCACCGCAGAGTTTTGCGGTAAAGTCCTCGGCGCTTATATCCTCGGCTCCCGTGTAAAGCTCAATGTACTTTTCTACGGCATCTGCGGCATAGCCCTCGGAGAGAAGCTCACTCTTTACACCGTCAAGACCAATCTTATCCATCTTGTCAAGGATGATGAACACCTTGTCATGCTCCTCGGGAGCAAAGCCGCAAGCCTCTGCACAGAGTTTGAGGAGTCGGCGGTCGTTGATGCGCACGGTGAAATTGTCAAACCCGAGGCGGCGAAGCACTCCTGCCGTGGCGGAGATGAGTGTTATTTCTGCGGTGGGGGTGGAATCACCGAGAATATCTATGTCACACTGCGTAAACTGGCGGTATCTGCCCTTCTGGGGGCGGTCGGCGCGCCAGACGTTGCCGATCTGCATTGCAAGGAAGGGGGAGGGGAGCTTTGCGGAGTTGTTGGAGTAGTAACGTGAAAGCGGAACGGTAAGGTCATAGCGCAGACCGCTGTCGCACAGCTCGTCCTCGCTTGCGGCGGAAACGAGCTTCTCGCCGCGTTTCATTATTTTAAAGATCAGCTTTTCGTTTTCTCCGCCGTTCTTGCCGGTGAGATTTTCGATGTGTTCAACTGCGGGTGTTTCGATCATACAAAAGCCTGCGGAGGAGTAAGAGGAGACGATGACGGATTTTACGTATTCGCGAAGTGCTACCTCGGATGGGAGATAGTCGTTCATTCCTTTGGTGGGTGTTTTGATAAGTTTCATTTTATACCTCGTATCAATCAAATTTTACCTTTGGGTCACGGAATTCCGCAACTCTGCGCTCGTATGCGGCAAGTGCGGCTTCTTTGTGTGCGGCGGTTGCGGGGCTTCCCGCAAGGCGAAGCACGTACTCGCAAAACTCGGGGTTAAGCGGAAGTATGGGGCCAATGAGATGCGTGCCGATAAAGTTTTTGCGGCGTACGCCCTCGAGCTTGCTTGATTTGTTTATACCGACACCGCGTTCCACCTTTATGAAGGCGAAGTCGGAGTTGTCACCGTAAACGAAGGAAAACTGCGAGCGAAAGCCCGTGAGCGTCATACCGTCAGCCTCACCGATGACCATGCCGTTGTATCGCGCGAAAAGGTCGGTCTTTACCGTCAGCGGAAACAGCCCGAGTCCGTCAACGGTGATATTTTCCGTAACGTATTCTATTTTTTCAGTAAATATTTCGTATGCATTACCTGTGGCGAGAAATACTACGCCGTCATCAATAAGCTCAATGATGCGCTCCTTGTAGGGGGAAAGACTTTTGATTGCAAGACGTTGCATAGCTTCGCTCATAGATCCAATAAGGATGATATCGGGGCGTTCGTCGGCAAAGTACGGAACGGCGTCAAGCCTTGTGTTTATCAGCTCGGCATCGGGGACGCATTGCGAAAGATAAACGGCGTTTTGCGGATCACCGTAAAAGTTTGCGACCTCGCCGTAAAGAACCTCTATTTTCATTTTTCTGCCTCCACCCGTTCTATCAGTCTACGCTTCGCGCGAGCCGCGGCTGGAATGGTGTAAAGCTGATACAGAACAAATATTTCGCTGTGGTTTTTAACGTCGATCAGCTCAACGCCGTCGGAGGGCGTATCGGTGATCTTTATTTTTTCCTCGGGCACGCCAGCCATAATGGCGCGAAGTTTTTGGTCACGGCAACGAGGCCCTGCGAAAACGATCTCCTTTATCGTGGGATCGGCAAGCGCTGACATATCACAGTCGTAAAGCCAACAAACGCTCTCGGATTCGTTGCGCTCTTGATAATCCGTCATAATAAGCGCGGATTTGCTCTCGCCCTCATGAGAAGCAACGTAGCTGAAGGCTCGTCCGCAGGCGCTGGGGTTTTGTCCCTTGGAAAACTGCATGGTGATATTTACGTTTTTGACAGTCGTTCTCTCGTATCTTGTGGCAACGATGCTCAAGCGTTCAAAGGCGCTGTGTATCTGCTCATAGGTAAGCCCGAGCTTGTATAGCACCGTTATGGCTGTGCAAGAATTATAGATGTTGATGATATTGTCATTCATCAAACGAAACACCTCATTTACACCGTCGTGGGTAACGGTGAGGGTGCTGTTTTCGGTATCGATATCTGTAACGGTAAATTGGCACTCAGGGGAATGCAGACCGCAATTTGGGCAGGACATACGGCCTATGTGGTAATAGCGGATATACTCAACGTCAAGGCGGTGTCCGCATTCGGGGCAGTAAACGATGTCGCGAACATTCTCGGGGTCGCCGCCCTCGGGCTTTCTTATATCAACTCCGAAATAGGTGCGGTCAGCGCTTTTTGGTGCAAGCCGCGCGCAGATAAGATCGTCTGCGTTGAGGATAGCTTTCGTTTTTGGGGTGAGCTTGTTATTTATTACGTAGGAAATGAAATCGGGGTGTGCGTTGCGCTTGAGCGAGTCGCGCATGATATTATTGCAAACGATGTAGTCGGGGGTGATGTAGGAATATACTTTTATCGAGCTTCTCTCGTCGACCTCAATAATACCAAATTGCTTTTTTGATTTTCCCGTAATCGTAGCATCGGTGAGCAGAGCGGTAGCAACACCGCCTTGAACGTTTGAGCCGTAGCTGTTGTTGGTTACGGAATATCCGCAGTCGCGCAAAACGTCACCCAGCAGATTGCTGACGGTGGTCTTGCCGTTGGTTCCCGTAACGCAGACAAGAGTTTTCGGTGTGCCAACGTGTGCAAGGAAATCGGGGCAGAGCTTGAGCGCGATCATACCCGGTGTACAGGTCGCCGGCTTGCCAATCATACGCAGGGCGATGCGGGCGGATTTTGATACCCACAGCGCAATTATAAATCGAATTTTTTTCAGCATCTCAGTACTCCTGATATCCGTTCGGATATTGTAAACATATATGATATATAATACATTATTTACCACCAAAAGTCAATATATTATCAAATTAAAGAGGAGTTTTCTATCGAAATATCTTAAAAACACCATGTTTATTTGCCGATAAAAATTCTCCCGACACTCCTCTAAGGGCGGAATGTGATTTTATTTGAAATTAAAGGTTATGATTTAGGAAGAAAAAACAAAAATTCACACTTTATAATCTCATGTGCTTACAAACTTTAGCATGTTGGACAAATAATAGAATGGGCGGTTTGTTTTTCTTTGTCAGCAATCGGTATGGCTTTTTTGATATATGTCAATATTTGTGTAGTATTTTAGTTAGAAATACATCTAAAGTAAATGCTTGTGAAACGAAAACGTTAGATATAAATCTAATATAAAAGAAAAATAGGTATTGATTTTTTCTTTGACATGGTATATAATAGAAATACGATTTGACGCGAAGTACAAAATTCAATAAAGGATTTTTATAGTATGGCAAAAGAAGCAACTAAAAAAACGAGCGCAAAAAACACCCAAAAGGCTGACAAGGATAAAAAGGCTTTAGCAAAGGCGGCTATGTCTGCGCCTGCCGAGAACGACAGCGGATACGATAATCAGAGCATAGTTTCACTAAAAGGCCCGGACCGTGTTCGTAAACGTCCGAGTATAATCTTTGGTTCGGATGGACTTGACGGATGTCAGCACGGTTTTTTCGAGATACTCGCAAACTCCATTGACGAGGCGAGCGCGGGTTACGGTAAGGAGATACGTGTAACCGTATTTGCCGACCACTCCATGGAGGTCGAGGACTTTGGCAGAGGCGTTCCTCTCGGATATAATGCAAAGGAAGAAAGATATAACTGGGAGCTTGTTTTCTGTGAGCTTTTTGCGGGCGGTAAGATGGATAACAACAATGCGGATGCCGCATACAAATGCGCCCTTGGTGTAAACGGAGTCGGTGCGTGTGCAACTCAATGTGCATCGACTTATATGAACGTTGACTCGTTTGACGGCAAGCGCGTCAGTTTTATACGCTTTGAAAAGGGACTGCCCGTTGGCGATCTTGAAGTGCGTGATCTTGCCCCCTCGGAGCGCAGGACGGGTACTATCATTCGCTGGCTTCCCGACCTCGAGGTGTTCACGGATATCAACATTCCGCACGAGCATTTTGAGGACGTTCTTCACCGTCAGGCGGCAATAAATTACGGAGTTAAATTTGTTTTGCAGATCGAGCAGGAGGATGGCGGCTTCTCTGAAAAGGAGTTCTACTATCCCGGCGAGGATAAGCTCGCGGCTTACGTTAGGGAGATCACAAACAACAATTCCATTACCGAGCCTGTTAACCTTTTCGCTTCCGATCGCGGACGCGACCGCGGTGACAAGGAGGAATATCTGCTCGAGGCGGATTATTCGTTTTGTTTTACGCAGGCGGCAGGAAAGCAGGAGTATTATCACAACTCAAGCTATCTTGAGCATGGCGGTTCGCCTGACCGCGCCGTGCGCTCCGCGTTTGTTTATTCGATAGATAAATATCTGAAAAACACGGGCAAATACAACAAGACCGAGCAAAAGGTCACATACGCGGACATTGCCGATAGTCTTGTTATCGTAATCAGCAGCCATTCCACTATTGCCTCTTATGAGAACCAGACCAAAAAGGCGATCACCAATTCCTTTATTCAGGAGTCGATGACGGAATTCCTTAAAAAGAGTCTGGACATATACTTTATTGAGCATCCCACCGAGGCTGACAAAATTGCCGCACAGGTGCTTATCAACAAGCGCAGCCGCGAGAATGCCGAAAAGACGCGAATTGATATTAAAAAGAAGCTGACAGCCACTATCGACGTTGCTAACCGAGTTGAGAAGTTTGTCAACTGCCGCAGTAAAGACCCTGCGGTGCGCGAGCTTTATATCGTTGAGGGTGATTCCGCGCTTACGTCATGTAAGCTTGCGCGTGAGGCGGAATTTCAGGCAATTATTCCCGTACGCGGTAAGACGCTCAACTGTATGAAGAGCGATTACAAGCAGATATTTGACAACGAGATAATCGTAGATCTGCTCCGCGTTATCGGTTGCGGTGTGGAGCTTGAGGGAAAGGTCAAGCTGAAAAACGACATGGCGGCGTTTGACTACGATGCTCTGCGCTGGTCAAAAATTATTATATGTACAGATGCGGACGAGGACGGTTTTCAGATAAGGACGCTTTTGCTTACGATGTTCTACCGCTTGCTGCCGACGCTTATCGAGAAGGGAAAGATATTTATCGCGGAATCCCCTCTCTTTGAGATAACCACGAAGGATCAGACGTATTTTGCGTATGACGAGGCGGAAAAAACCGCTATCCTAAAACAGCTTGGCGATACAAAATATACCCTCCAACGCTCCAAGGGACTTGGCGAGAACGAGCCTGACATGATGTCAAAGACTACGATGAAGCCGCAAACACGCCGACTTATCGCGGTAAAGCCCGCCGACGCCGCAGCAACGGAAATGATATTCGATACTTTGCTTGGCAACAATCTCGCAGGCCGCAAGGCATTTATCGCCGAGCATGCTAACGAATATATGAAGGATGCGGATATATAAATTATTTTCAAAAGAAAAACTGCCGATTTTCGGCAGTTTTTCTTTTGAAAGATCTACATTTTCCGCATCGTGTATAATGAAAAGCCGATAAAGCTCTTTGGATATAAGTTGTGGGTTGACAAACTTTGCGTGTGGGGTGTATAATTATCCATATTAGTATTTTGTTCGACATTTTTCGGAGGCAAAATGGGAAATTTAAACAGGACCGTTGTTATAATTATTGTTGCCATTCTCGCTTTTAGTGTTCTTACGGCGTGCGCGGTGCCGCCGGAATTAAGGGATGACTATTACTATCACGGAATCACGAGTTCTGTTACCACAGTTTGTAGAGACGGATATGTGACGTTCGCTTTCACAGGGGATGAGACTGCTACTGCAGATATAGAGGATGAGACTACTGCCCCCGAGGATTCTTCCTGCGAAAACGAGACGATCGATTCGAAACCGGAGACGAGCGAGCCTACGCCCGAGATGAGTAAACCTACGCCCGAGACGAGCAAACCTGCGCCCGAGACGAGCAAGCCTGTGCCCGAGACGAGTAAACCTGCGCCCGATACGAGCAAACCTGCGCCCGATACGAGCAAGCCTACGCCCGAGACGAGCAAGGCTACACCCGATACGAGTAGGCATACATCCGTGACAAGTAAGCCCACGCAGGAAACCGGCAAGCCCGTGTCGGGGACGGGCAGTTCTTCGGCAAATACGGGTTATCCAATGCCAAATGTAACATATCCTTCCGATATGACCTCGCCCATACCAGACGGAGCATCTTCGGGAACGGGAAATGGCGTTTCACCCTACGACACCGTTGTAACGAAGCCGATAACTACCGTTTATGTCCCTGAAACTACCGTGCCTCATTCAGATGTTACCGCGCCCGTGCCGGAAACAGCCACTCCCATTCCCCAAACTACCTTACCTGCGCCCGAAACCACCACACCGATGTCCAAAACTACCGCACCCGCGCCGGAGACAACCGTACCTGCGCCCGAAACCACCACGCCGATGTCCGAAACTACCGCACCCGCGCCGGAGACAACCGTGCCTGCACCGGAGACTACCGTCCCCCATATTCACAAGTACGGCGACTGGGGTCAGACTCAAGCCCCCGATTGCACGAATAAAGGCGTCGAAGCGCGAACCTGCTTGTGCGGTGACGTTCAAATGAGAGAAATACCTGCAATGGGACACACGGAAGAGGTTTTGGATGGGCGAGCCGCCGCGTGCGAAAGTTCAGGACTCACAGAGGGCAAAAAATGCTCGGTCTGCGGAGTAGTTACGCTTGCGCAGACGGAGATCCCTGCCGTTGCCCATATATTTATTGATAACGTATGCTCCGCTTGCGGTGAGAGGAAAAGCAGTGAGGGGCTTGAGTTTACAATGAACGATGACGGCACCGCTTATTCAGTTACAGGTATCGGAATTTGTACTGATGATAAAATAGTTATTCCTCGCAAATACAAAGGGCTTCCCGTGAGTGCCATTGCCGATTCGGCATTCGCTTATTGTACGTCTTTTTATGAGATAATCGTTCCCGAAAGTGTTATCTATATTGGTCACGGCGCATTTCTCGAATGTTCCGCGCTGTCTGCTGTCTCTATCCCCTTTGTCGGCTCGCAAAAGGATGGGGACTCAAATACTCATTTCGGTTATATATTCGGCGCAACCTTTCACGCAAATAACAAGGCTTGCGTGCCGAGATCCTTAAAAACCGTTATTGTAACAAGCGGCGAAACGATTTCCGACCATGCTTTTGGCGGTTGTTCCGATATCGTTAACGTATCTCTTTCAAACGGTATTATAAGTATTGGCGATTATGCCTTTTACGAATGTGAGTCGCTCGAAAGCATCTCCGTACCCGACAGCGTTACTGAAATTGGCTCTTACGCGTTTCAAAATTGCTCATCTCTTGCGGGCATTAGCGTGGGTGACAATGTTGCAAGCATAGGCAGCAGAGCGTTTTCGGGCTGTTCCTCTCTTGCATCGGTGAGCCTTGGGGGCGGTATTGCAAGTATTGAGGAATATGTTTTTTATAAATGTTCGGCACTGACAAGTATTACGTTGCCCGATAGTGTTGTAAGTATTGGAGAAAGAGTATTTGCGGGATGTAGTTCTCTTGCAAATATCGGCATTCCGGATAGCGTTGAGAGTATTGGTTCGTATGCTTTTCAGAATTGTTTTGCGTTAATTGGCATAAAGCTTGGTGCAGGAGTTTTCGACGTTGGTTCTTACGCGTTTTATAATTGTACATCTCTTGAATCGCTCACGATTCCGGAGAACGTTCCAAACATTGACAGCAAAGCGTTTTTGGCGTGTAATAAACTTAAAGATATAACTTACCTTGGTACAGCGGCTCAATGGAAAGCTATTGATAAGTCTTTGTTGGCGTTTGCGAGCAGGGCGCGTGTGATACATTGCTCGGATGGTGACATAGCAGGTTGAAAGTCAAGGAGTTTTTTCTCTCCCACTTGACTTTCGGCTTGGATGGTAATATAATAAACATATCAAAATCATGAGGAGCGAAATATGGGATTCGGAATTACTTTTTCCAACGTTTTGTTGACACTTATATACATATTGCCCGGCTTTGTTCTTTGTAAGGCAAAAAAGGCATCGGCGGAACATCTGACGTCAATGTCGGCGTTCCTTATTTATGCCTGTTCGCCGTGCATGATAATTTCGGCGTTTTTAAACTTTGAGTTTTCGCTATCTCAACTTGCTAACATGGGATTGTTTTTCGCCTCCTCGCTTGTTTTGCAGGCGGCGTTTATGCTCGTTCTTTTTGCGTTTTTCCGCAAAAAATATTCCGATGCGAAATACCGCATTCTTACTATCGCATCTGTCATGGGTAACGTCGGATTTTTCGGAATGCCGCTTGTTAAAGCGCTTTTGCCGCAATATCCCGAGGCGCTGTGCTATTCGTCCATATACGTTATATCGATGAATATTCTCGTTTTCACGGTGGGCATATTCTGTCTTACGGGCAATACGCGCTCTATGACACTAAAGTCCGCTATCTTCAATCCAAGCATGGCGGGACTTGCCATCGGTCTGCCCGTTTATGTGTTTGGAGTGGGGAATATGATGCCCGATATGGTAACAGGGGCTGTTAGCCTGCTTGGCAGTATGTCTACGCCGCTTTGTATGGCGATACTGGGCATCCGTCTTGCAACGGTTTCATTACCGAAGCTGTTCAGCCGTCCCATGATATATCTCATTTCGCTTGGAAAGCTCGTTCTTTTTCCGCTTTTCTGCTACGGAGCGGTGTATTTTCTTCCGCTTCCGTACTCGCTGAAGGCAAGCCTCTTGATACTTTCGGCAACGCCGTGCGCATCGATAATATTCAATATGGCAGAGCTACACAAGAGCGAGACGGAGCTTGCGGCAAATTGCGTGCTTGTAACTACGCTTTTATCGTGCATAACGCTGCCGTTGATCACGATGATACTTTGATAAAAATGCTCGCTGCGGCGGGCATTTTTATTTTTTTGCAAAAAAATAAATTTTTTTCAAAAAAAGGCTTGATTTTTTTTAAAACTTGTGCTATTATATATGGGTACGAGCTGGAGAGATGGCTGAGCTGGTCTAAGGCGCACGACTGGAAATCGTGTTTGGGCTAATACCCCAACCAGGGTTCGAATCCCTGTCTCTCCGCCACATTCTCACCTTGCCGCTAACGCGGCAAGGTGACCATATATAATATTAAGTCAAGAAAAAAATCAAGCCTTTAATATTTAAAAGATGTTTTTCTCAACGTCGTCCTCTCGCCTTTTTCAGCCGAGGTATTCAACAGCTCCCTCGCTCAGCAGAAGTTTCTGCGTCGTGGCGAGTTTACTGAGGTACCCCGTTGAGTCAACACCGTATTCTATTGTCAATGATCCTTTATAGGCAACAAAAAAGCCTGCGGGTAAAAATCCTCCGCAAGGCATTGACAAAATACTAAAGTTATGCTATAATTGATGTGACCAAAACCTCTATAGAGAAGTTTCTTTCAACACATCAATTAATATAAAGCTCAACCAAGCAAGGTCTATCCGTTCGTGCGGTGGACTTTGTGAAGCGCGCGACGGTTGGAAGCGTCACGTGTTTCAGGTTATTAGGCGGCATCCTTCGGGATGCCGTTTTTATTTGTATCTTTATTATAATACGCACGCGAGGAAAAGTCAAGGGTTTTTTGCCAAAAAATAAAATGTCATACTAAACGGCGTTTGGTATGACATCGGGGGGCGCGAGTTTCGGCAACAAAGGGAAAAAAGGGTGGTACAATTTTAAACTCTACGCTCTGCGAGGGGCGGCGGTTAGAGATTTTGTACCCAACGTGGGCGCGAAGTTCGGATGGCTGCTTGTGACAACTTTAGACCCAGTGGGTCCGAAGTTCGGCGGGCGGATCATAACAACTTTGGACCCAGTGGGTCCGAAGTTCGGAGTGGTGCGCGAGGGGAACTTCTGCACCAGTGGGGCAGAAGTTAGGGAGCATCCGAAACAAAAGAAAAAAGGACTTGACACCGTCCTCGTTCTGTGCTATCATATTAGTGGAAGGAGCATACCGATGACGGTTGCCTCCCGCGTTTAGAACTAACCGTTCAACTTTGGTCGGCTGAGGCGGTTAGTTCTTTTTGATTTATTTATCGCCTTTGTCTTTTTTGACAAAAGAGATAATTGCCAAAATGAGTGCAAGGAAAGCAAAAAGCTCATTCCAAGAAACCATTGGCACCACCTCCTCGCCATAGTGTGAGGAGGTTTTTTTATTCAATAAGAACGTTGACCTCCTCCATAGTAGATGCTATGTTGGGGAGTCAACCGCCACCGTTTCCGAGGCTTTTCCAAGTCCTCGGAGAGCTTCGGGGGAAGCTCGGTATGCTCCGCGACACGGACTTCCCGTGCCGCTTTTTTATTATAACACCGCACTTCGATCAAGTCAAGTGGGGTGGTACAATTTTGAACTTTAGGCTTTGCGATGGTATCCAAGCCCCATTGTGAGGAGAATACCCTCGCGTGCTATCGCGGACAGCCCTTTCCAATAGGAATGCTCGTCAGGTGAGTAGGCGGTATACGCCTTGCCCGAGTCATCCTTACCAAGCTCGATACAGTAAAAGATGA
>JAZQDD010000060.1:0-78323 GCA_045546615.1 Eubacteriales bacterium | reverse complement strand
GGCTTCAACCACTTTTTTCCTTAACTTTGCACTTTGCGCTTTGCATTTTGCACTTATGAAAACGCAAAGCGTTTTCATAAATCTCGTCTATCTGCCGCGCAAATCTCTCTGCCGAGTATTCGCGCGAAAACGCGGCGCGTGCCGCAGTAGAGAGCGCGTCGGCAAGACTTTGCTCGTTCTTTAAGCGGAGCAGAGCATCGGCAAGAGACGTGGCGTTTCCCGTCTCAAACACGAGTCCGCAGTCCTTTGCAAGCACGGGGTTTGAGCCGTAATCCGACACCACGGGTACTACGCCCACGCTCATTCCCTCGATAATGGCAAGGTTCGACGTTTCCGTACCGCGCGAGGCGTTGACATTCGCCTGACACAGCGCCATATAGGGTGCGATATCGCCGGCAAAACCGCAAAAACGCACGGTGGGCGGCGTGTTTTCCTTGAGCCTTGCTTCAAGACTGCCCGTGCCGACGACGAGAAAATAAACGCCCTTGCCCTCGCACAGCCTTGCGGCTTCAAGCACCGTTGCATGGTCTTTTACCGCCTCGAGCCGCGCGAACATTCCCGCGACGAATGCACCGTCGGGAATGCCGAGCGTTCGGCGCATGGTATCTTGCTCCTCGGCGCACACCTCACGCAAGGGGAGCGCACCGTTGCGCACTACCGTTATTTTTTTCTCGTCGATGCTTGAAGCGAGCAAGGCGGTTTTAGCCTTTTCGTCAGTTGCTATCGCGGCGCAAACGGAGCGCGAGAGCCATTTTTTTGGAAGGAGTGCGTGCCACGCGGGCGGCATATCCGAGCAATGGCGCGTCATAACGCACGGCACTTTTGCGCGCCGTGCGGCAATGCGCGCGCTGACCGAGGCGTGCGTGTGTACCGCGTCGGGCGCAATCTGCCGTATAAGGCGCGTCAGCCGTCCTACAGCAAGGGGAGAGAAAGAACGGTCTGCAATCCCGCGCATTTCGTAAACTTTCGCCACTGTTTTTTCAAGGCGCGGCTTAATAGCCGCGCCTTGAGGAATTATTACAGAATGCTTGTGGGCGGATGCTCCGACAAGATAGCAAAGCCAGCTTCCGGCGCCCCCTACGTTTGAATCTGTCAGTATGTGTAGGATATGCACCTTATTCAAAGAATTCGTAGCTTCTTACTGCGCCCTCGATGGCGGCGGAGCTTGAAATAACGGCGTAAGTGCTTCCGACCGAGGTAACGGCGGTGTCGAGCGCGCGCGCTGTGATGCGTGCGGTCTCCGCGTCTGCGAAAATATGGCAGTAGCGTTCAGCGGCTATCTTTGCGGTAGCATCGGAGCCGACTCTCTCCCAATTATAGGCGGCAACTACCGCATCGGGGTGGGCGATAACGTCAACTATGTCGCTGACAACAGCGCCTGCGGTTGGGAGCTTGCCCGCGCCGCGTCCGTAGAACATAATGTCGTCGGATGCGTTTCCGCGAACGAGAATGCCGTTGAAAACGCCGTTGATGGTGGACAGGGGGCAGGAGCTTCTTACAAATCTCGGAGCAACCGACGCGCATACCTTGCCCTCGGCATCAAGTCTTACGTCGGCAATGAGCTTGAGACGGCAGCCGAGGCTTTCCGCAAGCTCGGTGTCGGCAAGCGGCAAGCCGCGAATGCCCTCTACGCTTACGTCATCAAGTGATATGAGCTTGCCGTATGCGATAGCGGCAAGGATGATTATCTTGCGTGCGGCATCAACGCCGTCGATATCGTCGGCGGGATCAGCCTCGGCATAACCCTTTGCCTGCGCCTTGGCGAGAGCGTCCTCGAAGGTCTGTCCCTTTGCGGACATTTCGTTGAGGATAAAGTTGGTAGTGCCGTTGAGTATTCCGCTGACGGAAAGTATCTTGTTGTGCGAGAGGTCCTCGGCAATTGGGCGGAGAACGGGTATACCGCCGCCAACGCTCGCCTCAAAGAGATAGCGCACGCCGTTTTCACGCGCGAGAGCGAGGAATACCTCACCGTATGCGGCAACAACGGCTTTGTTGGATGTGATAACGCTCTTCTTGGCACGGAGAGCCTTTTCGGTGAAATCAGCGGCGAGCTTGATTCCTCCGATCATTTCGACTACGATGCTGATCTCGGGGTCAGCAAGTATTACGTTGTAATCGTGTACGATTTTATCGGCAAAGGGGCTGTCGGGAAAATCTCTCAGGTCAAGGATGTATTTTACGTTGACCTTTTTTCCGAGCCTTGCGGTAATTATCTTTTCATTGTCAGTCAGAACCTCGGCAACACCGCTGCCTACTGTTCCGAATCCGAGTAAAGCAATATTTATCATAAAAATGCTCCTTTCGTTATATATTACTTATAATAGCACAAATTTTCCATAAAGTCAAACAAAACTGTTGAAGATTTGCATTTTTTGTGCTAATATATAAGCAAACGATGATTTTTTAGGAGGATTTTATGTCATCTCCCATAGGAAGCAAGCGCTCGGTAAAGATATTTGTTCTTTATCTTATGGAAAATATAAATTATCCGTTGGACTTTTACACAATAAACGACATAGTTATGCAGACGGATTTCGTTATGTATCTTGATTTTGCGGAGAGCTTTAACGAAATGCTTGATGCTGATCTCGTTGCCTCGTACAAAGAGGGGGATGAGGAGTTCTTTTACGTTACTGACAAGGGCAGGATAGTTGCGCAGGAGCTGAAAAGCGACGTGCTGTCCTCGATACTCGACCAGTCCCTTGCCGCCGCGTTTCGCTATCTTGATTTCGCGCGCCGCAAGATCACGGTCTCCTGCGAGGTCATTCCGAAATGCGACGGTACGGGCAAATGCGACGTTAAATGTATGATGCTCGAAAAGAAAAAAGTTATCTTCGAGGCAACGCTGACAGTCGACAGTGAGAACCGCGCAAAACGGATGAAGCAGAATTTCGATGAACGCCCCGAGGTCATATATCGCGGTTTTAACGCCCTTATGGCGGGACAAGTAAATTATTTGTTTGATTAAAAAGGGCAATTTGCCCTTTTTTGAAAAATCGGGAAATTTTGAACAAAATTTTAAAAAAAAGCAAAAAAAATACTAATTTTATATTGACAAATGCTAAAAAGATGGTATAATAATAATGTACACGACTCGAATTATCTCGAAATAAGACACTCCCCCGTTTGGCGTAGATGTTTCATATCAAGGTGCCGTAGTGAAGGAAAACTCTCTGACTAATCCTAACGTTGAATATTCTGAAAAGGAAACGCTTCGTCTTTTGATTCTTGCCAAGGAAGGGGACGAGGCTTCTTTTGCGTGTCTTGCAGACAGGTTCAAGCCCCTGCTTGATGCGGCGGTGGCGCAATACCGTGCCGAGCTTTTGCCGCAGGACATGGAGGAGCTTCGCCAAGAGGCGCTCGTTGCATTTCACCGCGCGGTCAAGAGCTATGACTATTCGTATGAAAAGGTCAGCTTCGGTCTTTATGCGAAGATATGCGTAAACAAAGCCATCATCAGTGCGCTTCGCGTGATTTGGCGCAGCTCGTCGGCAGATGTGCTTTCTATTGACGAGGTGTACGAGCCTCACGGTATTTCGGAGGATGATGATCCTGCCGCAGAACTTATCGAAAGGGAAAAGGCGGCGGAGCTTAGCCGACGTATCAGTGAGCATCTTTCCGAGTATGAAAATAAGGTCTGGTGGCTTTATTTCTCGGGACTTTCCCCCGCGCAGATCGCACAAAAGGTGGGGCGTTCGCCAAAATCGGTTGGAAACGCGCTCTGCCGTATCAGACAGAAATTGAGAGCCTTGCTTTCATAGCGGCTCTTGATATATATGCCCGAATAGCTTAAAGAAGAGCGTTGGGTCACCAAAGGTGGCGGTTGGAGTCCGCCGAGGGCGAATATACATAATTGCAAGAGGTAAATCATGTACGAAGAAGAAGTTGTGGTCGAAACCACCGAAGTCGAAACCGAAGAAGTAGCTGCCCCTGAGTACACGGACGAGACTCTCGTTTGCGTTGAGTGCGGTAACGAGTTCGTTTTCGCAGCCGGCGAGCAGGCTTTCTATGCTGAAAAGGGTTACACCAACAAGCCCAAGAGATGCAAAGCATGCCGCGATGCAAAGAAGAATGCCGGCAACCCTCCCAGACAGTATTTCTATGCTGTTTGCGATGAGTGCGGCGGCGAGGCCAAGCTCACTTTTGAACCCTCGAAGGACAGACCTATCTATTGCAGCGCCTGCTTCGAGAAGAGAAGAAACGCAGACAAATAATCCCTCGCTCAAAATAAACGCCTCGGCAGATGACGGGGCGTTTATTTTTTTATGCAACGGGGCGTTGCGCCATTTCAACAAGACGTTGCGCCATTTCAACAGATGGTTTATTGACTTGCAAAAAGTAATGTGATAAAATTTTTAAAAAGAGCAAACCGATTGGACTTTTTTGACACTTAATGTATAAAGACGTATGAAGAAAGGAATTTTTATGAGTAAAAAGGAAAAAAAGAAAAAACTGCCGCTCGGGCGAACCTTATCGAATAATATCTTTGCCCTGCGTCAGGTGTGGGAGGGCTCACGCTCCTACTTTTTTATGTATTATTTCGTGACGGTTCTCAACGCGCCGCTAAACTTTTTGCTGACGACGTATCTCGTCAGGGCAATCGTCGACAGCGTAAGCGGCACGGGCTGGAGCACAGCGGAGGTGTTCAGGTACATATTCATCGTGGGCGGCGCGGCAATAGTTATATGGACACTGTCGAATTTCTATTGGAACGTCGTGTCGGTAAAGCCTAACCAAACCATACAGCACCGCCTCAAGAAAAAGCTATACAAAAAGGCTACCGAAGTGGAGCTTGCCTGCTATGAGGACCCGTCCTTTTATGATAAATACGTAAAGGCGATGGACGAGGTAACGGGCAGAGTATACGACGTTATGAATACGCTTGATAATCTTATCTGGACTCTCACCTCGCTCTCGCTCAACTCACTTTTACTGTTCACTATCGACCCGCTGCTTATTATATTCGCCATTTTGCCGCTTGTTATGGGCTTTGTGCGGCACTGGGGGCAGGTCATTTATCACGGATGGCAGATGGCGGGTAAGCCATCCGACCG
The DNA here is from genome assembly GCA_045546615.1 of Eubacteriales bacterium. Taxonomy (GTDB): domain Bacteria; phylum Bacillota; class Clostridia; order Oscillospirales; family CAG-272; genus CAG-390. The sequence goes on along the minus strand of JAZQDD010000060.1, from coordinate 73,269 downwards.
AAAGTACAATTACGTGCGTCGCACGTTCTACCTTTCGGACTATGCAAAGGAGATGCGCCTTGGGCGCTTCTCCGAGCAACAGCTTTCAATGCTTGCCGACGTGAGAGGCGAAAAGACCAAGCTCTGCGGCAAGCACGGAAGCAAGTTTGCGCTGTCTTGCGTTTTATATGAGTACGGACTTCAGACCGTCACCGTGCTTGGAGCTATGGCGTACTCGCTTTGGCGCACGCTCGGAGAAGGTCAGGGCAGTATGACTCCGGGTGACTGCATCGTGGTGCTTACCTCCATAGGTAACGTATCGTATATGCTTTCGCGCGTGGTGCAGAACTTTGCAGAGTTTTCCGAGCATTCGCTCTATATCGAGAACGTTCGCTACTTCCTTGATTATCAGCCCACGATAACGGAGGATGAGAGCGCGCCCGAGGCGTGCGCGGGCGACGTTGAGATAAAAAATCTTCATTTTAAATATAAGAACGCCGAAAAGGAGTCGCTGGCGGGAGTAAACATAACCGTCCGTAAGGGCGAGAAGATCGCACTCGTCGGCAGGAACGGTTCGGGTAAAACCACGCTCGTAAAGCTCCTTTTGCGCCTTTACGACCCCGACGAGGGCGAGGTACTGCTTGACGGCAGATCGGCAAAGGAATACCGACTTTCAAGCTGGCGCGGACTTTTCGGATGCGTATTTCAGGACTTCAAGCTCTTTGCAATGACCGTAAAGGACAACGTGCTTTTGCGTACTGCCAAGGAGGGCGATGGCGAGAGGGTGGATGCCGCGCTCAAGGCAAGCGGCGCGTACGAAAAGGTCGCGACTCTCAAAAACGGAGTCGACTCCATACTTACGCGCGAGTTTGACGACGAGGGCGTTAACCTTTCGATTGGCGAACAGCAAAAGATAAGTCTTGCGCGTGTGTTTGCCGCGGGCTCGCCCTTCGTGGTGCTTGATGAGCCTTCAAGCGCGCTTGACCCGATAGCGGAGCATAAGATGTTTGAAAATATGCTCAAGGCGACCGAGGGCAAGAGCGTTATCTTCATTTCCCACCGCTTGTCAAGCGCAGTTCTTGCCGACCGCGTTTATATGATGGAGGACGGTGCCGTTATCGAGGAAGGCACTCACGCATCCCTTATGGAAAAGGGCGGAAAGTACGCCGAGATGTTCAGACTTCAGGCAGAGAACTACAAGGAGGGCGAGAAGGATGAGTAAGAAAAACGAAAATCGCGCTCCGAAGCAATCCTTTGCTATGATAAACCGCAACTATTGGCGGATGTTCTTTAAGGTGGTTCGCCTTTCCCCGACGTTTGCGATTGGCGGATTTTTGGTCGAGGGCGTGCTGTGGGGCATCAACCGCGTGGTCGATATGTACTTTACGCTCCACCTTTTCAACGCCATTGACGAGGGCAAGCCGCTTTCGGAGCTTCTGCGTATAATACTCTACGTTGCGATATGGCAGATATGCTTCCAGTTAGTAGATAAGATTTATTTTCAGATTATGCGCCCGATATTGCATTACCGTCTGAATTATAACATCCACAAGGAGCTTTTTGAGAAGGCAAAAACGCTTGATATCTCCTGCTATGACGACCCCGAATTCTATAACGATTTCGTCTGGTCGATGGAGGAGTCGAGCGAACGTGCGATAAGAGTTATCGAGAACATAAACAAGATGGTTCGCGCCGCCGTCGCTTTCTTTGCCGCGATTACCGCACTCGCCACGGCGGATACGGATGCCGTAGTTATCGTGGTGCTTTGCGCTATGGGTGTGATGAGCTGTATAGTAAATCACATCGGAAACAAGGTAAACTATATGGCACGCAAGGAGCGCACGCCGCTTTACCGCAAGCAAAGCTATATCAACCGCGCGTATCATCTGCCCGACTATGCAAAGGAGATAAGACTCAGCCGTGCGGACGAGCTGCTCGTACGCGAGGCGGATGAAAACAACGACGAGCTTGTGCGCGTGGGACAGAAGTACGGCAAGAAATACTTTTTGCTCTACGGACTTTTCAATAACGTGCTTATGGAGGTAGCATCGCTCGGAATAACCTTTTATATGTTCATCTGCTTGCTTCGCGGCTCGATACTGCTTGGCACGTTTGCCGCAAGCGTCGGCATAGTATGGCAGGTCAGACACAGCATTTCCGAGTTTGTCGAGCGTCTTGCCAAGTTCCCCGAGCACAGCCTTTTCCTTGAAAAATATTACGGCTTCTTAGGCTACGAGCCGAAGGTCGTATCCGGTGAGCGCGAGGTGGATGAATTTCGCTCTCTGGAGCTTAAAAACGTCAGCTTCAGCTATGATTTTTCGTCAAATCCGAAATATCGCTGGCATAAGGCTGACCACGTTGTGCGCACCGTGGAGGGCAGTAAGGACGCGCTCACGGGTGTGAACTTGAAGATTAAGAAAGGCGAGAAAATCGCTATCGTCGGCTACAATGGCGCGGGCAAGACCACGCTGATAAAGCTACTTATGCGCCTATACGATCCCACGGGCGGTGAGATCGTGTATAACGGCAGCCCGCTTCCCGAATACCGCCTTGACGAGTACAGAGATAAGATAGGCTGTGTATTTCAGGATTTTAAGCTCTTTGACGCAAGCATTGCCGAGAACGTTATGGGCGGCGATTACGACGCCGAGCGTGACGGCGACACCGTAAGAAATGCGCTTTGCGCGGCAGGATTTGCCGACAAGCTCGCGACGCTTTCCGCAGGAATTGACACGCACCTCGGATGTGAGTTCAGCGAGGACGGTATCAATCTGTCGGGCGGAGAGGGGCAAAAGGTTGCGATAGCAAGGGTGTTCGCGCGCCCCTACGAGCTTTGGATAATGGATGAGCCGTCAAGTGCGCTTGACCCCGTTGCGGAGTATGAGCTGAATCAGTCCATACTTGAGCATGCAAAGGATAAAACGGTCATTTTCATTTCCCACCGCCTCTCTACCACTCGAATGGCTGATAGGATATATATGTTTGATTCGGGACGGCTCATCGAGCACGGCTCGCATGACGAGCTGATGCAGGTAGATGGCAAGTATGCCGAAATGTTCAAGTTGCAAGCCGAGAAATATAAATGATCTATTTGAAATAATCAAGAGTTTTTTGCTTTATTTCCCCGCAAGACATGAGTACCACGGGGAGATTTATCAGCGTCATACAGCCGATGGCGAGGTCTGCAAGCGCCCACATATACGATGGGGATGCGACCGCGCCGAGGTAGGCGCATATCGCAAACAAAAGAATAAATAGCCGCCGAGCCGCGCCGCGCGCCCTCGGCGGCAGTTCTTTTGTCAGATAGTTGAGAGCTTCAAGAGCGTAGAAGCTCTGGCATATCACTGCCGCAAGTCCGAAAAGCACCACCGCTGCGCACATAGCGTAGTTTGACCATCCCCCGAGGACGGAGGAGTAGGCGGACAGCGTCATCATTACCGAGTTTTCTCCCCACACGGAGCATTCGCCATAGCTTATAAGCACGACAGCAGCCGTCATTCCGCAAAGGATAACGGTGTCTACCAGCACCTCTACAATGCCCATAAAGCCTCGTTCCACGGCCGGCGCACCGCTTTCGGCGTGCGCCATGGGCGAAGTGCCTGCCCCCGCCTCGTTCGTTATCAGTCCACGCATCACGCCGTGTCTTACCGTGCGCGATAGGAGAAAACCGCCAATACCGCCCCCTGCCGCTTCTATATCGAAAGCCTCGCTCATTATCAGCTTAAATACCGCGGGGAGTGCATCGGCACGGATAATAAGCACGGCGGCTGACATCAGGAAAAAGCCCACGCTCATCACGGGGACTAAAGCGCCCGTCACGCGTGTGATGCGTCCGACACCGCCGATGGCGGTCAGTGCGACAATGAGGGCAAGCGCAAGTCCGCTTGCGTGACGGTCGATGTCCGCCACGCCCTCAAGCGCGCCTGCCACCGCACCTACCTGCATGAGTCCGCCCATGGTTATTGAATTGAGTATGCAAAATACAACAAAAACGCAAGCTATGGTGCCGCTTGCGCGCAAAAGCCCTTTTTTCGACAGCGCGGCTCTGATATAATAAGGTGTACCGCCGTACTCCGAAAGCACCGTCTCGGCGTATTTGACGGTGGCGGCGGCAAGGGCGGAGAATATCATCCAGAACACCGCCCCCGCGCCTCCCCACCATATTGCCGCCGAAACGCCTACGATGTTACCAACGCCGAGCGTCCCCGCAAGCGCAAGCGCAAGGGCGCGGCGCGGTGATATTTCGCCGTTTCGTTTCCCTGCCAAAAGCGGCTTGACGATTGCAATGGGGTGCAGTATCCAGAAAAAACGCAGGCGGCAGAGCAAAAACACCCCCGAGCCTATGAGCAGTACGGGTATAAGCGAACCAATGAGATATTTGTTTATTGTATCGAGCATCGTATTTTCCCCCTATTTCTTATATAATATCTGTATTCGGCGCCGCTTTGGGTAATAACCGATATTAAATTGTTAACTAAATGTTAATTCGTGCCAATACCCCTTGATTTTTTTAATTTATGTAGTACAATGTATCTGTAAGTTAGCACTCGGCACAAAAGAGTGCCAAAAATGCTGAAAAATAAGTTTCCAAGGAGGAAAAAGTAAAATGACTATCAAGCCTTTGGCAGACAGAGTTGTTATCAAGCTCGTTGAAGCAGAGGAAAAAACTAAAAGCGGCATCATCCTTACCGCCACCGCACAGGAAAAGCCCCAGATAGCTGAGGTCGTTGCAGTAGGACCCGGCAAAACAGGCGACGACGGCGTTCTTGTTCCCGTTTCGCTTAACGTCGGTGATCGTGTTATCGCCGCTAAATATGCAGGTACAGAGGTAAAGCTCGACGGAGTTGAGTATACCATCATTTCTGAAAAAGACGTGCTTGCAGTTATCGAATAATCATATAGGAAGGAAGATTTAATTATGGCAAAAGATCTGTATTACGGAACCGACGCGAGAAGCGCACTGCTCCGCGGCGTTGATAAGCTTGCTGATACCGTCAAGATAACCCTCGGCCCTAAGGGACGCAACGTTGTCCTTGACAAGAAATACGGCGCACCCCTCATCACCAATGACGGTGTTACCATCGCAAAGGAGATAGAGCTTGCCGATCCCGCAGAAAACATGGGCGCATCCCTTGTTAAAGAGGTTGCGACCAAGACCAATGATGCCGCAGGTGACGGTACGACCACCGCAACTCTCCTCGCTCAGGCTATGATCCACGAGGGTATGAAGAACATCACCGCAGGCGCAAACCCCATGATCATCCGCAAGGGTATGAAAAAGGCAGTTGACACCGCTGTTGCGGCTCTTGCTAATATCTCGAAGCCCGTAAACGGTACCGAGGACATCGCTCGCGTAGGTACTGTTTCTTCCGCTGACGAGGTTATCGGTACTCTTATTGCCGACGCTATGGAAAAGGTCACATCCGACGGCGTTATCACGGTTGAGGAGTCCAAGTCCGCAGAGACCTCATCTGAGGTCGTTGAGGGTATGCAGTTTGACCGCGGCTACGTTTCTCCCTATATGGCTACCGATATGGAGAAGATGGAAGCTGTTCTTGACGATTGCTTCATTCTCATTACCGATAAGAAAATCTCGTCCGTTCAGGATATCCTTCCCATGCTTGAGCAGATCGTTCAGGCAGGCAAGAAGCTCCTCATTATTGCCGAGGACGTTGACGGCGAGGCTCTTACTACAATCATTCTCAATAAACTTCGCGGCACCTTCACCTGCGTTGCTGTAAAGGCTCCTTCCTTCGGTGAAAAGAGAAAGGATATGCTTCGCGATATCGCCATCCTCACCGGCGGTCAGGTCATCACATCCGATCTCGGACTTGAGCTTAAGGATACCCAGATCACCGATCTTGGCAGAGCACGTCAGGTAAAGGTTACCAAGGAGCACACCATCATCGTTGACGGTGCGGGCGATAGCGATGCTATCCACGACAGAGTTGCTCAGATCCGCGCAGAGCTTGAGACCACTACCTCCAGCTTTGACCGTGAAAAACTTCAGGAGAGACTTGCAAAGCTCGCGGGCGGCGTTGCCGTTATCAAGGTCGGCGCAGCTACCGAGATCGAAATGAAGGAAAAGAAGCTCCGCATCGAGGATGCTCTTAACGCTACCCGCGCCGCAGTTGAAGAGGGAATCGTCCCCGGCGGCGGAACTGCATATCTCAACGTTATCGCAGACGTTCGTGCGCTTCTTGACAGCGTTGATGGCGACGAAAAGACGGGCGTTTCCATCATTCTCAAGTCTCTTGAGGCACCCGTTCGTCAGATCGCGGCAAACGCAGGTTTTGACGGCGGCGTTATCGTCGACAAGATCGTTACCTCGGGCAAGATCGGTTGGGGCTTTGATGCTTACAACGAGACCTACTGCGACATGGTAAGCGCAGGTATCGTAGATCCTACCAAGGTTACCCGTTCCGCGCTTCAGAACGCGGCTTCTATCGCATCCACCATCCTCACCACCGAGGCTGTGGTTGCTAACGAAAAGGAAGATCCCGCAGCAGCCGCAGCGGCTAACGCAGCTATGGCAGGCGGCGGAGGAATGTATTAATTCACAAAATGACCGACGGCATTTGCCTGTCGGTCATTTTGTATTATGGGCTTTGTCAATTTGTTTAAGGCGTTGAGTAATAATTTGGCATTTTGCACAAAAATACATCCAAAAACAAAAAGGTTTCCGTTTTTTCTTGACAAAAAAATCCTGTAGTGTTATAATAAAATGTAAAATAAATCATAGGAGGGATTAATAATGAAAAAATCAGTATCATTACTGCTCAGTATTATTATGACGCTTTCCCTTTTCGTAGGAACCGTTACCTTCGGTTCTGTCGGCGCATCCGCCGTATATATGGTGGGTGACGTTGACGGCGACGGAAAAATAGGAAACAATGACTATCTTGAATTGAAAACAAGTATTCAAGCAAATTCGGCATTTTCAGGCACAAATCTCATTTTCTCTGACCTTAACGGCGACGGCGTTGTTACAAGTGCGGATGCGATGATGATGGTTGGTTATATCAATGGTACCGTCCTCTCTCTTGCAAAGGGAATCGAGCCCGGCTATTTGCCAGAATATAATTACGTTACCATCGTTAAGGATTCTAACCTTACCTACAACGCGGGACACGATTCTACGGGCGGTACTGCTACTGTTACCGACTCCGGCGTAGGTGTTACTTTGGTTGCCGACTCCGATACGACCGACGAGTATTGGGAGCTTAGCCTCGGCGGCGAGGTCATTGATGCTAACAAGAAGTACACGGTAATTTTCAAGCTTCAGAACAGTGTTTCCAACGTCGGTGTTGGTTGTGTAAAGGATGAGCTTATCAAGGACGATTCCGGCAATGACCATCACGGTATCAACACCTTCTACGGCAACTATACCTACGATAGCAGTAGCAAGGCGAAGACCTTGAGATACAGACGCGGTCTTTACGAAATAAGCGATACCCGCGACGGCGGCACTCGCAAGTCTTTCCCATACTCCACCTCTTATGTTGACGACGGATATGTAACGCTCAAGCTCACCGCAGAGTATAACGGAACTACGTTTATCAGCACCCTCTACGCTCTTAACACGAGCTACGAGTGGAAAAAGGTTACCAGCGAGCCCGTAGGATTTTCGTCGGGCAATACCTTCGGACTTTACTTCCTCTTCGGAAGCGATGCAGGCTCTACCATCAAGCTCAAGGACGTTGCCTATAACGTTGAGGATCTCGGCACGTCCGTAACTCCAGCATATCCCACTATTTCTATTCTTGATTACAACGTTTGGACGAACCATTCGGGTTCTTTCGGAACTTCTACCCCCGACTGGATAAAGAGCCAATACAGCCCCGACCTTATGGGCTTCCAGGAGGTTGACTCGGGATGGTATACCGCGCTCAAGAATGCGTTCAAAGCAAACTATGGCTACACCGGAGAGTTCAGAACCTCCAGCGGCGGCGAGGCAGGCCCCGTATTCTACAAGAAGAGCACTTTTACTCTCCTTAAGGACGGAACTTATTGGCTTACCAACACGCCTAATACGGTATCAAAAATATCTTCTTCGGAATATTACCGCATAATGACCTTTACCGTGCTGTATCACAAGGCATCGGGTAATATTATTAAGTACACCAACACCCACCTTGATAATACGTCAAGCTCTGCACGTCAGCAGCAAGCCAGCTACCTTAACACTTATATAAATGAGCTTCCGAGCTACGTTTCCATTGTAACGGGTGACTTTAACGAGCAGCCCAGCGGCACCGTATTTTCAAAGATGACGAACACGTACGGCTATTCAAGCCTTGCGAAGATCGCCGCAACCACCGACGGTCAAAACCAGAAGACGTACGAGGATGGTCAAATTTACGACTATATCTTCATCAAGGATAAGGCTCGCATCAAGGCGCTGCTCTATGACGTGCGTACGTCGCTCGAGGCGAATTCCGACCACTATCCTCTCTACGGAGAGTTCCAGCTTATCAACTAAAATTGTACAAACAGACGGCGTTTCCTGCGGAAACGCCGTCATTTTTGGTATATTTGACAAAAAATATTGACAATTACAAATATGCGTGATATAATAAAATGAATTTGTGTACAATTTTTTATAAGGGGAATAAAGATGAAAAGGTTTATAGCTTTTATGCTTACTCTCATTCTGGCTCTGCCGATAGTGGCAGTTTGCCCGTTCGCCGCTTCCTTGGGACTTGGCGATATCGATGGAAACGGTGCCGTGGACGGCGCAGATTACATCGGGATAAAGGAGATCTTTACCAGTGGCGCGCAGTTGGGCACCAACGAAGCGAAATTGGCTGACACCAATGGGGACGGCGTTGTTTCAAGTGCCGACGTTGTGACCGTTGTCGCAACCATACGCGGAGAAGTAAAGCTTCCGAAGCACGCTTACGATAACGCTTGCGATAAGACCTGCAATACCTGTTCTTACGAACGAACGGTTGGCGACCACGTTTACGATAGTGCATCCGACTACGTTTGCAACGAATGCGGAGTGTCAAGAGGACTTGTAGTCGGAATAAATGCACGCCGCATAGGTGACGGATACGCAGAGCTTATCAAGGCTGATTTTGAGGAATATATGAAGGCTCGCGGTCTCTCCTGTGCCGTAACGTACACCTCGCTTGGCGACAGCAGTACGAATGCTGCGGGGCTTGGAGATCTCGTCAGGGAAGAGGGCAATATCGACGTTCTGCTTGCCGCAGGAAACAACGTTGATTCTGCAACTGGAAGCAATCTTACGATAAAGGAAAAGGCGTATCACGTAGTCAGATACAATGATGATGGCTCTCGCTACGCCGCAAGGCTTACCGACAACCCGCTGGCGGAAACGTTCTACGATTTCGTTACGGGTCAGTTCAAGCCCGAGCCCATCCGTAGCAAGACCGATACGCTCGACATCCTCTTTATCGGTAACAGCTTTACCTACTATAACGATATGCCTACCGCATATTTTGCACCAATATGCAAAGAGGGCGGATACAGCGTAAACGTTACTTCGATTACCAACGGAGGACACTATCTTTACGAGTTTGCCGATCCGAACGATACCTACGGCGCAAAGGTAAAGACTGCCCTTACCAACAATAAATACGATATAGTTATCATTCAGGATCAGAGTAGAGGTCCTATCAAGTACCCGACGAAATTCTACAACGCAGCCCGCACCCTTGCGGCTATGGTCAAGACTAACGGCGCTGAACTCTACTTCTATTCGACTTGGGGCTACAAGGAAGGCTATACACATCTTCCGGACTGTGGCGGAACTACCGAGATAATGGAAATGAAGCTCCGCGCGGCGTATAGCGCAATAGCCGAGGAGGTTGGCGCAAAGCTCGTTTATGCGGGCGTTGCAATGCTGGATATCCACCAGAACACCTCGATAAACGTCTATCAGGACGACCTTTTCCATCCGCGTCCTGCCGGCTCTCTCACTGTTGCTTACACCTTCTACGCTACGCTGTTTGGCGAGGATCCCAGAGGCTTGACGTTTACGGGCGGTCTTACCGAGGCTAACGTTGCAAAGTTCAGGCAGGCGGCGTTTGAGGCTTCTTTCTATCCCAATCCCGTCGATCCAAAGTACGCTACCACGACAAATTAATGGCAAATTAATAAAATCCCAAGCGGCGTTTTTCGGAACGCCGCTTTTTTGTAGCATAAAATTCAACGTCCGAGGAAAAATATAAACAGCAAATAAAATGGAGGCTCGGATGGGGAGAAAAGCTATAAGCACGCATGGCGCGTGCGTGATCGCCGCCGCATCGGTGGTGGGGAAAAAGGAATTCGAGGGGCCGCTTGGGGAGAAATTTGACGTACACGACGATACCGACCGTTTTGGCGCGCCGACTTTTGAGCTGTCGGAAAGCGAGATGCAACGAATTGCACTTGGTCTGGCGCTCGGAAAGGCTGGGATATCTTCAGATACGCTTGGTGCGCTTTTTGCGGGAGATCTCTTGAATCAATGTGTTGGTTCGGCGTTTGGACTGCTTGAATATGACGTGCCGTATTTTGGACTTTACGGGGCTTGCTCGACGGCGGCGGAGGGACTTGTTCTTTCTTCAATGCTCGTTTCAAAAGGCGCTTTTGAAACAGCCGCCGCCGTTACATCGTCGCACAACGCCGCCGCAGAGCGGCAATACCGCAACCCGCTTGAATACGGCGGACAGCGCACTCCGACATCGCAATGGACGGTCACGGGCTCGGGCGCGTTTGTTGTCAGCACCGCCGAAAAGGCGAAAGCTGCACCGCTTGCTTATATATCCGACGTGATGCCGGGGATAGTGGTGGAAAAGGGGATTACCGATGCGAATAATATGGGCGCGGCGATGGCACCCGCCGCGCTTGATACCTTGCTTGCCTATTTTGAAGCAACGGGAAAGTCCCCGTGCGATTTTGACGGAATATATACCGGGGATCTCGGCGCGGAGGGAAGCTCCATCCTCGGCGAACTTCTTGAAGCATCGGGCGTGAACTTCGCTGATAGACTATTTGATTGCGGAGTAATGATATACGAGCGAAAAAAGCAGGACGTTCATGCAGGCGGCTCGGGGTGCGGATGCTCCGCAGTGGTGGCGGCGGCGCATCTTTTGCCCGAACTGTACGCCGGCAGGCAAAAAAGCATATTGTTTATCGGCACGGGGGCTATGATGAGTCCGTCAAGCTCAAAGCAGGGGCAAGCGATACCCGCCGTTGCCCACCTTGTTCATTTTACGGGAAGGGGGAAGGAATAATGGAATATATACGCGCCTTTTTAGTCGGCGGAGCTTTGTGTGTAATAGCGCAGGTGCTGGTAGACCGCACGAAGCTCACGCCTGCGCGCATTCTTGTCGGATACGTGGTTGCGGGTGTGATACTCGGCGCACTCGGCATATATCCGCGTCTTATCGAGTTTGCGGGCGCGGGCGCAAGTGTACCGCTTTCGGGATTCGGAAACTTAATTTCAGAGGGTATGAAAAAGGCGGTCGAGGAGAGGGGCTTTTTCGGAATATTTACGGGAAGCCTGACCGCCGCCGCGGGAGGTACTGCCGCGGCTCTCGTCTTTGGTTTTCTTGCCGCCTGCTTTACGCGAAGCAAGCCAAAATCATAAAACGCAAAAAAAGTCGCAGATGTTCTGCGGCTTTTCTTGCTTTTGCGCTTGGGGTGTGGTAAAATAAAGAAAAGGTGGTGCGCATGAAAAAATTAAGACAGATATTTATAATAACGCTCGGCGGTGTTGTTTTTCTCAATGCCATTGTCGTATCTTTTATTCAAAATCCTAATACAGGAATATTTATGACCTATGCTCTCGGACTATTCTTGATATTCTTGGGTGTATTTTTTGATAAATTACTTGAAATGACCCCGTCTTGGCTTAAAATAGCGTTTTTGTCAGCCGTCGGCGCGGCGGCGGTGTTTCTTTGTGCGCTGTTTATCTACGGATATTGTGATAACGTAACATATACCGAGGATGCCGTTATCGTGCTTGGCTCGGGCGTGCGAGGCGAAACGCCTACCGAAACGCTGGTAAAAAGGCTGGACGTTGCACTTGAATATCATCGAAAAAATCCCGATTCCGTAATTGTCGTGAGCGGCGGTCAGGGAGAGAACGAGGACATTACCGAGGCGCTTGCAATGGAGCGATATCTCGTCGCCGCCGGAGTTGCGGCGGACAGAATAATAAAAGAGGAACGCTCGACCAGCACGGCGGAGAATTTTATCTATTCCAAGGAACTGCTTGACGCGCATTTTGACGGTGAGTACAGCGTGGCGTTTATAACGAATGATTTTCATATTATGCGAGGGGCGCTTTCTGCCTCGCGTTGCGGCTACAACGCCACTCACGTTCATTCGTCTACGGCGTTTTATACAATAATCCCCCATACCCTGCGCGAATGCCTCGCATTCGTCAAATATATCGTTTTTCCGTAAGAAAAAGTCGGTGCAGAAATGCACCGACTTTTCTTACTCCCTCGCGAGCATATTCTCGATAAATATCCCGTAGCCTGCCGTGGGGTCGCTGGCAAGGACGTGCGTGTTAGTAAAAAACGAATACAAGTGAACTAAATCCCGTGTCTTCTTTGCGTTTTTGGTTATTTATGAGTCTTCTTGTGAAAATTTAGCTTCAATCTCATTAATTCGTCCATCTAAATCATCAATAATGCTTTCATTCTCACCAACCATATCCTCGAGTTCATCGATCCTATCTTTGAGATACTGGATTTGTTTATCGTGTTCCTTTTGAAGTTCTTTACGCACAATTTTGGCAAGCGTTTCAATATTAACCGACATAGGATCAACCGTTTGTAACGGTTTCTTTAAAAGAATGCCTATATCAGTTAATTCTACGGTAATATCGTCGAGCTCGTTATGTTTTAGAATATCGCTAAATAGGCTTTTTCCGTTTTTGCTGTTATAGTAACCAGAATGCGTATCAGGATCCAAAAAGGCAGAGTATTCCTCGGGGGTGATAAATTTCATAATCTTTTTTGCGGCAAAAGTATTATTCGACACAGCTACCAAAAAACCGTTTTCGGGTATTTTAATTCTCTTATTGTCAACAATATTCTCGCGGCGTGATTGGCAGGTGTGTTCGTAAATAAGCGTGCTTCTTTCTTCAAAAGGTTCATACATATTTCGTATATATCCGGTTCTATATTTACGCATATGCGGGATGAACACTATTCCGGTGATTTTTCCTACGCCATCAATTGCAAAAACCATTTTGCCTGTAACTCGTGTTTCTGTTTTTGGATAGGTACAATAAATATCTACTTCATTTTTGGCAATTGTAAGTGTTGAAAATTTTCCTTCCGGAGCAAACCCAAGAAGCGCATCAGTCGTAGTAGAAAAAAATTTTGCAATTTCAATCAATGTTCCAATGTCGGGTAGACTTTCATTTCTCTCCCATTTCGAGATGTTTTGAAAAGAAAAACCAAGTTCTTCCGCTAAATCTTTCTGCGAAAGAGAACGAGCGATTCGTAACGTTTTAAGGTTTTCACCGAATGTCATATTTATATCTCCCTTAATGTTTTTATTAATATCATTGTATCACAAATAGTTCTATTTTAAAATAACAGCACTCGGGAAAAACTCTACTTTCAGTTGAATAAACTTTAAAAAGTTTTCCAGCACTTTGTTTTCATAAATTCAAAAATCTCTCCATTGTCTTTGTCTTCGTAATAAGCAACAAGCAGTAATTTAAACTTCGGCACCTCTGACTCGGGAATTACTATCATTCCTCCGCCTTTTGAAATTAGATAGTGGTTTGCAAATATTACAGAGGCACGCTTGTTGCCGTCATTGAAAATTTGTGTTTTCATACAGTAAAGGCAAAGCTTGATCGCAATATTTATCGCTTCATCGGTTGAATTAATGATATCTCGCACCCGCTCTTTAACAACGGATTCTATGGGTAATTGCGGTATATATGAGGTGCCACCGATCGTTACTGGTACACCGCGTATTCTTCCGCCATCGTGATAAAAACCTTCGTTTACAAGCTTGGCTATGTGACAGAGAATGTCATAATCACTCGAATACATTGCAACGTCGCGGTCCAAAATAAATTCCCAAGCATGCTTTAAATTGAGGATTTTTTGAATATCGGTTGCGGTCATGCCGCTTACTATACCATTATCAATGATATCTTCCGTTTGGGGAAAAGAGGTAGCAACACCCTCCAAAACTGCTTGGTCATAGATATTTGCTTTCATATTTGCTCTTGCAAACTCTAAATTCAAAAGAACGCGAGGAGAAAGCTCGGTCTGAACATATCCGAGCAAAGCTAATTCTTTTTCGATTTTGCGAAGCTGTTTTCTTATTTCCTTTGCCTCTTTATTATTACGGAGTAAAAGATTATACAGCTCGTCGGAATAAGAATCAATATAAGTAGATGTTAAACGGCTGCCAACACGTTTGCGAACGTATAAATATTTTTGCCCTTCGCGGTCTTTAATTTCGGGAGTGCCGTCATAAGGTAAAAGTCGGAGTCTTGCTTGTAGCTCGGCTTTGCTGTGAAGCATTTCCTGTATTTTTGTATAAATGTTATCCATAGTATTTACTCCATTGGGGAACTTTATCTCTCAAATTATATCACATTATTCCCCAAAAATCAATACTTAATATTTACAATAGCTTGGATTTAAAAATATTACTTTTAAATCAAATTTTACATCAAAAATAACAGTTGCCCCTTGTATAACTCACTTGTTTGGTGTGTTATATAAGGGACAGCTTTTTTATTAATTTGTAGGTTGCTTTTACTCCCTCGCGAGCATGTTCTCGATAAATATCCCGTAGCCTGCTGTGGGGTCGCTCACGAGGACGTGAGTTACCGCGCCGACGAGTTTGCCGTTCTGGATTATGGGGCTTCCCGACATTCCCTGAACGATGCCGCCCGTTATGGCAAGAAGATCTTTGTCCGTTACCTTTACCGAAAAGCACCGCCCGCCCGCCGCGCTTTTGTCTATCGAATAAAGCTCCACCGAGTATTCATGCATTTGTCCCGAGTCAAGAGTGCAAAGGATGGTCGCCGCACCCTCCTTGACATCTTTCGCGCTTGCTATCGGCATCGCTCCGTATGCCGTCTTTGGTATCTCGCTGTAAATGCCAAACACGCCGCAATCAGTGTTTTTTACCACCGAACCGAGCTTTGAGGACTCAAAATATCCCTTTATCTCACCCGGCGCACCGACACTTCCCTTGGTGATTCCGCTGATATTTACGCCAAGCACCACACCCCTGCCGAGGGGAATCGGCTTGCCCGTATCAGCGTCGCAAATGCCGTGTCCAAGTCCGCCGAACGCACCTGTGCTCGGATCGATGTACGTTACCGTTCCGATGCCTGCGCCGCCGTCGCGCACCCACATTCCTGCCTTGTATTTTTCGTTTTTGTCAGCGCGCGGCGTGACTTTTACTGTGAAATCCGCCTTGTCGCGTCGGCAGGTAAGCTCAAGCGTGCGTCCGCCGCTGTTTTCTATGATCTCTGTCAGATCCTCCGCGCCGCTGATATCGCGCCCGTCCGCCTTTAATACCACGTCTCCGATCCGCAGACCTGCGGCGTAAGCGGGGCAGTCTCCGTTTTTCGCAAACCCGACCACAAGCACGCCGTCTGTGAAAAATCTCACCCCGAAGGTCATACCGCCGGGGATGAGCATTTTCGGCTCTGCGGAGCACATAGCGTCATGCGGTGAGTCGATCTCCGCACCTAAGAGCGGAATCGACAGCGAAATGAAGAGAGCGAGTGACAGTGCGATCGCCGCGAGCATCGCGGGGAAAAAGCGAACTCGCCTTATTTTTGTTCTGAATCGCATATATCCACCATTTTATCCCGTTTTAAAATTTGCGGTTTTATCCGCAATAATAATTTTCCCCCCCTCTGCGTTTTTAATGTGTAGTAAATTTCAATCGGCGTTCCATTTTTTCAATGTCAAAAAATCAACTTAATTTGTTAATAATCTATGATATTGCTTGACTTTTGGTGAAAAATTGATATAATTGACAAGTAATTTATTTATAAACTAATTATTTGCGGAGGACTGATCTTGAATACAAAGATGAAACGTGATGATGAACACATAAGTGTGCCTATGATAATAGGACAGATTTCGCGTATGCAACGCAGCCGAATGCGTGAGAGCGAGCCTGAAAACTCCATAATGTCGCAAAACAGCTGCCGTGCGCTTTTTTGGAGTCTTGCCAACAGCGATGGGGTTACCCAGCTTGAGCTGGCTGAATCAACAAAACTGAAACCGCCAACGGTCAGCGTTGCGCTCAAGCGTATGGAGGAGCAGGGCTACGTCAGGCGCGAAACAGACCCCATGGATATGCGTGCGGTGCGCGTTTTTCTGACTGACGCGGGCAAAGCGCTGGATGCGAGCCACCTTGACCGCATACACCGCATAGACGAGGTAATTATGCGCGGTATCAGCGAGGAGGAAACACAAATTCTTCGCAGTTTGCTCATAAGAATGAGAGATAACCTTGCAAACGAGGTAGGCGGGGACGAATGAAAAAACTTTTTAAATATTTGAAGCCTTACAGACTTCTTGCCATAGTCTCTCCGCTTATGATGATGGGTGAGGTAATGGCTGACCTTTGCCTGCCGTATCTGATGTCCTTCATCGTAAACTACGGTGTGGAGGGCATATCCGTTACGGATAAGGATTTCGGCTCGCCCCTTGCCGCCGCCATCCTCCGCATTTTTACAGGTTCTACGGACGTCAACCGAATGACTATGATAATAATTTTCGGCTCTTTAATGCTTCTGATTACCCTTATTGGAGGCTTTTTCGGTACTTTTTGTGCTTATACGGCGGCGCGTGCCTCGCAAGGACTCGGACACGATCTGCGCTGTGATGCGTACCGCCGAGTCATGTCGCTGTCCATTGAGCAGACCGACAAATTCACTACGGGTTCACTCGTTACGCGCATGACCAACGATATCACGCAGACCATTGATTTTGTCGAAATGATATTGCGTATGCTCGTGCGCTCTCCGATGTTCTTTATCGGCGGTACGTTTATGCTTTTGTCGCTGAATCTGAAGTTCGGCACGGTGCTTCTTTGCGCTTTGCCCGTAATGATAGTAATGCTTCTTTTTATTGTGATGCGCTCCGTTCCGATTTTTGCCGTCGTGCAAAAAAAGCTCGATAAGGTAAATTCAGTGGTTCAGGAGAACGTCAGCGGTGCGCGTGTTGTAAAAGCGTACGTTAGGGAGGATTACGAATGCACACGCTTTGAGAGCGCGAACAGCGAGCTTCGCGATACCAATCTGCGCGTTATGCGCCTGATTGCTGTGATGCATCCCGTGCTTACGCTGATACTAGGTTTTTCCATTACTGCCATCATTTATATCGGCGGTTGGCAAATAGATATCGGCGCGGCGGGTATGACCACGGGTTCGGTCATGGCGGCTGTTACGTATGCCACGCAGGTCATCTTCTCACTGATGATGATAAGCAATATGTTCCAATCCATTTCACGCGCCGCCGCTTCCACAAAGCGTATTTTTGAGGTTCTTGACACCGAGCCAACTATCGTTGGAGGCGGTGTAAAGGATGGGGACGCAAACAGCGAGTATGCTGTGGAATTCAAAGATGTTTGCTTTTCATATCCGAGCGCAACGGGCAAGGCGGTGCTTACTGATATAAATCTCAAGGTAAGACGCGGCGAAACTCTTGCCGTAATAGGCGCGACAGGCTCGGGAAAATCAAGCCTTGTCCAGCTGATACCGCGTTTTTATGATGCTACGTCGGGAGAGGTGCTGGTCGACGGCGTTTCCACCAAATCGTACGAGCTTTGCGCTCTGCGTAAAAAAATCGGTTACGTTATGCAAAAGAGCGAGCTTTTCTCCGATACTATTGCAGGAAATATCCGTTGGGGCGCTCCCGATGCAACGGATGATGAGGTAGTTTCGGCGGCAGAGGCGGCACAGGCATCTCCGTTTATTGATGGCTTTTCGGATGGGTATTCCACCTTTATTGCCGAAAAGGGTGCGTCTCTTTCGGGCGGACAAAAGCAGAGAATGTCCATAGCACGCGCAATGCTGCGCCGCCCCGAGATACTTATTCTTGACGATTCCACCTCGGCACTTGACCTTGCGACCGAGGCAACGCTGCGCCGTTCGATGCGTGAGAGGCTTGAAAATACCACCGTTATTATGATAGCGCAGAGGATAGCGAGCGTGCAGGATGCTGACAGGATAGCGGTCATAGAGTCCGACGGCACGATAGTTCATTGTGCGCCTCACGACGAGCTTATGCAAATAAGCGAGACCTACCGCGATATATATTCCTCTCAAGTGCGTTCGGGCGCTCTGATAACGAAAAAAGAGGGCGAGGAGGTGAATTCTGATGGCAGAGCGTGATTTCGGAAAGAATAATGCCGCGCAAAAACCGCAGATAGATTTTCGCCCCGGTGGAGGCGGACCGCGCAATATGAACGCGCGTATAAACGGCGAAAAGCCGAAGAATACTCTTAAAACTCTCGGCAGGCTGTTTAAATACATAGGCAAAAGCAAGTATGTGCTTTACGCACTTATTTGCATTACGCTTCTTATCACTACGGCGGACTTGCTTTCGCCCGTAATGCAGCAAAAGGCGATAGACACCATCAAGGTCGTTGACGGTGCGCTTACCGTGGATTTTTCGCAAATGACCTTTTTCCTTGCCGTGATGATAGTTATCTACGTTATCAACTCGGCGTTTTCGCTGACGCAGGGACTTATCTCGGCAAAGCTTTCGCAAAGCACCATATACGTTATGCGCCGTGAGCTTTTTGCAAAGATATCGCGCTTGCCCATAAAGTACACGGACACGCACCGCCACGGCGATATAATGAGCCGAATGACGAATGACGTTGAAAACGTTTCCACGGCTATATCGCAGGCATTGACTTCTCTTTTTTCGGCAATACTTACTCTTGTGGGCGCGTTTTCGATGATGCTTTATTACAGCCCGATAATGACGCTTGTTGCGCTTGTGACTATACCGCTTACTATTTTAGTTTCTACGAACCTCGCAAAATTTATGCGCAAATACTTTGTCCGCCGACAAAAACTGCTCGGCAAACTTAACGGTCAGGTCGAGGAAATGGTCACGGGCTATAAAACCGTTGTTGCCTATGGTAAGGAAGATGATGCCGTTGAGGCATTTGGCGAAATATCGGAAGATTTTCGCAAATGCTCCATCAGCGCGCGTGTCTGGGGCTCAATAATGGGGCCTGTAATGAATTTTATCGGTAACTTGCAGTACGTTCTTATTGCCGCGGCGGGCGGATATCTCGTTATTAACGGCATTGGCGGACTTAGCGTTGGTAGCATTCAGGCGATGCTCCAATATTCCAAAAAGTTCTCACAGCCCATAAATCAGATAGCAAATCAGTATTCCACGGTCCTTACCGCGCTCGCGGGTGCGGAGCGCATTTTCCAAATGCTTGACAGTCCCGATGAGATTGACGAGGGGGCTCTTGAGATTAAAAACGAGGATATCAAGGGAGATATTGCTTTTGAAAACATTGATTTTTCCTACGTTGAGGGCGAGAGGGTGCTTCGCGGCTTTGATTTGAAGGTCAAGGCGGGGCAGATGATAGCGCTCGTTGGCGCGACGGGCTCCGGAAAGACGACGGTAGTCAATCTGCTGACGCGCTTTTATGAGCTTGACGGCGGCAGAATTACTATCGACGGCGTGGATATCAAGGATATCCCGAAGGAGACTTTGCGCTCGGCTATCGCCATAGTGCTTCAGGACACCGTACTGTTCTCGGACACGATAGCAAACAATATCCGCTACGGAAAGACGGATGCGAGCGACGAGGAGCTTCGCCGTGCGGCGCATACCGCGAAGGCGGATACGTTTATAGACCGTCTCCCCGACGGATATGAGACCGTGCTTGCCGAGTCTGGCAGTAATCTTTCGCAGGGACAGCGTCAGCTTCTTTCCATCGCTCGCGCCGTGCTTGCGGACCCGCGTATATTGATACTTGATGAGGCGACAAGCTCCGTTGACACGCGCACGGAAATGCAGATACAAGGGGCCATGGTTGCGCTTATGAAAAACCGCACTTCGCTCATCATCGCCCACCGTCTCTCTACAATTCGCGGTGCTGACGTTATAGTTGTGCTTGACAAGGGCAAAATCGTCGAGGCGGGAAGCCATGACGAGCTTCTTGCCGCGGGCGGTGAGTACAGCAAACTGTATAAAAATCAGTTTGCGGGAATTGCAACGTGATGCTTTGCCGCGACGATCACGAGCGTTTTGCAAGGGTTTGCCGTGAGATAACGGCAACGCCCCTGCCGAGCGACAGAAGCTATGATGGTGAGATCGGCACGTACAACGAAAAGCGTATGCACATGATACTCAAACGCTTTGTGTGCGAGGACGAGGATTGCCACGAAATTCCCATCGGTGCGCGGTATATTGCCGATATATTGTGCGACGGTGAGATATACGAAATACAGACGGGCTCGCTTTTTCCTTTGAAAAAAAAGCTGGCATATTACGTTGAGAATGCCGATTACCACGTTACGGTAGTGCATCCCATTGCGCTGGAGAAACGAAAAATATGGATAGATGCCGACAGCGGCGAGACGCACCCCGCACGCAAGAGCCGCGGCAGAGCCGAGGATGAAACGAGCGAGCTTGTATATATTTCCGAGCTTATAGCAACGGGGCGCGTTTCGGTGTGGTTGCTCCTTATAGGGGAGGAGGAGTATCGCTTTCTTGACGGCTGGAGCCGTGATAAAAAGCGCGGTTCAAACCGCTACGAGCGACTCCCGACCGAGATATTTGACGAAATTGCTCTGAATTTTCCCGAGGACTATGCCGCGCTTCTGCCCGACACTTTGCCCGAATGCTTCACCGCCGCCGAGTACGCGAAGGCGGCAGGGCAGAGAATGGGCAGACGGGTGTATATGGCGATTGCCGCGCTGACGAATATCGGCGTGCTTGAAAACGCGCCAAAACGAGGCAGAGCGTCCGTTTGGAAGCGAAAGCTGTAGCCTGTATTGACAAAAGCACAGATACAAGGTATAATAGAATAAAATCTTTTTGATAGGGGATAGCTATGAAAAAACTTTATGGAAATGCAGTAGTAGGTCAGTCAGGAGGCCCTACAGCGGCGATAAACGCAACTCTTGCAGGTGTTATCAGAGGGGCGCTTGCCGCTGATGAAATAAAAACTCTTTACGGTATGCGCAATGGTGTTGAGGGACTTCTTGCGGAGAAGCTTGTAAACCTTTCCGAGATATTTGCAAACGAGGAAAATATAACTCTGCTTGAGCATACGCCCGCCGCCGCACTTGGCTCTTGCCGCAAAAAACTGCCGGCAGTCGATGCTGACGGAGCAGAAGATACGTACGCCGCACTTCTTGAAATTTTCAAAAAATACGATATCAGATATTTCTTTTATATCGGAGGCAACGATTCCATGGATACCGTTGCCAAGCTTTCCGCTTATACAAAGGGACACGACTACGAGATGTGTATTATGGGCGTTCCCAAGACCATCGACAATGACCTTGTGCTGACCGACCACACCCCCGGTTTTGGCTCTGCCGCAAAGTATATTGCCGTAACCATGCAGGAAATTATCCGCGATTGCGCCGTGTATACCACCAAGGCAGTTACCATAGTTGAGATAATGGGACGTGACGCAGGCTGGCTCACCGCCGCATCCGCTATCGGCAGAGTGGTAAACGGCGTTGCTCCCGATTACGTTTACCTTCCCGAGCGTGCGTTTGATATGGATGCATTTTTTGAGGATGTAAGCTCTGCGCTTGAACGCCATCCCAACGTCGTTATTGCCGTTTCCGAGGGCGTTCGTTTTGCCGACGGCAGATACGTCTGCGAGGGCGTTGACGTTGGTACGACCGACGTTTTTGGTCACAAGCAACTTTCGGGCACGGGCAAGGCGCTTGAGCTTGCCGTCAGAGCAAAGCTCGGCTGTAAGGTGCGCTCCGTTGAGCTTAATATCTCACAGCGTTGCGCGGCACACATTGCCTCGGCGCAGGATATTGCCGAGTCCGTTTCCGTTGGAAAGGCTGCAGTTGCCGCCGCAACCGAGGGAGTTACGCGCGAGATGATGACTATCGTAAGAGAAGAAAAGGACGGCAAGTACGCTTTCAGCGTGGGACACGCCGACGTTTCCGAGATAGCAAACAAGATAAAGCACGTTTACCCCGAATTTATTAACGAGAGGGGCAATGACGTTACGGATGAGTGCTGTCGCTACCTGCTTCCGCTTATCAAGGGTGAGGCGATGCCCACCTATACCGACGGTATCCCCAACTTTTTCGTTATTTAAGGAGAAAAAATGAAAATTGCTGTTTTTACGGGTGCGTCATCGGGTATGGGGTGCGAATTTGTACGCAGGATATGCGCCGACGAGCATTTTGACGAGGTGTGGCTCATCGCACGCCGCCGCGAAAGGCTCGACACTCTTGCGGGTGAGCTTGGCACAGTTAATGCAAGGCTTTTGCCGCTTGACCTTACTAAAAAAGATGCGCTTGACGAGTACAAGGCGCTTCTTGAGGGCGAAAAGCCCGAGGTTGCCGTGCTTGTGAATGCGGCAGGATTTGGACTTTTTGGCGGATTTTGCGAAATGGAGCTTGAGCGTCAGCTTGATATGATAGAGCTGAACAGCCGTGCGCTTACGGCTATGACGTATCTTACTCTGCCCTATATGAAGGACGGCGGCAAGATATATCAGCTTGGCTCGCTTTCCTCATTTCAGCCCGTGCCGTTTATCGGAGTTTACGGCGCGTCAAAGGCGTACGTTTTGAGCTTTACCCGTGCCGTCAACCGCGAGCTTAAATCGCAGGGGCGTGACATTCGCATGATGGCTGTGTGTCCGGGTTGGGTAAAGACCGAATTCTTTGACCACGCCGTTCACGATGATACCATCACCTACTATAATCGGATGTATACTGCCGAGCAAGTGGTCACAAGAGCCATGCGCGATATGAAAAAGGGCAAGGACGTTTCCATCTGCGGCAAGCAGATAAGAGCGCAGGTCCTGCTGACAAAGCTCTTGCCGCACAAGCTGGTTATGAATATCTGGTGTAAACAGCAGAAGAAATAAGCGTAGTGTCCGTGCGGACACTACGCATCGATATAAATCCGCTACCGCGGATTTTCGATATACGCCGGCGGCGCACATTGTGCGCCGCCGCGTTCGATATGCGCCTTCGGCGCACGATATGCTCACTTCGTGAGCGCGGCTAAAAAATACATATAAAAATCGAAATCCGTGAGGATTTCTACCTAAAAGACCGCTTTCTTCATCCTTTTGGACGAAAAAAACGGTCTTTTTTCTTCACTTGTTTTTGTATTTTTGTTCTGCGCTAAATCAGCCCTTTTGGCATTCACAAGTGCCAAAACAAAAAATGAATTGACGGCAAGCCGTCATGAATTGAAGACTTGCGGCTTCATGATTTGAAATCTTACGATTTCATGAATTGAATTGCCCGTTTTTATAATGCCGAAGGCAATTCATGCACCGTAGGTGCAATTCATGGCGTTAGCCAATTCGTGCCCGTAGGGCAATTCATTGCATTGTGTCTTTATGGACACAATGCATCAAATTCCCGTCCCGCGTGGAGCGAGAAGATGCACACTCTATCGGGGCGGCGCCCCATAATACGCTCAAGCGCCATCGAGTAGTAGCCAAGCTGTTCAGCGTGTCGCTCGGTAAGCGTTTTTTGCGCAAGCGCGGGGTTTTTCAGCTCATCTCGCGTAAGGCGGTCTGTCTTGTAATCGCAAAGGACTATTTTACCATCGCCATCGACAAAGAAAAGGTCTATTACACCCTGCACAAGGAGCTTTTCACCGTCCAGCTTGTCCGAAAACTCGGGTGAGGCGGTAAAATCCTTCGCATCGAGAAAGACGTTGAATCTTTGTTCACGGTACACCTTTTTGGCGCGGAGAATTTCCCCGATAAGCGAGCTTTTTGCAAATGCGGCAACCTCGTCAAAGCGAATTATGTCGCGTGCGTTTTGCGGAATAAAGCCCTCGGCAAGCAGACGGTCCGCCTCTTGGCGCGCCGACTCCTCGCTTGTTCCGAGTCTTTCAAAATCGCAAAACTGCATAAACAGGTGTGTAGCCGTTCCGCGTTCCGCGGCATCGTTTCCGCCGCCCATAAAGCGCGGAGTTCTCGGCTCGGATTCCTCAACCTTGCGCAGGAGAGCGTCCGTATCATCCGTCTGGTCAAGGGCCTCGGGATAAAGCCGTGAAACAGAGAGCTTGGCGGGGATTTGGGATATAGCTGTGTGCGGATAGGTATAGTCGAATCTGCGGCAAAGCTCGGCTCTCATCGTTTCGATCTCGTCCTCATTAAGCGGCTGGGGGGCGTTATCATTTTGAATATTATCCTCGGTGCTTGCAGGTCTTATTTCTTCTATGGTATAACTGCCAAGCCCTTTTCCTGCCTCGAGCGCAAGCATTATCCACGCAAAGAGCGAACGTTTTTCGGCAAGAGCCGTGCGTCCACCTGCCATTGAGCGCCGCTTTGCCGCCGAACGCGTTGCTTCCAAAAAGTTTTTGCCGCCCGATGCCGTGATGTAGAGCATATCTCTGGCGCGTGTAAGCGCAACGTACAGCACGCGGATCGCCTCGTCAAGACTTCGCGCGTCCACCTTTTCCGCCGCGGCAAGCCTTGTGGGGGTATCAAAGATTCCAAGCCCCGAGCTGTCTTTGAGCTTTGCGGTAAGTCCTATGTTGTCGTCGGTGGTAAATACTATCGGCGGTGAGCTGTCACGCCGCGACAGGTCACTTGCCGAGTTTATGAAGAATACAACGGGAAATTCAAGTCCCTTGGATTTGTGTACCGACATGATGTTTACGGTGCTTTCGTCGGTTATATCCTCGGTCTTCATCTCGGTATCGTTTTCGATTATACCGTATATGTAGTCAACGAAATCATGCAGGCTTCTGAAGGCGGAAGCCTCGTACTTTCTCGCATACTCGTATAGCTGTTGCAGATTTTTTCGCCTCTCGGCGGGTGTGCGTCTGCGGGATTCGGGAGACGAGCCTGCGTATATCAGCGCACCCGTGTCCTGCCAGAGATATTTTATAAACCTATGTACGGGCATTGCCTCTGCGCTTGTGCGGTAGTCCTCAAGGCGGCGGCTTGCCTTGCGGCAACGAGCGGATAGCTCGCCGTCGGGATTATCCTCGGCGTATTCGAGCATTGCATCATACAGCGACATATCTCTCCTGCCAAGGCGGATCTTCACAAGGTCGGAGAGTGAAAAATTAAATATAGGTGAGCGCAAAGCTCCCGCAAGCGCAAGGTCGCGTCTCGGGTTATCGCATGCGGACAGCAAAGACAGCATTAAAAGCACCTCGGGGTTTTCAAAAAGGTCGCTTCCTACGCTATTGGCGTAGCGAATGCCCTCGCGCGCAAGAGCCTCTGCCATCTTTGTGCAGGTGGAGTTTGCCCGCGCAAGCACGGCGATATTTCCCGGAGTGATTTTCTTGCCGTCGGGGAGATATCCGTCTGAAAGGAGACGTTTTATCTCTGAAACCACAAAAGCTATTTCGCACTCTATTCCGCTTGTGCTTTCGCCATCGTTTGAGCTTTCTTCCTCGCTATTATCCGAGGCTTTTTTTCGTACGGTCTCTGCTACGGCAATGCGTACGGGAAGTTCTGTGTTTGTGCCGCGCGCAAAGCGCAGGTCATCCTCGGGCAGGTAGCCTATGCCCGCATCGGGCGCACCCTTTTCCGATTCGCAAAACAGATATGAGCATACGCCGTTTGTAAAGTCTATGATGTTTTTTGAGCAACGGAAATTTTCCGACATGAATATTGAGGTGGGCGAGCCGTCACCCATATCCGCATCAGCATTGTAAATGGGGAAATTATTGCGGTATGCGGCAAACACGGCGGGTTCAGCCTGTCGGAAGGAATAAATGCTTTGCTTGATATCTCCGACAAGAAAGAGATTATTGCGGCTTATGGCGCGGAATATTTCGTCCTGAATCATGTCGGTGTCCTGATATTCGTCAACGAAAATATGCGTAAATTTTTTGCTTTCCTCAATAGCGAGGCGTGTCGGCTTTCGGTCCTCGCCTATGAAGAGCGTGCGTACGAAGCGGCGCAGGTCTGAAAATTCGCATACGGAGAGCGCGAGCTTTTCGTCGCGGTATGCGGCGGCGAAATCGCCGAGGATGTTGGCAAGCATACGGCAAAACCATGCGCTTTTGTTCATTATCCAAGGAAGGTCATTTTCACTAAAAGCGAAAAATCCCGCCTTTAGCTTGAGCAGATAGTCCTTTAGCTCGTCTCTTTCGGCTTTTACTGCCTCGGTTATCTCATTTTTCTCTTTTGCATTTCCGATTTTTATAGGTGTGTAATTGGAAATACAGCTTTGTGCCGCAGTGTAATTTTTCCCCTCGAGAGCTTCAAGCGTTGATTTGATAGTGTCGCAATCGTTTTGGAGTGCGGCGCGGCGCGGCTCTGCCTCGGGATTTTCGTCAATAAGGCGCAAGGCGGCATTGCCGCGTGAAAGATACGCATTGAGCGTTTCGGTGCAGGTTTTTAGCATGGACTTTCCCGCGCGGCTTTCAAAAAACGGCATATTTGCCTCTTGTTCATATAGCGCGGCGCAGTCATTTAAATATTTCACTCCGTCCGGAACGGCAGAGAGCTTTTTTGAGATATCGAGCAGAGTTTGCGCAAGCCGTGCATCGCTCTTTGCCGTTGTCAGTTCGTCGCAGAATGCTCCAAAATCCTCGTATACCGAATATGCCCTGTCAATGGCGGCATTCATCAGCGACAGACGCATGGGCGCAAGCTCGCTTTCGTCGGACAATCGGAAAGAAGATGATATTCCAAGCCGTTGGAAATTAGCATCTACAATGCTCTTGTAGTACGAGTCTATGGTGCATATCCGCGCACTTCCCACAGACGTAAGCTGGCGCGAGAGGTGGCGGTTTGAACGGTCAGCCGCGAGAGCCTCGGCGAGGGCTTTGGTTATCCTCGTTTTAAGCTCACCTGCCGCCTTTCTCGTGAACGTAACTATGAGCATATCCGAGATGTCCGCGGGGGAGTTCTTGTCGGTGAGCAGGGCTATTATCCTTTTGGTCAGCGTGGCGGTCTTTCCCGAGCCTGCGGCGGCAGAAACGAGAATGCTTCTTTTGCGAAGGTCAACTGCAAGCTGTTGAGCCGCTGTCAGCTTTATTTCATTCATTTTCTGCCTCCATCAATAATTTTTGCTCTTTTTTGCCGCGCGGCATATCATATTGTACGCGCAGTATCTGCAATCCTCGTCCTCGGATGGGCGTGCTTCGGCACAACCGCGGCGCATATCCGTGGCTACTTCTTTAAGTATGGTTTTTATTTTATCATTGAGGTAATCAAACGCTTCCGCCGTAACGGTGGGGGGCGTTTTCTTTCTGCCCGTCACCATCAGATATCTCGGGTCTGCCGAGTGGCTCACAGCCGTGATCACCTCCTCGTTATCAAGTATCAGTCCGCTTCGCTTGAATTCATCAACGACGCTTTTTTTGATGAAAAGCTCATCCGCACCGCCCTTGACACTTGTCTGCTCGGAGCTTGCGGACAGATATGATATCGCCGCAGGTACGCTATCGCCGCCGTATGAGGCATCGGTCAGGGCGTAAAGGTAAAGCAGAAGCTGTAGATTTTTCTTTTTATCTATATCGCCAATGGAGAATAGCTTTTTCCCCGTCTTATAATCTACGGCGCGCAAATAAGCCTTACCGCCGTGGCGGAACACGTCTACGCGGTCTATCTTTCCGCCAAGGGTAACGCGGCTGTTGTCATCAAGAATTATTTGGGGAGAGGGAATGTCGCGCCCGATTGAAAGCTCAAACGCCTCGGGCTTGAAGTCTGTGTCGGAAAGCTCGTTTTCAATATCCTCGATAATCAGAGTGGCGAGACGGCGCAAACGGTGAGTCATGTACTCAACTCTACGCCCCGCATCGGTAGGGAGATGCTCTGCGGCGTATTGAGACGTGTATTTTTCTATTATAGATGACTTTTCCTTTTCGCTTGGAAATTCTCCGCCACGGTGTATAAATACCTCGATGAAATATTTTTCAAGGATGAAATGCACGAAAGTTCCTATGCTGTCTGCGCTGAATTCCGCTTTTTTACCGTCGTCAAGCGAAAGCAGGTAGTTGCAACAATAGGCAAAATGACACTTGGTAAAGCTCTCAAGCTTCGTCTGGCTAAGCGCAAGATGGTTTCCGTACACAAGCCCCGCGACCTCGGCGGAAAGCTCGTCGTTCTCCGCACTTACGGGGACGCTGTTGTTTGCGCTCTCACCAAGTGCGCGCCGTATAGCCTCACCTGCGGCAGTGCCGTCAAGCAAGGGAGCGTATTCGGATGCGGAAGCCGCGGTTCTGATGCGTTCAAACAGATGCTCCGCGGTGCTTTTGACCTTGACGTTTGGATATATTTCACAAAGGCGCACAAAAGCAACGGAAGGAGCCGCGCTTGTCCGCGTGTAAACGATGACCTTGTCAACAGCAGAGCCTATCGCACGGCGGAAAAAGAAAAGCTCGTCTGCGGAGTCAAACTCTCGGCTTCCCGAAATGGGGAGCGAACGTGCTATCAGCTCCTCGCGCTCCGCCGCCGAAAGCAGACCGCCCCCCATAGCGGCGGCGGGAAATTCTCCGTCACAAGCGCCGAGAATTATAACGGCTCTCGCTCCCGAGGCGCGTATCATATTTGCGCTTCCGACGCTTACCTCGTCGCTTGATGTGGGGATGCTTCCCATTTGGGTTTCCTCAAGAAGAGTGTTCAGCGCAAAGGCAAACTCGGATATTTCGGGTTTCTTACCGTCTCCAAAGCACTCGCACAGCTCGTCCAGCACCGTGAGAAACGCATCATACGTTCTCGCGGTCTCGGCGGCTTCTCTGTTCTTGGCGGCGGCAAGCTCGCGCATGGAAAGCTCCTTTAGCCTGTTTGGTGCGCCCGAATCCTCGATGTAAGCGAGGGTGGCGCGGCAAAGCTCGGCACAGCTTTCGGCGGCGCTCAATTCAGCAAAATATTTTTTCAGCTTTTCAAGCAAAAAGCTATGTACTCTGTTTGCGGCGGATAGCTTTTCCTCGCCGCGCGGAGAGAGCGAGGCGTTATAACCGTCGGGATTCATGGTCCACTCGCCCTCGGCGGAGAGCTTTTTGCCGCTTATGCTCCATTTTGCCGTGTATTCCTCAAACAGATCCGCATCTTTGGGGGAAATATCAAGCATTCCCGTTTTCAGATGCGCGATAACGTCCTCGCGTTTCCACCCGAATTGCTTGATGCGCAGGGCGGAGAGGATGAGTCGGGATAGCGGGCTTGTGGAAAGGTCGCGCTTTTCGGAAAAATAATACGGAACGCCCATCGTGTCAAAGGCGGTGTCGAGAATTCCGCGGTATTTTGATGCGTCACGGGCGATAACGGTTATGTCTTTGCAACGGTAACCGTCCTCAAGTAGGGCTTTTACCCTTGCCGCCGCCGCTTCAGCCTCATCATAAACGTCAGACGCTTGCCAAAGCTCAAGACTGCCGTCATCCTCGCTGTTTTTATCATGGGTGATGTCCTCATCCATTTGCCAGAGCTTTTGGGCGAGCAGTTTTAAGGTGGGTGTAGCGGCGCGGTGATTTTCGCAAAGCGTGACAGTTTCCACATCACCGCCGAATCCTGCGGCATCAGCGCGAAGCTTGTCCGAATAATCTCTGATGGAGGCGGTGTCGATACCGCGATACGTGGGGGAGGGCAGGGGAACGGTTGCCGTGAAGCTCTGCGCCGTGCTGATTATGCGCCTGACGACGGCGTGTTCCTGCCCTGTAAGGCTGTAAAACGAGTCCATGTATACGTGCATTCCCGAAAAGAAGGAGCGTGCCGTGGTATCAAGGAGCTGACACAGACGGTCAAGGTCGCTTGCGGGGTCGGTGTGGCTTTGCGAGAGCAGTAGACGGTAAGCCGCGCTGACCGTTGAAATGTCCGATAGCTTTCTGCGCAGAGTCGATTCGGGCAGCTCCGCGCAAAATTGCTCAAGCTGTTCGGGGGATATTCCCGATGCCGAAAGTTCCTTCGTTATTGAAAGCATGGTTGAAGGCAGGGAACGGTCCGTGGATGCTCTGTCATAGTATTCAGTAAGCAGAGGGGCGCATTGGCACAGCGCACGCCACATTATAAGATTGCGTTGACCCGCGCTTGCGTAATTGTATATAAGCCCCCCTGCCTTGCGAAACACGCGGTTCGCAAGACGGGAGAAATTCAGCACCTCTATATTGAGCTGTGCCGATGCGGGAAGGCGTTCAAGAAGCTCGCGCTCCGCGGCAACCGTTTGTTGCTCGGGGACTATCAACATAGCCTCAACTCCCTCACGTGCATCTTTTTCAAGGCAGGAAAGAATGTATTCGCTCTTTCCGCTTCCTGTATCACCGTAAATCAGTTTGACCATTTTTTCTCCTGTCAAAGATAGATATTGATTCTGTCATTTGCGTTTTTAAGATATTTTCTGTTAAGAATGAAATAAAGTCCCCGCCCGACAAAACAGACGTTATCGGATGATCGCGGCGGCTTGTGTAAAGTCGGCGTAACTGCCAAAACAGTGTAGCCCTGCCTTGCGAGATGCTCGGCGGTGGCGGCGGCGCAGGAGTAAGTGCCGCGAAGATTCATGGGCAAAAATATTACTGCCGAACGTTCGTTATCGGTGTTTTTTAATCGCGCCCCTATTTGTCCCAAAAGGATAGCTCCCCTTATAAGGGCGATTATTCCGCCAATGATGAGGGCGGGAAGAGCTATGATGGCGATGGCGGCGAAAACGACGAACACAGTTCCCGTTTGCACTATGGTAAATATCCAGCTTATTACTCGCAATATTATGGATATCAGTCGAAATCTGCGAAAAACGGCTAAAAATCTTTCCCAAAAGCCGTAGAGAGTCGTATCCTTTATTACTGCCCAAATAAAGGAGAAATAATTGCTTTTTGCATATCTGCGCGGGGATGCCGCCGCTTCGGCGGCGCGCTTGTACGGTGACTTATGTCCCGTGTAGCGCAAAGAGGCAAGCTGGTGCTCCTTCCGTTCTATCTCGGCACGCAAGCGCATCTCCTCGCGCTCTAAAAAGGTTTTCTTTATTGGTTTTGGCATTTTACCACCTTTGGGGTTATTGCGTTTTGTTATCAAAAATATTCAAATTTCGGAGAAATACTTCTTTTCCGCGCCATGAATATGCCCTGCTTGAAAATTCGTCACTCTCTGCAACGCTTTTGTCGGGTGAAGGTATCGCATTTGAATTAAACCATTCGCTGTCGGTGTAAAGCGTGCCTGACCGCTTTGCCCGTATCGTGTGCGGACAGACGTTCTGGCATATATCGCATCCCCAAAGAGTGCCCTGTTCAAGCATCAACGCCTGTTCTTCGTTTGTGAGGACGCCCTTTTTCTGCGTTATTGACGAGAGACATTCTCCGCCGTTTTTCAAACGTGTCGGGCAGGCACGCGTGCAAGCACCGCAATTCTCGCAATAGCGCACCTCACGGTTTTGTTTTTCAACACTCACGTCCGTAAAAACACCGAAAATAAAAACGAATGAGGAATACTTCGGAGTTATAAGCAATCCGTGTCTGCCGATAATTCCGAGTCCTGCGCGTGCGGCGGCATCGACCTCGGCAATGGGGGAGTGATCACCGTAAAAGGCGAAATGATGTTGCGGAAAATGCTTTTGCGCATTTGAAAGCAAGCGTTCAGCCAACTCCCGTTGCGCAAGATGATAATCGCGTGCTACGGCGTATGCGGAAACAGTCCTTTCGGCATCACAATGCACGGTGTAGTAGGGCATTATCCCCATGCACACGCTTTTAACCTCAAAATCAAGGCGAGAGATGAGTCTGGGATTTATTATTTTGCATTCAGAAATGCAAATAGACGCGGCATCTGCCGCTCCTGCGGATATGAGCAATTCCGATAGCTTATCCATTTCGCGCCCCTCTCTTATTTTTTTATCTCTTATGCTTTTCATACATTAGGTTTACAAGTACGCTGCCTATGAAAAATATTATTAAATATCGTTTTGAAGCTTATAATACTCCAGTTTATAATATTATATCATAAAAAAATGTTAGTGTAAACTCTAAAAATCGTCAAACGGCTCAATATAAAGCTTTATCATCGACAATGCGCCAAAAAAGCATTGTGTCGAAAAAACTATATTTCAAAGACTTTTTTTCACTTCGTCAAAAAATCTTCACAAAACTGATGTATAATAAGAGTGTAAAACCATAAGGAGGTATGATCATGAGTTATTTAGATGATGAAAACGTAAAAAACAGCTCCGAAGATATAGAGCCTGTTGAGAATAAGGAAAACGCGGCGGATGCGCAAAATGATGAAAGCGTTGAGCGCGGTGACAACGGCGGAGCGTACGGCGTTGCATATACACCCGAATCCGACGGCGGTTACAGGTGTACTTCATATACTCCCTCGGCTCCCGCGGCTGCAGTCGGAGCTGTACCCGCAAAGAAAAAGGGCGGTAAGAAAAAGGTAGTTCTTACGGTTCTCTCCATCGTCCTTTGCGTGTTGCTGTCGGGAGTGGCGGGCTTTGTCGGAACGTATGTTGCCGACCGCTATTTCGACGCTGAAACCACAGAGGCTCCGGAAAGTCCCGCATCTCAACCCTCTCAGGGCAGCAGTGCCGATATTGTTGTAAGCGTTCCGAGCGGAAGTGAAACAAAAGCTCCTATCAGCGTAGAGCGCGGCGAGCTTATGAATTACGCGGATGCCGCCGCAAAAGTCAAGGACTCCGTGGTTGAGATAACCACCGAGGCTACCGTGCAGAGTAACGGATACTATCCGCAGTACGTTACAGAGGGCGCGGGAAGCGGTGTTATCATTACAGCCACGGGTTACATCGTGACAAACAATCACGTTGTGGACGGCGCAGAAAAGATAACCGTACGCCTTACCGACGGCACGGAGTATCCCGCCGCACTTATTGGTACGGATTCCCGCACGGATGTTGCCGTTATCAAGATAGAGCCTGCGGACAGAGCGCTTACCGTTGCCGCTTTTGCCGAGGACAGCACAAAGCTCGTTGTCGGTATGGAAGTTCTTGCTATCGGTAATCCCCTCGGCGAGCTTGGCGGTACTGTTACAAACGGTATTATAAGTGCGCTTGAGCGCGAGGTCAAGATATCGGGTAGCGGCACTATGACGCTTCTCCAGACCAATGCCGCAGTAAACCCCGGTAACTCGGGCGGCGGACTTTTCAATCTCTACGGTGAGCTTGTAGGCGTGGTAAATGCAAAGTCTGCCGGAACTAATATCGAGGGACTTGGATTTGCCATCCCTGCAAATACGGTGCGCAATATCGCAAGCCAGCTTATGGAAAACGGATACGTCACGGGCAGACCGAGTATCGGTATCACCGTTCTTGAGCTTGACTCGTTCAGCGCGTACTACTATTTCCGCTCAAACCACGCAGGTATTTACGTTGCGGAAAGCGAAACGGATGCTATTAAATACGGCGATAGGATCCTTTCTGTGGACGGTACTGAAGTAACGGATAGCGATGATGTTACGGCTATCATTGAAAAACACGAGATCGGCGAAACGATAGAGGTCATGTTAGTGCGTGACCGCAAGACTATGACCGTCAGCGTTACGCTTACGGAGTCCGTTCCCGAGAATTTAAAATAAATCTCAATGGATAAAATGTATAACATCCTCGTGGTTGACGACGAAGTCAGGATAAGGTCTATAGTCAGAAAATACGCGGAATTTGAAGGTCATACGGTTGCCGAGGCGGCAGACGGTATGAGTGCTGTCAGCCTTTGCAGGGAGCATGATTTCGATATAGTAATTATGGATATCATGATGCCCGAGCTTGCCGGATTTCCCGCTTGCCGCGAGATACGCAAATTTTCGCAAGTACCGATAATCATGCTCTCCGCGCGTGCTGACGAGTACGACAAAATAAACGGCTTTAGCATAGGCGTTGACGATTACGTTGTAAAGCCCTTCTCCCCCAAAGAGCTGATGATGAGAGTTGAGGCTGTGATGAAGCGCACACTGCGCCAGAACAAGGCCGCAGAGGAGCATAATATAATCGAGCTTGACGGCGGCGCTCTTCGCGCCGACCTCACCGCAAGAATAGTTTACATAGACGGCGAAAGGATAGAAATGTCGCCCAAGGAGTATGAGCTGTTCTTTTATATGCTCAATAACCGCAACATCGCTTTGAGCCGCGAAAAGCTGATATGCGACGTTTGGGGATATGATTTTTACGGCGATGCACGTACGCTTGATACGCATATCAAGCTCTTGCGCAAGTCGCTTGGCAGATATGCGGAGTATATCGTTACTCTGCGTGGCATAGGCTATCGCTTTGAGGAAAAATGAGGAGCGATAAAAATAAAATGAGCAAAAGGCGCATGGGCATACGCGGCAAGCTGATACTGTGCTTCGTTGCCTTTGCGGTGCTTATGTTGAGCATAACGTGGATATTTCAGATAGGGCTTCTGAACAAGTTCTACGAAAGGACTAAACACGGAGAGCTGGACTATGCGGCGGACTCGCTTGCGGATGCTGTTGCGACGGGAGATTTCGAGGAAACCGCCGCACTGCTTGGAAGTGAGTACGGGATATGCGTCCGCATATTCAGCGTAACCGGCTCAACTCTTGCTGAGGAATCGGTAAGCGTTAAGGCTGATCCCGCGTGCTTACTGCACCATCTTCCGCTTGAAAAGCTGGCGCAATACTATCAGAACGCCGTTGAAAACGGCGGAGAGTGGAAAACGCAATTCAGCATGGAACGCACCGAGCCGTTCGGTGAGGGGCATGATTTTAACGCCAATGGCGCTGAACCCCCAAAGCCTGCCCAAAAGGGAAAGGAAATCAAGCCGCACGTCGATAAAGAGAGTGTGAGCAGTCTTTTCGTAAAGACGGCAAATGGAGCACACGGCGAGAAATTTGCTATTTTCCTGAACAGCAAATTTACGCCTATGACCTCAACTGTGGACACTCTCGGCCTTCAGTTTTGGTGGATAGCCGCCGCGGGAATAATTTTTGCCGCGATCTTTGCGCTGATAGTTTCAAAGAGCATTTCATCCCCCATAGTAAGGATGAATGAATCTGCAAAAAAACTTGCAGACGGTGATTACAGTGCTGATTTCGCGGAAGAGGGACATCGCGAAACGCGCGAGCTTGCAAAAACCTTGAATTTCGCGGCAGAGGAGATATCGAAATCAGATACTCAACGGCGTGAGCTTATAGCAAACGTGTCGCACGATCTGCGCACACCGCTTACCATGATAACGGGATACGCCGAGATGATGCGCGATATCCCCGGGGAGAACACGCCCGAGAATCTTCAGGTCATAATAGACGAGGCAAAGAGCCTTGGATCGCTTGTCAGCGATATGCTTGATATTTCCAAGATAGATAAGGACGGTGTTCTGCCGCAAAAGAGCCGAATATCGCTCACGTCTACTACTCACAACGTGCTGTCGAGATATTCCGCCCTTATCGCTCACGAGGGTTACGTTATCAATTTTGAGGCTGATTGCGATGCGTACGTTTTTGCCGACGAAACTATGATAACTCAAGTTTTATATAATCTTATCAACAACGCTATTAACTACACGGGTGATAACAAGACGGTCACCGTATGTCAGCACGTTGAAAACGGCAAGGTAAGGATGAGTGTCGCAGATAGCGGAGAGGGGATCGCGCCCGAGCATATTCCACACATCTGGGATAGATATTATAAGCTTGACAAGGTACACCGCCGCGCGGCTGTCGGCAGCGGACTGGGGCTTTCTATCGTCAAAACGGCGCTTGTTCGCCACGGTGCCGCTTTTGGTGTCGAAAGCAAGCTCGGAGCGGGTTCTGTGTTCTGGTTTGAGCTTGATACTGTCGAATAAAATGCAAAAAAGTGGCTTTTGCCACTTTTTTGCATTTTACCCCACTCTATAGTGAACTTTTTTTGAACAATAAGTCAATAAAATAAAATAACACTTGTATTTTTTCCTAAAATATTATATAATATTATGACAAATAATGCTGAATTACAAGAAAGGGGTTGCCTATGGATAGAAATATGCAAAATAACGAAGCACAAAATGAGCATCTTGGCGGCGCTCCTTTTAACGCCGAGGAGAATCGCGCGGACGCGGCGGTTTTTTTGAATTCTCTTGGCGGTATCACGGCGGGAGAGATCGCGCCTGACCGTCCTATAAAAAAGAAGAAAAAGAACGTAATGGATCTTGCTATCAGAGTGATTGCCGTCATCATCTGTCTTGGTGTTTTTTCTTACTGCGTTCGTGAGCTTGTCGGTATCATGGATCAATACCGTATGTCGGACGATGCTTATTCCGGTATAGCGATGGGCTTTGAGCAAGCAATGCAGGGAGATAAGTACGGTAAAGTAGGATGGCTTTCTTCGCTTGCGATAGATAACCCCATGCAGAACTATGATGACATCAAAGAGAACGGAGTGCAAGCGCCGCCCGATGCCTCGGGTGAAGCGCCGATCACCAGCTTGAAATTCCAACGCATCAAGGTGTACCTTGAGTCATTGCGTACCCAGAACAGCGACCTTATAGGATATATAACTATAAAAGGAACGGTCATAAGCTACCCCGTTGTTCAGACGAATGACAACGACTATTATCTTGACCACGGTTTTAATCATCAGGTTCTTAACGCCGGAACGATATTTGCCGATTGCACAAACCACCCAAAGGTTACGGAAAACCGGAACCTCGTGCTTTATGGACACAACTTTAAAAACGGCGCAATGTTCCATCAGCTTGATAAATTCCTCAAGGAAGATTTCTTTATGAATACCACGGTGGAGCTTGCAACGCTTGACGGTATATACACCTTTGAGGTGTTTGCCGTGTATAAATCACATGTCAAGATCCGTTACTATGCCACCAGCTTTGCAAGTGACGAGGCTTTCGTCGATTTTTGCTATAATGCGGCGGAAAAGTCACTTTACAAAAAGGAAGGCATAGAATTTAATGCCGACGATACTATACTCACGCTGTCCACTTGCGTAAATGGTGAGAAAAATTACAGATACGCAATACAGGCAAAGCTTGTAAATGTTGAAAGATGACGTTGCTTGATAATATCGTCTGCCCTCTTTGCGGGGCGGAGCTTGAACGTGTAGGCGGCAGTCTTTTCTGCCGCGGTGAGAAAAAGAGACATTGCTTCGACCTTGCCGCCTCGGGATATGCCGATCTCTCGGGCAGACGGCAGGGAGGCGGAGGAGATCCGAAGGATGCGGTAGCGGCTCGCACGGCATGGCTCGATGCGGGTTACTATGCTCCGCTTGCCGATGAGATCTGCAATATATTTGAAAAATATCTTCCCACGCCTGCTTTTGTTATTGATTCGGGTTGCGGCGAGGGATATTATTCCGAAAGGATAGCATCCGATATTGACGGAGTCAGTCTTTTTGGCGCAGACCTATCAAAGCAGGCGGTTGACCGAGCATCAAAAAGGCGGCGTGCGCGCGGAGGCGGCAATTCCTTTTATTGCGTTGCATCGGTTTTCGAGCTTCCCGTCAGAGACGGAGCGGCGGACGGAATGCTATCCATGTTTTCGCCCATAAGCGAGAGCGAGGCGCAAAGAACGCTGAAAAACGGCGGAATATTTGTTGTTGGCGGTGCCGCACCCGAGCATCTTCTCGGACTTAAACGGTCTGTTTACGGGGACGTGTATCTTAACGATGCCCGTGCCGATCTTCCGACTGATATGGAATTGCTTGAAAAGAGAAGAGTGCGTTATGATATATCCATCGACGGCAATCTCGATATAATGCGGCTTTTCGGTATGACGCCGTATAGGTTTCGTACGTCTGCCGAGGCTTTTGCACGTCTTGAGGCTCTTGAACATCTCACCACGGAGATCGACGTGGAATTTTATATTTACAGCCAAAAATGATATATGTAAGGAAACAGACATGAAAATTTCAGTATGTATACCAATGTATAATGAATCCTCGGTCATTGCAGAAAACGCAAAAAAGTTAAGTGACTATATGGAATCTGTCTTTGTTTCTCCCGAGGGGGAAAGAGAGTATGAGATAATTTATGCTGATGACGGCAGTACCGACGGTTGCGGTGATATAGTGCGCGGTCTTGGGCTTCCTGCCGTTCGAGTTGTCGGATATCCCGAAAACAGAGGTAAGGGCTGTGCGGTACGTACCGCGCTTCTTGCATCGCAGGGAGAACTTGCTATGTTTACCGATGCCGACCTTGCCTACGGCACAGAGGTCATCAAGCGTATGTGGGAGGAGTTTTCCTCGCACGGCGATGCTTCGCTTGTAATAGGCTCGCGCAATCTGTCAAAGGATGGTTACTCCGAATATACACTTCTGCGCCGAATAGCTTCAAAGGTATATATCAAGCTTTTGTGCATCGTTGGCGGATTTAAGCTCAGCGACTCGCAGTGCGGATGCAAGGGATTTTCCCATGACGCGGTACAGAAGATATTCCCAAGATGCGAGGTCGATCGGTTTGCGTTTGATTTCGAGGCTATACTGTGGGCGGATAAGTTGGGGTTGAAAATTTATGAGATGCCCGTAAAAGTGCTTGTGCACGGTGAATCAAAGGTAAATATAATCCGAGATACCTTTAAGATGCTGTCCGACCTCAGACGTATGCGCCGCCGCATAAAGAAAGCGAAAATCTGAAAAAGGAAGCCTGCGGGCAAAAATAATACATGGATTCAAAAAAAACACTGACAAAAAGAGTGTTGACTGCTATACTGGCAATAGCACTCTTGTTGCCGATAGCGTTTGCTGTTTCTGCACAGGGGCAGGAGGATTCCCCCGATCCCATTGCGGAAATTGTAAGCAGCGAGCTGACTGACGGAGTATACCGCATAAGAAACCTCGCCTCGGGGTTGTACCTTGAAACGTATAAATATAATTCCAAGGGAAAGGAAAAGCTCTGTGGCTCTAAACTTGACGAGAAAAACGAAGGACAGTGCGTATACGTAAGAAAGACGGAAAACGGAAGCTACATTTTAGCCCCGCAAAATGAAAGCGGACAGTATTCGCTTTCATGGAAAACAGGCACTGCTGTTGGAAATTATATCGTTAAGACTCAAAAACAAGAGGATATTAATTATACTTATTTTGACATTTCTCTTCTCGATAACGGAGCGTTTACGATAGCTCCCGCAGGGGGGGATAATTATACGGCGGTTCTCGCACTTACAGACAAAAAAACATATTATTCCGATAATTGTGTTCATATAGCCGACTTGTCGCAAGGCGATGAAGCGCAAATGTGGGTGTTTGAGCGCGTGCCTACGGAATATTTGACCGCAGCCTATGAAAAAACAAAGGTCAAGCTGTATTCGACGGGCAAATTCTACGCAAGAAAGTATCCATATAATATGGTTACGTCCGACATAGTTTGGACCTCATCTGACGAGAGCGTTATTATGCTGGGAGCGGACGGTGTATGGTGCGCCCTCGGAGAGGGAGTTGCTACCGTTACGGCATCTGTTGGAAAGGCAAGTGTCTCGTTTGAGGTTACCGTGGTGGATAAGGATGCATTCACTTGGTACAGCCAGACGAATATGTACACGAGTGATTGGGGCGCCAGAGAGCTGGAAAAGGTTTATTTTTCCAAAAGGCGCTTTGCGTGGGATATGAAAAAATCGCCGGGCTACAGCAGTTGGATGGACAGCGGTTGTGCGCTGTCATCGGTTGCTATGGTTCTAAACAATATGGGAGCTGTGAAAACCACAGGCTATGATCTGCGAACGGGACAGCGCGATCTGCTTTTGGCTGATCCGTATACCGTTGCCCTTGCGAATAGCGGAAACTACGGTGTTGATTCCACATCAAAGTCTATGTCCGGAAATCCCATATATATGCACTGGTCAGCAGTGGCATCCAAGTTCACCGTTGACGGTGAAAAGATAGATTACCGCAAATCATATACCTCGTCAAGAAAGAAAATAAAGGATCTTCTTGACAAGCATCCGCAGGGTGTTGTGGTTCTTTTTAAGCGTTCCGGCAGGACGCATTATGTGGTGTTTGGCGAGTGCATCAACCCCGAGCAGACAGTTTCCACAAAACTTGAGTTCCGTATTTTTGATGCCGCCGCGTATGACCGTGAAAAAGGAGACGGCGTTTTATTCAAGGATAGCGTTTCTTATATTCATGAAGGATATAGATATTCATCTATTGCCAACATTACTATTTATGATGTTGCAAGCAAATTTAATTGACGATTACAGAAAGGTTAGGATATAAACATGGCAGATGGCTTAGGGGGCCAATTGTTGTTACAGATCGCTCTTATAGGCGTTAATGCTTTTTTTGCATCAGCAGAGATGTCTGTAGTTTCCCTGAACACAACTTTGCTCAAAAAGAAGGCTGAAGATGGGGACAAGAAAGCGGCAAAGCTTTTGAAGCTTGCCGAAGAACCCACGGCTTTTCTTTCCGCAATTCAGATAGCTATCACTCTTGCGGGCTTTCTTGGTTCGGCGTTTGCCGCCGAGAACTTCTCGGACAGACTTGTAGGATGGCTGTGCGGCATATCTTCGTTTGCCGCCTCACACGCCGAAACGGTGGATGCTCTGTCCGTAATAGTGATAACGCTCATACTTTCATACTTCACCCTTGTGCTTGGTGAGCTTGTTCCCAAGCGCGTGGCTATGCATTCACCCGAAAAAGTGGCGCGTATCACATCTCCCGTGGTGTCGGGATTTAAGGTGATAACAAAGCCCATTATCTGGTTTCTCACCAAATCCACTAATGCAATTCTCAGGCTTTTCGGCATCAAACCGAATTCTCAAGAGGAGAGTGTGACAGAGGATGAAATACGCCTTCTCGTGGACGCGGGCGAGGAAAGCGGTGCTATCGACGCTATGGCGAGCGAGATGATAGACAATATCTTCGAGTTTGACAACAGCGCCGCACGAGACGTTATGACACACGCGATTGACGTTGTGTGCATAGGGGCAGATATGGATGATGCGCAGATAGTTTCGATACTGCGCTCAAGCGCATACTCACGATATCCCGTATGCGGCGAAAATATCAACGATATCGTCGGCGTTCTCTACGCCAAGGATTTTTTCCTCGATCGGCTTGGTGACGGCGCAAACAGACCCCTTGCGGAGCTTTTGCGTCCTGCGTACTTTGTTCCCGAAACGGTGAAATGCGACACGCTTTTCTGCGAGATGCAGAAAAGCCAGCGCCATCTTGCCATAACGGTTGACGAATACGGCGCGGTGTCGGGAATTGTCACCCTTGAGGATCTCGTTGAGGAGATTATGGGTAATATCTATGACGAATATGACAACGAGGAAAAAGAGGAAGAGGAAGCAAAGATAGAAAGCCTTGGCGATGGAAAATGGCGGGCAGATGGCTCGCTTGAGATAGACGCTCTCGGTGGGGAATTGGGTATCAGCCTTCCCGATGAAGCGGAGTTCGACACCCTTGCGGGAATGATACTGTCCGAGCTTTCTGAAATTCCTGAGGACGGCTCGACCTTCGAGGTGAGCTGCTACGGACTTAACATAAAAGTCGAAAAGGTCGAGGAGAGGCGCATTGAAAGCGTCATTATCGAAAAACTCCCCGAGACCTAACAAATAAAAAAGGGGTGAGGTGAGTATTAAATGCGTTTCGCATTTGACTCACCTCATTTTCCCGAAAGAGGGCAAAATGCGATTTAATGAAGAAGATATAAAATATCTTGCCGTGGAGCTTCCCGACGAGATAAAGCATTATAAGTACAGCGCGGATTTCGCATCGGAGCAGCGAATGGTTGCCGAATATCTGAAAAAAGAGGAACTCCCCACGGCTATGCGCCGCCGCCTTGAAATAGAATACGTTATTTCGGGGCAGATGCAAAGGGATTATCGTATGACCGAGGAGGAGCTTTTGCGCAGGGTGCAGGAAAAATATCCGCACTGCACCGCCGAGGCGCTTTGCGCCATCGTTGACGAGGGCTATGCTGACTATATCCTTCGCGGCGGTGAAAAATACTTTCAACGCTCCGCTGTGAGAAGCGTTACTTCGCGCAAATGGCGATATCTTGCATCCCTTGCAGGGGGCGAAACGCCCGCATACACGCGCGATAAATGGCGCGCCGAGTGTATTCCGATAATGAAAAAGCACGGCTTTCGTGCCGTGCGATATACCGTGCGCGAGTGGATAGCTCCCGCCGAGCGCGAGGTGCGCGAAGGCGAGGTGTTGTGCGTCCATCTTCCGTTCCCATGCGAGTGTCCCGAGCAGAGCGATATTGTTTTGCATCATTCCTCGCACCCTGTGTATATCTCCTCGTCGCCGCACCGCACCGCCTTTATCGAGACGGAATGCCGCGCGGGAGAAAAATACGAGGTCGAATTTTCCTACACGTTTAGGGTGAATTACGTCAAGGCGCAGGAAAATACCGTAAGCGCGGAGCAGCCAAGTTTTTATACGGGCGAGCAGTATCCGCACATCCGCTTTACGCCGTATATCCGAGAACTTGCCGACGAGATACGCGGAAATGAAAAAAATCCGCTTGTGCTGGCACGCCGAGCTTACGACTACGTGACCACAAAAACGGTGTATTCATTGCTTCGCCCGTATCTATGTATTGAAAACATTCCCGAGTTCGTTCTCCTGCAAGGGCGCGGCGACTGCGGTGCGATGGCGCTGACATTCATTACGCTTTGCCGCGCGATGGGCGTGCCTGCCCGTTGGCAGTCGGGTAGCAACGTGCGCCCGGATGCTATATCCTCGCACGATTGGGCGCAATTTTATATTGCGCCGTACGGTTGGCTCTACGCAGACCTTTCGGCAGGCGAGGGCGCGTACCGAAACGGCGATTTTGAGCTGTGGGAGCATTATTTCGGCAATATCGACACGATGCGCGAGGTAAATTGCACGGAATTTCAGGCGGCATTCGATCCGCCCAAACGCTTTATGCGCGCCGATCCATACGATAATCAATCGGGTGAGCTTGAGTACGCAGACCGCGGACTTATACTCGATGGCGTAAATGCGGGCAGAAGCGTTGTGAATTTTGAGGATTTGACGGACGGATAAGAAAATGAGTAAGATATTTATTGCCATAGACGGCGGCGGAACGTCGACCGAGGGCGTAGCCCTTGCTCGCGGCGGCGTGCTTGCGCACAAAATGGACACGGCATCGAACCCCCACGATATCGGTGAGGATGCGGCGATATCTCTTGTTTGTAAAATGGCGGCAGAGCTTGCCGCCGAGGCACGCGGAAGGAACGGCGCGGACGAGATATATCTGTTTGCGGGAATTTCGGGTGTGATAGGCAGGGAGGAGCGGTTTGAGCGTGCGCTTCGTGCCTCCATCGGCGGTGCGGTGAGCGTAAAGAGCGATATTTACAACCTCTTTGGGCTTGTGGAGCGCGAGAATTGCGCCGCTCTCATTTGCGGAACGGGAAGTGTGTGCTTTATAAAAAAGGACGGCGAGCTTCACCGCGTAGGCGGCTGGGGATATCTGCTTGACGGCGCGGAGGGCGGCGGCTTTGCCATCGGACGCGCGGGGCTTCTCGCCGCGCTTCGCTCGCGCGACGGCAGGATAGGAAAGACTACTTTGCTTGATGCGGCTCGCAGATATCTTGAGTGCGACGTTACCGAGGCGATAGCCAAGGTCTACGCGGGCGGCAAGACCTACATTGCGGGCTTTGCGCCCTACGTTATCGAGGAAGCGGAAAAGGGAGATGCCGAGGCGCGCGCGCTTATTTCGGAGTCCGTTCTCGGCGTTTCGGAGATGCTTTCGTGCGCCGCCGAGAAGCTCGGCGACGGCTTTGATTGCATATTAAGCGGCGGACTTATCCGCTATAGCGGACTTGGCGAGATGATAGCGGCGGCGACGTCGCATCTTCACGCGAATTTCATCACACCGAGCCTACCGCAGATAGCGGGCGGCATCCGCTGCGCCCTTGCCCTCGGCGGCGAGAGCATCACCCAAGCGGAGCTTGAAGGGTATGTAAATAATATAAGGAAATAAAAAAGTGGCTGAAGGGGTGCTTTCCATAAAGCAGGTTTTGACTTGCCGAAAAAGCAAAAGGAGTACGAACAGTTCGTTCGTACTCCTTTTCACACGCCTTGGTTTGCAAGGTATAGTGTGTTACACCTTTTAGGTGTACTGTCGGGCGGTAATGAGCCTCCCTTGTGTAAAGGGAGCCTTTGGTTTGTGCGTCCTGAAAGTCCGTCAATTTTCCTGACAAGCACTGCTT
The DNA here is from genome assembly GCA_045546615.1 of Eubacteriales bacterium. Lineage (GTDB taxonomy): Bacteria > Bacillota > Clostridia > Oscillospirales > CAG-272 > CAG-390. The sequence goes on along the minus strand of JAZQDD010000060.1, from coordinate 29,112 downwards.
TTGTAGACACAAAAGCGAAGCCCCGCGCGAGGCGGGGCAGAAAATCATCCCAAAGCTTGCAACCTGTTTTTTATTATTTTCAATCTATCATCTGTATGAAGACACTTAAACCGAGGATTTTCATCCAAGGAACAAAGGAAACCGTAAGCCATACTATATTCGTCACTACTGCCGCTCTGTGAAGAATCATATTTCAATCCACGAACCAAAAGAGATGTATGTTCGATATTCGTGAATTTCTGATATTTTTCCATATGCTCACACATCTTGTCGAGCTCATCAAAGGCTTGATCTATCTTGCCCATTTCTGACGAACTGATTGCCATATCACGACAAAGCCTTCCAAGACGATTTTCGAAAAATCCGAAATCACCATCCGAGAAGATTAAATGATAAAATTTATACAATGTTTCTCTTATAGAGTGCCGCTCCTCTGCGGTATATCCAGCTTCCCGGCACTGGATCATATTGTGAGAGAGTCTAAGCATAGTATCGCATACATTCCAAAAATACCAACGACAATGCTCCACCAAATCCTTTCCCTTTAGTACAGAGGAAAGCAAATCTCTGTTGCATGGTATCATTTTTGCATATTCTATTGCCTTTTCGTCATTGCCCAATTTTGAATAAGTGAATGCCAACATTTGAATGGCACCATAGCGAATATCAATCGAATCGCTTTTCAAAAGTTTTGTAGCAATAGAAATGATTTCATCACTATTTGATTTAAAATCTACTGCATCCAAATCGTACATCAGTTCAAACAGAACTGTTTCATCATTCGGATATTTCTTTTGCATTTCTCGGCAAAGCGCAAGTCTTTCTCTACGTTTTCCTTTATTGATCAGTACTTGTGCCTGAGCTTTAAATGATTCGATGTCGCCTTGCTTTCTAATAGAATTGCACCCCAAAATATCGTCTACCGTTACTTCGTAATAGGATGCGAGATACGGAAGAAGCGTAATATCAGGAAAGCCATCGCCACGCTCCCATTTAGATACTGCCTGCACAGAAATACCAAGATGATTCGCGAGATCGTCTTGCGTGTTGCCGCGCTCTTTACGTAATTTTCTTAAATTTTCGCTAATTTTAAGTTCCATATTTTCCTCCAAGATATAAAGTGACAAGCGCCTGTTCTGATTATATTATATCACATATTCAGCGTTATTCAATAACGGCATTGTTTAATTTCGGTTGAAAATATCAACGGAACGTATAAAAGGCGCACCTGCTTTATCGCAGGTACGCCAAAAAGCCACTTTTTTTCTGTAAGGTAGGCCGCATAAAACGGCATATAATTTATTGACAGTTAATTAAAGTATATGGAATACACAGTATTTACTTTTTCGAATCCCAATTCAAACGCATCAAAGCCTCCGTGCTCTTTTGCGTATTCATCAAATTGAGCATCTTCAAATGGAATATATCCTTTTTCTATAGCTGCATTTGTAGCCGTAAGATAAAGATATTTGAGCGCATCATTTGGAGTGTTTTGCAAATTAGGGGTATGAACACAGTTATTCAGGCAAAATCCGTGAACGTTTTCAGGAGCGTCATAAGATATCGCAAGTAGCTTTTTGCCGTCGAAAACGCCAAATGGCTGTAAAAGAGGTCTCTGTTCAAGGGGGTGTTTCAGAAAATTTTTAAGACCGTATCCCCCAGACTTTTTAAATACTTCATTTGGATATTTGGAAATGAATTCATCGACTGCATCCAGATCTTGCGCTTCCAATAGGTGGATATCATATTCTTGTGCATCCTCGGGCAGAACGAAGGGGTCTCCGAAATACATTGTTTCGTTTTTCTCTTTTATGTTTTTGAATTTAATACCTTCAAGTGCCGCTTTTACGTCCGCGAAAGATACGTCCTTATGGAATATACAATCGATGTTTTCGGGTTTAAAAAGCAAGAGCTTGTCAATGTAATTCCGAAGATCGTTCAAATCTTCAAGAACAAGTGTTAAATTAGGATTTTCAAAAAAATTATCTATCGTGACAAATCCGTTTTCAAAAGAATTTTTGTCAGATACGATTTTCGAGCCGTTTGTTGCGATGGTAAGGGCTGTATATCCGTAGCGCTTGGCGTCTTTTTCGAGAAGCCAATCAATTACCTCGTCCGCGCCTATTTCAAAAAAGTCGGGAAGAACGTGGCGAAATTCAGCGGTTGCGGTAGCGTTTAGCTCTTTGTCAGCCCAAGCGATCGGCTTGTCCTTCATTTTTTCGCGATATTCGCTTGGAGTTTTACCGTATTGCGCTTTAAATGCACGCGTAAAGCCTTCATGGCTTTCATATCCGGACTCCAAGGCAATAGATAAAATATCTTGTGTTGGAGACGAGCGAAGCATACAAGCCGCGCGATTCAATTTTCGGAATTTCACGTATTCCATAACGTTAAATCCTGTGTGGCTTCGAAATATGCGATTAAAATAGTCTGTGGAAAATCCTGCGTTTTTCGCTACGTCATCGAGCGTGGTAACACCAGATCCCAAGTTGTTGATATACTTTACAGCATTTTTTATCAAATCTCTGTTTTCCATTTTTACCTCCCCAAACGGATAAATAAGCGGCTGTATTCTGCTTGTGATAGCATTATATCATATCCGTTTTTGATTGTCTTGACGAAAAACGCTGAAATGTTAAATTGGCGTACCTGCGATAAAGCAGATACGCCAACAGTTATTTTTGCACAGTTTATCTTTTTTTCAGCTTTCCTCTGACCTTGCCGATGCAGGCGACTTCGTCGAAGTCCTTCAGCATTATTTTGCCGTATTCGGGATTGAGGGATATTAGGCAGTCACCGCCGTATATCTTGAAATATCCGTCGCCGTCAAGAATGAAGATTCCAAGCTCGCCAACTTCAACGGAGTCCGCCGTTTCGATCAGCAGAATGTCACCGTTGTGATATTTCGGCTCCATACTGTTGCCGCTGATGCGCAAGGCAAAGTCCGCTCCTTCGGTTGCGGGGGTACGGCTTACGCTGATCTTTTCCGCGTTTGCGCTGTCAAGATACTCACCCGTGCCTGCAGATACGGGCAGGTCGTAAAGGTCGATCTCAAGCTTTGAGGCGAATGCTCCCGAGTCGCGGTAACGGCGCGTGATTGGGGCGGTGATGATCGCACTTTCGCGGCGCGGTGCAGCAGAGGGGGCGGGGGAGTATTCAACGCGTGAAACGCGCTCGCGCTCTTTCCCCGCGACCATCATGACAAGTTCCTTGCCGTGAGAGTCAAGGCGGCGGTATTCCTCGACAAGGCGTATTTCGTCGCCCTCGAGGGTGAAGTTGTTTGTATTCTCGGGAATGCCGCTGACAATGTAATCGAGCGAGCAGTCAAGGGCGTCGCAGATGGCAACGATGTTCGACAGCTTGACCGAGTCCGATATTCCCGCAAGCAGCTTACTGAGCGTTCCGAGGGGGATCCCGCTCGTCTTGGACAACGCTTCGTTTGTCATCTTTCTTTCATTTTTTATTTCTTTTATACGTTCTACGTAATCGGGGCCCATGCCGATACCTCACTTTCATTTTCTGAAATTATTATAGCACACTTTTTCCGATTTGTAAATAGAAAAATAAAAATTTTTCCGAAATTTGAAAAAATATATTGACAAACGCTTGCGGATGTGATATTATAATGACAGAAAGTTTCCGAAAACGGAATTTTAGGAGGTATGCGATGAACAACTGCATAAATAACTACAATATATATAACAGAGCCGACTGCGGCAGAAGAGAGAAGAAGGCGAGCCGCCCATCAGTTTTTGTGGCGTTCTTGCTCAGCTTGTGTGAGGCGCTGATCACGCTTTTTGAGAACGCCGCATTCAGAACCGCGCTGCGCGCGCTCCTTGCCATCGCCATTGCAGTGGTGTTCTACTTTTTTGTCGGTGCCGTTGTTAACGGTACTATCGGGGCATTTCGCGCCGTGTGCTTGGGCATTGGCATTGTCGCCGTCAGTATAAAAGCATTTGGCGTTAGGGCGTCTGACTGATATCATCGCCCGAAAGCCCTGCATCTTTCAGCGTGCGCAGTCCTGCAACGAGCGCAGGGGCGAGAATGATTCCTATCACGCCGAAAACTCTCAAGCCTACGTACATGGAGAATAGAGATAGCAATGGGTGAATGCCGAGGCTCTTGCCTATTATTTTAGGCTCTATAAATTGGCGCAGTATTATTACCGCGACGTATAAGATCAGAATTGCCGTTCCGCGGCTGATATCCCCCGATATATAGGAAATGACCGACCACGGCACAAGGACCGTTCCGACACCCAGCACGGGCAATATGTCAACGATAGCGGTGATGGCGGCGAGAAGCAGCGCATATTCAGCGCCGATGATGGTAAGCCCCACAAACAGAACCAAGAACATTATTAGCAAAAGTAAAGAAAATGCGCGCAGATAGCGACCCGCTGTCTGCGCGGCTTCTTTTTTCATTCCGCGCAAAAATCCTCTGGATCTTTCGGGCATAATGCTGAAAAAGGCGGCGGAAATTTTTTCTCGGTCGAGGGCAAAGTAAAAAGCGGAAATTACAGTTACGGCTACGGCAAAAAGTGTTTTCGGGAGCGACGATGCGACGGAAGATACCGTATTTGAGAGAAATGCGCTGATAGCATCGGCAGTGTTTTGGACGATTCCCGAAAGAAACGCGTCTATACTGTCGGCGGATATGCGGCGCATGGCATCTGTGCGAAGTGCGGTGGAGAGCTTTTCACCGAGACCGTTTATAAATGCGGCTACGTCTCCGATAAAACGGCTTATCGGATCTCCGTCCTCTCCGATTCCTGCCGCAAGCTCGCCAAGCTCGCATATTAAGCGCTTTGCCGTAAGCCCAACGCAGAGAAAAACCGTAACGAGCAGTAAAAACACAAGGACTGCGGTCGCCGCACGGTGTGAGATCCTGCTACGCTCGGATATTTTTTTTGCAAGAGGCGATACCGCCGCCGCAATCAATGCTCCTACCGCGAAAGGGAGGAGAATTGAGAGCAGATATTTAAAGAACAGATATGCCGCCGCCGCGGCAAAGGCAAGGCATATCAAGATCGCCGCCGAACGTCCCCAATCAAAGCCTTTTTTCTCGTTATTCATTTTTTACTCCTACATATATTACGTATAGATGATTTTATGCACTTTTGGCGTGAATCTATACGTTGAAAATAAAAAATAAAAAATTTTTAAAAAGTATTGACAATTTTAAAGACGGGTGATATAATATTAAGCTGAATTATAATCCCTCAATATGCCTAAAAATTAAATTTTGCTGAAAAAAAGTCGTCGAAAAAGTTGAAAAAAAGTTTCAAAAACAGACGAATTTACAGAAAGTTTACAAAAAATTTAAGCATTTTTGAAGTGGAAAAATACTTGAATGGAGTGATTGTATCAATGGTGAAAGTTACAGATCAGATGCTCGGAAAGAATCTGCGAAAGAGCTTTTCCAAAACTCGCACCACCCTGGAGATCCCTAATTTGATCGAGATCCAAACCAAGTCGTTTAAGTGGTTTCTCGAGGAAGGACTTATGGAGGTTCTCCGTGACGTGTCTCCCATTGTGGATTTTTCGGGTAACCTTTCTATCGAATTTATTTCTTTTTCGATAGATTCAAAGCCCAAGTATCCCGTTGAGGAGTGCAAGGAGAGAGACGTTAACTACGCCGCGCCTCTCAAGGTCAACGTCCGCCTTACCAACAAGCTGACGGGCGAGGTCAAGCAGACTGACATCTATATGGGTGACTTCCCCATAATGACAGAGAAGGGTACTTTCGTTATCAACGGAGCGGAGCGTGTTATTGTTTCCCAGATCATCCGTTCTCCCGGAATGTACTATGCTTCTGATATAGATAAGGCAGGTAAAAAGACCTTTACCGCTACCATCATCCCTTATCGCGGTGCATGGCTTGAGTACGAGGTGGACAGCAACAACGTTATCTGGGTGCGTATAGATAAAAACCGCAAGCTCCCTCTGACCATGTTCATCCGTGCTCTCGGAATTTCCATAAATCCCGAAACAGGTCTTATGGAGTCATCCATCAATTCTGCCGATGACATGGTGGAAATGTTCGGCGACAGCGTATATCTGCGTGCAACGCTCGAAAAGGATGAGTCCGAGTCTCTGGCGCTTGGCAAGAATTCGGGTGCGGCTATCGAATCTCTGCGCGAGATCTACCGCAAGCTCCGCCCCGGCGAGCCTGTTCAGACAGATGCCGCACTCACGCTTCTCAACAATTTCTTCTTTGATGCAAAGAGATACGATATTGCTCCCGTTGGACGCTATAAGTACGATAAAAAGCTCTCCATCGCCTCAAGAATCAAGAATCACCGCATAGCTAACGACATCGTAAGCCCCATCACGGGCGAGGTGCTGTTTGAGGCGGGTCACGTTCTCAGCTTTGATGACGCTATGCAGGTAGAATATGCCGCTGTTAATGAGGTTATGCTTACGCTTGATAACGGCGATACTCTCAAGGTATTCTCCAACAATACTTGCTGGCCCGAGAAGATCATTGGTGACGATCTTACAGATTGCGGTGTGCGCGAGAAGGTTCGCACTTCCGTTCTTCTTTCCATTATGGAAGAGTGCGGCGGCGATATGGATGCAGTAAAGGCGGCTGTCAAGAGCCGTATTACCGAGCTTTGTCCCAAGCACATTACCCGTGACGATATATTTGCTACCATTAACTATCTGTTCACTCTTGCGAACGACGTGGGCAGTGTTGACGATATAGACCATCTCGGAAATCGCCGTATCCGTTCCGTGGGCGAACAGCTCCAGAACCAGATGCGCATCGGTTTCTCCCGTATGGATAAGATAATCCGCGAGCGTATGACCACTCAGGACAGCGAAAAGCTTACACCTCAGGCACTTATCAATATCCGCCCCGTAGCTACCGTTATCCGTGAGTTCTTCGGTTCATCCCAGCTCTCGCAGTTCATGGATCAGTCCAACCCCTTGGCAGAGCTTACGCACAAGCGCCGTCTGTCCGCGCTCGGTCCCGGCGGTCTTTCCCGTGACCGTGCATCCTTTGACGTTCGTGACGTACACTATACCCACTACGGCAGAATGTGTCCCATCGAGACGCCCGAAGGTCCTAACATCGGTCTTATCTCCTATCTTGCCACCTACGCGCGTATCAGCGAGTACGGCTTTATCGAGGCTCCTTATCGCAAGGTAGACCGCGCTACTGGCAAGGTGACTGATGAAGTCGTTTATATGACCGCTGACGAGGAAGATAATTATATCATCGCTCAGGCGAACGAGCCCCTTGATGAAGAAGGAAGATTCGTAAACTCCAAGGTAACGGCAAGAGATAAGAATGAGTTCATCGAGGTGGATTCGTCCACTATTGATTTCATGGACATATCTCCTAAGATGGTCGTTTCCGCCGCTACTGCAATGATCCCCTTCCTTGAGAACGACGATAACTCCCGTGCGCTCATGGGTTCGAACATGCAGAAGCAGGCAGTTCCGCTTATGGTCACCGATTCCCCCATCGTTGGTACAGGTATGGAATACAAGGTCGCTATGGATTCCGGCGTTGTTGTGCTTGCGAGAAACGCGGGCGTTGTCGAGCACGTAGAGACCGCAAAGATAGTCGTTCGTTGTGAGGACGGCAGACATGACGTTTACGAGCTTATCAAGTTCAAACGTACCAACCAGGGTACTTGCTGCAACCAGCGCCCCATCGTCAAGGTTGGCGAGAAGGTTGCAAAGGGACAGGTTATTGCCGACGGTCCCGCAACGTCGAACGGTGAGATAGCTCTCGGAAAGAACGCTCTTATCGGATTTATGACCTGGGAAGGTTATAACTACGAGGACGCGGTCCTTCTTAATGAAAATCTTGTCAGAAATGACGTTTACACCTCGCTTCACATCGAGGTATACTCCCACGAGGCGCGCGACACCAAGCTCGGCTCGGAGGAGATCACCCGCGAGATACAGAACGTTGGTGAGGATGCGCTGCGCAACCTTGATGCCAACGGTATCGTAAAGAAGGGTACCGAGGTACACGCAGGAGATATCCTTGTAGGTAAGATCACTCCCAAGGGAGAGACCGATCTCACCGCCGAGGAAAGACTGCTCCGCGCGATCTTCGGTGAAAAGACTCGCGAGACCAGAGACACCTCTCTGCGTCTGCCCCACGGCGAGTCGGGAATCGTCGTTGACGTTCGTGTGTTCTCACACGAGCAGGGCGATGAGCTTCCTACGGGCGTAAATAAAGTAGTTCACGTTTATATCGCACAGAAGAGAAAGATCTCCGTAGGTGATAAGATGGCAGGACGCCACGGTAACAAGGGTGTCGTTTCACGCATCCTTCCCCCCGAGGATATGCCCTTCCTTCCCGACGGAACTCCGCTTGACATCGTTCTTAACCCGCTGGGCGTTCCTTCCCGTATGAACATCGGTCAGGTTCTTGAGGTTCACCTCGGTATTGCTGCCCGTAAGCTCGGCTGGAAGATAATGACTCCCGTTTTCGACGGCGCAAACGAGCGCGACATTATCGAGTGCATGAAGCAGGCGAATATGTGGCGTGCGGTATTCCCCGGCGAGAATGTTGACGGCAAGGAGACTCGTGAGGTCACCGATCCCGTGACGGGAGAAACCAAGCGTCAGGTAATCGACGGTAAGACCGTTCTTTATGACGGACGTACGGGCGAGCCTTTCGATAACCCCGTAACGGTAGGTATAATGTACTACCTCAAGCTCCACCACCTCGTTGACGATAAGATCCACGCCCGTTCCAACGGTCCGTACTCCCTCGTAACTCAGCAGCCTCTCGGAGGTAAGGCTCAGTTCGGCGGTCAGCGTTTCGGAGAGATGGAGGTTTGGGCGCTTGAGGCGTACGGCGCAGCCTACACGCTTCAAGAGATCCTTACCGTAAAATCCGACGATATCAACGGACGCCGCAAGGCATACGAAGCTATCATTCAGGGACAGAACATCCCCACTCCCGGCGTTCCCGAGTCCTTCAAGGTTCTTGTTAAGGAGCTTCAGTCGCTCTGTCTTGATATCAAGGTGCTCAATGACGACGGCGAGGAGATACAGCTCTCTACTCTCTGCAACGATGACGTTCCCCAGTATCTCAGCCGCAGCGATGCCGAGGCTGTAGATGCCATCGTTGGCAACACCGAGATCCCCGACGATATCCACAAGGCATTCCTTTTTGAGGAAGACGAGGAAGAGGACGGCGAGGATAATGAGGAATACGAATACAGTGAAGATGACAGCTACGACGATAGCTTCGATTCGGACGATTTTAATTAATTTATAAGGAGAACAGCTATGGCAAATAACGAATTCGCTTCCATAAAGATTGGACTGGCATCTCCGGATAAGATAAGAGAATGGTCTTACGGCGAGGTAACGAAGCCCGAGACTATTAACTACCGCACGCTCAAAGCAGAGATCGGAGGACTTTTCTGCGAGCGTATCTTTGGCCCGACCAAGGACGGCGCGTGTATGTGCGGTAAATACAAGAACTCGCACAATATCCGTGAAAAAATTATATGTGATAAGTGCGGTGTTGAGGTAACCACCAAAAAGGTGCGCCGTGAGAGAATGGGACACATCGAGCTTGCTACTCCCGTGTCACACATCTGGTATTTCAAGGCGTCCCCCTCCCGCATGGCTCTGGTGCTTGATATTTCCTCAAAGCAGCTTGAGCAGGTGCTTTACTTTGCTGAAAACATCGTTCTTGACGGTGGAAACACTCCCCTTGAAAAGGGAATGGTGCTTAACGAAAAGCAGTACACCGAGTACCGTGAAATGTACGAGAACGAGTTCCGCGTAGGTATGGGTGCGGAGGCTATCAGAGAGCTTCTCGCAAGCATCAATATCGATGAGCTTTCCGCTTCTCTCAAGGAGGAGCTGAAAACCACCACGAGTCAGAAGAAGGCTCGTATAATCAAGCGTCTTGAGGTCGTTGAGTCCTTCCGTCGCTCGGGCAACAAGCTCGAGTGGATGGTGCTTGACGTAGTACCCGTGCTCCCCCCCGACATCAGACCTATGGTACAGCTCGACGGCGGAAGATTTGCATCTTCCGATCTTAACGAGCTTTACCGCCGAGTTATCAGCCGTAACAACCGTCTGAAAAAGCTCATAGAGATCCACACCCCCGAGATCGTTATCCGCAACGAGAAGCGTATGCTTCAGGAAGCGGTCGACGCTCTCATCGATAACGGCCGCCGCGGCAAGCCCGTAACAGGTCCTTCCAACCGTGCGCTTAAGTCTCTTTCCGAGATGCTCCGCGGTAAGCAGGGACGCTTCCGTCAGAACCTGCTTGGTAAGCGTGTTGACTACTCTGGACGTTCCGTTATCGTCGTAGGTCCTTCGCTCAAGATCTATCAGTGCGGTCTGCCCAAGGAAATGGCGCTTGAGCTCTTCAAGCCCTTCGTGGTAAAGAGACTCGTTGAGATGGGCAAGGCTACGAACGTCAAGGAAGCACAAAAGAAGATAGACCGCGCTCAGGTCAGCAACGATGAGGTCTGGGACGCACTTGAAAACGTTATCAAGGAGCATCCCGTGCTTCTCAACCGTGCACCTACGCTCCACCGTCTGTCCATTCAGGCGTTTGAGCCCGTGCTCGTAGAGGGCAGAGCTATCAAGCTCCACCCGCTGGTATGTACCGCATTCAACGCCGACTTCGACGGCGACCAGATGCCTGTACACGTTCCTCTGTCCGCAGAGGCGCAGGCGGAGGCTCGCTTCCTTATGCTTTCCGCTAACAACCTGCTAAAGCCCGCAGACGGTAGAGCAGTTACCGTTCCTACTCAGGATATGATCCTTGGTTCTTACTACCTCTCTATCGTAAGAACCGATGAGCCCGGCTGCGGAAGAATTTTCCGTGACGTTGACGAGGCTACCATGGCTTACGCCAACGGTCAGATCGGTCTGCACGCTCCTATCGCCGTTCGTATGACAAAGGACGGTGAGTCGAGAATAATCGGTCTTATCCGTCCCGATATGACTGATGATAAGGAGCAGATCGGTAGAGTTAATACCGGTAAGGATGCCGTTACTCTCGGAAGAATTATCTTCAACAGCAATATACCGCAGGATCTCGGCTTTGTTGACAGAAGCCGCGATGAGAATAAGTTTGATCTTGAGATAGCTTCTATCATTACCAAGAAAGAGCTTGGTCAGATCATCAACGCCTGCATCGCAAGACACACATCGGCAACCACTGCCGAAATGCTTGACGCTATCAAGGAAACGGGCTACAAGTACTCCACTCGTGCATCCTTCTCCATCTCGGTATACGATATGACCATTCCCGAGGAAAAGAAGGCTCTCGTAAGCGAGGCAGAGGCAGAGGTCGTCAAGATAGGCAAGTATTACGCAAGAGGTATGCTCTCCGAGGAGGAGAGATACGACAAGGTCATTGCGCTTTGGAACAAGACCACAAGCGACGTTACCGCGGCTCTGCAGAAGGGCTTCTCCACCTACAACCCGATCAAGATAATGTCGGATTCGGGAGCGCGTGGATCTATCACCCAGATGCGTCAGCTTGCCGGTATGCGCGGACCTATGTTTGCTACCAACGGTAAGACGATGGAGATCCCGATCAAGTCTAACTTCCGTGAAGGAATGAAGATATTCGAGTACTTTATGGGTGCTCGTTCCTCTCGTAAATCCCTTTCGGATACCGCACTTCGTACCGCAGACTCGGGTTACCTTACCCGCCGTCTCGTTGACGTATCGCAGGACGTTATCGTTCGCGAGGAAAAGTGCGATACCCAGACAGGCGCGTATGTCCGCGCCATCACCGAGCCCGGCGCTGACAAGCCCATCGAGCCTTTGGCAGACAGACTTGTCGGCAGATACACTCTCGGTGACGTTGTAGATCCCAAGACGGGCGAGATCATCGTTCCCGATGATACCCTCATGGATGAGAAGATGGCAAAGAAGATCGTTGCCGCAGGTATCGAGGAGGTCTGCATCAGAACAGTTATCCAGTGCCACGCAAGACACGGCGTGTGCGCACATTGCTACGGAGCTGACCTTGCCAGCGGCAAGAAGGTAAACGTAGGTGAGGCGGTAGGTATCCTCGCTGCTCAGTCCATCGGTGAGCCCGGTACTCAGCTTACGATGAGAACCTTCCACACGGGTGGTGTTGCGGGCTCGGATATTACTCAGGGTCTTCCCCGCGTTGAAGAGCTGTTTGAGGCGAGAACGCCCAAGAAGCCCGCTATTCTTTCCGCAGTTGACGGAATTGCTCACGTTCAGCCCGACGATGCTAACCCCAACATTCAGGACGTTATCATAAAGTCCGAGGAAACGGGCGAAAGCACCAAGTATCAGATCCCCTACGGACGCCGTATAATCGTTGAGAGCGGTGCTGCTATCAAGCGCGGCGACGCTATCACCGAGGGTTCAAAGGCACCTGCCGATATTATGGCGTATATGGGCGCTGATGCCGTATACGACTATATCATCAGCGAGATACAGAAAGCTTACCGCGCACAGTCGGTTAGCATTAACGATAAGCACATCGAGGTCATCGCACGCCAGATGACGCGCAAGCGCCGCATCGAGGACAGCGGTGATACCAACCTCCTGCTCGGCTCGCTCGTTTCTATCAACGAGTTTGAGGATGAGAACGCGCAGGTCCGCGCACGAATTGCAAACGGTGAGGAGGGACTCAAAGAGGCTGTGGGAATCCCCGTGCTTCTCGGTATCTCGAAGGCAGCTCTCCAGACCGACTCCTTCCTGTCCGCCGCATCCTTCCAGGAGACCACCAAGGTTCTTACCGAGGCTGCGATAAAGGGTAAGGTGGATAACCTGCTCGGACTTAAGGAGAACGTTATCATAGGTAAGCTCATCCCCGCAGGTACCGGTATGGCTTGCTACAACACCGTTGATGTTGTAGATACTGTCAGCGAGGCTGAAGATCCCGTTGAGGATGACGAATCAGCACAGGCAGAGACGGTTGTAGATGCCGCGGAAGTCGGCGTTGAGGCTTAAATCTGTAAAAATAATGGGGTGCGCCGCATTTTCTTGCGGCGCACCCCCGAGTTGTTTTGTCGAATATGTGCAAAATAAACATAACCACCAAAAAACACACATATAATTTGTGCGAAATGGAGAAAATTTATCTCGAAGTTTGTGATTATTGACAAATTGACGGGAAAATGATATAATAATATGAAATTTGCCGTGATAATAGCGTCTATAGCGGCGGCAAAGGAAAAAAACAGCATCGCGGCGCAGATAGTGCTGCGTTCTGTATATAAACAATACGAAAAGAAGGAGGAAAAGAAGAGGAATGCCAACCTTTAACCAGCTTGTCAGACAGGGACGCACCGATAAGGTTTATAAGTCCAAAGCACCTGTGCTTCAGAAGGGCTTTAACACCATCGACAATGTAGCCACTGATCTGCCTTCACCCCAGAAGCGCGGCGTATGCACCAAGGTAACTACTACCAGCCCGAAGAAGCCTAACTCTGCACTTCGTAAGATCGCCAGAGTACGTCTTACCAACGGTCTTGAGGCTACGACCTACATTCCCGGTGAGGGACACAATTTGCAGGAACACTCTGTAGTTCTCATCAGAGGCGGAAGAGTGCGCGACCTTCCCGGTGTACGTTACCACATTATTCGCGGTACGCTCGACGCTCAGGGAGTTGCAGCCCGCAAGCAAGCCCGTTCCAAGTACGGAACAAAGCTCCCGAAGGCTTCAAAGAAGTAATATTCGGGAAAAGGTATGCAGCATGTTTTTAGCTTGTCACGGATTTCCGTTTTGTTTATATACAGGGGAAAACGCGGCTCGCGCCAACAGGAGATATGCTTTTGAGTACCTATGATTTCATTCAAATTTAATGAAGGAGGGAAGTACAGTGCCGAGAAGAGGTCGTATATCCAAGAGAGATGTTCTGCCGGATCCGCTTTACAAGTCTAAGCTTGTAACAAAGCTTATCAACAACGTAATGCTCGACGGTAAGAAGGGAGTCGCCCAGAAGATCGTTTACGACGCTTTTGCAAGCGTTGAAGCGAAGACTGGTAAGAATGGACTCGAAGCTTTTGTTGAAGCTCTTGAAAACGTAATGCCCGTACTTGAGGTTAAGGCTCGCCGTGTAGGTGGTTCTACCTATCAGGTACCGCTGGAAGTAAGAGCAGACAGACGTCAGACTCTGGGTCTTCGCTGGATGGTAACTTTTGCCAGAAAGCGCGGTGAGCGTACTATGGCAGACCGTCTTGCAGCCGAGATAATCGATGCAGCGAACAATGCCGGCGGAGCGTTCAAGAAGAAAGAAGAGACTCACCGTATGGCAGAGGCAAACAAGGCGTTTGCACACTACAGATATTAATTTGCTAACAGCAAATATATCTTTTAAAAGTAGAAAATAGTTAAGGAGACCTGAAGTTTATGCCAAGAGAATATTCGCTTGAGTGTACTCGTAATATCGGTATCATGGCTCACATCGATGCCGGAAAGACTACCACCAGCGAAAGAATTTTGTTCTATACAGGTGTCAACCACAAGCTTGGTGAGACACACGATGGCGATGCTACGATGGACTGGATGGAGCAGGAGAAGGAGAGGGGAATAACCATCACCTCCGCTGCAACCACTTGCCATTGGAGAGGCAATCGCATAAACATCATTGATACCCCCGGTCACGTTGACTTTACTGTGGAGGTAGAGCGTTCGCTCAGAGTTCTTGACGGTGCAGTTGCGGTATTTTGCGCAAAGGGAGGCGTTGAGCCTCAGTCTGAAACCGTTTGGAGACAGGCAACCAAGTACAGCGTGCCTCGTCTTGCCTATGTCAATAAGATGGATATAACCGGTGCGGATTTCTACCGTGTTGTAGATATGATGAAGGAGCGTTTGGGCGCAAATGCGGTTCCGATTCAGCTTCCTATTGGCAAAGAGGACGGTTTCCGCGGTATCATTGACCTTATTAACATGGAGGCTACCGTTTACTATAACGATAACGGTACCGATATGAGAGTTGAGCCCATCCCCGAGGATATGCTCGACGATGCTAAACTCTACCGTGAAGCTATGGTAGAGGCAGCCGCAGAGGTAGACGACGTCCTTATGGACAAGTACCTCGAGGGCGAGGAGATCACTAACGATGAATTGAGAGTAGCTATGCGTAAGGCAACTATCCAGAACCACATGGTTCCCGTAGTTTGCGGAACGTCCTTCAAGAACAAGGGCGTACAGAAGCTTCTTGATGCTATCGTTGATTACCTGCCTTCTCCCGTTGATGTTCCTAACATCACGGGTATTGATCCCGACACCGGCGACGAGGACAGCCGTCCTTCCAGCGACGAAGCTCCGTTTGCAGCTCTTGCATTCAAGATCGCAACTGACCCCTTCGTTGGAAAGCTCTGCTTCTTCCGCGTATATTCGGGATCTATCCACGCAGGCGATACCGTTTGGAACGCCAGCAAGGGTAAAAAGGAAAGAATGGGAAGAATCGTTCAGATGCACGCAA
Source organism: Eubacteriales bacterium (assembly GCA_045546615.1). Taxonomy (GTDB): domain Bacteria; phylum Bacillota; class Clostridia; order Oscillospirales; family CAG-272; genus CAG-390. The sequence goes on along the minus strand of JAZQDD010000060.1, from coordinate 13,688 downwards.
ACTCCCGTAAGGATATCGACGTCGTTTACGCGGGCGATATCGCAGCGGTAGTTTCCGTAAAGAACACCGGAACCGGTGATTCTCTCTGCGACGAGAAGAACCCCATCATTCTTGAATCTATGGAATTCCCCGAGCCTGTTATCAGAGTTGCTATCGAGCCCAAGACCCGTGCGGGACTTGAGAAGATGGGCATTGCTCTTGCAAAACTGGCTGAGGAGGACCCCACTTTCCGTACCTACACCGACGATGATACGGGTCAGACCATCATCGCAGGTATGGGCGAGCTTCACCTTGAGATCATCGTCGACAGACTTCTGCGCGAGTTTAAGGTAGAGGCAAATATAGGCGCACCTCAGGTTGCCTATAAGGAGACTATTCGCAAGCAGGTCGATCACGAGTGCAAGTACAAGAAGCAGTCCGGTGGTTCCGGTCAGTATGCTCACGTTAAACTTATCGTTGAGCCTAACGAGCCCGGCGCAGGCTACGAATTTGTAAACTCTGTTACCGGCGGCGCAATACCCAAGGAATTCATCGAGCCTGTAAATCACGGCATCCAGAGCGCAATGCAGTGCGGTGTTCTTGCAGGTTACAATGTAGTTGACATAAAGGTTACACTTTATGACGGTTCATATCACGAGGTCGACTCCTCTGAAATGGCGTTCAAGATCGCAGGTTCTATGGCGTTCAAGGAAGCTATGAGAAAGGCAGACCCCGTGCTTACCGAGCCTATCATGAAAGTTACTACCATTACGCCCAACGATTACCTTGGTGACGTAATTGGTGACTTTAACTCTCGCCGCGGTGCAATTCAGTCTATGACTGACGACGGCAAGGGTACTACCGAGATCATTGCAGACGTTCCGCTGTCCGAAATGTTCGGATACGCTACTGACTTGCGTTCCAAGTCTCAGGGACGTGCGCTCTATTCTATGGAGCCGCACAACTTTGCTCAGGTTCCCAAGAGCATACAGGAGGGTATAGTTACCTCCCGTTCCAAGACAAACTAATTGTTTGTTTAAATAAAAATCAAAAAATCAATTTATATGGAGGAAATTCCAAATGGCAAAGGCTACGTTTGAACGCACCAAACCCCACGTAAACATTGGTACCATCGGTCACGTTGACCATGGCAAGACCACTCTTACCGCAGCTATCACCAAGTATCTCTCCCTTACCGCAGGCAACGTTGAGTTCATGGCATACGACCAGATCGACAACGCTCCCGAGGAGAGAGCAAGAGGTATCACAATTAACACCCGTCACGTTGAGTATGAGACTGAGAACCGTCACTACGCTCACGTTGACTGCCCCGGCCACGCTGACTATGTTAAGAACATGATCACCGGTGCTGCACAGATGGATGGCGCAATCCTCGTTGTTGCAGGTACCGACGGTCCTCTCCAGCAGACCCGCGAGCACGTTCTGCTCGCTCGTCAGGTTGGCGTTCCCGCAATCGTTGTTTTCATGAACAAGACCGACCTCGTTGATGACGATGAGCTTCTCGATCTCGTAGAGATGGAAGTTCGTGACCTCCTCTCCGAGTACGAGTTCCCCGGTGACGATATTCCGATCATCCGCGGTTCCGCTCGTAGCGCTCTTGAGTCTGCTAGCACCGACGTAAACTCTGCTGAGTACGCTCCCATCAAGGAGCTCATGGCTGCAGTTGACAGCTATATTCCTACTCCTGAGCGTAAGGCAGACCTTGGCTTCCTTATGCCCGTCGAGGACGTATTCTCCATCTCCGGCCGTGGTACCGTTGCTACCGGTCGTGTAGAGCGTGGTACCGTTAAGGTAGGCGATAGCGTTCAGATCGTTGGTCTTTCCGACGAGATGAGAAGCGTTGTTGTTACCGGTGTTGAGATGTTCCACAAGCTCCTTCCTCAGGCAGAGGCCGGCGATAACATCGGTTGCCTCCTCCGTGGTGTAGCTAAGGACGAGATCGAGCGCGGACAGGTTCTCTGCAAGCCCGGCTCCATCAACCCCCACACCAAGTTCGCAGGACAGGTTTACGTTCTTACCGAGAAGGAAGGCGGCCGTAAGAAGCCCTTCGTAACCGGTTACAGACCTCAGTTCTACTTCAGAACCACCGACGTTACCGGTAGCATTGAGCTTCCCGCTGACGTTGAGATGTGCCGTCCCGGCGACAACGTAACCTTCAACGTAGAGCTTATCACCCCCATCGCTTGCGAGAAGGGTCTCCGTTTTGCTATCCGTGAGGGCGGCAGAACCGTTGGTTCGGGCGTTGTTTCCGAGATCGTTGAGTAATTTATAATTACTTTAACATTATAAATCGGACGCGCTTCGGCGCGTCCGATTTTGTTTAAATATCTTTGGGGATCGGTGAAATTCCGTACCGGCGGTATTGCATAAGTGCTTAGTCCGCGAACCGACAAAATGTTGGTTGAGCAGGTGAGAATCCTGCACCGACCGTGAAAAATAGCATATCTTGCTATAAAGTCGGGATGGGAGAAGATGTTCTCCCCCGTAGAAATGGGGAAAATTATGGCTAAAAATAACAGAAAACATTTGCGGCTTCTTGCCGCGCTTGCGCTTTTTTGCGCTTTGGCGTATGCCGTTACTTTGATTTTTCATATCAAGGTGTCATTTTTGACCTTTGATGCCAAGGATGCGGTGGTTTGCATCGCGGCTATGATCTTTGGCGTTTTGCCCTCAACGGCAATTGCACTTGCCGTTTCGACTATTGAGGGTATCACGATAAGCGATACTGCCTTTTGGGGTTGGCTTATGAATTTTATATCCACGGCGGTCTTTGCCGCAGTGGCGGGCGGAGTTTACCGCCGAGTTAGAAAAATGTGGGGAGCGATCCTCGGTCTTGGTCTTGCGGTCGTTATCTTCACGGGAGTTATGATGGCAATGAATCTTATCATAACCCCTATTTACATGAAAACAACGGTCGAGGTGGTGAAGGGGCTTATTCCTACGCTGCTTTTGCCCTTTAATATGATCAAAGCGTTGCTTAATGCGGCGCTTGTGTTGGCATTTTATAAACCCATAGTTACCGCACTTCGCAAGGCGAAGGTTATTCCTGCAAAGGAGCTTGCGGCGGGAGCAGAGGGATATCGAATGAATGCCAAGAGCATTGCGGTGCTGTGCGGCGCTACCGCCGTTGCCGTAGGCTGTGTGCTGGCAATGATATATTTTATGAATGGTAACATAAGTTTTATTTGATTCTGAATTTAAAAGTGCTGAATTTTAATAAATATTGATGCATTAAACGTCAATAAAAGGAATTTTTGAAATGAAAAAGAATTTTGCGATAAAAGCGATATTGTGGGTGGTGCAGGGCTTCATAGTGGGGCTCGGTGCGATATTGCCGGGAGTAAGCGGCGGAACGCTTTGCTACGCATTCGGTATTTACGATCCCATGATCGAGGTTCTCTCAAATCCCTTCAAGGGTGTTAAAAAGCATTGGAAAATGCTGATATTTATAGGAATAGGCGGCGTGCTTGGCTTTGTCGGCTTTGCCGGGATAACCGAGCAGTTGCTTAAATGGAATGAGGCTGTTGTTCTTTGCGTATTTGTAGGTCTGATAGCGGGAACTATCCCCGAACTTTGGCGCGAGGCGGGAGAGGAAAAGAGAAATAAGTTTTCCATCCTTTCTTTGGCGCTAAGCTTTATTGCGATCTCGGTGGTATTCTATCTTTTCAAAAGCGTCCTTCAACTGACGCTCGCACCCAACCTTGTCGGTTGGCTCATCTGCGGCTTGCTTTGGGGACTTAGCTTTATAATCCCGGGTTTTAGTTCATCGACGCTTCTGCTTTTCTTTGGAATATACGAGCAAATGTCGCATGGTATATCACATCTGGATTTCGGTGTTCTGATACCTCTCGGCATAGCTATGTTGGCGACTCTTTTGTTGTTCTCAAGGATGATGAAATTACTTTTTGATAAGTACCATTCGATAGCATCTCATGCAGTAATGGGATTCGTGCTTGCAACGACTATCATGATACTTCCGCCGTTCAATACTGATGTTTGGGATATTATCGTCTACATTATTTGCATTGTATGCGGTGCAATTGCATCTTTTGGCTTCAACGCCCTTTGTAACAAAATCAAAAAAGAAGTGGACGAGGACTAAAATTCGTCAAAAGTATTGACATCATTACTCAAATGTGTTATAATGCATTACTTAATAACTGAAATAAATATTTCTTATCAAGAGCAACGGAGGGACTGGCCCTGTGATGTTGCAGCAACCTGCCGTGCGGCAAGGTGCTAAATCCCGACAGATGAGATAAAAAAGCCTCGTCGGGAAGACGAGGTTTTTCTTTTGAAAGGAAATGAAAATGGAAAACAAAAAAATGCGTACTCTTTTTACGTCAGAATCTGTAACCGAAGGACATCCTGATAAGATCTGCGATAAGATATCTGACGCGGTGCTTGACAATCTTCTTGCGCAGGACCCTAATTCCCGTGTTGCTTGCGAGGTCTGCTGTACTACGGGACTTATCCAAATAATGGGTGAAATAACCACAAAGGGTTATGCTGATTTTCAGACGATCGCGCGCGAGACGGTTCGCGAGATAGGCTACGATCGTGCAAAATTCGGCTTTGACTGCGACAGCTGTGCGGTCATATCCACCGTTCACGAGCAGTCTCCCGACATTGCTCTCGGCGTTGACCGTTCACTCGAGGCTAAAGCGGGTGATATTACCGACGAATATGACACGGGAGCAGGCGACCAAGGACTGATGTTCGGCTACGCTTGCGATGAAACCCCCGAGCTTATGCCTCTGCCCATTTCCCTTGCGCACAAGCTGGCAAAGAGACTTACCGACGTGCGCAAGAACGGCACGCTCGACTATCTGCGTCCCGACGGAAAAACGCAGGTGACGGTAGAATATGAGGGCGATACTCCCGTGCGCGTGGATACTGTCGTCGTATCATCACAGCATAGCGACAGCATAACTCTTGAGCAGATTCGAGAGGACATTATCCGTGAAGTAGTTCTTCCGATCATTCCCGCAGAGCTTATTGATGCAGATACAAAATACTATGTAAATCCCACGGGACGTTTCGTTATCGGCGGCCCTATGGGAGACAGCGGACTTACGGGCAGAAAGATCATTGTTGATACATACGGCGGTTATGCACGCCATGGCGGCGGTGCATTTTCGGGCAAGGATCCGACCAAGGTAGACCGTTCTGCCGCTTACGCCGCAAGATATCTTGCAAAGAACGTTGTAGCCGCAGGACTCGCCAAGAGATGCGAGATACAGCTTGCCTACGCTATCGGTGTTGCACGCCCCGTTTCCGTTCTCGTTGATACGTTTGGTACAGCGAAAGTCGAGGAGGAGGCAATTGCCGCAACACTTGATGAGCTGTTCGATCTTCGCCCCGCGGCGATAATTGCGCGTTTTGATCTGCGACGTCCCATCTACTGCGATCTTGCTGCTTACGGTCACATGGGCAGAGAGGATCTTGATATTCCGTGGGAAAAGACCGATCTTGCTGACGCTTTGCGTTCCAAACTGCTCTGATCTTTGACCGCGCCGCCTTGCCGCGCATATACTGTGGCAGGAGGTAGCGATATGGTTGTTGTTGAAATATTGGTTTCGTTGTTTGCCGCATTCGGAGTGTTTTGCCTTTTTAAGCTGATAGCGGAGGAATGGCTAATTCCCGACACCGAGCTTCCGCCCCAATGTATCAGATTGAGAGGCGGAGAGAGCGACGAGGAGATCGAGGCAATGTTTGATGCGGCTTGCGCATCGTGGACTCGACGCACCGACGGTGAGCTGATCGTGTATTGCGACAGCGATGATGCACCCGATGCACAGCGCATAGAACGTATTTTGCACAGGCAAGTTTTGCTTGCTTGCGGAAGAAAAAACACCGCGCGAGAGGAGGGACGCGAGGATGAAGGATGACAAAAAACTTTTTGCTGACCATAATATAGCTTCGCGCCCCGCTTCGAGCGGGGCTCGACCTCTATCGGAGGAAAAAAACATAGACCGCGAGCTGCGCGGTCAGGTTGAGACGGTTCTTTACCGCAACGAGGATAATGGATACATTGTCTGCATCGTTGTTACCGAGGACGGTACGCTTGTAAATACCGTGGGCATAATGCCCGATATAGAGGATGGAGACAAGCTCTCCGCCACGGGAAAATGGGAAAATAATGCACGATACGGAAAGCAATTCCGCGTGCTTGAGTATACGGTGGAACTTCCCACCGAAAATGGCGATATCGAGAGATATCTTGCCTCGGGTGCTATCAAGGGCATCGGAGTTAAGACCGCACGCAAAATAGTTGCGGAATTTGGCGACGATACGGTGGACGTTATCGAAAACCACCCCGATTGGCTTGCGCAGATACCGGGAATAACTCACAAAAGAGCGCAGGAAATATCCGAGGAGTTCAAGTCAAAATCTGATCTGCGGGCGACCGTTACGTTCTTTAGAGAATATTTCGGGCCCGCCCTTACGATGAAGATATATAAGGAATTTGGCAATCGCTCCATACAGGTCGCGCGTGACAATCCGTACAGACTTTGTGAGGATGTGGACGGTATCGGCTTTGAAAAGGCGGACAGCATGGCTCAAAAGCTGGGACTCCCGCGTGAGAGTGAGGAAAGGCTTGCGGCGGGTATATCTTACGTGCTGTCATCCGATGCGGCTCAAAACGGACACACCTGCTTGCCCGAGGAAATCCTCGTAAATGAAGGCGCAAGGATTCTCGGAGTTGGCGCGGAGGCGATCCGAGAAGCGATAAAGTCTATGATATCACGCCGCCGCCTTGTTGCCGAAAAGGTCGACGGCGGTAGGCTGATATATAATAAGGAAAGCTATGATGATGAAAAGTTCGTGGCGGACAAGCTCGCGCTTTTGCGCAGGGGCAGTATACAGCTATCATTTTCCGATATCGAGGCATTTATCCGTAAAGAGGAAGTGTCAAACGGGATAAAATACGCTGATGAGCAGAAAAAGGCGATATTTGAGGCGCTAAACGGCGGAGTGCTTTTGTTGACGGGAGGCCCCGGCACGGGAAAGACTACCGTTGTAACCGCCCTTATTGCGATATTTGAAAGCATGGATCTCAAGGTCGCGCTTGCCGCGCCTACGGGACGTGCCGCAAAGCGTATGACCGAGGCTACGGGGCGCGAGGCAAAGACGGTGCATCGGCTTCTCGAGGTGGATTTCGGCGGTGATGACGGCGAGATACGCGACAGAGGACGTTCTGCGCGCATAAAATTCCGCAGATGCGCCGATTACCTGCTTGACGAGCATGTTATAATAGTTGACGAGGCATCGATGCTTGACCTAGCCCTTACCGCATCTCTTTTGCGCGCCGTAAAACCGGGGGCGCGGTTGATATTTATCGGAGATTCCGACCAGCTTCCGTCCGTCGGAGCGGGTAACGTTTTGCACGATATGCTCGCATCGGAAAGTCTGCCCACCGTTCGCCTTGACAGGATATTCCGTCAGGCGGAGATGTCGCTTATAGTTACCAACGCTCATGCGATCAATCGCGGCGAAATGCCTGTGCTTGACGTGAAGGACAAGGATTTCTTTTTCATGCCGCGGAAGTATGATGATGATGTCGCAAATACGATAGGCGAGCTTTGCGCAACGCGCTTGCCTCGGGCATACGGTGCTGACGAGGTGATACAGGTCATTTCTCCAACCAAACGCGGTGTTGTCGGCACGGAAGCGCTTAACGCAAGGCTTCAGTCACTTATCAATCCGCCCGCGCGTGAAAAAAAGGAGTATCACCACCGCGAAAGGCTCTTCCGTGTTGGCGATAAGGTGATGCAGATACGCAATAACTATGAGCTTGAATGGATAAGGGGCTCAAGGAGCGGACTCGGTGTTTTTAACGGTGATATCGGAAGAATAACAGATATAAATACCATCGAAAAATATATTGAGATAGATTTTGACGGCAGAGAGGTAATATACGAGTTTTCGATACTTGACGACCTCGACCTCGCGTACGCTATCACGGTTCACAAATCGCAGGGCAGTGAATATTCTACCGTCGTGATCTCTCTTGGCGGCGTCAATCCCGCCCTTTGCACGAGAAATCTTCTGTATACCGCAGTAACGCGTGCCAAAAATCGAGTTGTCATCGTTGGCAGAGCCGATACGATCGCCGCAATGGTTGCCAATCTCAAGCCGACCGTACGCTATACGGGGTTGGAGCGCCGTATAAGGGAGAGGATCGGTGCAGGGGGATGAAAGCCGCAAATACAGCTCTTGCCGTGCGCTCGTTCATAAGGGGTGAGTTTTGCCCCATTTGCAAGGAAAAGCGCGCGGGAACACAGCTTTTATGCGATAGCTGTGCCGATGCTATTGCCGCTGAAATGCGCAAAGGATGCGCCGTGTGCGGAAAGAGTATGCAGGAATGTACCTGCTCCACGTCGGCGCTTCGCCGCGCGGCTCAACCACATCTTTTTAAAATATTTGCGTATGACCCAAAGATTACGGACAATGTGGTAAATAAAACCATATTCGTGCTTAAGTGGCGCAGAGACAAGCTTCTTTTTCGGCTGATAGCAGGTCTTATGTCTCATAGATTAAAGGAGGCTTTGGAAGCTTTAAAAATTACCGCGGACAATGATGTGAATGCCGTGGTTACGTACATTCCGCGTTCACGCAAGCGCGTGAGAAAAACGGGTATTGACCAATCAAAGCTCCTTGCCGAGAGCCTTGCGCGTGAGCTTGCTTTGCCGATGAGACCTCTTCTTAAAAGGCGCAGACGGGGAAAAACGCAAAAGGAGCTGTCGGTATTTGACAGAGAGCGCAACGCATCAGAACTTTTTAGGCTGAAAAAACGCACTGATCTTGACGGTATGACCGTAATAATAGTGGATGACCTCGTAGCAAGCGGAAACACTTTGGCGCAGGCGAGCGAGGTGATAAAGCACGGCGGTGCGGAACGGACAATAGTGGCGTGCGTGTCATCGCTTTTGCAAAAATCAGAGGCGGAACGCTTCGAGGAGTATGGAAAATATGATGATTTTCCGCTTTCCGACGCGCCAAATGATGATATATTCGAGCGATACCAATAAATATTTGTCTAAAACCTTGCATTTTTATTTTGATTATAGTATAATAAATATATATCGTCAAAAATCGGGGAAAATCAATGCTTGATTCTTTATTCAGAAGGGATATCGGAATAGATCTCGGTACTGCATCGAGCCTTGTCTACGTTAAGGGCAAGGGCATAGTGCTTGCCGAGCCTTCTGTCGTTGCCATTGATGCTGAAACCGGCGATATACTAAAGGTCGGCAGAGAGGCGCAGATGATGCTCGGACGTACGCCCGAAAACATTCTTGCCATCAGACCTTTGCGCGACGGCGTTATAAGCCAATACGATATTACTCTTAAAATGCTCCAGTATTTTCTGCGTGCGGCGTGCGGACCTATGATATTCCAGCCACGCGTTGTAATTTGCATTCCCTCGGGCGTTACCGAGGTCGAGGAGCGTGCCGTTGTTGACGCGGCGAAAAATGCGGGCGCACGCGCCGCATACCTTATCGAAGAACCCGTTGCCGCGGCTATCGGTGCGGGAATCGATATTTCTGCCCCCACGGGTAATATGATCGTCGATATCGGCGGCGGTACTACCGATATTGCGGTTATTTCGTATAGAGGAGTTGTTGTTTCCGAGTCCATAAAGGTTGCGGGTGACAAATTTGACGAATCTATCATACGCTATGTAAGAAACAAATATAATATACTCATAGGCGAGCGCACCGCGGAAAGCATTAAAAAGACGATAGGTAACGTCTACCGTCATTCCGAGATAAAGACTATGGACGTAAAGGGACGCTGTCTTGTCCAAGGACTGCCGAAGTTTGTAACTCTCAGCTCCGCCGAGATGCTGGAGGCTCTGCTTTCTCCGATAATGGCTATTATCGACGGTATATGTCAGGTAATAGAGCGTACTCCGCCCGAGCTTGTTGCGGACATAATCAACAACGGCATTGTAATGACGGGCGGCGGCGCAAAGCTCTGCGGCTTTGCCGAGCTTATCACTGAGATGACGGGTATTCGTGCGCGTGTGGCGCAGAACGCTATTGCCTGCGTTGCGATAGGTACGGGAAAATCGCTTGAGCATATCAATATGCTTACCGAGGGAACTATAAATCTTTCCCGCGCACGTCAACAGAGGTATTAATAGAGGATTGCGTTTATCGCATTCTTGCTGACAAACAAAAACGATCGGGGTGAGAACAAATGCATTTTGCATTTGACTCACCCCGTTTTACAAGGAGATATTATGGAACGAATTATTAAGAACTATTCCCCCGACAGCCTTTTTAGGAATTTTGAGGAGATATCAGCCATTCCGCGCGGCTCGGGAAATGAGGAACAGATTGCGGCGTACATAGAAAAAAAGGCGAAAAGCCTCGGTCATTTCTGCATTCGCGACAGCGCAAATAACGTTTTTGTCCGTATTGCCGCCACAAAGGGCAGGGAAAAGGAAAAGGCTGTTCTTTTGCAGGGACACGTCGATATGGTATGCGAAAAAAATTCCGACACGGTGCATGATTTTCTACGCGACGGCATCAAGCTCTACGTTGAAAACGATATCCTTCGCGCGGGGGGAACTACCCTTGGCGCGGATAACGGTATTGCGGTGGCGCTCATGCTTGCCATCATGGAGGGGGAGTGTACCTCGCACCCCACGCTTGAGTGCCTTTTTACTACCGACGAGGAGGTAGGACTCCTCGGTGCGGGTAGCTTTGATTATTCGGTGGTGAGTGCCACGAGGATGATAAATATGGATAGTGAGGAAGAAGGCTCGGTCGTTGTCGGTTGCGCAGGAGGCGTGAGGAGCGACATGAGTGTAAAATGCAAAACGCAAGCCTTCCGCGGAGAGGCACTTAATATTTCGCTTACGGGACTTTTTGGCGGTCACTCGGGCGAGAATATCGGCTCGGGCAGGGCTAATGCCATAAAGCTCATCGGACGCATCCTCCTTGCGCTTTCGGCTAAAATGCGTGTGAACGTCATTTCCGTTTCGGGCGGAAGCAAGGACAATGCCATTCCGCGCGAGGCGCGTGCCACCGTTTCCGTAGCAAATGCGGAGCGCGCCGCAAAAGTCGCACTTGCCGAGGCGGAGAAGATACGCGCCGAGCTCGTTGAGGAAGACAGCGGGCTTGTTATCAGCTGTTCTGTGGCTGATGCACCCGAATATATGCTCGATCCGCAAACGAGCCGCCGCATCCTCGGCGTGCTTGGTTGCGTGCAAAACGGCGTTATCGAGATGAGCAATAGCGTAGAGGGACTGGTGGGATTTTCGCGAAATCTTGGGATAGTGCGGACGGATGCGGAAAAGGGCGAGATCGTCTTTACATTTTCATCCCGTTCCTCGCTTGAATCACAGCTTGATGCCTCTATCGCTTCGCTTGATGCTATGGCGGCTTTGTGCGGCGGAAAAAACCGCCATCACAGCCGTTACACCGGTTGGAGCTATGCCAAGCATTCACCGTTGCGTGATAGATATATTGAGGTTGCCCGTGATATCTTCGGCAAAGAACCCAGCGTCAGAGTGCTTCACGCTGGACTTGAATGCGGTATTATCAAGTCGCGCTTGCCGCGCCTTGACATTATTTCCGTCGGCCCTGATATGAAGGATATCCATTCCCCCGACGAGCAGCTTGATTTGCGCTCGTGCGAGCGTTTTTGGACTCTTATCTGCCGTTTGCTTGCCAAATAATATGCCGCAGTTTATAGATAATTTACATTTTTCAAGCAAAAGTTGCTTGACTTTGACAGTTTTAGTGCTATAATTAACGTAAAATCCATATAAAGAAAGGACAAAAAATGAAAAACACTAAATTTCTTCGTATTACTGCGCTTCTTATCGCGGTAATTATGATGATGAGCCTCTGCCTCGTTTCCTGTAATGACGGCGAGAATGCAGAAACCACTCCCGCAGAAACCACTCCCGCAGAAACTACTCCTGCGGCTACTACTCCTGCAGGTACAACCGATGCGGATACTACTACGGAGCTTGATCCTTCGCAGACCACCGCTCCTACAACCGACGAACCTCAAAAACCTGCTGTTGACCTGAAAACAGCTTCAGGTATTGCGGCTCTTATCAATGCAAACCTTGCGGATATGATTCCCACTGCACCCGAAGGCGGCGAGCAGGGAAGCATAAATATCGGCAACATTCTCGGACAGTTCGATCCTTCTGCCATTAACGTAAAGACTGTCGTTGCCGATCTTATCAAGTCGCTTGAGGGGGCTAACGTTACTATCGATAACATCTCCGGTAGCCTTGTTGAAGGCCAGGAGCTTCCCGAAAAATTCCAGCTTTCCAACAATTTCCTTTATATGTTCGGTAAGGACGAAAATGGTAACGACGTCAAGGCTATCGCAAAACTCACCGCTGACGGTGTGGGACTTGTCGGCAGCGCTCCCGAGGGTGTAATGCCCTTAATGGCTCCCATCTCTTTTGAGGAGTTTTATGCCCGGATAGATGCGGCTATTGCAGAGTTTTCAACAGCAATTAAGGAGATTCCCGGTACCGAAATGAACATCGACGTTGCCGCTATCAAGACCGCACTTACCGTCAAGGAAGATGATCTTGTTGATATGGGCAATGGTGTATGGCAGCTCAAGGCTACTTATGTAGTAAACGCAATAAAGACCGTTCTTGCTCAGTTTGGTGTAAAGGATGCCGATCTTGCGGATGCTAAAGAGCTTTTCGACCTTATCCTTGCAATGAATATGACCGCTGACCTTAGCAAGTATGAGACAAGCGGCGAGCTTACTCTCAAGCTTGAGATCCCCGAGATGCTCACCCTTACAATATATAGCTCCGCTACTGTCTACACCGTAAACTTTGTTGCAGGTCAGATCAAGGCTTCCCTTAACGCTACACTGAACGAAACGCGCAGCGAGATCACGTTCAGCGTAACCGAGCTTGATAAGGAAGTTCTTGGTGCGACTTTCGCAGTAGTTGATAATGGTAATAAGATGGTACTTTCCGCTGTTGCCAACGTATCCGAGACGGATGAAGCGGGCAACGAAATCACGCGCCGCTATGAGGTTGCCGCCGATGTCGAGGTGACTGCTACCGGTTTTACGTACAAAACGAGAGTAAAGTGCGACGGTATTGACCTTATGAAGAGCGAGTACGCCTTTTCCACAACCGAAAGCGGTGCTCAGATGAGCATGAGCTTTGAGGAAAAAATAAGCAATAGCTCCGCAACCGTCACCGCAAATATCGGCACAAACGGTGCTGAACTTCACGTTTCCGTAAATAGCGAAGGCGTTGAGGCGAAGGCTGATTTCGTAATCAACCCCGCGGATGCAAACGGCGAGATCGTAAAGATGTCCGTTACCGCAAGCGGAGCTACCGTTATGAGCTTTACCGTTAAGGCTGTAAGCACTGATGCGAATGGAGCTTCCAAGCTCAATATCGCGCTTGTTACCCCCGAGGGAGACTTCTCCTTTGACGTTTCGGTAGCCGCAGGGGCAGTATCTGAACTCACCGAGGCTGAAAAGAGTGTGTTTGCGCTTTGCGATAACTTCCTTGCAAATTACGCAACCTACATGGCACAGCTTGCTGACTATGATTCTAAGGTAGAGGCAGCAGTAGCTGCAGGCAAGATTGGCGAGGGTGATTTCGTTCTTGTTGATAAGACCAACCCCAACGTAATATATCACTATTACGTATTCTCGTACGGCGCTGACAA
>JAZQDD010000059.1:0-16414 GCA_045546615.1 Eubacteriales bacterium | reverse complement strand
TGCTGAAGTGCCGGTGGTTAGTTGTACATTGGACCGTACCTTCCTTTCCTGTGTCTATATTATAGCACATATTTTCAGCCTTTGCAATACACAAATTATACAAAGTTTACAATTATTTTTTATTCAATAAGTAGAATTTGGATATAATTCACAAATATCTCTTTACATTTGTTTTGATTTGTGATATAATGATAAATGGTGTGGTGTAAAAATCGCGCGGTGGATAAGATTTCCGCCGCGCTTTTTTGTGAATATAATTTTTCCTTACCAATAACATAAAATCATTGACAAATATCTGTTTTTGGGGTAAAATAACTGTAATATCCCGAAAGGTAGAAAATTCATGAAAAATATCATCAACAAATCAGGCTTTATTTGTGACATGGACGGCGTGATCTACCACGGCAACAAGATACTCGACGGCGTTGCCGAGTTTGTAAATTGGATGCTCGCCGAGGGTAAGAGCTTTATTTTCCTTACCAACAGCCCCGAAAAAACACCCCACGAGCTTAGCATGAAGCTCGAAAGAATGGGGCTTTCGGTGTCCGCCGACCACTTTTACACCAGCGCAATGGCAACTGCTGAATTTCTCCATTCCCAAGCGCCCGGCTGTACCGCCTACGTTATCGGAGAGGCGGCACTCTCCAAAGCGCTCTATGACCGCAAAATATATATGAACGACGTCAACCCCGATTACGTCGTAGTCGGTGAAACGCGCACCTACAACTTTGAGAAAATAGAAAAAGCTATCGCCCTTATTAACGCGGGGGCAAAGCTCATCGGCGCAAACCCCGACACCGTAGGCGTAACCGAAACGGGTATAATGCCCGCGACAGGTTCGCTCGTCGCTCCCATCGAGATAGCAACGGGTAAAAAGGCGTACTTCGTCGGAAAGCCCAATCCCCTTATGATACGCCACGGTCAAAGACTGCTTGGCTGTACCTCAAAGGACACCGCCTTCATAGGCGACAGAATGGATACGGACATTATCGCGGGTATCGAGGCTAATATCGACACCGTGCTTGTTCTCAGCGGCGTTACGGCACGCGAGGATATAGGACTTTTCCCCTACCGTCCCAAATACGTCATCGACAATGTCGGAGAAATAGTAAAATCCGCACTTTGACATCAAAAGAGCTGATATGGAAAACTTCCGTATCAGCTCTTTTTCCTTTATTTCAGCCCATCAATCCTCATAGCTCTCGTCGGGAGCAGAGGTCAGCGTAGAAACCGCGCTCTGGGAGAGATATTCAAGAGGGTCTACCGCCTTGTCGTTGACCATCACCTCAAAATGCAGGTGCGGTTCATCGGCAAGCTCAAGCACTGCGCCGTCACCGACACAGCCGATAAGGTCGCCCGCCTTTACCTTTGCGCCGACCTTGACTCCCTCGGGCAGAGTGTCGGAAAGGTTCTTATACACGCTTACGGAATCACCGCTGTGCGCTACGGCAATACTCATCCCCATAAGCGGATCGTCGGTAATACTCTTAATAACGCCGTCAGCCGCCGCATACACGGGAGCCGCCTCGCCCGTCACGATGTCAAGACCGAGATGCACGCGCCATTCGTTAAGCGTTGGCGATAACACCTGAACCGTAGGATCGTGCTTGTTGCCGAGAATACCGTCGTCGGTGGGGAGGATGAACGTGGGAACAGGCTCGATAACCTCAAGAGCATCATCGTCCGTGCCGCCGTTTGCTCCCGCATCCTCGCTTGACTCGGGCTGTGTCTGTTCAGGCTCGGGCGGACGCGTCGAGGGGGCATTGGTAATGCTCGGTGCCGTTGTTTGTTCGCCGCGAGTCGCGTCGGCTGACGGTTTTTCGTGCTTTGCTCTGTTGGCGGCAGAGGTTGCGGCTACAGCTACGGCAAGTACGATGAGCAATACCGCCACCGTTATATAGACGGTTCGGTTCACGCGTTCAACGGAAGCGTTATCCTGCCGCCCCGCCTTTTTCTCATCCGCGTTTTTGCCCCATATCTTTCGGGGCTTTTTAGGCTTGATCTTCATTTTAAGACTCCTTTTGTAATGTAGTTCTTCGGACAGCGCGGCTGCCGATTTCAACTATATTTTTGCCATTTGGGGAGATTTTATTCAGAAGATAGAAAAAAAGGGAGCGGGGCGAATGCTTTTTGCATTTGCCCCGCTCTCTCAAAGAGTTTTAAGATATTTTATACTCATTTCGGCACATTCGAGCGGTGTAAGTCCGGGGGTTGGATCGTCCTGCTCAACGACGAACCACTCCGCGCCCGATTCTTCAGACGCCTTGATAACGGCGGGAATATCAACGATACCGTGTCCCAGCGGACGGAACTCCCTCCCCTTCGGGCTTGGCGGCTCTGCATGGCTGGCAAGAGAAATTATATTGTAATATTCCTCGGTCTTTTCGCCGTAGTAGTCCTTCAGATGCACTATCGGCACGCGCCCCGCATACTTTCGTATACGGCGTACAGGATCATCACCTGCGGCATCCACCCACGCAACGTCAAACTCGGCGTCAATGTCGGGAAAATCCTCCAAAAACTCGTCAAGCAGATATACGCCGTCGCGCTTTTCAAACTCGTGCTTGTGGTTGTGGTAAAGCACGCGAAGCCCAAGATCACGCGCCGCCTCAACACAGGTGGCGATATTCCTCTTTGCATACTTGTAGTTTGGCGAATGAGGGAAATTTTCAAGCGGCGAATATGGTATGACCACGTATTTACAGCCAACGCGCACATACGGCTCAAAGGCAAAATACGGCTTGCGCAATATCCTGTCCATTCCGACGTGTGCCGATATCGGAACAAGCCCCGCATCGGCGCACATCGCGCAAAGCTCCTCCGGCTCACGCTCGTAGAGACCTGCAAGCTCTACGCCATCATACCCCATTTCCTTTACCTTGGCAAGAGTGGCGCGAAGGTCTGCGCCCGCCTCGTTACGAAGTGAAAAAAGCTGTATCGCTATTGGTAAATTCATTTTAGCCTTCTTTTTTCTTCTTAAAAGTTATGAATTTAGACAGAAAATAATTTGCGATCGTTACTACCACGGCAGAAACGCCGGCAGCAACCAGATCAGGGGTAAACGTGAGAATAATGGTAAAGGGCTGATACTCGCAGGCTATCAGCAGGGCGGGAAGTCCTATTCCGATAAGGTATTCAAGTCCCAATGTGCCAAGGCGAGAGGCGCAAAACGTGGATATCTGGCGCAAAAGCGAGCTTTTGTCCTTGTCCTCGTTGCAAAATACCCATTTTTTATTGGTCACAAACGCTACAGCAACACCTGCCACCCAGCCGAGGGATATTGCCGCTGTGCGTATGGCGGCAAAGCCCGAGTCCGTGTCGGAAAGCCCAAAAATCGCTCCGCCGCCGTAAAGCGCCAAGAAACGCACCCCGTAGGCGACAGCAGTAGTGATCAGACCAAAGATTATATACATTATAATCTCACGGTATTTCAAAAAGAGTTTTTTCATCATTCAGCCTTTTTCCACGTAGTTCCTGCGGCAGTATCAACGAGAATGATGCCCTCGGCGGCAAGCTCATCACGTATTCTGTCCGCCTCGGCAAAATTCTTTGCCTTCTTCGCCGCGGCGCGCGCGGCTATCTTTTCCTCAATTGCACGGGCAACGGGATCGGCAGCGAGAGCCGCTTCCTTTTCCGCCCTCGCCTTTTCTTCCTCGTCGATAACGCGCTGTGCGGCGGCTACGAGGTCAAGGCAGAGAACGGTATCAAAATCAGAAATAGCGGCGAGCTTTGTTGCGGCGTTGCACTTCGCCTTCAGCACGTCGTAGAGTGCGGTGACGGCAAGCGAGGTGTTAAGGTCGTTGTCAAGCGCATCGGTAAAGCGCTTTTTCAGTGCGGCAAGGGAGGCGGCATCCACAGCACCGTCATTATCCTTCAAAAGCGGGACTATCTTTGCCACCAGCTTTTTGTAAGCGATAGCGGCGTTATCAAGATTCTCGTACGAGAAAACAAGGGACTTGCGGTAGTGCGACTGCAAGCAGAAGAAACGGTAGACCAGAGGATCGTATCCCTTGGATTCAAGCAGGGAAACTGTAAGGAACTCACCGCTTGACTTGCTCATCTTGCCCGAATTGGTGTTAAGGTGCAGAACGTGCATCCACCAATTACACCATTTATGACCGAGATAAGCCTCGCTCTGCGCTATCTCGTTGGTGTGGTGGGGGAATGCGTTGTCAATACCTCCGCAATGGATGTCAACGTACTCGCCCAGATGCTTCATTGCTATGCAGGAGCATTCGATATGCCAGCCGGGGTATCCGATTCCCCAAGGGCTATCCCACTTAAGCTCCTGATCGTCAAATTTCGACTTTGTAAACCACAGCACGAAATCGGCACGGTTGCGCTTGTTGGAGTCAGCCTCCACGCCGTCACGCACGCCTACCTCAAGGTCATCCTCGTTAAAATCGTTGAAAAGGTAGTATTTTTCAAGCTTCGAGGTATCAAAGTAGATGTTTCCGCCCGCTTCGTACGCATATCCCTTCTCAAGGAGAGAGGAAATAACACCGATAAAATCGTCGATGCAAGAGGTTGCAGGCTCAATAACGTCGGGAATGCGGATGTTGAGCTTTTTGCAATCGGCAAAAAATGCATCGGTATAGAATTTAGCTATCTCCATTACCGTCTTTTTCTCGCGTTTTGCGCCCTTGAGCATCTTATCATCGCCCGTGTCACCGTCGCTCGTAAGATGTCCGACGTCCGTTATATTCATTACGCGCTTTACGTCGTAGCCGAGATAGCGCATATATCTGTCAAGAATGTCCTCCATCATATACGTGCGCAGATTTCCTATATGCGCGTAATGATATACGGTAGGTCCGCAGGTGTATATCTTTACCTTTCCTTCCTCGATGGGAACAAACTCGTCTCTTCTTCTTGTAAGGGTGTTATATAAAAGCATTTTCTCCTCCATTTGTCTATACGATTCGGGGCGCAGCGCCGTTTGCGCAACGCCCCGATCTTTTGTTTTAATTAGCTTTTTGTTGTGCGCCGTCCTCGTCGGGGAAATCCACGAGTTTTATGTCCGCGCCAAGTCCCGCGAGCTTGCCTACGATGTCATCGTAACCGCGCTCTATGGACTCGACCTTGCTTATTTCGGTAACTCCCTCTGCGGCAAGTCCCGCGATTATCATCGCCGCGCCCGCTCTGAGGTCAACCGCCTTAACGGGTGCGCCCGTGAGCTTCGGAACGCCCACAATGGTGGCTGTCCTGCCGTCAACGGTGATGTTGGCGTTCATTTTATTAAGCTCGTCAACGTACCTGAAACGGTTTTCCCAAACGCCCTCGGTGACGAGAGACGTTCCCTCTGCCGTAGCAAGAAGTGCGCTGAGCTGGGGGTGCATATCGGTGGGGAAGCCTGGGTAGAAATAAGTCTTTACGTTCGTGCGTGTAAGCCTGCCCGCACGGGAAACAACGATATAGTCCTCGTACTCCTGAACGTCCGCGCCCATCTCCACAAGCTTTGCCGTAACGGTCTCCATGTGCTTGGGGATAACTCCGCGCACGCTGACTCTGCCGCCTGCGGCGGCGGCGGCAACCATGTAAGTGCCGGCCTCTATCATATCGGGGATTATTGTATAATTACAGCCGTGGAGCTTTTCCACGCCCTTGATCTTGATAACGGACGTACCCGCGCCGCTGATCTGCGCGCCGCACATATTAAGGAAGTTGGCGAGGTCAACGATATGCGGCTCACGCGCGGCGTTGTCGATGGTGGTCTTTCCCTTTGCCATAACAGCCGCAAGCATGACGTTTATCGTTGCGCCGACAGACGCTATATCAAAATATATGGAATTACCGTTAAGCCCCGCAGGACCTGTGGTAATACAATTGCATCCGTTTTCGATGCTCACCTTTGCGCCGAGTGCCTCAAAGCCCTTTTGATGCTGGTCAATGGGACGAACGCCGAAATCGCATCCGCCCGAAAATCCAACACGGGCGCAACCAAATCTGCCAAGTTCCGCGCCGAGCAGATACGTTGAACCGCGAAGGCGGGATACAAGGTCGTAGGGGGAAACGCTCCCCTCGAAATTCGTAGTATCTATTGCCACCGTGGACTTGTTGAGCCTTTCGACGGTAGCACCCATTCTGCGAAGGATCTCAAGCGAAAGCTCCACGTCGCTGACAAGGGGCATATTTTCCACAACGCAGCGGTCTGCGGTAAGAATGCTCGCAAATACTATGGGAAGTGCGGCATTTTTCATACCGCTGACATTTATATTTCCGTACAGCGGTCTGCCGCCGCTAATCAGAATTTTCTTCATAAATCGGAATCCTTTTCTCCAGTTGTTTTTTTGGATAGCGATAAAATAATCATAATTTCGTCTGCTGACATGGTAAACATATTCATTGTTTATTATACCATACTATGATTAAAAATGGAAGAGGTTTAAGGAAATTTGTAGAAATATCCGATATTTTTTTTGCATTTTACCGCTTCTATATATTACAGTATATTATTTTTCTCTGAAATATGCCACCGCAATATCGACAACGAAGCCGTAGCTTGCCGTTCCCTCGGTTCCTTGAAGCTTCAAAAACGCATCGTTCACAGCACCTGTTACAGTTGATGCCGTTGAATCCACATACTTTTCAAAAAAAGCGGAATATGCCGACATTTCAAGTCTGGCGCGCGCGGAAAGCTGTGTATAAAACTCCACGTAAGCCTCCCTGTCGGCTACGTAAAGAGCGTTCGCAACGTACTCGTAAAGGTTAAGCGCGCCGCTATATCTTATATATGCGTCATCAGATTGCATACAAACGAGGAATGCAACGAAATTTGCCTCATCCTCCCTTGCTATGCCGCGCTGATGCGCCATTTCGTGCGCCGCCGTATACGGCAGAGTGTAGTCGGGGAAATTGGTGTTTATATTCGCCTCACCCGTAAAATAGGTATATACTCCCGCAATGTGAGTATACGTCCAAGGCTCGCTGAGCATTACGGGCTTGACGCGCGAGGACAGACGGGGGATGAAGCTGTGAACATCCGCAAGACTGCTGTATGCCTTGACGAGCTTTTCGCTCATTTGGTTATACGAATACGGCATTATCGCCTGCCCTTGGGCATTAAACGTCAGCGACTCCGCATTTTCATTTACAAGCTGAACAAGTATCTCGGCTGTGTGGCGAAGGTCGGCGGCAGAAACCTCTTTTCTCTCCACACCGAGCTTTTCATCAAGCCCCGTTCCGTGGTATCCCGGACCGAAACCAAATGCAAACAACGAAAAGAATATAGATGCAACGGACAAACCCATACCGATAAAGCAAAACACCTGACGCCACGTTTCGGTATAACGCTTATTAGCCCAAACAACAGCCGCCGCGGCGAGAATGGGCAGAAGCAAAATAAGTCCCTCGGCAAGTGAAAACGGTATCCAATTGGTCAGCGTTGCAAGCACGCCTCTGAAAATCGAGCCAACGTATCTCGCGTAAAAATCAGAAAACCTTGGGCTGATCGTGGAAATGACAAAAATCACCGCCGCCACTGCCGCTATTGCGTAAAGTATCTTTGACCAGCGTGGGAGTTTGGGGTTTGGTTCGTATTTGAAGTCGGGGTCATTATCCTCGGGGCAAGGAACAACTTCCTCTTCCTTTATGATATCTTTTTCTTCCATTTAACAATTCCTTTCTTCAAAGAGCTTCTCGCAAAGCAATGCCATATCATCGGGCAGGGGCGAGGATATCCGCATTCTCCTGCCGTCGGCGGGGTGGTCAAATTCAAGACGCGCGGCGTGCAGAGCATGGCGGGGCAAAAGCTGACTCTGCGTGCCATATAGGAAATCTCCAAGCAGCGGACAGCCGATATGCGCCATGTGAACGCGAAGCTGGTGAGTACGTCCCGTCAGCGGACGCAGAACGACAAGCGAATACTTTTTGTCCGCAGATACGGCAACGGTGTTGTATTCGGTGCGTGCCTCCCTGCCCTCCGTGCTTACGGTGCGCATCAGCACACCCTCATCCGCACGCGCGATAGGCGCATCTACCGTACCGCAAAGCTCACTCGGGACGCCGTCAAGAATAGCGATATAGGTCTTTTTCACGTTTCCCGCGCGCATCTGCTCAAACAAGCGGCTTGCGCTTATCTGATCCTTGCAGACAAGAACTATGCCGCTGGTATTTCTGTCAAGGCGGTTGGCAGGGCGGAAAACAAAGCGCTCACCGCGCACGTGCGCCTTAAAAGCAAGCGCGTTGGCAAGAGTATCATCAAGATGACCGTGCGAGGGGTGGGTGGGCATATCGGCAGGCTTATCTACGGCTATTATCTCCCCATCCTCAAAAAGTATGTCAACGTGCATACGGCGCGGAATAACGTTTTCGCTTGATTCGCGGTCGCCAACGTCAAGACAGAGAACGTCCCCCACGCACAGCACACGGCGCACGGTAACGTGCTCACCGTTGACGGTAATGCCGCCGTCCGTATATTTAAGCCGCCGCAGAGAACGGGTAGAAAGCCGCATATTTTTAAGCAGATATTCAAGAACGGTCTTGCCTGAATCGGCACTGCTCATCTTTATTTCCATTTTTCATTTCCTTTTTACGCATATTCATTTATATTATATCATCAAAACCGTACATTTGCAAGAATATTTCCGCCGCAAATACTATATCATTTAATGAATTATTTTTTTGAGGTGAAAACATGAAAAGATATCTATTAAAACCGTTTGCATTGGCTTTATCTCTATTGCTCATCCTGCCGTTGTTTCCATCGCTCCGCGCAAGCGCGGCGGAAAACGCCCCTCTCTCGCCGGGGCTTTTGGTGCTTGCCTCCGAATGTGAGATGCGAGTAAGCGTCGGCGTGGGCGGAGAGGCGGTATTCACAGCCGAGGATTTTGCACGCGCCACGGGCATAGACGACCTCGGATTTATCACGATAAAGAGCCGCCCTGACACAGCTTCGGGCCAGCTCACGGTAGCCTCTTTCGTTGTTCCGAGCGGTCAATCCATCACGGCGGCAAATCTCTCCCGCCTTTCGTTTTCCGTCTCCCCCGATGCCGCCGACGGTGACTGTGCCGTTTTCACCTACACAGCAGACGGCTCACCTTACGAATTCACCTGCAGATTGACCATAAGCGAAAAAGCACGGACTAACCGCGCACCCACGCTTGCCACAGCAAGCGCCGCGGCGCTGACTGCGAGCGCGTACACCGCGCACAGATACGGCGGTGTGCTGGCAGGAAGCGATCCTGACGGTGATGCGCTCTGCTACCTCATTTCACGCTATCCCGCCCACGGAAGCGTGACCATTACCGACCGCGAAACGGGCGCGTACGTCTACACTCCCGATGATGGCTACTCGGGCAAGGACAGCTTTTCCTACCTGCTGTGCGACGAGCATGGAAGCTACGCCGAGGGCGAAGCTACCGTGAGCGTAAATATAAGCCGCTATCTGCCGAGCATTGAATACTCCGACGTTTCGGGAACGGCGCAGACCGCCGCACTTACGGTAACGGCGGCAGGCATTATGGACGGTGATAAGCTCGGCGAGGAACACTATTTCGATCCCAACGGCGCAGTCAGCCGAGTGGAGTTTCTGGCGGCACTTATGACCTCGGCCGGAATTGACGAATTGCCCAACACCGAAAAGACCGTATTTGCCGACGATGCCGCCATCCCCGACGGAATGCGCTCGTACGTTGCCGCCGCCTATCAGCTTGGCTACGTAAACGGCTGGATAGAAAACGGTGAACATTGCTTTTTGCCGAATGAAGAAATAACCGCAGCAGAAGCGGCGGCTCTGACGGCATCGGTGCTTGATATTTCGCTCACAGGCGCTGTTCCCGCGTCGGTAAGCGACAGCGCACCGGCATGGGCGCGCAGTGCGATATCGGCGGTGACGGAGCAAGGCTTTCCCCTTGGCAATATCAGCGCAACGGCAAAGCTGACACGCCTTGACGCGGCGCATCTGCTGTGTGCAGTGATGAGATACTGCGAATAAAAAATCGGGTGAGTATCAAATTTGATACTCACCCATTTCACAATTATCTGCAAAGTCCAAGGTGGATGTCATAAAGACGGCGTATCTCCGATTCACGGAAATCACATATTTCCTTCATCTTTTCTACGTCCTCAGCGCTGAACTTGTCGAGTGCGCCCTCGGCAAGCTTCTTTTTATACATCTTATCGGTGATAAGCGCAAAGGATATATCGTAGCTTACTATCTTGCCCGCAACCTCGGCAACGATGAGGTTGCTCTTGCCTTCCATAAGAAGGTCAACGGCA
This sequence comes from Eubacteriales bacterium, assembly GCA_045546615.1. GTDB lineage: Bacteria > Bacillota > Clostridia > Oscillospirales > CAG-272 > CAG-390. The sequence goes on along the minus strand of JAZQDD010000059.1, from coordinate 6,196 downwards.
AATGCGCCCATCTCGGTAGCGGTGAGACGGTCGCGCAGAGTGGGAGCGCCGCCGCGAACAATGTGCGCAAGGCGGGCAAACTTGGTCTCGATTCCCGTCTTTTCCTGAATAACGTGGCGAAGCACCTCACCGTAGGGCTTACCGTCAGCGGTAAATACGCCCTCGGAAACGATAACTATCATACTTCTCTTGCCCGATTCCTTGGCGGCAATAATGCGCTCTATTGCGGCATCTTCATCAAAAGGCACCTCGGGAATGGCAATAGCAACAGCGCCCGACGCGATACCCGTCTTGAGGGCTATCTCGCCGCAGTCGCGGCCCATTACCTCGACCACGTTGCAACGGGCGTGGGACTGGCAAGTATCACGCAGTCTGTCAACAGCCTCAACAACGGTGTTCATCGCGGTATCAAAGCCAACGGTGTAGTCCGTGGCGGTAACGTCGTTATCAATAGAGCCCGTAACTCCGATGGTGGGTATGCCGCGCAAAGAAAGGTCGGTAGCACCGCGGAAAGTACCGTCACCGCCTATGGCAACGATGGCATCTATATTATGACGCTTACAGGTAGCTATCGCCGCCTGCATTCCCTCCTCGGTCTTGAACTCAAGACAACGGTCGGAATAAAGAATAGTTCCGCCGAGATACTCAATATTGGAAACGTCACGCGCAGTCAGATCTATCATGGAATCGTAAACGAGTCCACTGTAACCTCCGAGTATTCCCTTGACCTTTATGCCGTGCTGAAGCGCGCGGCGGGTGATAGCGCGTATAGCAGTATTCATACCGGGGGCATCGCCGCCCGAGGTCAGTACTCCTATGGTATCAAATTTTGCCATTTCAAACTCCATTATCCGACAGAGTCGGTTATTTTTTTAACACATCCTATATTTTATAATATTATTGCAATAAAATCAAGAGCAAAATCGGTTATTTATAAAAATTTTTCCGTTTTTTTCAAAAAAGAATTGCAAAAGAATAAAAAACGGATGAAAAATAACAAAAATTCTCCATCCGTTTTAAATTTCACTCACTAAGTGAGCATATTGGGCGCATAGCCGCGTTATCCCTCCGAGGTATTTGTCCCGAAAAATCCGAGTCCAAGCCCAATTGCCTGTGTCCCCGAGCTTTGTCTGATATACGCGCGGGAGCGAAGCGGCGACATCGAGAGCTTCTTTACCCTCTCGCCCTCTGCCGTTGAGATAGCCACAAACACGGTTCCGACGGGCTTTTCGGGCGTTCCGCCCCCAGGGCCTGCGATTCCCGTGGTAGCAAGTCCCACGTCAGCGCCGAGCGCAAGTCTGACACCCCTTGCCATCTCGGCGGCAGTTTCCTCTGACACCGCACCGTGCGCGGCAAGAGTTTCCGCCTTTACGCCGAGCAGCGCCATCTTCGCCTCGTTCGAGTAGGTCACACAACCGCCGAGAAAAACATCGGAGCAGCCCGCAATATCGGTAAATCTCTTGGCGATAAGTCCGCCCGTGCAGGACTCCGCAACCGCGAGAGTCATTCCGCGCTCGCGCAGGGCAATAAGAAGCGCGTTTTCGGCGGTGCCAACGTCAATACCGTAGATAAAATTGCCCACCTCGGTGGCGCGTATCTTCTCGATAGCGGCATCGCAAAGCGCACTCGCCTCCTCGCGCGTGGAGGCACGCGCACTTATGCGCACACGCACCTCGCCCTCCTTGGCGTAGGGAGCAACCGTGGGGTTTTTATCGTTTTGCATCATCGGGCGCAAACGCTCCTCGACAGACGACTCACCCATATTGAGTATGTGAAGATTTTTGGAAAGTATAACGCTGTCCGAGCGTGCCGCGAGATAAGGCTCAACTCGCTCATACCACAGCGGATGAAGCTCTACGGGCGGTCCGGGAAGCAGAACGGCAGTCTTGCCGCCGCACTCCACCGCAACAGCGGGGGCTGTACCCCAATCGTTTTTAAAAACAACAGAGCCTTCGGGGATATACGCCTGTTTTATATTGTTGTCGGGCATTTCCCTGCCGATATCGGCAAAATACGTGCGGATGCTTGCGAGAACACCCTCGTCAAGATACATGGAAAGCCCAAAATACTCCGCCACCGTCTCTTTGGTCAGGTCGTCGCAGGTAGGGCCGAGTCCGCCCGACATAAATACGGCATCCGCGCGTGCAAAACTCTCCGCAAGTGCCTCTTTAAGCCGTGCGGGATTGTCCCCAACCACGGACTGACGGTATACCGAAATACCAAGCTCGGCAAGCCTTTGCGCCATAAACGAGGCGTTGGTGTTTATGATGTCTCCGAGCAAAAGCTCCGTACCAACGCAGAGTATCTCCGCATTTTTTATCTGCTTCATCTGCCCGAATTCTTGATATGTACGTCAAGCTGCTGATAGGGTATCTCTATGCCCTCTTCGGCGTAAGCCATGCGTATCTGGCGAATAAGGTCGTGGTTCACCGTCCAATAATCAGCCGATCTTGCCCAAACGCGAACGGTTACGACAACGGACGACGCGCCAAGAGACGTGACCTTTGCAAAGATCTCCTTATCCTTGAGAACAAGCTCATGCACAGCCGCTATCTTGCCCGCAAGCTCGCAGGCGGCATCGCTGTCAGCCTCGTATGATATCTCAAAATTCATATCCACGCGGCGGGTGTCGTTCGTGGAATAGTTGACGACGGGGTTGTTCATCATAGCGCCGTTGGGGATGGTGACCATCTTGTTGTCGCCCGTGCAAAGCACGGTGTAGAAAATACCAAGCTCCGCAACCGTTCCGCTATAGCCGTTTGCCTCAATGAAATCGCCTATCTTGAACGGACGGAACAGCAAAAGCATGATTCCGCCTGCGAAGTTTGAAAGCGAGCCCTGCATTGCAAGACCTATGGCAACACCGCAGGAAGCAACGGCGGCAATAACGCTCGCCATGGGAACGCCGAGAATGGCAACAACGCACACAATGAGTATCACCCACATGCCTATGCGCATGAACGAGCGCAAAAAGCTGCGCGCGGTGGGGTCGACCTTTTCGTACTTTTTGCCGTCGGGGAAGAATTTGATAACAAATTTAATAAGATACGAGCCGATAAAGAGAGTCAGCGCGGCGCCAAGGAGCTTAAGTCCCACGCCCTGCGCAACACCAACGAGCCAATCGATAAAATCCATTTCAATACCTCTTTCTTTGATTATTTTCGACAAATATTATATCACAATATTTTTTAAAAGTAAATGCACAAACATTTAAAAATATTATTAACGTGTTGAATTATCAATGATAGGTGACAAAAAATTCAAGAACTTGCCAAGCCGGAGATTGTAAAGTTCCCGAAATTCGAAAAGTTTACAATATTTCCGTACCAAATCTCTCCGTTGGACAAATGCCCGACGAAGTTATTTCGTTTGAGCAATAGGATGAGGAAGCTGAGGCTGAGCCATTCGCTTTCTAAAAAGCTTTTGACTCAGCCCCTTTTTCTTTAACTTTAGTGACTGTTTTTAATTGACTTCAAACACATCGACAATACCAACAGGCAAAGTGCCGGGTAGTACGTTCCCATGCAGGCGTTATATGCCCAGCTAAAGAGTTCAGAAAAACAATCCAGCGACAGCATCATATCCGAAAATAAAAACAAACCGCTCGCCAGCGCAATCGTTTTGTTGACGACGTTTTTCTCTCGTATAAAGTTTCCGAGCGCTTTTCCGAACATCGTAGAAATGATAAGAGTATAGATGATAGCCACAATACGGATCACATCCGTGCCAAATGTAAACGACGGACAGAACGAAAAAAACAAAACACCTACAAGGAACAGTGCGCCGCTAACTATGTAATCAAGCCTTTGCATTTTTTGTATGAAGCAATACGCGACCACAAAACAAATATGACCGATAGCGAACATTGCCGCGCCTACGATAAAATCGTATTCGATCAGTACGTCGCCGAGAAATCCGAAAATAACTCCCGCCGTCATACCGATATAGAATTTCTTATTATCCGCCTTATCCGCCAAAGCATAAACAAGGTTAATGATTCCAAGCAGAGCGAACAGCGCACTACACACGCATTTCAGCGTAAAGCCAAAGCCGTTGCTTTGGTAAAAGTAGTTCAGCACAAAAAGGAGAGAAATGACAACGATATTGACAGCCAACAATAGCTTTTGTTTTTTCTTCATGAATTACCTCAAAAAAATATGCAATAACTTTTCGTAAAATTTGTTATTAAACGGCTGATAGCGCATGGGCAGGTCGAGCCACGTCTTTTTGTCTACGATGGATTTATAGTGCGAGAAGGCATCGAATCCCGCCTTGCCGTGATACGAGCCCATTCCGCTTTCACCCACGCCGCCAAAGCCCATCTCGCTTGTGGCAAGGTGGATGACAACGTCGTTGATGCAACCGCCCCCGTAGGAAAGCTCGGTGGTCACACGCTTTATATGCTTTTTATCGCTTGTAAACAGATAGAGCGCAAGGGGCTTATCTTTTGCTTTCAGCTCATCCACAACCATATCAAAATCGTCGAACGCAAGGATAGGCATAATAGGGCCGAATATCTCCTCCCCCATAACCGCATCGCCGTACGTTACGTTATCCATCACGGTGGGGGCGATCTGACAGGTATCGGGATTCGTGTTTCCGCCGATAACCACCTTTTCCTTATCTATCAATCCGCAAAGACGCCCAAAATGCTTTTCATTGATGATCTTGCCGTAATACTCATTTGCAAGGGGATCTTCTCCGTACTGCTTTTTGATCTCTGCACAGGCGGCTTTAACGAATTCGTCCTTGACCGACCTCTCGCAAAGTATATAGTCGGGGGCAACGCAGGTCTGACCGCAGTTGAGATATTTTCCGAACACGATACGCTTTGCGGCAAGTTTTATATTTGCGCTTGCATCTACGATACAAGGGCTTTTTCCTCCAAGCTCCAACACTGCGGGCGTAAGATGCTCTGCCGTACGGCGAAGTACCTCTTTGCCTACTGACTGACTTCCCGTGAAGAACACGAAATCGAATTTCTGATCAAGAAGCGCGGTATTTTCGGCTCTGCCGCCCATAACTACCGCTATGTATTCGGGTGCAAAGCATTCCTTAATGATCTTTTCTACGATTTTACCTGTGGCGGGAGAATATGCGCTCGGCTTTAGAATAGCCGTATTGCCTGCGGCGATGGCATTAGCCAAGGGGTCGAGCGATAAAAGAAAGGGATAGTTCCAAGGGCTCATAATGAGCGTGTTTCCGTAAGGCACGGGCTGCTTGTAGCTGTGCGAGCAAAACTGCGCAAGCGGTGTCGAGACCGTCTTTCTTTTTGCAAATTTCTTCGTATGCTTGATCATATATGAGATCTCGGTCAAAACCAAGCCGCTTTCGCACATAAAGCCTTCAAAATGGCTTTTGCCCAGATCGCTCCTCAGCGCATCGTTGATCTCGTTCTGATATTTCTTAACCGCCGCATAGAGCTTGCCCAGCTGCTCTATACGGAATTTGACGGGAATGGTCGCCCCGCTTCTGTAATATGCTCGCTGTTTTTCAAGCAAGCTCTGTATTTCTTGGTTTGTCATTTGCTGTTACTCCAATCTGCAATTCGATAATAAAAGCCCTCAAGCACTTTTCTTGTCATCAGCTTTGGTGATAGCTCTTCCTTAAAATAAAACAACTCTTGTAGTATACCACAAAGAAGTTGGTGCGTCAATAAGTTTTAAAATGTTGACGTATGTTTGTTCATTTACAAAATGATAATTTATTATTGCAAATACCGGGCGTTTGTGCTATAATATAGAAAGAGGGCCAAACAAAACAAACAAGATAGGAATTGCCGAGGGGGACATCCTCACAGTACATTACACGACCTATGATCCCGCGGCAACCGCTAACGAATTTGAAGTGCTGGTGGGCGACCAATGCGAAGAAATTGACAAGATCATGCGTCCCGAATAGGGTCAAGCACTGAATACAACTTTTGAGTATGTTAGCATACTTCTTCTCTTACTATGACTCAATTTTTGAGGGGGCTGTCTCAGTTAGATGCAGAAGCCGCGATTTTGCCGTCGTCGGCGAAGTCGGATCGTAGCCATGTCGTTCTGTGAGCCAAGGAGTTGTAGCTAAGTGTTGTCTTCCTAAGACCGCTTGGCCTCCGACTTTATGTTAGCATACTTCTTCTCTTACTATGACTCAATTTTTGAGGGGGCTGTCTCAGTTAGATGCAGAAGCCGCGATTTTGCCGTCGTCGGCG
>JAZQDD010000058.1:0-21185 GCA_045546615.1 Eubacteriales bacterium | reverse complement strand
CACCCGAGACAACGAAGGCACCCGAGACAACGAAGGCACCCGAGACAACGAAGGCGCCCGAAACGACGAAGGCTCCCGAAACGACGAAGGCTCCCGAAACGACGAAGGCTCCCGAAACGACGAAGGCTCCCGAAACGACGAAGGCACCCGAGACAACGAAGGCGCCCGAAACGACGAAGGCGCCCGAGACGAGTGTTTCTGATACGACCGCAGATAGCGTCGCCACAAACGACACAACTGACGTCAAAGGTTCAGACGATGGTTGCGGTTCTGCGATTGCTATCAGCATAGTTCCCGCAATTGTAGCGGCTGCCGCATTGGTTGTGAAACGCAAAGAAGAATAAATTTATTACAAATAGTAAAAAGCGGTGAGTACCAAACGCAGAAATGCATTTGATACTCACCGTTTTGTTATGATTTGCTTTTTAATTGCTCATCAAGCGTGAAATTTTTGCAGGGATATATATATGCTATATCGAAATGCCCTTGCAGGGAAACGTAGAAAAACTCATCACCTTGAATGGAAATGTTCTCAAGTCCCTTTGTGCTGACGTAGTATTCCTTGCTCCATTTATAGTGTTTATCCATGCTCGGTACACGCCAGCCCACTCCCGATTCAAAATAAAAGAAAACGGCAGTTTTTGTGTTTTTTATTCTTGTTCCTACGTTGTGCGGCTCGACAATAGTTTGAGCCGCTACGTGGCTGAACCTCTCTGTGGATATCGAAATGTCTCCGCGTTCAAGAACGTCGCAGATGCTTTTCTTTTTTGCCTTGTAGTCTCGATATTCAAACACAAAGCGGACGGTGTGATATACGGCGAGGGCAAGGATGGCGAGCGATATCCAAATGTTTTTGAGAAAAATACCAAGTAGGACTGACAAGAGGGTAAGCGGGACGATGAAGACGAGCCGGACGTCCGCGTCGTTTGATATTTGGGTGTTTGCTATGATCATAAGGTCGTTTTGAATGTTTGAAAGAGATATGGTTTCTTTTTTCATTATGCGTTTGAATCCTCGATTTTTCCAAGGTTTTCAATACTGAATGCGGCTCTGTCACCGATCGGTATGAAGTCCCAAAGTGCAGAGATAGCCAGCTCATTTTGGCTGACGAATACTCTTATGTTGTCATAGTTATGGGGCAGGCAAATTTGATAATATTTTCCGTCGTCAAGGCGGCAGATCGCCATCGTTTCAAGTTCAAGCTCGGCACCGACGTCTCGCTCGCTTTCGGGAGATCTTTGATATGCCGCGGCGGCATTTGCGTAAAGAATGCTCAATATATTATCGTCTATCTCAACGTCGGAAAGGAGTGAGTAGCCGTTATCGCTCGCGCAGAGAGTCATAAGATACGGACTGTTTGCAACTTCAACGCCGGAGTAAGCATCTACGTAAGATACAAGATAGCGGCCTCTGTCATCTATCTCACCGCCGAGAACCGTTATCGGATACCGAACGGTGTGTGAGGTGATAAAGTCCGCGTTTGCACGGTCGTTAAGAAAGTCTTGTATCCGTTGTCTTTCGGCGGCAGAGAGGGGAGCGGAGTCGGGACTTGGTGAGGGAGTGTTTACGCTTTGCGTAGTTTCAGGCGATGTGGTTTCAGCCGATGTAGTTTCAGCCGATGTAGTTTCAGCTGACGTGGTTTCAGCCGGCGTGGTTTCGCTCGGTGTGGTTTCGCTCGGTGTGTCCGCCACCTCGGCACAAGCCGCGAGTGAGAAGAGCATAAGTATGCACAGAGCGGAGGTAATATAGCGTTTGATTGACATAGTAGTGTTTCCTTTCAAAAGATGATGTTTGTGCTTTTTTAAAATCCAAACAGCTCAAGCCATGGATATGAATTATGTAGCGGGAAAAATCCTACTGCACTGAAAGGATAGTTTTCGTCTCCATCATATCCCGCGAGGTGGTGGGCGATTAGAGTAAAGCTCGAATGAGAGTTTGCGATGACTATCAGGTCGCATCCCGTGGTGCATTTGCCGTAGGGGAGTGGCGGCATGTTTGTATACTCCGTGTATTTCAACTCGAGCCTGAAGCCGTTATCGTTGATTATTTCATTAACGGAGTCTTCACTATACAATCCCTGCGTATAGCTGCATTGGGAATAATAAACGCAGTTGTTAAAGAAATTGATGATCTTAATAAGTCTTGGATCGTTCAAATCTATGGCGATGGCATCGCCGTCTTTGTACAAAGTGGCGGATGCGGGGATGTTGTGCGTGTCAGGGTAGACCTCGTATTTGTCGGAGGGAATAGTGGAAATTATAGATTTTATCTCATCGTTTGTGGGGAGAGGGGGCGTTTCCTTTGTGCCCAAAAACGGTGTTGGTGAAAAACTTTGGCTCAAAAGCGCCTTTTTTTCCTCGTCGGTCAACGGTTCGGGGGTGTTACTGCATCCAACAAACGCAACGAGCGTCAGTATGGATAAAAGCAGAACGAAGAATCTTTTTTTCATTTTTTGACCTCCACAGTGAATCTTCAATTATCATTTTACCACGAAGTGGTAACAAAGTCAATCAAGCAACGCTCGATTTTAGCGCGAAAACGCAGTACCCAAACAAAAAGCGCCCGCAGTGGGGGCTTTTCGTTTGTATTGGCAGAAACAGTTTTATTTTTTATGGCGTTTTATAAGTTTAATAATCATGACAACGATGCTTAATAGAACCTGCAAGACCATGATCGACAAGGGTATGAAGGTCATATATTTGCCGATCGCGTTAAACGTTGCATCGTCCGATAATAGAAACATAACGCCATAAAACAGAGTTAAAACCCAAAGGGCGGAAATCGTCGTTATAACTTTTTTTATTTTGTTTTTGGTTTTTTGTGTGATTTTTTTGTTTGGAACTAATGCGTGAGCGAGCTTTAAATAAACGAACATAACCAAATTTAAAATGCCCTCTATAAGCATTTCGGCAAACATCTCAAAAATACATCCCATTTATAACTCTCCATATCGACAAAGATATCCCGTTTACTTCTTTGAAAATATAGCTTTTATTTTATCAATGAATCTTTCCTTTATCGGAACAGCTTGGGGAAACGGTTCGTTTAATACCCAAGGCAAAACAATATTGTAGATTGATACAACAAAATAATCGTTTTTTTGTTCATTAGGAATAAAGTAGTCACCGATAACGATATTTAAAAACAAGCCGCCGTCATTAAAATCTATCTCATATTTGTCAAGCTCAAGTATTTTTCCGCAAACCGTGTAGGAAGCAAAAATATATTGTATTTCGTTATCTGCTTCAACACATCCCATTTCGTCAGGACGGTCGATGGATACCCCAAGCTCAAGCAAAAATTCATCTAATAAATGAAATCGCTCCTTTACCTGCGCATAATAATTGCGGCATGACGGGCAATCACAAAGCGAGTGGGTTTTATAATATTCTTTTGTTTGATCAATATCAATATCCATTTTGCAATCTTGCTTTTGAATGATCATATTTCCACCGTTTTTTTGATTTTATTGTAAGATATTTTGAGTCGATTTGGCAAAAAGATGCAGTGACTTTTATTGTATTCGTTGTAATGCGGATCTTGCGGATTCTTTTATTGCTGTTTCTCCGCCGTTATCAATGCAATATTTATAATATGGAATGGCTTTCTCATAGCTTTGTAATTTCTCGTAAACCTCGCCTAATTTGTAATGGAGTGTTAGTTTTGACAAATTATCGAGTTTGGGAAAGGTTTGCGCAAGTGTTTTTAAATTATACGCCTCCACCGTTTTATAATCCCCCATAGCCATTGCTCTATCGCTATTGAAAATAGCCTCTGTCAGCGCTTGACATATAAAATTCTGCTTTGAGGTGCGGGCTTCTGTAAAAATAGCTTCTGCCTCGTCGAACATGTCGTAAGAAAATAAAAACGAGCATTTTATAAGCTTTGTCAACATCTTCTTTTTCTCGCCGGCAATAGAAACCATTTCCTCTACGGCAGAAAGACAGTTTTCTTTGTCTTCCAAAGAATCGTATGCCATGGCAACCAATTGCAAAATTTCAATGCTTGGCTTATTAACAACAAGATCACTTGAGTTTTTCAGCCGCTGATATTCTTTTATAAACTCGCAGGGCTTAAGTTCATTGCGGACTAACTTGTTTCCTAAATTGATCAACTTTCCCTTGCCTTCCGCATAACGTCCCCAAGCAAACACAATTGGACAAAAAATATAGCAAAAAGCTCCCAGTACAAACAAAAAATTGGCATCCGCATCTAAATTGGTTAAAATTACTCCCGCCGCTATACAAAAACTTCCTATTGCAAAATAGCATAACGCCATTATAATAATTTTTCGAAAACCTTTTTTTGTCAGAAACATATTTCTACCGCCTTTTTGATTTTATTGTAGCATAAAAGAGAAGGGAAGTCAATCAAGCGTTGATCTAATTTTGGAAATTTGTGGGCGGTGCGAGCAAAAGGAAAATGCTCACGCAATCGCGTGATCATTTTTGTTTGTGGGTGAGTTGGCAAAAAAGATGCCACTAATCTTTTCTCTTACAAAATCCTTTTCTTCCGCAATTTGGACATTTTGCGATACGAGAATCATTGAAATGGATTGTAATATATATCTGATACCATTTGGGTTTGAATTCGGTTTTACATTTTGGACAAACGTATGTTTTCGATACTATAATTACATACAAGACAATAAACAAGACAAATACGGGAACGGCTATAAAATACCAAGGGACATCGAAATGGCTACCAAACCAATTCACCTGACAGGATGAGAGCATAAGAATTGAGATAAGTAAAAATAAAGAAATTAATACTTTTTTCATTATAGCACCGCCTTTCTGATTTTATTATAGCACACATTGTGGCTGAGTACAATATAAAAATGCTTTTCGCCACGGCGAAAAGCTACCTTTTCGAACCTCTCTTCTCTATTATCTCTTCTCTGGAAAAGTCGCGCGGGGAGAGGTTAGAGAAAAGTGAAGCTGGTGAGCAAGCTCCCCGACCTTCGGGCGGGGTATGCGGACCGGATTCTGCCGCCTGCGGCGGCAGAGCCCGATGCGCTTCGTGCGTAGCACGACCAAAAAGAAAAGCACTGCGTTGCGCCACCTTGTCGGAATTTCGCGCTTTGCGCGAATATACCCACGCCCTTCGCCTGGTGAGCAAGCTCCCCGACCTTCGGGCGGGGTATGCGGACCGGATTCTGCGCGCTCGCGCGCAGAGCCCGATGCGCTTCGTGCGTAGCACGGCCAAAAAGAAAAGCACTGCGTATGCAGTGCTTTTCTTTTTGGAGGCGCCACCCGGAATCGGACCGGGGAATAAAGGTTTTGCAGACCTCTGCCTTACCGCTTGGCTATGGCGCCGTATAAATTGAATGGGGACGAAGTTTTTCGTCCCCATTTTTGGAGCGGATTACGGGGCTCGAACCCGCCACCTCGACCTTGGCAAGGTCGCGCTCTACCAAATGAGCTAAATCCGCAAATGGTGCCTCCGGTCGGAATTGAACCAACGACACGGGGATTTTCAGTCCCCTGCTCTACCAACTGAGCTACAGAGGCGTACAGCAAGGGTGCTGTATATGGCGACCCGGATGGGGCTCGAACCCACGACCTCCAGCGTGACAGGCTGGCGCTCTAACCAACTGAGCTACCGGGCCAAATGGTGGGAACAATAGGGCTCGAACCTATGACCCTCTGCTTGTAAGGCAGATGCTCTCCCAGCTGAGCTATGCTCCCATGTGACCTTTGCTGATCGCCTTATTGCCGGCGACAGATAGGATTATATCACATCTGCCGCCCCTTGTCAATACCTTTTTTGAATTTTTTTCAATTTTTTTGAAGTTTTTTTGATTTTTTTTCAGATTCCGATTTTGATGCCGAAAAAGCATCATTTTATGAGTTTTTGAGTCTTTTTGCCTCTTCAAGAAGCGTCTTTTCGTCAAACGTATATTTTTTGTCGTAGAATCTGCAACATACCTCAAGCTCACGCGGCTTGCCTTCGGCTTCTTGCTCGTCAAGGAGCTTTAATATATCCCTCTCTCCGAGCGAGGCTACGGCGCGGAGCATTCTTTCCATTTCGCAGGTGCATTTGTATTCTACTTCAAGCTCATCGAACACATCGTATTCAATGCCCTCAAGAGCAATGTCCGCTATCTCGCGGCAGGTCTTGCCCTTGGCAAGCAGGGAAGAAATATTGCCGAGATGTGTGGCGTTTGCCTCTATCTTGTCGACGGTCTCCTCATCTGCAAAAGGCAAAAGCTGAACGAATACGCCGCCTGCCGCCAGACATGAAAGGTCACGGTCGACAAGTACGCCAAGCGCGCACACAGTGGGGACTTGCTCGCTGACGGCGTAGTATCTTGCGATATCCTCGGCAATTTCACCGCCCGCAAGGGGGATAGAGCCGCTGAAGGGCTCGCCGTTTCCGTTGTCACGCACTACGTTGAGATATCCCTCTCCCACAGCACCGCCAACGTCGAGCTTGCCGTTGGGCTTCAGGGGAATGTCCACGTCGGGATTTCCGATATATCCGCGTACGTTGCCGTACCAATCAGCAAGGGCTATGATGCGTCCCGCAGGGCCGTCGCCTGCTACCGTGAGTGTCAGACTTTCGTTTTCCTCACCCATCATTGCACCCATTATCGACGCACCTGTGAGCAGTCTGCCGAGTGCCGCCGTGGCTGTGGGGGAGGTCTTGTGATATCCTATGGCGGCGTTGACGATGGCACGCGAATCGATCACGTGTATTCGCGCCGAGCCGTCAGCGGTCATGCCGCGGAGGATGGTTGATTTTTTTTGTTCCATATCAATAACTTCCGTGTTTTATTTTTTTGCTCGCGCGGCAAAATACAGCTTGCTGTCATTTGCTCGCGGAGCGCGCATATTTGTGTTTCCGAAAACGCCAAGCACCTCAAAGCCCGCGCTCTCAAGTGCCGCAGTCAGCTCCTCGCGGCTGTAATACCTCTCGCTCCATTCTTCATCGCTTCGCAAGTAGAGACCGCTTTCTGCCGCTGTCTCGGTAAAGAGCGTGAGATAAAATCGGCAAATGCCGCGCTTTTTTGAATAGTCGTTTTGCCAATTGCAAAATACCGTTCTGCCGTCATCAAGCTCACCCTCAAGCTGATATGATTCATTTGCGTATTCCACCTCAAAACGGTGGGCGGAGTTAACGTCAAAAATGAATAGCCCGTCGGGATCGAGATAATTATGCACGAGCGAAAAACATTTTTCAAGCTCTTTGCCGCGTGTCAGGTGATTGAGTGAGTCAAGTGAGCATATCGTAGCGCCCACCGTTCCGTAAAGCTCAAATGCGCACATATTTTGGCAAAGCAGAAGAGTGTTCTCATTGCAACGCTCGCGCGCGACGGAGAGCATCTCGGGGGATGCATCCACTCCCGTCATATCATATCCGCGGCGCGAGAGAATGTTGGTCAGCGTTCCCGTGCCGCAGGCAAGGTCAAGCACGAGAGAGGGGCGGCTGGGGAGAAACGTGTCAAAACACCTCTCGGCAAAGTCTGCCCACGCGGTGTAATCCACATCTCCGTTCAGACAGTCATAGGCGCACGATATTGCGCCGTAGGAGCGGCTCATTGCAGATCAAGCAGGGAGAATACTTTGTAGATATCTCCCGCGCCCATAACGACCACGAGTTCGCCGCTTTTGGCGTTGGCGTTTATATGTTCCGCTATTGCCTCAAAGGTTGGCAGACTTATCGCTTTTTTGCCTATGGCGGCGGCAAGCTTTTGCGAGCTGACACCGAGAGTGTCAATCTCCCGCGCCGCATATATTTCTGCTAACACGACTTCGTCAGCCACGTCGAGAGCTGATACAAAGTCGGAGAACAGCTCGGACGTTCGGCTATACGTGTGGGGTTGGAAAACGCAAGTCATTTTGCTATATCCCATCTGTCGAAATCCGTCAAGGGTGGCTTTTATCTCCGTGGGGTGGTGACCGTAATCATCGTAAACGTCAGCCCCCGACACAGCGCCTTTATATTCCATTCTTCTGCCCGCGCCGCTGAAATGCGAGAGACCGCGTGCTATGGCTTGTGGGTCAAGTCCTGCCGAATGCGCCGCGGCAAATGCCGCAAGAGCGTTGTATATATTATGGCTTCCGCATACCGAAAGATCTATGTGTGCAAGCGTTTCTCCCGATGCGACAATGTCAAATGACGGTCTGCCGCGCGTGAGTGTAATATTTACAGCGCGGTAATCGGCGTTTTCATCGTTTACCGCGAAGCTTATCGGATGTCCGACATAAGATAGCATCACAAGACGTACGTTTTCGTCGTCGGAGTTGTAGATACAGCTTCCCGAGCTTCCCGTGATGGCGGCAAAGTTGGAGTAGGAGCGTCTTATTTGCGTCATACTCTTGAAATAGTCCACGTGGTCCATTTCGATATTCAGAATAATGGCGGTGGTGGGGTTAAAGTCAAGGAAAGAGTCCATATACTCGCAAGCCTCGAAGATGAAAAACTCCTCTCCGCCTATTTTGTATGCTCCGTGCATGGCATCAAGTGTTGCACCTGAAAGAACGGTGGGGTCTGCATCCGCTTCCATATACGCCAATGCGCACATGGACGTGCAGGTGCTTTTTCCGTGCATGCCCGAAACGCCAAGTCGGTTTTTATATCCCGTCATAACATAGCCGAGGTAGTCAGCTCGGGATATGCAGGGGATGCCCGCCATCTGTGCCGCCTTATATTCGGGATTATTGGGGGATATGGCAACCGTGTATACAAGAGCGTCATAGCCTTGGATATTCGCGGCATCGTGGGTGTGAAAAACTTTTATCCCCGAAGCCTCAAGTGAGTCGGTGACGGCGGTGATGCCCGTATCAGAGCCGCCGACAGCAAAGCCGCGCAGTTTTGATATGAGGGCGAGAGAGGACATATTTACCCCTCCTATGCCTGCGAAAAAAATACTTCGCACGCCCGATAGCATTTGGGCAATGTTTTTATCTCCGTAATGAGTGTTGGGAGTAGACATGGGATCCCTTTCTGTCGTATTTTATCAAAATTTGTATTATAAGGCAAAAAAAGTGTTTAAATTGTTAAGAAAGCTGTTAATTTTCACACAAAAAACCAAATTTGGTTGAATATTCTTCACAAATATATTATATAATAGTATGCGTGAAGGACGGTATAAATCACAGTAAAATTTTATCAAGGAGGACTTGTATGCAGATCACCGATATCAAAGTAAGAAAATTATTTGACGAAGGACCAATGAAAGCAGTGGTTTCCGTGACCTTTGACGGTCAACTCGCTGTTCACGACATCAAGGTAATCAACGCACGCGATCGTTTCTTTATTGTTATGCCCAGCCGTAAAAATCCCGACGAGACCTTTAGGGATATAGTACATCCCATCAACGCTCAATTCCGTGCCGCTCTTGAAAGCGCGGTTATCGAGGCGTATCAGGCAGCGCTTGAGGCAGCCGCCGAAGCGGTTGAGGAAAACTCTGACGAGGCAGAAGAACCCGCAACCGTTTAATATAGCCTTTTTTGAAAAGGGTGCCGAGTGCGCCCTTTTTTATTTTTGAAAATGCGAGGTCAAAAGCGCACCGTCCCTAAACGTAAGAACTCCGTATGAGAGTTTCGCCCCCCGACCCGCTGTGCCGGGATTCATTACCCGAAGTGGTTTTTTTAGTATCATCCCAGCGACCTTTGAGGCTTCCGGAAGATATATATCAACGGGAGTGTGGGTATGACCGAAAAGCAAGAGATCGGCGTCTGCTGCCGTTGCGGCGCGGATGGCGCTATCAAGGGAGCTTTTTACGGAATGCAAATGTCCGTGCATCATAAGTATGCGTGTCCCGCTGACCTCTATGAGCTTTTCATACAGGTCATGATTTTTCGTTGTGGAGGGGTAGAGATAGCTTTCAAAATTCCCGCAAACGGTATAGATCTGTCTGCCGTTCGTGTCGAGAAAGGACAGGTCATCAATTCCATCTCCGAGATGGATTATTGAAGCTCCAATATTTGTTTTTAGCGCTTGGCGCATGAGTGTAGGATCACCGTGTGAGTCCGAAAAAACGAGAATAGTTTCGTCCATGTGTTGCTCCAATAACCGATTTACTCTATATTATACCACTTTTTCAGTCATTTGTCCACACCTTATGTGGCACATGGTGGAAAAAAATCATATACTGCCCATGAGACGGGTCGTATTGACCGTGGGAAAGGAGTATTCGGCATGCAAATTGATAAGGCAACACTTGAGAAATTGCTTACACTTAATGACGGACAGCTTAAATTCATAATGGGAAGGATAGCGGGGGAGCATGGGATAGATCTATCGGGATTAAATATCAATATGAGCGATATGTCAAGTGTGCGTAACGCTATAAGAAATATCAGCGATTCCCAGCTTGCCGCAATTTCGGCGCAAATAGAGGCGGCACAGAGAGCAAGTAAACGAAACGGCAGATAAAATGAGCGAGAAGATGAATGGAGATATCTCGGGGGGCGGTGCGCCGGATCTTGGCAGTATGGTGTCAAAGCTGTTGGCAAACCCCGAGCTTATATCGCAGATCGCTACGGCAGTAGGGGCAGAGCCGAGCGGCGCGCCGCCTGAAAGGGCGGCGGAGAATGCGCCTGCCGAACCTACGGCATCTCTTCCCGTAGGTCAGCTTATGTCCATGCTCGGGAGCGTAGGGGGCGGCGGCGATGCCGCGCGACGCACAGCTCTTCTTTCTGCGCTAAAGCCTTATTGCAACGAGCATAGATGTCGCACCATCGACTACATGATAGGAATATCAAAGATCGCAGGCGGATTTTCGGGATTCGGGAAATAGGAGGGCAAATGTATTCAAGACCTAACAGAAGGAATACGCATCACGGCGAAGTAGAGCTTCCGCGTGATTACAGAGGAAACGCCTTTATGCCTTTTCCCGATCCGCCTGCCTTGGCGGGAATAAGAGAGGAAAATGAGCAGAAAAAGGATAAGGGCAAGGACGAAAATTGCGGCGAGTGCGATGAATGCCTAAATTGTGACGAGGCGCAGATAGATACGCTCCCGATCTGCTCCAAGCCGCCAAAGCTCAAAGGTCTTGACGGATTGTTTGGCGGCGATTTCGGGCTTGAGGAGCTTTTGCTACTCGGCGTGATATTCCTGCTTTTTTCGGACTCATCACATCGGGACAATGAACTTATCATTGCGCTTTTGTTGATATTGGTACTATAAAATTCTTCGTATTAACACCACCGAGGAAAGGCTTGGTGGTGTTGTTTTTGTGAGCGAATTTACACTGTCTCGCGTTCTCTCAAAAGCACACTCTCCAACATCATTTCGAAGTTTTTTAAAGAGAGCGGGGATAGCGCACTCGTTGCGTCATTCCGAAGTCGCTTCAAAGAGAGCGAGAACGGCGCAACCTTTAGCGTCGTTCCGAAGGCTCAGCACGCTGTTCCGTGCTGAGCCGAGCGAATCTCGCAAAAATTCCGCAGAATTTTTGCGCTTGATGTTAGAACCCGACTTTTCCCCTTTCGGATTCTCGCCGTGTGCTATGGCTATGCTGAATGTTCGCGCCTACAATTTGCCTCGCCCTTTGGGAGAGGTGTCACGCGGAGCGTGACGGAGAGGGCTTACGCGCCCCCTCTCAGTTGCTAACGCGCCAGCTCTCCCTAAGGGAGCCTCTATGTGCAACCGCTTTTTAATACTGCGTAGCCGTGTTTTTTGTGTGCTAAATGTTCGCACTCGCATTTTGCCTCCCTGCTGAGGGAGGTGGCACGGCTTGCCCGTGACGGAAGGAGAGTGCGAGCATAATGGAACAAGTGCTTGCCATATCAAGACGCAGGCTCCTTCCACCACTTCGTGGTCCCCCTCCCTCTCGGAGGGAGGCATATATAGCAAGCGCCTTTTGATAGTGCGCATCCGTATTTTGGGGTGCTATTCCTTAACAAATCAGTTCGGTGCTAACATAGGGCGCCGTTTTTCTGCGGAAAAACGGCGAGATTCGCTCGTCGCGGCGCGGAACAACGCTCCGCGACTTCGGAATGACGCAAGGGGTGCGCTGTCCCCGCCACTTTTAAAGCATTTGCGCTAACAAAATAGTTGCGCCACGACTTCGGAATGACGCTAAAGGAAGCGAAAATTCAACCCTCGGTAGAGTTTAGGTGATAAAACTCAATGTGTTTACTATTGTAAGTTGTGTTTTGCCGTGATATAATGAGATTACAAGATAGCTATCACAAAAATCTTGGAGGATAGAATTATGTTAGATCAAAAAATATTTGGCGAAAAGCTTCGCAATCATAGAAAAAAGCTCGGTATGACGCAGGAGGAGGTCGCGGAAAAAATAGGCGTTTCCGCGCAGGCTATTTCAAAATGGGAGGCGGGAGATTGTTTGCCCGATTGCTTCAATCTGAAAGCCATAAGTGACGTTTACAAGATCTCGGCAGACATTCTTCTTGAAACGGAAGAAAGCGGTGATCTTGATGCCGTATCAAGTAAAATCGAGCAACTTGCGACAGAATTCGTTTGGTCAATGGCAAACCATGACCGCTATAATCGTAATCTCCGTCAAGAGCTTGGAGAGGAGCTTTGGGAAATGTGGAAGGGCATCTATTTTGCTGAGGTTGGCAACAGAGAAAAACAAGAAGAAAGTAAGAATCAAGGAAATCTTAGAATTATAGGTTCATATGGAACAAAAATTTGGGATAACAGCGGTGTGGCTTGTGTTATTAAATCATCACTTATCAATCAGCTTTCTCCCTTCGACGCAAACACGATAGAAGTAATGCAGGCACTTTGCAGTGAGGACGGACAAAAACTGATTTTTGCTCTACGCTGTGATGTTCCAACATCAAAACAAACACTCATCGAAAAAGCCAATATTGAAATATCCCGTTTAAATGAGCTTTTGCTTTTATTCACCGAAAATCGAATTATTGAATTTGTTGCGGACAATCGTTCAGAGGACAGAGGATACTTGATCTGTGGTCATTGCGGTATTGCTGCGTACATGGTGTTAACAGCAATGTATATCCTCAATAAAAAGAATTATACCGTTTCGCAATTTCTCATAGGATGATTGACTTTCAGCCCCGCCTCGCGCGGGGCTTTCCTTTGGTATATCAAAAGCCACCACAAAAGTCGTGGCGGCTGATTTCGTTTTTACTGCTTGCTTTGCGGTTTTATGCTTTGCCAAAAAACTCGCGCACTGCGGCGATATATTTTTCGGGATCAACGGGGAACGCAAGCCCGTGGCCCGCTCCCTTTATGGTGACGAGTTTTTTCTTTTCGGACGCGCAGGCTTCGAAGTTTTCGCGGCTCATATCGCACGGAACGAAGGCGTCGTCCTCACCGTGGAAAAATATAATGGGCAGACGGCTTTTTTTGAGCTGCTCGACGGGGGAGGTCGCCTCGGGATCAAAGCCGCCGAAAATTATCGCGCCAAGCCGCACGAAGGGGTAGAGAAGCGCAGGCGGAACCTTGATATCTCGCATAACTTTTTTGATTATAGCCTTTGCCGAGGTGTAGCCGCAGTCGGCAAGGATCCCCACGACGTTTGCGGGTAGTTCCTCGCCTGCGCATATCATGACCGTGGATGCGCCCATTGAAACGCCGCCTATTATTATTTTTGCATTTGGGTCGATTTCGGTAATTATGTAATCTATCCACGCGCGGCAGTCGCGGCTTTCTCTGATGCCAAAGGTGGACGTGCGCCCCTCGCTTTTTCCGCCGCAGCGCTGATCGACTATTATGACATTAGTGCCGACCTGACGGCAACGGGATATCGCGCCCGACAGATCGCGCTCCGCACTGCCCCTGTAGCCGTGCAGTATAAGCTCGATGGGAGCGCCGTCAAAGAAATGGTAATATCTTCCGTAAAGGCGAAGTCCGTCAAAGGAAGTTATGGATATCTCGCGGTGGGGAAGAGCGCGTCCTTCTTTTATCCACGATATCATTGCATCGCGGAACGGCTCGTAGATCGGCCCTTGCGGGATCTCATATTCTTCCTTTTTGTTTTTGCGTCCGCGTGGGGAGATATAAAACACCAAAAGATAACACACCAACGCCACGGCGAGGGCGAGTAAAATTACAGTTGACAGTATAATGATTGCGGTTATAAAAATATCCATGAAAGCCTTCCTTATCATAATTTTGTGCTTTAGCATATATTTTATCACCGTTTTGCGCTTTTGACAATATTTTTTGTATTTTTATATTAAAGATAAGTTGGAATTTGCTTGACTTGATTTTTTGCGTATGGTATAATTGATAAAAATGGGAATTTTCCCAAAATATTTAGGAGAGAAAGCATGGATATCAACAAGATAAAAACCTACATCATCATCACAGATTATGTTGAAGCAAACACGGGCAAGGACGTTTCCGATGCTATTCAGAAGGTCATTGACGAAAACCCAAATAGAACGATATATTTCCCCGACGGCGAGTACATTCTCGCAAAGCCTATAAAGACGAGCGCGTATCCGCTTGACAGCGTTTCCTTCGAGCTTGCAAATTACGCGGTGCTCAAGGCATCCGACGATTGGAGCGATACCGAGGCTATGGTGCGCATAGGCGCGGCAGAGCCGCACAACGACATCACTACCGTCGGAAGCAATTATTGCTTTAAGGGCGGCGTTGTCGACGGTAACGGCAGAGCCAAGGCAATAGCGCTTGAGGGCTGCCGCGAAACGCTCATCTCGGGAGTTTCCATAAAGCACGCCAAGGTTGGTATCCACATCAAAAAGGGTGTCAACAACGGCTCGTCCGACTCTGACGTGAGGGACGTTAATATCGTTGGTACGGATACCGAGGATTCCATTGGCGTTCTTATTGAGGGCGCGGATAACACCCTTACCAATATGCGTATTTCATCCGTTTACGTTGGTGTAAAGATCACCCGCGGCGGAAACTTCCTGCGCAATATCCACCCCCTTTACATATACGTTCCCGCGCTTGAGGGCAAGTACGAGGGAAGCGTCGGATTTGATGACGTTGCGGGCGGTAACTGGTTTGATATGTGCTACAGCGACCAGTTCGCCACCGGCTTTGCCATGAGCGCAAAGACTCCTTCTATCTACAATAACTGCTTTGTTTTCTGGTACGAGGGTGACCACGTTCAAACCGGCTTCCACGCACGCGGCAAGTTTATGTCGTCCATCAAGGGCGGCAGAGTGTGCTTTAGCACCTACGAAACGCAAAACGCTGTGCTTAAGGTTGATGAGGAAGGCGGTACGGGTGTTATCGAGTTCCCCGCGTTCAACCCCGAGTGGTCGCAGGATAAGTCCTACGAGCAGTATTTGCACGGTAGGGTAAACGCCTACTCCAAGAAGCCTCTTACCGAGGTTCACTACGAGATGTGGAAGATCAGAGCGCCCGAGGAAGCAAGACGCGTTGCCGACCTCGAAAGACGCCGTGCGGAAAGAAAAAATAAGGTGCAGTAATGAGTATCAAGGATACGATAGTTATTAAAAGCGGCAATTGGGAAGCGGGTGTTTGCCCGCGCCTCGGCGGTAATATAATCTATTTCCGCTATTGCGGCAAGGATATCTTTAATCCCCTTGTCGATGAAAAGCAACTTGAGGCTGATCCGTATCTGCAAGGTGCGCCCATTCTCCTGCCAGCAAACAGAATATATAAGGGAGAATTCAGCTTTGAGGGAGTGGATTACACGCTTCCCATAACCGAGCCGAGAACGAACTCCCATCTGCACGGTCTTGTCCACCGTCAGCCGTTTACGCTCGTTGAGTCGGGTGAGGATTTCGTCACGATGGCGTTCTCCAACAAGGGACTTGTTTACCCCTTCAATTTTGATATGAAGGTCACCTACCGCCTTGATAACGAGGGACTTTCGCAGGAATACGATATAGTAAACACCGACTCTAAAAATATGCCCTACACCTTCTGTCTGCATTCTGCTTTTGTTGAGCCTGATAGCTTCACGCTTCCCATTTGCCGCCGACAGGAGCATGACGAGATAGATATTCCGACAGGCAGATATCTCGACCTCACCGAGCAGGAGAGGGGATACGTAACGGGCTCACCTTCCAAGGGACTTGAGATTGTCGGATATTATGAGGCAACGGGACACACCTCCCGCGTGGGAGATTTTCTCTATACCGTTTCGGACAATTTTGATTATTGGATATTGTATAACGGCCGCGGCGTTTCGGGTTTCCTCTGCCTTGAACCGCAGGCGGGCAAGGTCAACGGACTCAATATCGATGACGGCTACAAGCTCCTCGCTCCCGGCGAGAGCGTAAGATATACCACAAGATATACTCATATATAAGTTAGGAGAAAAAATGAACGCTTACGGAAATTTTGTAAAAGAAAAAGAATTTAAGATCACGTCTCCCACTCCACCCCGTCCCCAGCTCAACTATATCTGGAACTCCCGCGTTCTTTCGGGTGTTAACCAGAACGGCGGAGGTGTAGGCGCGTACGGTCAGCGTGCGCTTGCGTACATTGATCCGGATGGAAAGGGACGTTGCTCCGTCATCCGCGACGGCAACCGCTACTTCTATGTAAAGAACAAGGCTACGGGTACGGTATTCAACCCCGGACTTTACCCCACGCTTACTCCCGTTGACGATTACTACTGCATCCACGGACTTGGATACAGCATTATCCACGGCGAGTGCGAGGGTATCAGCGCGACTGCACGCATCTATATCAACGAAAACGATCCTTGCGAGATCTGGAAGATAACGCTTGCCAACAAGACTGATAAGGCGCTTGAGGCTTCGCTTTACTCCTTTGCTGATTTTGAGCTTGTCGGATATCAGCGCTACAGTGACTATAACTCCTATGTTCATGCCGAGTACGATGAGGAAAACAACCTCATTATGTGCTTCAACAAGGCTATGGAGCGTCCGCACGAGTGGTTCAACGGCTTTATCGCGTCGAGCGTTAAGCCCACGGCGTTTGAAACCTCCCGCCGCGGCTTTATCGGTCAGTACGGCTCGATAGTTGCTCCCGAGGCTATAAAGGGAGATAAACTTGCCGACAACTATGCCGCTTGCGAGCAGATGTGCGGTGCGCTTCAGCACGATATTACCCTTGCCGCAGGTGAGGAAAAGAGCATATACGTTCTCATCGGTGATGCCGCTGAAATGAGCATTGCAGCTGATATATGCAAAAAGCTCTTTGCTGACGGTAAGATCGAGGCGGACTATCAGGCTCTGCTTGACCGCAAGAGCGAAACTTCCGCAAGTATCAGCGTACATACCCCCAGCGAGAAGATAAACTGCCTTACCAACTATTGGCTCAAACAGCAGGTTCAGCTCTGCGCCGAGGTAGGACGCGACACAGGTAAGGGCTTCCGCGATCAGCTTCAGGATGCGTGGGCGGTTGCTTCCTTCAACCCCGCGCTTGCAAAGGAAAAGATACTTGAAACGCTCACCTATATGTATTCGGACGGTCGCTGTGTTCGCGGTTGGCTGCCCCTTGACCACCACATCTACTCCGACGGCCCCGTTTGGGTAACCCCCACAATAAACGCCTACATCAAGGAAACGGGCGACGTTGACTTCCTTAACCACCCCGTTAAGTATCTTGACGAGGGTGAGGACACCGTTTGGGAGCATATCCTCACCGCTATGCGCTTTGTATCCGAGGATATTGGCGAACACGGACTCGTTCACTCACGCGACGGCGACTGGAACGACTCGCTCAATATGACAGGACTTCTCGGTAAGGGTGAGTCCGTATGGACTTCTATTGCGCTTTGTTACGCGCTCAAAAACGCCGCCGAGATTGCTGAAAAGCTCATTGGAGACCTTCTCATTCGTGACGAGATGCTTGCCCGCCGCGAGAAGATGATAAAAGCGATAAACGAAAAAGCTTGGGACGGCGAGTGGTATCTTGCCGCTATCAACGACTACAACGAAAAGGTTGGAAGCCACGAAGAGGACGAGGGTAAGATATACCTCAACTCGCAGACGTGGGCAATTCTCTCCGAGGTCGCATCGGGCGAGCGAGCAGAGAAGTGCATCGAGTCCGTTGACAAGTATCTTGACAGCGACTACGGTCCTCTCACCCTTTACCCCACTTATACGAAGTTCAATAACAGAATAGGCAGACTTACAAGCTTCATCCCCGGCATTTGGGAAAACGGAACTCCCTACTGCCACGGCGGTACGTTCAAGGTAGTTGCCGACTGTCTGCTTGGCAGAGGCGACAAGGCGTATGAGACTATTCTTAAGATAATGCCTAACAGCGAGACCAACCCCTCTACACATTCGGGCTGTGAGCCGTACGCTCTGACGAATATGTATTTCGGTCCCGATAACCCCCGCCGCGGCGAAACGCTCTTTGCATGGGTAACGGGTACTGCGGGCTGGATGTTCCGCGCTGTAGTGCAGTATATGATGGGCTTCCATCCCGATTACGAGGGCTTCACGCTTGCGCCCTGCATTCCTTCCGCATGGGGCGAGGTCACTCTCACACGCAAGTTCCGCGGTGATACGTACAACGTTACCATCAAGAACGAAAGCGGCGCACAAAGCGGCGTTAAGAGTGTTACGCTTGACGGCACAGAGGTCGGCAGCAGCATAAAGCTTGTCGGTGACGGAAAAGAACATACCATAGTGGTTACTATGTAAAATTAAAATAAAAATTACCGCCGAGAGTAACCGTTTGGTTGCTCTCGGTGTGAGTTTTTATAGACATATCCACAATTTTATGATATAATTGCAAAAAAACTATTGACCTTACAGTTAACTATAATGTTATAATGATACCGAAGGAGGCGATGACGTGATAAAAATAGGTGATTTGGCAAAGATTTGTAATGTCAGCACGCAGACCTTGCGGTATTATGATGCTGAAGGTGTACTAAAGCCGGATGTTATTGATTCGTCAAGCGGCTACCGATTTTATTCGGTCGATGCGGTAGAAAAGTATAAAAAGATATTGTTTTATAAAGATCTCGGATTTTCCTTGGATGAGATCAAAAAAATACAAACGGCAACAAATGAGGAATTGCAAGATATTTTAAAAAAACAAAAAGCGGTATTGTCGAAATCCATTGACAGATTCAAGGGACAGATCAAAACGATCGATGATATCTGTGAAGAAAGTCAGAAAAAACCGATTTTATCGAAAATGCTTCTTTTGCCATTTGAAAATGATGCACAGATGGTTGGAAAATGGGAGCTATGCGGAAAGCTTATTGATGAGAACGATTTAAGTGCGGTGGAGTACATAGGGGAAGATGCCGCCGACAAATATATCATCTTTATGCCGGGTGGCGCGTTTGCTTGGAAGTATTTTTGGACGAAAGGAACACTTTACAGAATCTCTCCGAAGTACACGTTTGCTATTCCGAATTCGTATAAAATATCGGAGAAAAACGGCGTCAAATATATGACAGTTCAGTTTATGAGTGACGAGTGTATTGATAGTGGAGAGGACACACAGCTTCTTCTGTATCGTCAAATCGATAACATTGCATATACAGAACATCAAATACGCCCTAATGTTGATAAAACGGACCTTCCGTTTGTTGATGATGAATCGGTTCACGGCGAATGGGCGGTGCTTGATTACGTCCCAACGATAGCCGAGTTTGATCCTAACCTGCAATATAGCGGCAATGAGAACATTTATGTGGTAGATATAAAATTCTTATCTCGCGGTATATGCACAAGGACTGTTCGCACGATGTCCGAAAATGTAACTTATATGATTAGATATACGAAAGGTTTTGTGCTGAACGATAAAGAAATGACAGCCGAAGAATATCAAGTGAAAACAATAAACGGCAAGGAGTTCCTTTTCGTACAACACAAATCGGGAGATTATTTTTACGGCGGCAAGGATCCGCACTGGTATGTTTTTGAAAGGAAGAGCTTTTAAAATGAAAAACGAAAATAGTGTAGAGAAGTATTTTAGTCAAAAAGATTTTTCTGTAATAGAAGTAGTTTTGATCATTATATCTATTATTTCCTTTGTCGTGGCGGCGGTTGTTCAAGGAGGCGGACCGATAGGGCTTCCTGTTTTGCTGATTTGCCTTGTTGCTTTTTGTATTTGCCGTTCGTTTAAAATCAAGGATGCGGAAATTGAAGAAATATTAAGAAAAATAATGCAGGACAATAAAATTGAGTGTTCTGAAAATAGTATTCAATGCTTTGATTTGAAAGGTGCGGTAATAAAGAAAAGAAAAGACGGAAAATTTATTTCTCCAAATTATTATATTACCGATATCTCCTTTTTCCCGAAAGAAACTATTTTCAATATTTACGTTATTGACTTAATTAAGCAATCAGCAGAAAAGCGTTCCGACAGAGTGAGTCTTGATAAACATATTATTCTAACAGAGGAAACAATAAAAACAAGTGCGGGATTTGCTAAAACGTCTTACCTCGAAATTGACGGCGGCGTAATTCCTGTTGTGCTAAATGATTATAGGGCTTCTCAATTAATACAAAAAGTTTGTGACAGACATAAAAAATAAAGTTTTTGCGATTTTATTTAATCAAAGGAGATCGTATATGGCAAAATTCAATAATATAGACTTACCAAATGGCATAGAAAAATACGTTTATAAAAAAATCGCACGATGCGTGCTGATGTTTATGCTTTTGGAGAGTGTTTCGGTAGGCATCAGTGTTTTATCGTGGCAAGCCCTTGCCGCAAAGACAAGCTCATTTTTACACATTGGCATTTTAGTATTGCTTGGAATAGTTCCGTTTTTTGCATCGGGTTTTCCGTTTAAGCTGATTGACAAATCGTGGACGGGAATTGTCACAGATATTTGTGTTAAAGAAAAAACAGGAACCTATACGGCGGGAGAGGGGGAGGTATTCCCTTATTCTAAAAATGTTATCTACTTAAAAGTCAGAAAAGACACCGGAAAAGAGAAACACATAGCCGCCCGAGAATTCGGGATCCGTTCCCACAAAGGATTTTCGGTTCCCAACGAGGGAGATGTTACTAAACATTTGGATGATTATTCCATAGGGGATAAAGTGTACCATTTTTATGGGTTGAAACACTATTATATTGTTAAGAAAAATTCTGAAATGGTGGAGTGTGTTGTGTGCGGGGCTTCAAATCCCAAGGGGCGCGAGGACTGCTTGAACTGCGGGCATTCTCTTATAAAAAACGTATAAAATCACCGCCGAGAGTAACCGTTTGGTTGCTCTCGGCGAGATTTTTTATAAGATTGTTAGGCGGAGAATTTCGCCTACGGCGAATATTTTGCGCCTTGCCGCTTACATGCGAGCATGACGCGCTCTGCGGCGCAAATGCGAACTCCGCACCTGACGGTGCGG
>JAZQDD010000057.1:0-23646 GCA_045546615.1 Eubacteriales bacterium | reverse complement strand
TGGGACCCAAGGAGTTGTAGCTAAGTGTTGTCTTCCTAAGACCGCTTGGCCTCCGACTTTACACCCCGACATCAGCCGCCGCCCTTCAAAGGATATCTCCCCCTCGGGCTTGTAAAGACCGACAATGCTCCGTCCGAGTGTGGTTTTACCGCATCCCGATTCGCCCACAAGACCGAATATCTCCCCCGCGTTTATCGAAAGGCTTACCCCGTCCACGGCGTAAAAGCGTTTTTTGCCCTTTCCGAAGCCTTGGCGAAGGTCGTTTATGCGTAAGAGTGGCTCGTTCATTGCTTTCTCCTTTTTTCGATTCTTCTTTTAAGCACGTCGGGCATCTCGGTGGGCGGAGCGTAAGGGTGCAGAGTCCAGCTTGCCGCGAAATGTGTTGGCGAGAGCTGAAAAAACGGCGGTGGAAGCTCATAGTCTATCTTCATAGCATCGGGGTTTCGCGCGGCAAACGGATCGCCCACGGGCGGATGGCGCATATCGGGCGGTGAGCCCGATATCGCGCGCGGACGTTCGTCACCGTCGGGGTCGGGGACAGACGCGAGCAGGGCACGCGTGTATGGATGCGCGGGGGTGTAGAAGATCTCCTCGCTCGTTCCGTATTCGAGTATTTTTCCCGCATACATAACAGCTATACTGTCCGCAACGCTTGCCACCACGCCGAGGTCGTGGGAAATGAAAAGCATTGATAAATGGCGTTCATTTTTCAGGGAGCGCAACAAATCAAGCAGGCGCGCCTGTACCGAAACGTCAAGCGCTGTGGTCGGCTCGTCGCATATAAGCAAGCGCGGTGAGGCGGCAAGCGCTATGGCAATAACTATGCGCTGGCGCATTCCGCCCGAAAACTCAAACGGATAGCGGTCGTATCTTGCCTCGGGGTCGGGAATGCCCACCTCTCCCATCAGCGCGACGGTTCTTCGGCGCGCTTCTGCCGCGCCGATAGTGCCGTCAAGGCGTATGACCTCGCTTATCTGCCGCCCGATCTTCACTATCGGATCGAGTGCCGACATTGGATCTTGAAATATCATTGCCATCTGCCGTCCGCGCAGAGCGCAAAGCTCTCGCTCTGACGCTCCGATCAGCTCTTTTCCGTCAAATTTTATGCTTCCGCCGTCCACTCGTGCGTTTTTTGGCAGTATGCCGAGTATTGCTCGCGAGGTCACGCTCTTGCCCGAGCCTGATTCCCCTACAAGCGCGAGCGTTTCACCGCACCGCAGTGAAAGGCTCACGCCGCGGAGCGCATTTAGTCTGCCGCCTTTTACAGAAAAGGAGACGGCAAGGTCGTTTATTTGGAGTATATTTTCATTCATTTTTCAGTCCTCTGCCGATGGATCAAAGGCATCGCGCAGACCGTTTCCAAAAAGATTAAAGGATATCATAAGGATGGAGATGACTGCCGCGGGAAAGAGCATCAGGTGCGGATATGACGTCCAAATGCCCGAGGCTTCTGACAACAATGCGCCGAGTGAGGTCGCATCAGCACCGCCGAGGTTTACGATACCGAGAAAAGACAGCATGCTCTCGCTGAATATGACAGACGGTATTATAAGCACCGATGAAGTTATCAGCGTTCCGAGCGCGTTTGGGAAAATGTGGCGCAGTATTATACGCGCGTCCGATGCGCCGAGAGTGCGCGCGGCAAGGACGTATTCCTGATTTTTGAAGCGGTAGAATTGCGCCCTCACCCTCTCTGCCGTGGATATCCAGCCCGTCAGTACGAAGGCAAAAAGCAAGCCGGGGACAGCGCCCACCCGTTTGGCAAGATGAATCTGAAAGAGCGTTGCCACCACGATAAAGGGAATTCCCGAGAGGATTTCCGTTATTCTTTGCATAAAGGTGTCCGTTCTTCCGCCGTAGTAGCCCGATATCGCGCCATATGCCGGGCCGAGCAGGAGATTTATCACCGAAACGCCAAGGGCTATCCCGAGAGACAGGCGGATACCGTCGGCAAGCCGCAGAGCAAGGTCGTAGCCCTGTGCATCCGTGCCGAGAAGATATCTTGGCTCAAATCCGTTTTTGTAGATATAATAATTGTAATAAAGGACTCTTACTCTGTATTCGGCGTTCTCGCCGCCGCCCGAATAAACGGTGTAAACGGGCGTGCCGTCTTTGTCTCGCATATAGTTTTCCGAAAGTGTCATAGCGTCCGAGTACGGAATTTTTTCACCGTGCCCGTCGATCGGGTCAAGCCGTCGGTCTGTCTTATACCAATAGTTCGCATTTGAGTAGTCCGCACAGAACTCGTTTTGCGCAATCAGCGGGTACAGCACGCTCCTGCCGCTTTCACGCTCGAAAGCGCGTATTTTGTCAAGCTCCGTGCCGTCTATCTGCATATAGATAAAGCCGACCTCAAGATAGGGGTCTGTTCTTGCTGTGTAGGTGTTGCCGTTTTCGCGGATATCGCCTTTTACGGGATTGTATTTTTCGTCTATTTCGGAAAACGGTACGACCTCGCCGTTTTGCGCAGATGCGCCCGCGCCTATGGCGAGCGTGGCAATAATACCGCGCTTTGTATAGTCCTGCTTTGTACTACCGCCGCCGAGAGTGTAGCGCGGCGGTTTTTTAGCGTAGTAGGCATCAAGCGCAGAGGGGCTGTTGCCTTTTAAAAAAACGGGAGCGAAAAGGCTGAAAAGCACCACAAAAAGAATCAACACCGCCGCCGTTATCGCCGCACGGTTTTTTGTGAATCTGCCCATTGCGTCCGCAAAATAGCCGCCGCCCCTGCCTACGGGAAGCTCGCCGCCGTTTTCCTTGCGCTCCGCTTGTACGAATAAGGAGCGCGGAATGTCTGAGTAGTTCATTTTACCTTTCTCCGATCCGTATGCGTGGGTCGATAAGACCGTATCCCACGTCGATAACTATCCCCGCGCAAAGACCGATAAAGGTGTAAAATATCGAGTCAGCCATAAAAACGTCGTAGTCAAGCAGTTTTACAGAGTTAACGTAGAGCTGACCGACGCCGGGGATGGAAAAGATCTGCTCGATTATCACAGAGCCCTCAAGCACGCCTACAAAGCCTGCGACTATAATGGGGAGTATCGGCACCATTGCGTTTTTCAGCGCGTGTCGCATAGTTGCGCTGTAATTTGAAAGTCCCTTGGCGCGAGCGAGGAGCATATAGTCGCTTCGCAGTGTTTCGCCAAGCTCTGCGCGCGTGTATCGGCATAGCGAGGCTATCTCTCCAAATGACAGTGCAAGCACGGGAAGGACCATGCTGTGGAGCATTCTGGGGGAGAACCACGAGCCGCCCGCATCTGCAAGGGAGCATAGGACCTGCGGAAACCACCCGAGCTTAAAGTAAAAGATATATTGGAGCAAAAATGCGTAAACGTAGCTTGGCACGGAAACAAAAAGCATTACTCCAACGCTCACGGCGTGGTCGGCGGCACGGTTTCTGAATATAGCCGCCGTAGCACCGAGCAAAATGCCGAGTGGCGCGGAGAGCAAAAGGGAGTAGACGTTTACCAACACCGTCGGCAGCAATCTGTCCGCCAAAAGCTTAGTTACTTCCGTTCCCGGAGCGATATACCACGACGTGCCAAGGTCAAAGCGGGTAAGAACGTTTTTCAGATACAGAAAATATTGCACCAGCAAAGGTTTATTGTAGCCGAGCGCTTCCTCGCGCTCGGCTACAATAGCCGCAAGCGCCTTGTCCGTCGGCAGTTCGCGCGGCAAAAGCCGAATAAGCATAAAGCATATTGTGGTGATTATAAAAAGCGTGAGAAGCATAAGCAGGATACGCTTCAGTATATATCTCGTTTTGCTCAAAGCCTATGCCTCCTTTTGAGAAATTATTTGTAGTCCACGCCGTCACGAACCGTGCTTGCCCATTCGCCGTCGTTATAGCGGTACGTCATAAGGCGGATACCGCCAAAGCCGTACATAATGTTATATTCGTCGGTGTAGTAGTCGCATTGGTGGGAGAGCAGTGTGGCTTCCGTGGTCGAGTAAAGGGGAATGCGGTAGTAGGTCGAGAGGAAGGCTTCCTCCAAGAGAGCGCATATTTCAAGCTTTTCGGATATCTGGGCGGATGCATATCTGCCGCTGCCGAGCATGGAGCGTGACCATTCCTGCCACGTCATGCTGACGTCCTTTCCGCCCACGGTGAGGGTAAGCACGTCTTTTTCGGGGTCATAGCACGCTACCTCGTTTACGGCATATTTGTCAGGGTCCATATAAAGCTCAAAATGGCGGAAGGGGTAGAACGCCGCGCCGCCCCACGCGCCGTAGCCGATAGCGTACTCCCCTGCGGGAACTGCGGCGTAGCGGTTTTCGATGTTTCCGACGGCTTCGAGCGTTATCGTGCCAAAGCCGCTTCCCTCGGCGGCGGCGTTGAGATATTTGTTTAGGAGAGTTATCAGCTTGTTGTCATCGGACGATAGCGCACCCGCCGAGAACGCCACACGCACACGCACCTCGTCCCCCTTTTTGTACAGCCCGCCGCGTTCAAGCTCGTCGGCGGCTTCTTTCATCAGCTTTTTTGCCTCGGTAAGATTATATCCCGTTATCGAGCCGTACGCCTGCTCGAGCGTGGTGTATCTTTTGCCCTCACCGTATTCAACACCGTAAAGGCGGCAAACTGCCTCCATTGCCGCCGGGCTGTTTCTGTAATTTGTTTCGTAGCCCGAAACGCCGTCGCTCTTGTCCTCGTCAAAAACGTCGTAGTAGTACAGCGAGTTCATAAGGGTGTATGCGCTTTTGTAGCCCGGAGTTGCGCTGACAAGCTCTCGGCGGTCTATGCAAAGGCTCATCGCCCGTCTGAACGCGGTGCTTGACAGCACCGTGCTGTTCTCGTTTCCTCGGCTTCTGTCCATTTCGCGAAGCGCATCGGCGTTTGTGTTAAAGAAAAATGACATGGTGTAGGTCGTGTCCGAACGGTATAGCCTGTCCGAGTAGCCGTACGTGCCAAGCTCGTCCGCGCTCGGTGTCCACACGGACAGCTCACCGCGCAAAAATGCCTGCTTTGCCGAGGGTGCGTCAAGCACGTCAATGACAATTTTCTGAGTTTGGTACTGTTTTTTTCTCTCGCCGTCTACCTCAAATGGGGTATAGGAAACGAGCTTGCCGTCCTCCTCGGTAAAGCCGTACCAATTTTCATTTTGCAAAAGCACCATCTGCTTTTGGTCCTGCATGGAGGAGAGTCGGTAAACGCCAAAGCTTACGGTTGTTTCGGGGGAGGTGCCGTAGGTCGTGGTGACAAGCTCGCCCGACGTTTGCTTTAGGCTGTCATAAAGGGGAGTGTACACGAGCCACGTTGAGCCGCACGAGGAGAGGAAATAGTCAAGAGAGATATAGTTTTTGGTAACGTAGCGCAGGGTGTATTCGTCCGCGGCGTAAAGACCGACGGATGAAAAATCGCTCCTGCCGTTATAGTATTCTTCAGCTCCCGCCAGCGCACTCTCGCCCGAGCAGTAGAGATTTGCGCGGTAATTTTTCATTTCGGGTGCGAGCAATCGCTTCATTGACTCTATATAGTCCTCGGTCGTGATATTCTCGCCGTTTTCCCATTTTGCGTTTTTGTTGAGTTTTATCTCAAAAACATATCCCGCGTTTATTTCATCTGCATTTTGGCTTCGCAGCGTGCAGGCGTATTTGGTAAGGTCGGCGGTGTTTTGTGCGGTAACGTCGCTTACCGATTCCGCCGCCTCGTATACCCATTGATATATTCCTTTCTCCGAGTCGAGTATCGAAACGTCAACGAGGGGGGACGTCAGATATCCGACTATTTCTGAGTCGGCGTTAGTCTCCCACGTGTGCGGATTCCAATTGGTCGCAAGGCTTGCGGTGTAGCTTTTATAGGTGTAGCCCTCGCCCCCTCCGCCGCCGCAGGAGGACAGAACGGGCAGAGCGCTTGCGGCAAGGAGCGCCGCAAGTCCGAGTGAAACGATTTTTTTCAAGTTTACCTCCGAAAAAAGTTCTTCTTTTTCTTATTCTTTGCAGATAGTCGGAAAAAAACCAAAAAAATTCTGCATTTTCCGTCAAAAAAAAGAAAAACAAATCGCGAGATAAATGCGGAATATAAAAAATCTCTCCCTGCCAAGCGGCAAGGAGAGAATAGATGGTATTCGGTTGTTTTATCAGTTGTTTTTCATTGCAAGGGCAGCCTTTGCCTTTGCGGCGATGTTCTTGGGGGTGAGTCCGTATGCCTCAAGCAGCGCGGGAACCTTGCCCGAACGGCCGAAAACGTCCTCGGTGCCGACGCGTACAACGGGTACGGGGCGTGCGGAAGATACGGTCTCCGCAACGGCAGAGCCAAGTCCGCCGATAATATTATGTTCCTCAACGGTGACGATAGCACCCGTCTCTGCGGCAGATGCGAGAATGTCAGCGGTGTCAAGGGGCTTTATGGTGTGGACGTTGGTTACGCGGGCGCTTATGCCCTCTGCGGCGAGAAGTTCAGCCGCCTCAAGAGCGATGGAAACGGTAGTTCCGCTTGCCATTATGGTAAGGTCACTGCCCTCGCGCAGTCTTACGTTCTTACCAAATTCAAATTTATAATCAGCACCGTCAAAGATAACGGGAACTGCAAGTCTGCCAAAGCGCAGATAAACGGGGCCGTTGTAATTTATTGCCCATTCAACGGCGGCACGCGCCTCAACTGCGTCCGCGGGGTTTACGATAGCCATACCGGGGATGGTACGCATAACGCCGATATCCTCAAGGCACTGGTGCGTAGCACCGTCCTCACCGACGGTGATGCCCGCGTGAGTTGCGCCGATCTTTACGTTAAGGTGGGGGTATGCGATAGAGTTGCGCACCTGCTCAAATGCTCTGCCTGCGGCAAACATAGCGAACGTCGATGCGAATACGGTCTTGCCCGTGGTAGCGATACCTGCGGCAACCGTCATCATATTACCCTCGGCAATTCCGCAGTCGAAAAAGCGCTCGGGGAATTTCTTTTTAAATATGCCCGTCTTGGTGGCGGCGGCAAGGTCGGCATCAAGCACTACGAAATCGTACTTATCGCCAAATTCGGCAAGCGCGTTGCCGTATGCTTCTCTTGTTGCAATCTTTTCAGCCATTTTTATGCCTCACTTTCTCAGTTTGCGGATTTGATCTCTGCTACGGCGGCGGCATACTGCTCGTCGTTGGGGGCAGTTCCGTGCCAGCCTGCCTGATCCTCCATAAACGAAACGCCCTTGCCCTTGACGGAGCGAGCGATGATAACGGAGGGCTTGCCCTTGAAAGCGCGTGCGGCGGCAAAGGCATTCTCAAGAGACTCAAAATCGTGAGCGTCGGCAAGGATCACGTTCCATCCGAATGCCGCGAACTTTTCATCGTGGGGGGTGGGGTTCATGACCTCGGTTATCTTGCCGTCTATCTGCAGACCGTTGAGGTCAAGGATAAAGCAGAGGTTGTCAAGATTATAGTGGGCGGCAAACATAGCAGCCTCCCAAACCTGTCCCTCCTGCGATTCACCGTCGCCGACGATGGCGTAGGTGCGGTAGTCCTTGCCGTCTATCTTGGCGGCGAGAGCCATTCCGCAAGCGGCGGAAACGCCAAGACCGAGAGAACCCGTGGACATATCCACACCGGGAGTTCCCTTCATATCGGGGTGTCCCTGAAGGAAGGAGTCAGCCTGACGGAGAGTGGAGAGCGCATCGGTGGGGAAAAAGCCTTTGAGAGCAAGCGCCGCGTAGAGTGCGGGGGCGGTATGTCCCTTGGAAAGAACGAGGCGGTCGCGGTCAGCCCACTTTGGCTCGGCGGCGTTTACGTTCATTTCCTCAAAATATAAATAGGTGATAATTTCAGCGATGGAAAGAGAGCCGCCGGGATGTCCCGATGCAGCGGCGTGAACACCCTCAAGTATACCGAGGCGCACCTTGCGCGCGGTCTCTTTGAGGGAAAGGAGTTTTTCGTTATCCATTTTTACCTCCGAAAATGTTTACATTGGTTTTATTATATAACAAAATTGCGTCAATGTCAATCATAAAAGGCGTTGGTTTTTCGACATTCGCCAAAATTGGCAAAATTTTTCAAAAAAACGTTGACAATTGGCACACTGTGTGCTATAATATTCGGCACACAGTGTGCTATTTCTTTGGGAGGTAAATATGCCGAAACACAATACGACACTTGACACCGCCGCTTCCCCCGACGAGCTTATAAGGGATGAGATGTCCGATAAGATCATCTCCACCGCCGAAAAAATTGCAACTACCGACGGGCCTGATGCGCTAACGGTTCGTAAAATACTGCAATCCCTTGCAATAACAAATCGCGTTTTTTACAACCGTTTTCACAATATTTCCGAGGTGCTTGACATTGTATATCGCAATACGATACAGAAAATAAGAGATACCCTGCCAACCGAATTTGACTCGAACAAGGACTTTTTTGAGCAGGTGATAGACTTTGTTGCCAACACGCTCGTTATTTCCTACCGCACGAAAAACCATTTTAATTATTACGTTTTTGAGAATGACTCCGTATCCGATTACAACTACTGCTGGTGGATGAAAAAGATACGTGAGATAATCGAATACGCAAAGAAACACAAATATATCAAAAACGTCGACTCCGATGTTATGAGCTATTCGATATGGTGTTTTTGCCGCGGCTATAATGCCGACGCCGTTGGGCGCGGTCTGCCAATGAACGAGGCTATTAAAAATTTTAAATACAGTTTTGCCTTTCTGCTTCAGGGTATGAGAGAGCAGGAAGCATAATGGAGGCATAAGATATGAAAAGCGAACTTATACACGAAAAGCATAATTTTGTAAATATGCGCGACCTCATCGAATGGGCGGCACAGACCTACGGCGAAAAGCCCGCTTATTCGTACCGCCTACGCCCGTCCGACAGCGTAATAAATAAGGTGAATTTCATTGAGCTGCGTAACGAGGTACGCGCACTTGCCGCAAAGCTTTCAAAAATGGGCTGTACGGGCAAGCATATTGCCCTTATCGGCAAGTCCACTTATCACTGGATGCTCGTATACTTTGCCACCCTCTCCATCGGTTCGGTGCTTGTTCCGCTTGACAGAGATTGGCAGAGCGAGGACCTTGCCGAGACCTGCGTCAAGGCAGAGGTGAAATACATCATCTCCGACTACGATATCGCACAAAAAGCAAGCTTTATCTCCGCCAAGCTCGCGCTTGACGCTCCCGTTGTTTACATAGGCGCGCCCGAGGGCACGGAAAACAGGATAGAAGAGCTTTGCGCAGAGGGAAAAAATATTTTCAATATCTGCCCCGACTGCTATTTCGGCGCTCCCATTGACCCATACGGAATGTCGCTTTTAGTATTTACGTCGGGAACTACGGGCAAGGGCAAGGGCGTTATGCTCTCGCAGAACGCAATTTTAGCTGATATTACCGACGCTATCCCCTACATTGATTATTCCGAAAAAACGCTCGGCGTTCTTCCGCCCCACCACACCTACGGCTCTACCGTAATGTACGTCGGCCATGCCGTCATCGGCTCGGAAATCTATATTTCCTCGGGTATTCGCTACATTCTCAAGGAGCTTGGTGAGCAAAAGCCGGGACACCTCGTGCTCGTTCCTCTTTATCTTGAGACCTTCTACCGCCGTATTATGGGAACTATCAAGGAGCAGGGCAAGGAAAAGCTCGTAAAGAATATGATAAAGGTAAGCAACGGTCTGCGCAAGGTCGGTATTGACGTGCGCAAAAAGCTTTTTTCCTCTATCCGCGCGGCTTTCGGCGGTGAGCTGAAAACCGTTATTTCGGGCGGTGCGCCGATAAACAAGGACATCATTGAATTTTTCGATGCCATAGGTATTGCCACCCTCAACGGCTACGGAATTACCGAGTGCGCTCCGCTGGTTGCCGTAAACCACAGCAGAAATATCGTAAGCGGAAGCGTCGGAGCCGTTATTGACATCGACACCGTAAAGATAAATGAGCCGAACGAGGACGGCGAGGGCGAGATACTCGTCAAAGGCCCTAACGTGATGATAGGTTACTATAAGGATGAGGCGGCAACTGCCGAGGCACTTGCCGAGGACGGATATTTCAGAACCGGTGACTACGGAAAGCTTGACGAAAACAACGTCCTCTACATAACTGGCAGAAAGAAAAATCTCATCATACTCTCCAACGGTAAGAACGTTTACCCCGAGGAGATAGAAAACATCCTTGCGCCAACGCCGGGAATCGTTGACATAATCGTTTACGAGGGACAGAGCAAGCGCGGCATTGAGAATAACGCCATAGTCGCGGAAATATATCCCGACAAGGAATATTTTGAAAAGAACGGAATTACGGATATCAAGGAATATTTCAAGGCGTGCGTAAAGGAATACAACGCCACCGCCGTTCCCTACAAAAAGATAGCTCACGTCAAGGTAAGGAGCGAGGAGTTCCCCAAGAATACTCTGCGCAAGATACAGAGATTCAAGCTTGATATGACTATAGAATGAGCCGTGTCCTTACGGACACGACTCAATGAATTGCCCTTACGGGCATGAATTGGCTAACGCCATGAATTGCACCTGCGGTGCATAAATTGCCTTCGGCATTGTAAAAACGGGCAATTCAATTCATGACGGCTTGCCGTCAATTCATTTTTTCGCATTTGTACAACGACTATCAAAAAGAGGACAGAGAACGTAAAATTCTCTGCCCTCTTTTCTGTTATCGGGTAACGCGCTATATGATTTTAAGCATCAAAGCTCGATTATCTCAAGACCGTCACAGCCCTTTAGCGCATCGGCAAAGCCGACAACGCACACAGCTCCCTCGTCGCGCATGGCGCGAAGGCTTGGAGCGGCGGCGCGAAGCGAGTCGATATTAGTGGATACCATCTCGGCGCGGCGGCGGGCAAGCTCCTCTTTACCTATGCCAAGGAAATACCTCTCGTCCGCACCGTGTCCGCGTGCCGCGGGAGTTACAAGCGGCTCAGTTGAGGAGACGGCGGAAATAACGTACTTGTCGACTGCCTCGCCGCTGTTGCAGAAGGCGTCAAGGTAGTCTGCCATTTTGCCAAATACACCGAGCGTGCGCAGGGGAGAGGGATCGCGGTAGGAATAGCACAGCATCACGCCGTCCCTGCCCGTTTGCATACCGACGCCGTACGCGCCGCCCTGCACGCGTACCTCGTTCCACAGGTAGTCAAGCGAGAGGATCTTGTCAGCCACAGCGCGCTCACCGCCTGCCCGCAGTCCCATTTTATCAAGATGATAACCGCGTGCGGCAAAGCTGATACCCGCAGGCACGCAAATTCCCATCTTGTACGGGAGCTCGGTCTTATACTCCGCGCCGTCGGCAAGGGGCGTACCCTCCGGCAGAGCGTTTACAATGGCGCAAACGTCCTGCGGTTCGCTTGAGGTCACGGAAGCGGTAAGGCGCGCGCGGCAGAGAGAATCCGCCTGAACACGGCAGAGAAGGTCGCAAAGCGCGCCGATCTCACGCTCAAAGTTTTTGGCAAGTTTACGCAAATAGCGGATGGAAGAAAATCCGCGTATTGCCTCGTTTACCGCGCCTCGCGCGCTGAAATGCGCGCCTACCGCGCTTGCGGCAAGTGAGTGTCCCGACATTATCGCTTCTTGCTTTGCGTACTCATCCTCCTGCAACACTATCTCGCGAATCGCATCCGTACTGCGAAGGTCGGTGCGCAAAAGCACCTCTTCTATAAGCTCAAGCGCACGCGGCACGTTCTCGTCAAGTACGCTTGCGCGAACGGTGAGGCAGGGGGTACAGCGTGCGGTCTCACCGTCTCGGTTGTGAACACCGAGGTCGTAGCTAACAGCGCCGATATAGGTCTTTATCTGCTGTTGAATGGCGGCAACGCTGTAATTTTTAGTGGGTAGCTCACCGAAAAGCGCGGGCAGGAGCGCGGCGGCTGAAAGCTTGTCGAGCGTAAGGTCGCAAAGCGAAAAATACAGGGAAATATAGGTAATACCGCTTGTTTTCACGGGGTGATAGAGCAACTTTACGCCCGATATCTCACTCTCGACGGTTGCTGTTATCTCGGGCATTTCGCCTATTTGCGACAGAGGGAGCGTGGGGAGCGTGGCAAGTTGTTCGGCGGTGTCGGGCGTTTTCTGCCAAAGCGCGAGTTCCTCGTTTGCGCGGCGAAGAGCAGCCTTTTTATCCTCGCTCATTGCTCCTACCTCCTTGGCGAGGCGTGCCGCTTCTCTCTCTCGCTTCTCATCACCGAGAGTGGTGCTTGGGAGCATGTGAAGTATGGCTACGTTATCATCAAGGAGCATTTCGGCAAGGAGCTTTTCATAGCCGTCGCCGTCAAGCATGGCGCGAAGCGCGTCCGCCTCTTTCTCATTGTCAAGGTACAGCAACGGGTCTCCGCCGTACATCCACGAATCGTATGCGGCACTCGCGCGGTAAAGTCCCTGCGGCTCGGGAGTCTGGCGCAGGCGGAAGGCGATGCGGTTTATCGCGGCGCGAAGCGCGTCGCGGTCAAGTCCGCGCTCGATAAGCGAGCGTGCCGTGTTGCGTACGAGGTCGATGACCTTGCCGCTGTCGGCATCGTTCATATTGCGCACCTGCAATATCACCGAGACCTGCGCAATT
Organism: Eubacteriales bacterium; assembly: GCA_045546615.1. Classification (GTDB taxonomy): domain Bacteria; phylum Bacillota; class Clostridia; order Oscillospirales; family CAG-272; genus CAG-390. The sequence continues at coordinate 11,149 of JAZQDD010000057.1, read as the reverse complement.
CCGTCAGAAACGTAAAGGCTCAAGTCCTCGCCAAGCCCCGAGGAGAGGAGCGCACGGCAGAGGGGAGCTTCGTTGCTGTCCGCAAGCGCGTTGCAAAGCACCTTTGCGGCAAGGAGCTTGCGTTTGTCCTCAAAGCCGCAAAGCAGCTTGCCCACCGTGAGGATGGCTTTGTCCTCGCCGTCCTCGCCCTCGGCAACCTCAAAATGCTCCGTTTTCTCCGCGCGTGCGGAAACGGCGGCAGAGATATCAAAGCTCATGGGGACGGCATCGTAGCGCGAGAGATATGAGTCTATAAGGGTGAGCGTTTCGCAAAGCGGGATATCGCCGTCAAGATATATACGCGCATTTGAGGGGTGATAGTGCTTTTTATAGGTCTCTATGAATTTTTCATACGTCAGGTCGGGTATTTCCTCGGGTGCGCCGCCCGAATTGAAGCGGTAGCAATTGTTCGGAAAAAGAAGCGAGTTTATACCCATTTCGATATTATCGTCAACGCCCGACATAGCGCCCTTCATCTCGTTGAAAACGACTCCCTTGTAGGACGGCGTATCGCCGTCAAGCTCGGTGTGATGTCCCTCTTGATAAAAAATATTTTTGTCCTTTAATATCGCGGGCGCAAATACCGCGTCAAGGTACACCGAGGTGAGGTTCATGAAATCGGCGGTGTTTCGGCTGGATATGGGGTATATCGTTTTATCGGGGTAGGTCATAGCGTTGAGAAAGGTCTTCATGGAGCTTTTGAGCAGCTCTACAAACGGCTCGCGGACGGGATATTTTTCGGAGCCGCAAAGCACCGAATGCTCAAGGATGTGAAAAACTCCTGTGGAATCAGTAGGAAGCGTTTTGAAGCCTATGCAAAACAGCTTGTTGTCCTCGCCGTTATCGGTAAAGCATAGCTGTGCTCCGCTTTTTTCATGCGTCATCTCAACAAACGCTCCGCCAAGGCTCTCGTTCTCGCGCACGCGGGTAACGACAAAGCCGCAAAGCCTTTGATTTTCCTTCAAATTGTTCATTTTCCCTCTCCTTCAATGTGTTTCTGTCACTTCGATAAAGTATCTTGCCACCTGTGCGGGCGGAGTTTCCATTCCCTCTCGCACCCACCATTTCAGCACCTCCGAAAAACTGCCCGTAAGGTAGTTTATCAGAAAGGTGCGCGGCACGCTCACCTTAAAATCGTCCGCGTGCAAACAAAAAAGCTGTGTAAGATACTCGCGAAGATATCTCATAAATATATATCCGCTGTCCGAGGCAAGTATCCCAATAACGCGCCCTCGGCTCTCAAAAAGATGCCAAAGTATGTGGGACAGCTTTTCGTCAAGAGTTTTGGAGTCCTTGCCGTACTCGCATATCCCGCCCTCGAAAATATGGTCGAAAATATCCGCGCACATCTCGCGCAAAAGCATATCCTTGGTCTCGAAATGAGTATAAAAGGTGCTTCGGCAGATATTTGCCGTGTCGATTATCTCCTGAACGGTAATGTTCTCGTAGCGTTTTCGCTCAAGTAAAGCGCCAAACGCCGAGAATATCGCGTCTCTCGTCTTTTTCTGCCTTCTGTCCATAGCTCCCCCGTACATTTTTGTAAAAATGTTCATTACCGAACACTATTGCCAATTTGGTTGTTGCTTTTTTCTTTTTTGCGGCATACAATGATATCATACACCGTGTTCGGTATTGTATACATTATACAGCCAAAAGATAACGCGGTCAAGGGGTAAAATGAAAACAGAAAGAAACATTTTAGCGGCATTTTTACTTAATCTCTCGTTCTCGGTGCTTGAGCTGTTCGGTGGTTTTTTCACGGGGAGCATCGCCATCGTGTCCGATGCGATACACGATTTCGGAGATTCGGTCAGTATAGGGATATCCTATTTTCTTGAAAAGAAGAGCAAGGGCAAGCCCGATTCAAAATATACATACGGCTACGCGCGTTATTCCGTGCTTGGCGCGGTGATAACGAGCGCGATACTCGCCACAGGCTCGGTGATAATTATCTGGCGTGCGATAGAAAGGCTCGTCCATCCCGAAACTATACGTCCTGACGGTATGATGATATTTGCCGTGTTTGGACTTATCATGAATCTTCTTGCCGCTTATTTCACGCACGGCGGCGGTTCACTCAATCAAAGGGCGGTCAATCTTCACATGGTCGAGGACGTACTCGGTTGGGCGGCAGTTCTTATCGGTGCTGTTGTGATACGCCTGACGGGATTTTACTTTATTGACCCCTTGCTGTCGATGGGGGTTGCAATTTTCATTCTCGTCGAGTCGTGCCGTTCGTTTGCGCATCTTGCGGAGCTTTTTCTTGAAAAAATACCGCGCGGAATCGACGTTGCGGAGCTTACGGAGCATATCCTTGCTATAGACGGCGTTGTGGGCGTGCATCACGTCCACGTGCGCAGCTTTGACGGCGTAAACAACAGCGCGACGATGCACGTCGTGGTTAGCGAGGGCGAGTTTGCCGCAATAAAACGCGCGGTGAAGGATGAGCTTCGTGAGCATGGCATAGCTCACGCCACGCTGGAGCTTGAGAGCGCGGATGAGGAATGCACGGACGTTGAATGCTCTGCCGCCACGCTCAAAATCGGCACACATCATCACCATCATCATCACTAAAAACGAAAAAGCCCTTTATTTTTTGCCGCAATTGTGATATAATCAGGCGTAGATAAATTGATATATCATAAAACGGACGTTAAAAATGGAACTTATAATTAAAAAATTTGACGAGCTTTCCGCCGCCGAGCTTTACGAAATACTGCGTGCGCGCAGTGCCGTGTTCGTAGTGGAGCAAAACTGTGTCTATCAAGACCTTGACGGCAAGGATAAATCCGCTTATCACCTTTGGTATCGGGACGAGGACGGCATTGCCGCCTATATCCGCGTGCTTCCCAAGGGTGTGTCGTTTGAGGAATGCTCCATCGGGCGCGTCATCTCCCTTCGCCGCCGACAGGGGATTGCAAGCTCGCTTATGGCAGAGGGCATAAGGCTTGCCCGCGAGAAATTCGGCGCGGAGTCCATACGCATAGAGGCGCAGTCGTATGCGCAGGCGTTTTACGAATTCTGCGGTTTTCGCAGGATATCAAAGGACGAATTTGACGTCGACGGCATTCCCCACGTGGAAATGGTTTGGAATGCGTAAACCGCCGAGCGTATTGGAATTCAGAGTGCTTTGGTGAATGATGTAAAAACACTTTGGAGGAGCTATGAAAAAATCCATACCGTTTATTTTCCCGATAGTATTTGGCGTGTTTGGCGGACTGTTTGTAGAATGCCTTATGTGCGTTTTATCTATCATGGTCTCACCGTTTTCGACCTACGCGGTCGCGCCGTTTTTTTACTTTTGCCTTTTTGTTTCGGTTTTAGCGGCGGCTATCACGATAGTTATGTTGATCGTTAACGTTATACATTTAGTGAACTTGGATAATGACCGCAAGGTAAAGCTCGTGATTGTAGCGCAGGCGATCGTCGGGATCGCGCTTTTGTTGCTTTCGTGGTGGCTTTGGTCTGCCGTATTTGGGGAGCTTGTTAAAATACTGTGATTCATTATGTAAAACAAGGGTGAGTCAAATGCGTTTTTGCATTTGACTCACCCTTGCGTTTATTTGAGATACGGCTTTTTCCTGCCGCCGCTGTAATAGATAAAGTAGTTTGGCGTTTTGATCATCTCTCTTGCAAATATCAAAAATGCCGCAAAAGACGGTGTGGGTCTGAAATTATATACCGTTTGTATCTCATCGTCCATCTCTATTTGCGTTTTGTAGATCAAATTGTATTTTTCAAGAACAATAAGTATCTGCTTTGCCTTATCTACGTCAATTTTCAGCTTGTTGACAAGCAGATTTTCGGTAAACGCCTTGTCGCCCTCGCGCTTGTGCAACATAACGCAGGCGTAAAAAACGTCAGCGTCCGAGAAATCCTTGAAAAAGGCGGGGTAGTCGATGCCGTTGAAATACGCCGCATCGGTGTCCCTCGTTTCGGGTACTATCAAAAAATATTGCAGGCGGTTGGCAATTCCCATGCGGGTGAAACCGTAGTCGGACATCATTGACGAATATCTCTGCGCATTTTCGTCAAGCTCGTTTTCATAGTCCTCAATGCTCCCTCGCTCTATCGAATTCTTGTTAGCCATCAGGGCGCGTTCCATATCCCAGCAGTAGTTGAATATCTGCTTGAACTGCTGCTCGGGCGGCGCGGAGTTGACCTTTTCTATCAGGGCAGATTGCATGTCGCTGTAATCCGTAAAGCTCCGTCCGAACAAATAATCTACGGATACCGAAAAGAAATCGGCTATTTTGGGCAAAAGCTCAATATCGGGTGCACCGCCGTTTTCCCATTTGGAAACCGCTTGAGTGCTGACTCCGACAAAGCTTGCAAGCTCGTCCTGCTTTACCCCGCTTTCTTTGCGCAAAGCCGCAATTCTTTTCCCCATCGTTTCGATGCCCATAACAGTTCTCCTTTGAAATATTGAAAGCCTTTTTTGCTGTATATAGTATAACACAAACGGCGGTTGATTTCAATGGAGGCGGTATTGATAAAATCAAACGGCAGTTGAATAAATGCAAAAAAATATACTTGGCAATAGTTTATATCCCATAAGTTCCCGTCAGCGGATCTTTAAAAATTGCTATCTCGGGCGTGGCAAAGGTAAAAACGATAAAAAATGCGGCTAACAGCACAAGCACCGCTAAAGCTGATCGGGGATACTTACACCGCAGTTTTTCGGCGTTAAAAAGCCGAGTTTCGTATATATACGCAATAGCGGCGGCGAGAAAGAAAATGGCGATATTAAGCCAATCGGGTGACTTGCCCACCACACCGTTATAGGTGTAAAAAATAATGGGGATCAGCGCAAGACCGAGAAGAATACCGCGCAGCTTTACGCACCAAAAATCTTGTCTGTCCTTAAAGAAAAAGCTTTGTACTATGGCGTAGATCAGCATCGGGACAAAAAGCAGCTTCATGTGTTCCCAAGTCGATTCGTTCACGCCCGAAAACGGTGCTGTCCAAACTGCCCCGCCGAGCCATTCGTATAAAAAGTGCAAGAGCGTTCCGCCAAGCGAGGTCAGGGCAAAGCCCATAAGCTGCCATGTTCCAATTGATCGTTTCATGATTTTCACCCACAAAAGTATTCTTGGAAAAGTATATTCCGATTCGAGTATTTTATGAGCAAAATAAACGGGATTTTACGCTACTCGAGCTTTTGTATATGACAAAATTGCGCCAAACGGTAAGTGGCGAGGCTTTTCAAAATCATATTGCGTTTGGGTGAAAAAGGAAGTATAGCGGATATATAAAACTTGCCGAGGCGAGGGAAGGTATGAATAAGTATCTTGAAAAATTGAACAAATAGAGTTTGTCTTTACTAACGCCTAAAGTGTGCGGTGCAAGCATTGCTCCGAGGGCGTTTTATTTTGCATCTTTACTCTTTTCGTCGCGCTTGAATTCAAGAATGTCGCCCGGCTGGCAGTCAAGAACGTCGCATATTGCTTCAAGGGTAGAAAAACGTATAGCGCTCACCTTGCCCGTTTTTATTTTGGAAAGGTTTACGTTTGCTATCCCCACCTTTTCGGACAATTCGTTCAATGACATTTTTCTGTCCGCCATGACGCGGTCAAGCCGTAAAATTATTGCCATGGCACACCTCACAGAGTTTCGTCGGAAAGCTTTTGGAGCTGTATGCCGTATTCAAAGACATAAGCAAGCAAATACACGACCAACGCGGCGGCTATCCAGCCGAAGTCCGAAGCCGTCATGATTTTGCACGAGAGGATGTATTCATTTTGGAATATATGTCCGTATTTTCCGATAAACAAAGCAAATGCGCCGGTGAGTGCTATCTGCGCGACCGTGGAGCACAAGCCGAATATGATTATTATATTTCCGAGCTTTCGTACGTCTGCGCCTATGGTTTCGATAAATGGCTCGCCGTTTTTAATGGGGAGCATGATACCCTTTAGCTTTTTGCAGATGAGCGCGGCAAACGCGCTTCCGAGCGCTACGCTAAACATTTGTGTGAGCATAATGAGCTTTAGCTCAAGGCTTTGGCTGTCGAAGGTTTCGCTGTTTAAAGAAAATTCCAATAGTCCGAGCTGCAAGGTGTCGGCGGGAAGGTCCAAAATAAAAAATAAGCTGTGTTAAGATTTGCGCATGCAAAGAAAGAGTCAAAAAAGGATGACTTATCTCGCAAAAGGATAGTTCAACGCAATTGACAATTGGGCATTGCCGTGTTATAATGGCGCAGATATCACGCTTGATCACTATGGGAAAAGCGGGTGGAATTCCGCTGCCGAAAAATTACTGAAAAGAGGAATTTACGATGATTTGGATCATTGCCGCCATTCTTTCCGCGTTTTTTGCGGGATTGACCTCAATTCTTGCCAAATGCGGCATTAAAAAGACCGATTCGGACCTTGCCACGGCGATCCGAACCGTTGTTGTGCTGATCTTTTCGTGGGTGATGGTGTTCGTGGTCGGCTCGCAAGGCACGATCGCGGAAATCGAGCCGAAGCCGCTGATCTTTTTGATTCTTTCGGGGCTTGCCACGGGCGCTTCGTGGATATGCTACTTCAAGGCACTTTCGATGGGGGACATCAACAAGGTCGTTCCTATTGATAAATCAAGCACGGTACTCACCGTCCTGCTCGCTATTATTTGCTTTGGCGAGACATCGAATTTAGCACTCAAGCTGATAGCCACTGCCATCCTCGCGCTTGGAATCTTTCTCATGGTCGAAAAGAAAAAGACCGAGGGCGAGACGAAGGGGCGTTCTTGGATGATCTACGCGGCGCTGTCAGCCGTTTTTGCCGCGCTCACCTCGATACTTGCCAAGGTGGGAGTTTCGGGTGTGGAGTCGAATCTCGGCACTGCTATCCGCACGGGCGTGGTGCTGGTCATGGCTTGGATAATCGTCCTTGCTCGCGGCAAACAGGAGCAACTGTCCTCACTTGACAAAAGGGAACTGCTGTTCATTTCGCTTTCGGGCATTGCCACGGGAGCATCGTGGCTGTGCTACTATTACGCTATCGGTCATGGACTTGTCAGCGTGGTCGTGCCGATAGATAAGTTGAGCATCATCGTGACGGTTGCGTTTTCTTATTTTGTGTTTGGGGAAAAGCTGTCGAAAAAATCATTTTTCGGGCTTTGCCTGATGGTCGCGGGTACGTTGCTCATGGCGTTTTTTAAGTGACGGCGGGGATGAAATTATATGCTTTTCTCACTAAAATGTTCCCCCGTGTTTTGTACAAAATGGAGCACATTAGGTATGATAAAATAGCAAATTTTAAAAAGCCAAAAAACTTTACAGCAAACTTGACAGGTGACAAAAATAGTGATATAATGTCAAAGTTGATTGAAAAAATAAGAGGATAGAAATGGAAACTCAAGTGCAAGAACAGATATTAAGATTAAAAAAAGATAAAAACGCCGTTATCCTCGCCCACTATTATGCGCCGGCCGAGGCGCAAGAGGTTGCGGACTACGTCGGTGACTCCTTCTACCTTGCAAAGATAGCTAAGGACAGTAGGGCGGACATTATTGTGTTCTGCGGCGTATCCTTTATGGGTGAGAGTGCGAAGATACTTAATCCCGACAAAAAGGTACTCTTGCCCGATCTTACGGCTGATTGCCCGATGGCGCACATGGTCGCCAATGGGAAGATCAAGGAGATGCGCGATAAGTACCATGACCTTGCGGTCGTTTGCTACGTCAACTCCACGGCGGAGCTGAAACGTCAGAGTGACGTTTGCGTAACCTCGTCAAACGCCGTTAAGATCGTCAAGTCGTTGCCAAACGAGAATATCTTCTTTATCCCCGACAGAAATCTCGGAAGATATGTAGCGTCGCAGGTTCCCGAAAAGAATATAATCATCAACGACGGCTGTTGTCCTATCCATGCATCTATTACCAAGGAGCAGCTTCTTAAAGAGAAGGCGAAGCACCCGACTTCCCCCATTCTCATTCACCCCGAGTGTGAGCCTGAACTGCTCGAAATATCCGATTATATCGGAAGCACGGCGGAGCTTATCGACTACGTTTCAAAAAGCCCGCTTGGAGAGTTCATCGTCTGCACCGAGGACGGCGTGGACTACAAGCTCGTCACGGACAACCCCGACAAGAGATTTTACTATCCGAGTCCGCGTCCGTGCTGTGCGGATATGAAGCTCAATACGCTCGAAAACATACTTTCCGCTTTGGAAAACGAAGAGAACGAGGTGCTTGTGGACGAGGCGGTGGCGGCAAGTGCGTGGAAGCCGCTGGATCGTATGCTCGAATTAGGAAGGTGAAGGATGAGGACGGATATTGTGATTGTCGGCAGCGGCGTAGCGGGGCTTTACTGCGCCTTAAATTTGCCGAAAGATAAGAGCATAATAGTAGTAACCAAAAATAAAGCGCGCAGGAGCGACTCTTTCCTTGCCCAAGGCGGCATCTGCGTTTTGCGCGACGAGAGCGATTACGATTCCTTTTACGAGGACACGATGAAGGCGGGACACTATGAGAACAATCCCGATTCCGTACATATAATGATCCATTCATCGCAAGAGGTCATTTCCGATCTCGTCTCATACGGCGTCAGGTTTGAGAAGAACGGTGAGGAGTTCGTTTACACCCGTGAAGGGGCGCATTCCCATCAGCGTATTTTGTTTCACGAGGACGAAACGGGCAAGGAGATCACCTCGCATCTCTTGGAAACCGCAAGAGCAAGGGAGAATATCACCATCATCGAAAATTACACGATGGTTGATCTTATTTGCGAGGGCAACGAGTGCCGCGGTATTATCGGACATGACGAAAACTCAGCGTATTCTGCCATTGTGGCTGACTACACCGTGCTTGCCACGGGCGGCATAGGCGGCATTTTTGAGCATTCCACGAACTACAAGCACCTGACGGGTGATGCGATAGCTCTCGCGCTCAAATACGGTATCAAGCTACAGCACGTTGATTATATTCAGATACACCCTACCACACTTTATACGGAAAAAGAGGGAAGCCGCGAGTTTCTTATTTCCGAGTCGGTGCGCGGCGAGGGCGCAATTCTGCTCAATTCCAAGGGGGAGAGATTCGTCAACGAGCTTTTGCCTCGCGATGCGGTGGCAAACGCCATTTTCGCAGAAATGAAAAAAGAAGGAAGCAAGCACGTCTGGCTCTCGATGGCACCCATTCCCGAGGAGGAGATAAGGACGCACTTCCCGAATATCTATCAGCGTTGTCTTGACGAGGGGTATGACGCAACCAAGGAGCCTATCCCAGTGGTACCGTCCCAGCACTACTTTATGGGCGGTATTGACGTTGACAGGTACAGCAAGACCTCAATGGATCGCTTGTACGCGGCTGGTGAGACGGCTTGCAACGGTGTCCACGGCAGAAACAGACTTGCAAGCAATTCGCTGCTTGAAAGCCTTGTTTTTGCAAAGCGTGCCGCGCATCACATTGCGGACGGATACACGGCACTTACCACCCATGCCGAAATATCCGTTGACGCATCCAAATATGCAAACTATAAAGAAGAATATAAAGCCGCCGTACTTGCGGCGATCGAAAAGGAGAAAAGGAGCCATGAATAATATTACGATGAAAATGAACGCAGACGAGCTTATTTTGCAGGCTCTGCGCGAGGATATCACGAGCGAGGACATTACTACCAACTCTGTTATGCCTCATTATCAGGCGGGCGAGGTTGACCTTATTTGTAAGCAGGACGGCGTAATTGCAGGTCTTGAGGTGTTCAAGAGAGTGTTTGAGCTTCTTGATGAAAAGACGGAAGCCGTTTTCTATTGCAAGGACGGCGATACCGTTAAGAAAGGCGAGAAGATAGGTATTGTTCGAGGTGACATCCGTGTGCTTCTTTCGGGCGAGAGGACTGCGCTCAACTTCTTACAGAGAATGAGCGGTATTGCGACCTATACCAGAGAGATCGCAGATCTGCTCAAAGGCACTAAAACGAAGCTTCTCGACACCAGAAAGACCACGCCCAATATGAGAATTTTTGAAAAATACTCCGTCAAGGTCGGCGGCGGATATAATCACAGATACAATCTTAGCGACGGAATTCTTCTCAAGGATAATCACATCGGCGCGGCAGGCGGTGTTAAGGAAGCTATCAGAATGGCAAAGGAATACGCCCCCTTCGTCCGCAAGATAGAGGTCGAGGTGGAAAATTTTGATATGCTAAAGGATGCGCTTGAGGCGGGCGCGGATATCATCATGCTTGACAATATGAGCGTCGAGGATATGAAGACGGCGGTTGAACTTTGCCGCGGCAAGGCCCAGACCGAGTGCAGCGGTAACGTAACGAGAGAGAATGCGGCACTCCTTGTAGATATCGGCGTGGATTACATTTCCAGCGGCGCGCTGACGCATTCCTCGCCCATACTTGACCTCTCACTCAAGAATCTCCATGCTATATAAGGAGCACTTATGAGGGTAGGCGAACGAAGAAAAGCAATCGTCAATTTGCTTTTATCATCCAAAGAGCCGATCTCGGGCGGGGAGCTTGCACAGGAGTTCGATGTTTCACGCCAGACTATCGTGCAGGACATTACCGTTCTTAAGGGTACGGGATACGAGATACTTTCGACAAGTCAAGGCTATGTTATAAGGAAAACGCCTCTTGCCGAGCGGGTGTTCAAGCTGAAACATACTACCGAGCAGACCGAGGACGAGCTTTCATGCATCGTAAATCTCGGCGGCACGGTGGTAGACGTTTTCGTGTGGCATAAGGTTTACGGAAAGATCGAAGCAACCTTGAATATTTTTTCTCCGATGCACGTCAAGCAGTTTATGGAGGGAATCAGAACAGGACAGTCTACCGAGCTGATGCACGTAACGGGAGGATATCACTATCATACCGTCCGCGCGGATAACGATGCGGTGCTTGATCGTATTGAAGCGGTCCTGAACGAGAAAAATTATATCGTTCCCGAAATATAAGCAAGGCATCGAAGTGTTGCGTATTATATAAATGAAGGGGGGCTGTGTCATTTAGCGCAGGAAAAAAATACAAAAATAAGTGAAGAAAAAAGACCGTTTTTTCGTCCAAAAGGATGAAGAAAGCGATCTTTTAAGGTAGAAATCCTCACGGATTTCGATTTTTATACGTATTTTTTAGCCGCGATTTTGCCCTCTGGCGTACCCTCGTACGCCGACGACG
>JAZQDD010000056.1:0-33166 GCA_045546615.1 Eubacteriales bacterium | reverse complement strand
GCGGAACAACGCGCCACGACTTCGGAATGACGCGAGAGAGTGCGCCGTTCCCGCTCTCTTTGAAGAATTTCGGAATGACGCGCTGGGTGCGCTTTTCCCTTTTCAATAGGTTTGCTTTTTGCCAAAGCAAAAAGCTTCCTTCACATTTTGCGAAGCAAAATATTTCACATTTGCCCTTGGGCAAATATTTCACGCGGCGAAGCCGTATTTCACCCGTTCCGCAAGGAACGGATTTCACTGAAAACGCGAAGCGTTTTCACTACACGTTCCAAAGTTTCCTCGCCGCCTCAACGTCGGCGGTGCAGGCGCGGCGCAAGTCGGCGGCGCGCGCCCTGACGTTCGCGCAAAGCCTGTCGCGGTAGCTCAAAATATGGTCGGCTATCTTTATCACCGACAGCGGCGAGAGATCCCTCGCCCCCATATCTACAACGTGGTGGTCGGCACTATCGCCAAACGACTCCACCTTCGGGTCATACGGAAGGCAAATCGCGGGAATTCCCGCGCACGATGAAAATACCGCGCCGTGCAATCTGATAGTAACACTGAACAAGCACCCCTCAAGCAGTGAAATGACCTCTCCGGCCTGCAAACGCGGCATCACCCTGCCCCGTCCGCACTTGCGGCAGAGCTTGCGGCAGAGCGCAACGTCCTCCTCGGCAAGAGGAAGCCACAACGGCGTTATTTTATATTTATCGGCAATTCGACGTACCGCATTGACAAGCAGAGATTGCATATCCTTTTCGTTTACGTCCGCGCCCTCGCGCTTCAGTCCCGCTATCGATCGGGGACAAACGGCAAAGCAATTTCCCGACCTTAATCCTCCGCCCGCAGGTAACGGAAGCGCGGGAGTGAGCAACGCGGCATCCGCTGATGGATAAAGGCGCCTGGGGTTGCCCCCGAGTGCCTTTGCCCTGCGCATAGAACGGTCATCCCTTATACCGGCAGCATCGCAATCCTCAATTATGTCTGCGGCAAGGTCTGCGGCGTTCTCACCAAATATCGGCCCTACACCGCCGCCCCATATCATTATCCGCGCACCGTATTTTTTCGCAAGTGAACACAGCGTATGGTAATACGTCAGCGAGCGATTGCTCGTGCTGTTCTGTATCAGCGTGCCGCCGCAAAGGACAAAAAGCCTTGTTTTTTTCAAATGTTCGCAAATAAGGCGCATATTCAGCCTTGATATGCGCTCAACTCCGCGCGGCAGACTTCCGCCGCCACGCGCAACGACGGTAACGCGCGCACCGTGCGCAATTTGTGAGATACTGCCCAATACTGAGGCAAGCGTGGCATCGTCGCCCGCATTGTCCGCGCCAAAATAACCGCAAAGCATTATCTCGCCGCGCTCGCTGTCAAGGCAGGAGCGAAGCTCCGCAAGGGTTTTTTGCGCCACTATCTCGGTCGAGGCACGGCGCAGGACGTACGCCCTGCCGAAATTGCCAAGCGCCGTCCGCTCGGATGGCGTGGCGCAAAGCAAGCGTTCAAGCTCGGCACGAAGCAGCTCCGCAGAGGTCTCGGCGGCGCTCCGACAGGTGAAATTCGTTCGCTCCGCCTCAAGTATAGTCTTTTCGTCAAGCACGCCCGAACAGCCGACGTCCGAGCATAGCACGACGGGGACGGATGCTGACATCGCCTCCAGCGCGGCACGCGACGAGCCAACAAAAACGTCGGCGCGCGAAAGCATTGCGGGCATATCGGTGACCGCGCCGATTACGGTGACCGAGCCGGGAGACTGCAGATTTGCTATCTTTGCCGCCTCACGCACGCGCGAAAGCATATTTCCGCCGCCCACAATGGTAAGGGCGGGGTCAAGCTGCGGAAAATCGCGGCGCAGTCTTGGCATAAGTCCGCACAGCAGTATCGCCGTGAGCGCGGTGTCCCTGTCAAGTCGGCTTGCCGTGAGGATGCGAAGCCTCGGCGCGCCGACGTGCGCGGGCGCGGCTGTATCAACGCCGTTTGGAATAACGCAGATGTTTTCAGCCTTTACGCGGTATGTGTTTACAAGATCGTCCTTGATATCCGCGCTGACCGCTATCGTGCGGTCCCCGAATTTCGAGAGCTTGCGGCGCGGCGGCGCGGGATCGTAAATTCCGTGAACGGTAACGACCACGGGAACAAAGCCCTTTTTACCGCGAAGTGAATCGCACACGAAGGACGGGATGCGCCCGTGCGCGTGAACTACGTCAAAGCCGCCCTCGCGCACCATTCGGTATATAGCCTTGCGGCATTTCATGACGGAGGCGGGGTCTTTTTTATCAAGAGGAAGGCAAATATGGCGTATTCCCGACTCGCCAAGAGCCTTTGCGTACTCGCCGCCCGACGAAACCACGCAAACAAACTGCCCCATGGCGCGAAAAGCGCGCGCAAGGGACAGTATGTGCGTTTCAGCACCGCCGATGCTCATTCGTGTAGCGCAAATAAGAATCTTCATAAGTACCCCCGAAAAAACTCTGTATTACGGCTGATCGCCGTAAAATCTATAATGCCCCACTATCTTTGCGGCGGTGAGTCTGTCGACCTCGACCGCGCCGTCCTCAAGACTGCCGTGGTGGATTATGTACGGCAAGCCGAGCGGATTTCGCTTGTCGGAGCAGATAGCGATATGCTTTTCATAAACGACGATGTCCCCCGGCATCCAATCCGACGGCTCGGCAGTCGACGTGGGAAGCGATTTGGCGTAACGCGAAAAAAACGTAGCAAGCGGCTTCACACGGCGGAAATTTATGTTTGAGTCGGACGACTGCCCCTCGGCAAAATAAACGGAACGGTTTGCGGCAATGTCGGCATCCACCATGTCCTTTAGCGTGTAGCCCGCGGCGGCAAACGCCTGCCAGATAACGTCGGTGCAAACGCCCGTGCCGTCCGTGGGATAACCGCCCGCAAAATATCCGCCCGAGTACACGGGCTTCGTCGCAATATACGCGCGTGCGCCCGCAACCATGTCGGAAAAATCGTCCACCCCGTCACCGTCGGCGTCAAGCGGCGAGACCTCGTCACTAAAACCGAAATCCGCGGCGGTGCGCGGCCGGCTTCCCCAACAAATATAATGGACAATTATTGCGATTCCGATGATTATCAGTGTAACAAACAGCGCACGGTAGCGTACAAGGCTCTCTTTTCTTATCATAAAAACACCTTTTTGTGCAAATTGATGAATTAGTTTAAACTTGTATTTATGTTAGCATTTAGTCTCACCCCTGTGGAAAACTATGTGGGAACTGTGGGAAACCCCTATTTTCAAGGACTTTTTTCGACTTTTCCGTTTTTTGGGGTGTGGAAAACTTATTTTTTTCTTTTTTTCAAAATTTACAATTCAGGCTCATTTTTGGCGAATTGCACAATAATCCATATTAAAGCGAGCAAATAAGGCGCTCGATGGGAATATAATCCTTCGCGTAGCCCTTCACGGCGGCATCCGCCTCGCGGCAAGCGGCGAGAGCCGTGGAAATTCCTTGCGCCGTCATGCCTTCGAGCGCGGTAAGGTATCGTGAAAGCACGTAGGGATTGATGCCCGTCACCGAGGCTATCTCGTTTTGCGGCATTCCCGCCTTGCGGCAGACAAAAACAGCTTGCATATCGCAAATTACGCGGATAAGCTCCGCCATTATCCGCACGGGCTCGACCTTTTGCGCCTTCATAACGGCAAGAACGCGCAAAGCCGTGTCGTATTGCCGCGCCGTTATCGCGTTGGCAAATGCAAAGCTGTCAAACTCCTCGGTTGAGGACGCCGCATCCTCGATATCCTGCGCCGTGACCTCTTTTCTGCCTTGCGCAAGCACGAAATAGCTTATCTTATCCACCTCGGACGACAATCGGAACATATCCGTTCCGCAATGGCGCACCGTTGCCTCGCAAACGCGGTCAGGTGCGCTGACACCGCGCGAGGTATAGTGCCGCGCCACCCACGAGGCAAGCCGCGCGGGATTGATGCGGTCAAACCGCACGGGCGTAGCAACGGCGGCAAGCCTTTTGTATATCGCGCTCGGGCGCTTGGGCGTGCCCGCGTCAAAGCCGTCGGCAGACATATTTATTATCAAAAGATTCGTCTCCTCATCGCCCTGCCCCACCGTTTCAAGCAAATCAAAAAGCTCGTTCTGCTCGGCTGTGCGAAGGTCGCCAAAGGTGAGCGAGACTACCACGAGCTTGCGCTCCGAGAGCATGGGCGGCGGCGCGAGCGCCGCGGCGAGTGAGTCGGGGGAGAATGCCGTGCGGTCGATGGTTACCATGTCAAAAGCCGCCGCGCCCTCGTCGGCAAAAAGTGCCTTTTTAGCCACGGCAACGGCGTTTTGCTTGAGATAATCTTCCTCGCCAAAGAAAAAGAACGCACCGCCAAGGCTCTTTACCGCCTTGCGGAACTCCGCCTCGGTCATCGCCTGACGTAATTCGGTTTTGACTGCCATGCGCCCACCCCCATAGTACATATTTATCTAATAATATCATATTAGCAAAAAAAATGCAAGCATTATTAAAAGTATTTATTTTTTTACCGTTTTTACTTGACATATACTTCCAAATGCATTATAATAAAATAAACTGTGGGCATTATATCAAAAATGAACCTTGTGCCCAAAAGAAAGGAACTAACTATGGATATGGAACAGCAACCTATCAGACTTGGTGTTGTAGGAACCGGACGCGGTTCAGTCTTTATGTCCCAGGCAAAGGACACAGGCTTCAAGCTCGTTGCTATCTGCGATAACCGCGGAGATAAGCTCGACATTATCAAACAGAGACGTGAAGCAGCAGGAAAGGGCCCGATGAAGTTCTATACCGACTTTGACGAGATGCTCAAGGATGACGAGATAGACGCAATCGCTCTTGCTAACTACTTCCACGAGCATGCCCCCATGGCTATCAAAGCCCTCAAGGCAGGCAAGCACGTTATTTCCGAGTGTGCCGCTATCAACACTCTCGCAGAGGGCGTTGAGCTTTGCCGCACAGTTGAGGAAACGGGCAAGATCTACATGATCGCAGAGAACTATCCCTTCACCAAGGTTCGCCTTGAGATGAAGCGCCTTTACGAGAGTGGCGAGCTTGGCGAGCTTCTCTACGGTGAGGGCGAGTACTGCCATCCTATGGATCCCTCTACCACCCACAACATCGCTCCCGGACTTTACCACTGGAGAAACCAGATCCCCTCTACCTACTACTGCACGCACGCAATTGCGCCCATCATGCATATAACCAACACCGTTCCCACCAAGGTTAACGGCTTCGTTCCCAAGATCGAGGACCAGAGCTTCCGTGGAAGCGAGATCAGACTTCAGGACAGCGGCGGAATTATTGTTTGCCAGATGTCCAACGGTGCTGTCGTTCGTACCCTTCAGGGCGCGTTCCGTAACGAGTCCAACATCACCACCCTCCACTGCACTCACGGTAACTGCGAGATGGACCGCGTAAGCGGATTCCTGAACGTATGGCACACCAAGTCCAACAGAGGTGACAAGCCCGGCTTCCGCGCTTACTCCCCCAGCTGGCCCGCAAACGAGGAGCTTGCTAACAAGGCAGGACACGGCGGCGGCGACTTCTGGGTAATGTACTACTTCGGTGAGGCTATCAGAAACAACGAGCAGCCTTGGCTCAACGTATACCGTGCATGCGCTATGTCCGCTATCGGTATCCTCGCTTGGAAGTCCGCTTGCAACGGCGGTATCACCTACGACGTTCCTAAGTTCGACGACGAGGAAGATCGTAAGAAGTACGAAAACGACAACTGGACTCCTTTCCGCAAGGAAGGTCAGGACGAGACGGGTATGCCCCCCAGAACCCTCTCGAACTGGAAGCCCCTCCCCGAATCCTTCGAGATCGCAAAGAAGGCTTGGGAAGAGAGAAAGTACATGGGTCTTGGTTGGACAAAGGCAGACGCCGAGCTTTCCAACATCAAGATGTAATAATAAAAAGGTTGAAGCCTCGGCTTCAACCTTTTTCATTACTTTATTTTTCGCAGCACTCTCGCTCTGAGGAAAACGAAAAACAAAAGCAGAATCGCTATGATGACGGATGACACGGTTATCAGCAAGGGTATCGTGGTGTCGTCCGTGGGCGCGGCGGTGTCTGCCGCCGTGGGCGCGCTCGTTTCGGGCGCGTTTGTTTCGATATGCGGAAACGTCACGTCCCCCGTCGGTACTGTGGTTTGCGCCGCAGTTGCCCCGACGCTCTCGCTTGCCGAAGCCGCAGGCAAAAACGCCAAAAGTGCAAGCAGTATAGATAGGATAAAAATACAAATTCTCTTCATGACCATTACAAAAAAAATAATTTATTAAGTAAACTACAAAAGAAGTATATCACAGTTTTCAAAAAAACACAAGAGTGATATTACACATCGCAAAAAAATTTTCTAAAGTTCAGCAAAAAATCATAAAATATTTATAATTATCATTTTTTCATAAGATATTGCTTTTTTTATAAAGATGTGATATTATATAATTGTATATTTGTGTAATGATCAAAATTGCATTTAATTGGTGAATAATAGTGAAAGTAAAGGCTTTTTTTCATAAATTATTTCCCGAGCACTCAAGGGTTCCGCTGTTAACGGTAATATCGTTGCATTTTGTTTTTTACTGCATTCCCCTTTTCATCGTGCGAAATGCACACCACTACGACCTTTCTCTGCCCGTCGATGTAAAGATACCTTTTTTATCATTTTTCATCCTATTTTACGTAGGCGCATATCTTCAATGGGGGGTAACGTACGTTTTTCATTTCGCCAAAAGCCGAGAGGCTTGCGTACGTCTTGCCGCGGCTGACATAATTTCCAAGTTCATTGCGGCATTTTTCTTTGTACTGTTGCCGACAACGATGGTACAGCCCGCACTTGGTAAGGGCTTTTTTGACTTTTGTGTGGGAATAATTTATTTCTTTGACGAGCCCGTCAATCTTTTTCCGTCTCTGCACTGTGTTGTGAGCTGGCTGTGCTTCAGGAGTGCCTTCGCAATGAGGCGCGAGCTTTCGCGTGCATACGTTTGGGGGCAGTTTGCTTTCTCCCTTCTCGTTTTCGCGTCCACAGTTTTCATAAAACAACACGTTTTCATTGATATAATCGGCGGCGTTGTCCTTGCCGAAGGTGTGTGGCTGCTTACGTCACTCCTGCCCGCCGAAGCCGCATTTTCGTCCCTCGAGGCGTTTTTGCGCAGAAAAAACGATCAGGAGATACCAAATGAACAAAACCGAACCGAATAAGCACGGAAACGAGGGTGCTAAAAGGAGTAAAAACGCCCTGTGGCTTGTCGTTTTCATCCTTATTGCCGCGATCAGCATAGTAGCTGTGGCGGCACAAAGCCGTAGCTTTTCCGCCGCTGATTTCTTTTCATATATATCTACGGCATCGCCCGTGTGGATACTGTCCGCCGTTTCATCGACACTTCTTTTCATTTTCTTTGAGGGAATGGCGCTGATGGTGACCTGCCGCATGCTCGGACACAAGATAGGATTTGGTCAGGGTTATATATACTCGGCATCGGATATATATTTTTCCGCGATAACGCCGTCCGCAACGGGCGGACAACCCGCAAGCGCGTATTTTATGATGAAGGACGGTATGTCGGGAATGACGGCAACCGCCGCGCTGCTCTCAAACCTCTGTATGTACTCCCTTTCCATAATACTTGTGGGTGTGCTTTGCTTTACCATAAGACCCGATATCTTTATGGCGTACAATACCGCATCTAAGATCATCATCTGTTGCGGTTCAGCCGTGCTTGTCGCGCTGACGCTGTTTATCGTTCTGCTCCTTGTCAACGACAAGCTCCTGCACAGTATGTGCCGCGGCGGTATCCGCGTGCTTTGCGCACTCCGCATACTGCGCAATAAGGAAAAACGCCTTGCAAAGCTCGATGACAGCATTATGAACTACCGCCAAAGCGCGGCGATGATAGCAAACCACAAAAAAAGCTTGTGGGTGGCATTTCTCTTTAATTTCCTGCAAAGGATAGCGCAGATATCCGTCAGCATGTTCGTCTTTATCGGCACTACGGGAGCTTCGTTTTCCAAAGCTATTGACCTTTTGTTCTTGCAAGGCTACACGGTGCTTGGCTCAAACTGTATCCCCGTTCCCGGTGCTATCGGTATCAGCGATTATCTGATGCTTGACGGCTTTGGCAGTATGATGAGCGAGGCACAGGCGGTAAATCTTGAGCTTCTCTCGCGTTCGCTTTCGTTCTATCTTTGCGTTTTCATTTGCGGAATATCCGTACTCATCAGATATTTCACCATCAAAAAAAGAGGTAAAAAGATATGATAGGCTTTTATAACTACACGGTTGTTTTAACGTATCTGTCGCTGCTGTCGGCAGGAACGGGAATTTTAGTCTCTCTCGCGGGCGACGGTCATCCGTATTGGGGAATATTCTTTCTGCTCCTTTGCGGTCTGTTTGACGCATTTGACGGCAAGGTCGCACGCACGAAATCCGATCGCTCCGACCTTGAAATGAATTACGGTATACAGATAGACTCCCTGTCCGATATCGTTGCCTTTGGCGTACTGCCCGCCTGCATTGGCGTTGCGCTCATCAACACGTCGGAATTTTTTGAAAAATTCTTCGGCAACGGCAGTCCCAAGCTTGTTATCTTCATTAAATACGCTATCTTCGCAGTTCTCGTTCTTTACATCCTCGCCGCGCTGATCAGACTTGCATACTTCAACGTGACCGAGGAAGAACGCCAGCGCACCGAGGGCGGCACGCGCCGCGAATACACGGGACTGCCCGTAACGTCCGCCGCGCTCATCTTCCCCACGGTGATGCTGTTCAGATACGTTCTGCCCTTTGATATTTCTGTGGTCTACATCCCCGTAACCATCGCCACGGGATTTGCTTTCCTCGGAAAATTCAGCATTCCCAAGCCCCGTCTGCGCGGAATACTCATTATGGTCGCTATCGGTCTGGCAGAGGCTATTGCCCTTTTGCTTTTCTGGTATCTGCGCACGCATTAAGCTATGGCAGAATCGAGAATGCTCAGATTTCTCTATCATACGAGGACGGGCAGGATCGTGTTAAAGCCCCTGACCTCGCGCGGAGTGTCGCGTGCGGCGGGCTGGTTTCTCAACACGAGACTCTCAAAGCCTATGATAAAGAAATTCGTTCGCAAAAACGGCATCGACCTTGCCGATTTTGAATCCGACGGCTTTCGTTGTTTTAACGATTGCTTTTGCCGCAGGATAAAGGAAGGCCGCCGCCCAATAAATAAAGACAAAAACGCGCTGATATCCCCATGCGACGGATTGGTCAGCGCATACCGCATAAACGGTGACACGGTGCTTGCAATAAAGCAGAGCCGATACACCGTAAGCTCCCTGCTTGGCGACAGCACCCTCGCAGAACGCTATAACGACGGAATATGCCTTGTGTTCAGGCTTTGCGTTAACCACTACCACCGCTATTGCTACCCTGCCGACGGCGAAAAGGGCGAAAACACCTTTATTCGCGGCAGACTGCACACCGTGCGCCCCATCGCGCTTGAGTCACGCCCCGTATTTTCCGAAAACTGTCGGGAATACACCGTGATAAACACACCCGAATTCGGCTCTATCGCGCAGATAGAGGTCGGTGCGATGCTCGTCGGTAAAATAGCCAATCTCCACGGCGCGCGGCGCGTTGCACGCGGCGAAGAAAAGGGTATGTTCCTCTACGGCGGAAGCACCATCGTGCTTTTGCTTGAGAAGGACAAGCTCGATATCAACGAGGAATTCTTCCGCGCAACGGAGCGCGGCGAGGAAACGCCCGTCGTTATGGGAGAGAAGATCGGAGTGGCGAGATTGCAATGATGTGTTTGCCTTACGGCAAATATGATGTACGCCCCGCCTATGTTGAATGATGCATTTGCCTTACGGCAAATATGATATACGCCCCGCCTATGTTGAATGATGTATTTGCCTTACGGCAAATATGATATACGCTCCGCGTATGTTGAATGATGTGTTTGCCGTTGGCAAACATTAAGGAAAAAAGAGGAAGAAACGCGCGTTTCTTCCTCTTTTAATTTATATAATGCTTTTTGCCTTGCAAAAAGCTACCGAAACTTTGCACTTATCACTTTGCACTTAAAACGATGTTCGCACCTACAATATGCCTCCCTCCGAGAGGTAGCGAAGCGGCGCGAGGGTAGTGAATGACACCACGGGGTGGTGTCAGAGCCCGAGCGTGACCGAGCCGAAGCGAGAGGGGGACCACGAAGTGGTGGAAGGAACCTGCGTCTTGATGAAGTAAGTGCTTGTTATATTATGCACGCACTCTCCTTCAGTCTCGCGTTCGCTCGCCAGCCCCCTCCCGGAGGGAGCCTTTATATGCAATCACCGTAAACCATGCGTAGCCGTGTTTTTTAGTGCTAATCCCTAATAAATCGGTTGGGTGCTAACATCAAGCGCAGTTTTTTTCCGGAAAAACGGCCCGGTTGGCCCGTGGGGGGGGCGCCAATTCCTTTTTCATTAATTTTTCTTTTTGCCGTAAGGCAATGATCTTCCTCAATTTGCGGCAACGCCGCAACATCATTGGGCGCAAGCCCACATCATTTGCGGCAAAGCCGCAACATCATTACGGCAAAGCCGTACATCATTTACAACTTGTTGCAACATCATTTGCGCCGCAGGCGCAACTTCTCCGGAAAACACCTATGGTGTTTTCCCTTATTTGTTTTGCAGCTCTTCGGGAAGCTCTATTTCTCCCTCTGCCTTCTCAAACGCCTTGATTTCCTGCCTGATGAGATAAAGAATCTCGCCGTTTGCCGAGCGTCCATAATATTTTGAGATATAGTGCAGCTTATAATGAAGTTCGGGATCGATCTCAATTCCGAGATGCTTATTTTTCTTATTTCTCATGAAATCTCCAAAAAAACTTATTTTAAGTATATTTTAAGATTATTTTGTGATATAATGTTGGTAGTATACTCAAAACAAGTATACCAAATTTATTTTTGGAGCAGTTTTAATGAAAATAGCAATTGTTGGTTCGCGTACTATCACCCCACCAAGTCTTGAAAGCTATGTTTCCAAGCAAGACGAGATCGTGTCAGGCGGCGCGAGAGGCGTTGATAGCTGTGCTGCGGAATATGCCAAAAGCAAAGGCTTGCCGTTTACTGAATTTTTACCCGATTATAAACGACACGGACGCGTCGCGCCCATTGTAAGAAACAAAAAAATTGTAGATTATGCGGATAAGATCATTGTTTTTTGGAACGGAAGCTCGCGAGGGGCTTTGTCGGTCATTAAATATGCCGAAAAAGTTGGAAAGCCCTGCGAGGTCATCATTTGTAAGTAAACGCTTCACGCGGCAAATCCGTTTCATCTTGACTTTTTTCCTTTTTTATGCTATTCTGTATAAGGAAAAGTTTTCATCGCAAATGTTACATCATCGGAGGTAGCCATGCAAAAGTCGATATATGCTGATTTCGTAAGCCGCGCCGACCGCTTTGTGTCGCGCTGTATGGGCGATTACCGCCCCGTGCGCTTCTCGCAAAGCAAGGTCATCCATGACTGCGTGTGGGGCACGGTAATGTTTTACCCTTGGGAGCTGACCGTTATCGACTCCCCCCTGCTCCAACGCCTGCGCCGCATAAATCAGCTCGGGCTTGCCATGCTCACCTACCCCTCGGCTCACCACAGCCGCTTTGAACATACGCTCGGCGTGGTCGCCGTAGTCTCGCAGATGATATCAAGCGTCAACCGCGAGGATAACGCACTCGGCCCGCACTCGCAAAACCCGCTTTCCGCCGCCGACGTGCGCCGATTGCGCCTTGCCGCACTGCTCCACGACGTGGGACATTGCTTTTTCTCGCATCTTTCGGAGTCGATTTACGCAACGTACCCCGAAATGAGCGCACTCAAAGCCGAAATCGAGGATTTTTCGGGCGCACAGCCGCACGAAATGTTCGCTTACGTCATTATAAACACACCCACTTTCCGCCGCTTTTTTGCCGAATCGGGCTATCCGTTTGACGGTGAAGACCCCGACCTCATTCTCTCCGACGTGGCAAAAATGATCGTCGGCGCACCCATCGATGTGCGCGGCGGCATCCGCCCCGCGTACCTTACCGAGATGATAAACGGTCAGTTTGATGCCGACGCGCTTGATTATTTGCGCCGCGACAGCTACGCCACGGGCCTTGCCCTGACGTACCACATCGACCGCTTCCTTTATAAACTGCGCATTGCCGACCGCATGGGCGAGGACGGCATCCCCGAACGCCACCTGACCGTACCCGTTTCGGGCATTTCCACGGTCGAGGAGATGGTTTTCTCAAAGCTGATGCTGACGCGCTACATATATCAGCACCAGAAGGTGCTTGCCGTCGAGTCGATGATGGGCGATCTCGTCAACGGTATGCGCCGCGGCGGCAAGCTCTCCCACCCCTGCGATTTTCTTGAATTTACCGATAACGACATATTCTCGCTCGGCACGTCGCACGACAGCGCAATGCGCCCCGCCGCCGCCGAGTGGAAGGTTTGGGAGCATTCGGAAGTCACCGTCGGTGAAATCGCCAAAAGCATAAGTCTGCGCCGTGTGCCGAAAAAGGCTATCGTGCTGAACATCGGCAACGTCGAGATGATAGACGGCGAGCGCACCTTTGGCGCAGACACGCTTGCCGCCAAGCTCCGTTCTATTGAGGACTTGCGAGAAAAAATAAGCACCGAGGCGGCACGCCTTGCCAAAGAAGCGGGAATGCCCGTACCCGAGCTTTGCGATATTTGCGTTTCCGTGCCAAAGGTCAACACCGCAAAGAATTTCTCGCGCACGCCCGTGCTGACCTACGACGGCAGCTTTATCCCGATGGCGGATGCCGTTGACCTGAACGACTGGGCGGCATCGTTTGGCGCAAATTCATACAACGCCTACGTTTTTGCGCGTGCCGAAATGCTCCCCGCCGTCAGCCTTGCCGCCATTTTTGTGCTTGAACGCCACGGCATAGTCTGCCTGCGCGACAGAATTTTCTCGGGGCTTAAAGAATCCGCCCTCATCGAGGAAACGGCACAAAAGCTGAACATCAAGTTTAACGAAATAAGGAATTATATCTGATGAGAAATACGCCGCTTGCCGAGCTTATCCGCCCGCAGAGCTTTGCCGATATGGTAGGTCAGCCCCACCTTTTCGGTGAGCGCGGCGCTCTGCGCCGCATTTGCGAGTCGGGCAGAATAACGAATATGATATTCTTCGGCGCGCCCGGAACGGGCAAGACCACCGCCGCCGCCCTCGTCGCAAAATACTCCGATATGACTTTTTACCGCCTGAACGCCACCACCGCGACGCTTTCCGATGTCAAAGAGGTGCTTTCCGACACAGCAAATATGTTCGGTCAGCGCGGAGTTCTCTTGTATCTTGACGAGATACAGTATTTCAACCGCAAGCAACAGCAATCCCTGCTTGAATACATCGAGGACGGCAGAGTTACGCTCATCGCCTCCACCACGGAAAACCCGCATTTTTGCCTGCACAACGCGCTGATCTCGCGCTCCACGCTCTTTGAATTCAAAAGCGTCGCGCCCGAGGAGATAGCACGCGCGTTGCGCCGCGCTCTCGCGTACCTGAATAACGAAACCAACCGCCAAAAAACGGTCGATGATGCGCTTCTTGTGCAGATAGGCAAGCGCACGGGCGGCGACGTGCGCCGCGCGGTACTGCTTTTTGAGAATGCATACTACAACGCCGAGGGCGACGAGATAAAAGAGGACGATATCACGCCGTTTGACAGCGGAATATCCAACTACTCCGACGACTCGCACTACGATCTGCTCTCTGCCCTGCAAAAATCCATTCGCGGCTCTGACCCCGATGCGACGGCGTTTTACCTTTGCCGTCTGCTGGAGGCGGGCGAGCTTCTCTCCGTCTGCCGCCGCTTGCAGGTGATAGCATCCGAGGACGTGGGACTTGCATACCCGCTTGCGGCGACGGTAACGCACTCCTGCTGTGAGTCGGCACGCCAGCTCGGTATGCCCGAGGCGCGTATCCCGCTTGTGAACGCCGCCATTCTCCTTGCCACCGCGCCGAAATCAAACTCGGCGTACTCGGCGTACGCCGCGGCACTCGCGGACGTGGAGCGCGGCTTGGGACACACACCGCCCACGCACCTGCAAGCGCCGCTTTACAAGGGCTATAAATATCCGCACGAATACAAAAACCACTATTTGAAACAGCAATACCTGCCCGACGACGTGGCAAACCGCATCTACTACGAGTTCGGTGAGAACAAGACCGAGTCCGCCGCGCGTGCGTACGCCGAGTCGATAGGGAGCTATAAGCAGCTACAAGCCAAGAAATAAATAGGAAACTAAAAATGAACAAGAAAACACAGCTCGCCGTCGTTGGCGGCGGTCACGCGGGCATTGAAGCAGCTCTTGCCGCCGCCCGAATGGGAATTTCCACCACTTTATTCACTTTATCGCTTGATACCGTGGCAAATATGCCGTGCAATCCCTCCATTGGCGGAACTGCAAAAGGTCATCTCGTCTACGAGATAGATGCTCTCGGCGGCGAAATGGGACGCGCGGCAGACGCCGTGACGCTTCAATCGCGCACGCTCAATCTCGGAAAGGGCGCGGCGGTGCATTCCAAGCGTGTCCAAGCCGACAGAGTGAAATACAGCGCACATATCAAGCATATTCTTGAAAAAACCGAGAATTTACGCCCTCTGCAAGCGGAAATTGTGGAAATTCTCACCACTGATATGGGAGACGGCACACAAAAGGTAAGCGGAGCGGTCACAGCTCTCGGTGAGGTCTTTGAATGCGATGCCGTCATTATCGCAAGCGGAACTTATCTTGAAGGCAGAATTTTCGTCGGTGACCGCACGGCGGACGCAGGCCCGGACGGTATGCTCCCCTCGCGCGGACTCTCCGCATCGCTCGCGGCGGCGGGACTTTCCATGCGCCGCTTCAAGACGGGTACTCCGCCGCGAATCCTGCGCTCGTCCATTGATTTTTCGCGCCTTGAGGAGCAGGCGGGCGAGGACTCGCCAATTCCCTTCTCGGCGGACACCGACGAGGCGGCGATGGCAGACCGCGAGCAGATTCCCTGCCACATCGTTTACACGAATGCTGAAACCCACCGCATAATTAAGGAAAATATCTCGCGCTCTGCCCTGTTTTCGGGACTTATTTCGGGTGTCGGGCCGCGTTACTGCCCCTCTATCGAGGACAAAATATACCGTTTCGCCGACAAGGAACGCCACCAGCTCTTTCTTGAGCCGATGGGAGAATCCACAGACGAGATGTATTTGCAGGGTTTTTCGACCTCCCTGCCCCCCGATGTGCAGGAAGAGATGCTCCACACGCTGACGGGATTTGAAAATGCCGTGATCAGCCGCTACGCCTACGCCATCGAGTACGATTGCGTAGACCCAACCGAACTGTACCCCACGCTTGAGCATAAAAAAATACGCAATCTCTACGGCGCGGGACAGTTCAACGGCACGTCGGGCTACGAGGAAGCCGCCGCGCAGGGGCTTGTTGCGGGAATAAACGCCGCTTTGAAGCTCAAGGGCGAAGAGCCGCTTGTGCTGAAACGCTCCGACGGCTACGTCGGCACGCTCATCGACGACCTTGTGACCAAGGGAACGAACGAGCCGTACCGAATGATGACCTCACGCTCCGAATACCGTCTTTTGCTCCGTCAGGACAACGCGGACGAGCGCCTGACTCCCCACGGCAGGCGCGTCGGACTGATTTCCGACGACAGATGGGCGCGATTTTGCAAAAAACGCGCCGAGATAGATGCCGAAAAAGCAAGACTTGAGGCAACTCTTGTCGATGCGGCAACGCTCAGGAGATTTTTTGAGGCACACGGCTTGCCGGCCGTAACGGGACTCCACCTTGCCGACCTCTTGCGCCGCCCCGAATTTGACTACAACGATATCGCAGAGCTTGACCGCGAACGCCCCGCGCTCTCCGCGCGCGTGCGCCTGTGTGCGCAGTCCGACGTGAAATACGCGGGCTACGTCAAACGCCAGCTTGCCGAGGTGAACCGCCAAAGGCGGCTCGAGGAGCTTCGTCTGCCCGAGAACATCGACTACGCCGAGGTGCGCGGACTTCGCATAGAGGCAAGACAAAAGCTCGGCGCGATTCGCCCCGTTACACTCGGTCAGGCATCGCGCATCAGCGGCGTAAGCCCCGCCGATATCAGCGTGCTTTTGATTTGGCTCGGGCTCAAGAAATAATCATTATTTCCCATTGTTTACATTATTTGGTATTATCATGGAAAAAGAATATATGAATGAAAATGACTTTTCTGCCCTGCTTTCCGAGATACTTCGGCAAAACGGCATAGAAAAGTATGCAACCGAGGAAAATTTACATAGATTTTATCAGTTTGCGTGTATTTTGCGCGAGGAAAACGCAAAATACAACCTTACCTCGATACTTTCCGACGAGGGAATCGCTTTGCTCCATTTTGCAGACTCCCTTTTGGCGGCAGACCTCGTCCCCGAGGGCGCAAGCCTGCTTGATATCGGCGCAGGACCCGGATTCCCTTCTCTGCCCATAGCTATCGTACGCCCCGACGTAAAAGTTACCGCGCTTGACGCAACGAAAAAGAAAACGGACTTTATAGCGGCAAGTGCCGAAAAGTTCGGACTTAATAACGTTTCGGTCATAAACGACCGCGCGGAATCAGATGAGATGAAAAAATACCGCGAGGGCTTTGATATAGTTACGGCACGCGCGGTTGCGGGACTCGGCGTAATTTCCGAGCTTGCACTTCCCTACGCCAAGGTAGGCGGCAGATTTGCCGCGCTGAAAGGCGAAAACGCAGACGAAGAACTAAAAGGCGCGGCGGCGGGAGCAAAAAAGCTATCCGCACGCATTATTTCAGACCAAAAGAGGCTTCTTATTCATAAAAGCTCAAACGGCGCAAGCTCGAACACAAGGCGGATAATAATTTTTGAAAAGCTCTCCCCCACTCCGCCCACCTATCCGCGAGCGTACGCGAAGATCAAACGCTCTCCCCTCTTCTGATGTTCCACGTGGAACACTAAATACTCAACTCAATACTGTTCCACGTGGAACATTTAAAAAGCGGCTTGCGCCGCTTTTTTGTTTTTGATTGTTCCACGTGGAACAATTCATATATAAAATGTAAATTTTTGATTATTTCCGCGCGCCTATTGAAAAAAGGCAAATAAAATGCTATAATTAGATTACTTCATTATATATAGCACTATTTATTCCTCGGAGGACTTTACAATGGGCAAAATAATTGCGTTCGCAAATCAAAAAGGCGGTGTCGGTAAGACTACTTCCGCCGTAAACGTGGCGGCTTCTCTCGGCATTCTCGGCAAAAAAACGCTTCTCGTCGACCTTGACCCGCAGGGCAACACCACAAGCGGCGTCGGCGTACAGAAAAAAGGCTTGAAATATACCGTAAAAGACCTGCTCGTCCGTGATAGCGAAATTGGAAGCAAGGAGCTTGCCGAGCTTGCAAAAAGCACCGTTGTTGAGACCAAATACTCAAATCTTTCGATAATACCCGCGACCATTTCGCTTGCAGGTGCGGAATTTGACCTGTTTTCCGAGGATGAACGCGAATTTTGTCTTAAAAAAGCTCTCGAAACCCTCAAAAACGATTTCGACTATATGATAATCGACTGTCCGCCGTCACTCGGTATGCTGACGATAAACGGACTTTGCGCAGCTGACGGTGTTATCGTTCCTATGCAGTGCGAATTTTACGCGCTTGAGGGACTTTCACAGCTTATGATAACCATTTCGCGCGTAAAATCACTGTATAACCCGACGCTTGCGGTTACGGGAATACTCATTACCATGTTCAACGGTCGACTCTTGCTGTCAAACCAAGTGCTTAACGAGCTTAAAAAGCATTATTATGACAAGCTTTTTGCCACCGCCATCTCGCGCGGTGTGCGCCTTTCGGAAGCACCGTCGTTCGGAATGCCCGTTTATTATCACGACAAGCACTCAAAGGGCAGCTCGGAATACCTTGAGGTAGCTCAAGAGCTGATACAGAGAATTTAACCACGGAGGATAGAAAAATGTCTGCAAAGCTTAAAAAATCAGCTCTCGGAAGGGATTTTAACTCACTTTTTGAGGATAATATGATTGAAAAGGCTCGCGGAGCAGCCGAAATGCTCCGAATTTCCGACGTTGAGCCTAACAGAGCACAGCCGAGAAAGTATTTTGACGAGGAGGAGCTTGCGGCTCTGGCGGCATCCATCGCCACCTTTGGAGTACTTCAGCCAATCGTCGTTACCGAAAGTGAGCATCTTGCGGGAACTTACCGCATAATTGCGGGTGAACGCCGTTGGAGAGCCGCGAGAATCGCGGGACTCAACGAAATTCCCGCCGTTATCATCAACAGCGACAGTATTTCCGCCGCACAGATCGCGCTTGTCGAGAACGTTCAGCGCAGCGACCTCACGCCCGTCGAGGAAGCCATGGGCTACCGCGACCTTATCAACACCTTTGGTCTTACGCAGGAGCAAGTCTCCGATAAGGTAGGGAAGAGCCGTTCCGCTATTGCGAACGCACTCCGTCTGCTTGAGCTTCCCGAAAAAACGCTTGAATTTCTTGCTGAAGGCAAAATATCGCAGGGACACGCAAAGGTTTTGCTCGGACTTAACGACAAAACCATCATCGACAGCACGGCAAACCAGATAATTACCGAGGATCTGTCCGTGAGAGCGACAGAAAAGCTCGTAAAATTCCTTAATACGCCCGTAAAAGAGAAAAAAACGCCGCCGCCCGCGGACGAACAGCGCAAAGTATACCTTTCGGAGCTTCAGCGCCGTGCGCAGAACGAGCTTGGCAGACGCGTGCGCATACACGACCTTGGTGAAGGGAAGAGCAAACTCGAAATTGACTATCAGACCTCGGACGATCTTGAGGAGCTTCTCCGTAAGCTCTGCGGAGATTCAATATTTGATATACAGTAATTTACTTGATTTCCATATTTTAGGGTGTTAAGATGTTAAACCAAATTCCCTCATTTCTCTCCGCACAGGGGGGAGAAAGTTTTTTCAGTCTGTTAAAAGAGGTCATTAGTGATTTTTTCTCGCTTGACCTCGGAAACTACCAAAATCTCGGCATTCCTGCCGCCACGCTTTCTGGGCTTCGCGGCGCGATAATAGCCATATTCATCGGCATTATTTTCGCTTCGTTTGCGGCGGTTTTCAACAAGAGGGCGCACGGCAGCTTCATTCGCACTCTTATCGAATGCGATTGCTCCTCACCCGAGAAGGCAAAGACCCTTGCGGAGCTTGACTTTGAGAAAAACGCCGTCATAAAGTCGGCTATCAAGAGCAAGAGCGTCTATCGCGGAATGCTTTATTGCGTTGAAAAAGAGGAATACGATAAGGACGTGACGTTCGGGCGCAGTCTGCACGAGCTTCGCGCCGCCGAATCGGGCGAAAAACAAGCTCCGTATGAGCCGGCCGATTACAAATACGATTTTTCGACGGCGCATTTTTACATACCGCACCATCTTCGCTACGATGCTGAGTTCAGATTTCGCGACAAAGGCTCGGGAATCGGCTCTGCAATTCTCGTCACGCTGGCTTCGGTGGTGCTGATGTGGGTAACGCTCAAAATAATGCCCGACATTCTCCAATTTTTCGACAATCTCGTGGGAAATATCCGCTAAAGGCAAATAAAACGATCATACACGAAAGATGAAGGTCATAGATGGCAAACTATAAAAAATATCGCCGCCCGATACCGCTCGGAAAAAAGATAGGAATAGGCGCACTTGCCGCCGTTGCGGCGTTCTTTTTAATAATTTTTGTAATAAAGCTGCTGGGCTTCCGCTACATTGAGCTTACGCGCGAGGATGGAACTGTGGTGAAATTCTCGGGCAAGATAGCGGCAACGGGCGCACCCGCCTCGGGAACGCTGTATTTTTCCGACGGCGTGACCGCAAAGGTCGAGGAGGGAGGAGCTACGCTCGTATACTCCGACGGAGTCCGCTACACAGGTCAGCTTTCAGCCGCGTACCGCCGAAACGGTCAAGGCTCTATCACGCTTGCGAACGGTGACGTTTACACGGGCGCGTTTGTGAACGATGCGATCACGGGCTACGGCGTATACACCTTCAAAAACGGCGACGTTTACGAGGGAAATCTCGTCGACGGACTAAAACACGGACACGGACGCTACACGTACGCAAACGGTGACGTTTACGAGGGAAATTTTTACAACGATTTCCGCGACGGTGAGGGAAAATTCACATGGGCGGACGGCTCGTATTTCGAGGGCATCTACGCGGGCGGTCTTAAAACGGGCAAAGGCACGTACAAATACGCAAACGGCGACGTTTACGAGGGCAATTTCGAGCAGGATATGCGCCAAGGGCAGGGAAAATACGTTTGGGCAAGCGGCGAGACCTACGAGGGCGAGTTTTATAACAACACCTTCCACGGAATGGGCACTTACGTCTGGAACGGAACGGACGGCAGGGCATCTTACTCGGGATATTTTGAGAACGGACAGATAAAGATCATTAAATAAGGCGCAAATTCATAAATTTTTAATACTTTGTTATTATTTTGTTGATGAAATTTTGGTTGTGAGATGTTATAATATTTTCAGTAATCATTACTGATTTCGGAGGCAAAATGACAAAGCAGAGAAAACTTATACTTGACATTCTCGGCGCGACCTACCTCCATCCCACGGCGCAGACCATTTACGAGGAGGCGCGGCGCGTCATGCCCAACATCTCACTCGGAACGGTATACCGCAACCTCAGCCTACTTGTGGATGAGGGTGACATCGTTCGGTTGTCCACCCCGGGGCTTCCCGACCGCTTTGACCTGCCGCGCAGTCTGCATTGGCACGTCATCTGCGACAACTGCGGAACGGTAAAGGACGTCCCCGTTGACAACGAGCTGATAAGCCGTATAAATTCCGACTCGGGCGAGGAGATAACGTCTTATCTTCTGACAGCGCACTGCATTTGCAAAAATTGCAGGGCAGAGAATGATTAAAATCTTTTGATATTGCAAATAATAAAATAAACCATAACGGAGGAAAACACAATGGAACTTAAGGGTTCAAGAACTGAGGCTAATCTTATGGCGGCTTTCGCCGGTGAGTCTCAGGCAAGAAACAAGTACACCTACTACGCATCCAAGGCTAAGAAGGAGGGCTTCGTTCAGATCGCAGAGATCTTCGAGGAGACCGCCAATAACGAAAAGGAGCACGCAAAGATCTGGTTCAAGCTGCTTCACGACGGTGACATCCCCACCACGTCCGTAAACCTGCTCGATGCAGCAGAGGGCGAGAACTACGAGTGGACCGATATGTATGCTGAATTTGCAAAGGTTGCAAAGGAAGAGGGCTTTGACCGCATCGCATACCTCTTTGATGCTGTTGGCAAGATCGAGAAGGAGCATGAGGAGAGATACCGCAAGCTTCTTGCGAACGTTGAGGGCGACCTCGTATTCTCCCGCGACGGCGACTGCATCTGGCAGTGCGCTAACTGCGGACACATCCACGTAGGTAAGAAGGCTCCCGAAATGTGCCCCGTTTGCGCACATCCCAAGGCATACTTCAAGCTTCTGGCAAAGAACTATTAATAAAAAAAGCGGCGAAAGCCTCTTTTTTTAAGTGAAGTTGCGGCTTCGCCGCAGTGAAGCGCGCTCCGCGCGTGAAGCACGGCTTCGCCGCGTGAAGTGTTTGCCGCTGGCAAACGTTGAGGTAGCTTTTTGCGTAGCAAAAAGCATTCAATAAAACAAAAGTGGTTGAAGCCTTGCGGCTTCAACCACTTTTTTCCTTAATATTTGCCCGAAAGGCAAATATTTCACATTTTGCGAAGCAAAATATTTCATCCGACGGAGTCGGATATCATCCACCGTAGGTAGATATCATTGAAAACGCGAAGCGTTTTTCCTGCATCATTCCGAAGGCGAAGCACGCCGTTCCGTGCTGAGCCGAGCGAATCTCGCCGTTTTTCCGCAGAAAAACGGCGCTTGATGTTAGCACCCAACCGATTTATTATGGAATAGCACTAAAAATACGGATGTATTGAAAAGCGATTGCTACATATGCCTCCCTCAGGGAGGGAGGGGGACCGCGAAGCGGTGGAAGGAGCCTGCGTTTTTATGAAACAAGTGCTTGTGATATTGTCGCGCACTCTCCTTCCGTCACGCCAAGCCGTGCCACCTCCCTCTCGGAGGGAGGCAAATATAAACCGCCGCTTTTTCACATAGCCGTCCATAGCACACGGCGAGAATCCAAAAGGGAAAGTCGGGTGCTAACATAGGGCGCACCAAACTCCCTTACTATTAGGTTGTCGGGAAATCTATTATTTTCGCTTAATACCAAATCGGCATTATCATCTATTTCTATGCCTCGTTCTATAAGTGCTCTCTTGATTTCATCGTAACGCTCGGTACTTACGATAAGTTTTACTTTCAATTAACCCACCTACAATCAAATGTTATTATACCATAATAAGCTCAATTTTTCAATTAGTGACGAACAACTTGCAATAATAGGCACATAGTTTACACATAAAAAAGATGCTACCGAAGAAGTACCGCTGAGTCAAAGATGGAAGAAATCGCTGATTTTATAGGGTGCAACCGTCAGTTGCTAAATTTCCAAGGCGTATTGGTTGAAAAAGTCACAATAAAATGGTATAATTACAACATCAAAAATCAAAGGAGCAGCCTTACTATGAGTTTAGGACAAAAAATATATGAACTGCGAACAGCCAAGAATCTTTCCCAAGGTAATCTTGCTGATTTGTTAGATGTTTCCCGTCAATCAGTTTCGAAATGGGAAACTGATGCCGCTATCCCTGATCTTGATAAACTTATGAGAATGTGTAATGTTTTCGGTGTCACACTTGATGAACTGACGGGCAGAACGCCACAAGAAAAAGAAACCGAGAAAACTGTTAGAATTGTGGAAAAATCATCAGCACTTACGCCTGCAAAAATTGTTGGTTATATTCTGCTGGCGGCAACCATCGTCGCAAGTGTTTTGCTGTTTACTTTAGCAAAAGACATTGAGGATTTCTATATTCCATTTCCTTTGCTCCTTTCTACTTTTGTTTGCAGCTTGATATGCTTATGCGTTAAACGTAACGTTGGTTATTGGTGTACTTGGGCGGCTCTTGCTCCTGTATGCATTTTATCGTTCAGCATTGTAGGCTTGCCGATTCTGACCACAACTGGCATTATGCAGATAATTGTCTATGTTGTAATGACAATCATAGCAAACAAGAAATTCAAAGATTATACAGTAAAACCGAGCAACTTAAAATCCATTCTTCTTATAGCAGGATTTATTGTTGGGCTGGTTGCATACATAGTTACACTGATATTTGCTCCGATTGATTGGATCGGTATGTGTATCGTAAATTACACCACTTATTCGGCGCTTGCTCTATTGCTAACTTATAGCGTATGTTATATCAGAGCACTCAAAAACAAATAACATTATTTTCATTTTGAAAAGATTGCTTAAAAAAGAAAATCCATCACAGACTTATTCGTCTATGATGGATTTTCTTCGTCCTATTCGGTTTTTTGTGATTTCTCCGATAAGAACATCGCCCATTGCTTCTGCGTGTTTTCTTCTGATATTATAGATACTTTTTAAGGAAATTGAGATAGTTCTCACCCGCGAGCTTGCGTACGATAGTCTCGGGGTAATTGTGCGAGAGCATATATTCGATGATGGTATCGTGGATGGAGCGAGTTTCGTCAAGTCCCTTGGGGTATTTGCCCGAGGTGCCGTCGACATCGCCGCCAAAGCCGATATTATTCTCGCCGCCGAGGGCTATGCAATACTCAAGGTGATGCAAAATGCTCGCAATATCGCTCTCGGAAGGCTCATCATTAAGGAATTTGGGATAGAAATTCAGACCTATCATACCGTCCTGACGGATTATCTCGCGCGCCATATCGTCGGTAAGGTTGCGCGGATGTCCGCACAACGCACGGAAATTGGAGTGCGTCGCGATAAGGGGCTTCTTTACGAGGGGAGCAACGTCCCAGAAGCTCTTGTCGGACATGTGCGAAACGTCGAAAATCATTCCAAGCTCGTTTCCGACCTCAATAACCTCGCGTCCGAGGTCGGTAAGACCGTAATCCTCCTCGCCGTTGTCGCGGCGGGTAGAGGCGCAAAGGTCGTTGCAAAGCCAAGTCATACCGAAAACGCGTACACCTGCGGCGTAGAAATCGCGGAATACCTGCGTACTTCCGACAATACCCGTTCCGCCCTCAATGGTGAGGAGCGCGGCGTGCTTGCCTGCGGCAAAGGCACGCTCGATGTCGGCGTAGGTGTAGACCTGCTCGACCTTGTCCTTTTCAATTTCCATGCGGAGCTTGAAGTGACCTATGTAGCGAACGGCGCGGCGGAAGCATTTTTCCGCATCGTCGCCGGGCCACGAGCAAAACGATGCCACGAACTGAAGCTGGGGATATTTTGCGCTGTAATTATATGGATTTACGATACCGTGGCGACGGATATCTACCTGCTGAATACTGTCGCAATGAGAGTCTACAATATACATTTTACGCCTCCATTAAAGGTACTTTTTAAGGAAATTCAGATAATTTCCGCCCGCAACCTTGCGGACAAGCTCCTCGGAATAATTGTGAGCGAGCATATATTCAATTATCTGGTCGTGCAACGAACGCTCGGTGGTAAGGGGCTTGGGATAACCTCTGATACCGTCGATATCGCCGCCAAAGCCGATGTGGTCCTCGCAACCGAGGGAAAGTCCATGCTCAAGCTGTGCAAGATAGCTATCAACGGTCTGTCCGTCGTGCTCGTCGCTGATAAAAGCAAGGTTCAGACCTATCATACCGTCCTGACGGACTATCTCACGCGCCATATCGTCGGTGAGGTTGCGCGGATGTGAGCATTTCGCGCGGAAATTGGAGTGCGTTGCGACAAGGGGCTTCTTTACGAGGGGCGCAACGTCCCAAAAGCTCTTGTCGGACATGTGCGAAACGTCAAAAATCATACCTATCTTGTTGCCCTCGTCGATTATCTCACGTCCCGTGTCGGTAAGTCCGTAGTCCTCGACACCCTCGGGGAGCTTGGTAGAAGCGCAAAGGTCGTTGCTCTGCCACGTCATACCGAAAACGCGCACGCCCGCGGCGTAAAACTCGCGGAAGATCTCGCGGCTTCCCATAATTCCCGTAGCACCCTCAACGGACATGAGCGCGGCGTGCTTACCTGCGGCAAATACGCGCTCGATATCCTCGTATGTATACACCTGCTCGACCTTGTCTGCCTCTGCCGCCATACGGATCTTGAAAAGACCGATATAGCGCATAGCGCGGCGGTAGGAGCGCTCGGCATCCTCGCCCGGCCAACCGCAGAAATTGGCAACGAATTGAAGCTGTTGGTGATTTTGGCTGTAATTGTAGGGATTCACGATTCCGTATCGGCGCGAATCTACCTTTTGAATACTGTCGCAATGTGAATCAACGATATACATTTTGTCCTCCATTTGATTAAAATGCGTTAATATGTGGGGCTGTCGAGTCGCCAGCCGCCCTCAGTCAGTACAAATTTCAGCGTTTTCTGATAGCTTTCGGTAACTATCTGCGCCGTTTCGTAATCAAAATGCCTGCCGCTTGCGGTGACGGTGACGTTCACGTAATCCGCGCGCGAGGGCGAGGTCATCTCCATGGTTGAAAAATCGTATGCTGTGTGCGTGGTGAAATACGGCTCAAACTTATTGGATTTCATAAAAAATTCGCTGTTTGACTCGGAATATCGCGCGTATATCATTCCTCCCGTGTCGGAAACAAGTCCCTCAAAGGCGGTTTTGTAGACCGTGGTAAGAAATTCGGGGGTGTAGACCTTTTCTGCCGCCGCCTTTATCGAATCTATCGTCTGATATTTCGCATCCGCCAGCACGTAGTCGTAGTTTACGGGGGATTTTTCGTCGTAAACGTAGTGTATCTCCTTTTCAACGTAACCGTCGATGGGGTAGTAGTAAAATCCGTTTGCCTCGTACACTGCCGTGCCGTCCTCTTTTTTATCGGTCTTGTGCAGATATACGTTTTTCTTTGTACCGTTTTGGATATACTTTATGACCGTGCCGTAATTCTCGTCCTTCAGGATATAGTAATACGTCCGGCTTTCATCGTGGAATTTCAGTATATCGTCTCTCCAAGTGCATTCCTCGCGGTCATAAACGGGCAAACCCTCTCCGAAAAAGATATCGTTTATCTCGGTTGACGCCTCGATAAGGGCGATAAATTCATCCCTCACCGTCGCAAACTCGGGCGGACTCGAGCAGGACGGAAGCGCGGCGGAAAACAGAACAAGGCATAAGACGGCAATAATAAATTTATATGCTTTCATGCGGCATTATTCCTCTGTTTCGGTCTGTGCCGCGTCCTCGCCCTCGCTGTGGGGAAGCGTTGTAAAGCTGGCGCAGGACTGTCCGTCGCCAAGGCGCATTACGATAACGCCCGATGCGGAGCGTGAGTAAACGGGAACACCGTCGACGGGAGTACGGATTATCGTTCCGCCGTCGGTGATTATCATCATATCCTCACTTCCGTCAACGGCGGCAATACCCGCTATCCTGCCCGTTTTTTCATTGACGTTGTGGCAAACCACGCCCATACCGCCGCGATTCTTCATCAGGCGGAATTCATCAAACTCCGTGCGCTTTCCAAAGCCGTTTTGCGTGATGGTAAGGAGCTTTTTATCATCCTCAATGGCGATAACGCCCGCAACGTAATCGTCTCCGCGAAGGGTTATGCCGCGAACGCCGCGTGCAGTTCTGCCCATCGTGCGCGCGCCCTTTTCGGTAAATCTTACGGCGCATCCGTCAGCCGAGGCGATGATGATATCGCTCTGTCCCTCGGTCAGAAGCACGGAAACAAGCTCGTCGCCCTCGTCAAGACCGATAGCTATCTTTCCGCCCTTGCGGTGGAATTCATATTCAGTCAGAATACTGCGCTTGATAACGCCTTTGCGCGTTACCATAGTCAGATACTTTTCGTCGCTGTTTTCAAAGTCGGCAAGCGAGATTATGGCGGTTATCTTCTCGCCGTTCTCAAGCTCAAGGATATTTACGATGTTCGAACCTTTTGCGGTACGGCTCGCCTCGGGAATCATATACGCCTTACGCAGGTATACCTTGCCCGTGCTTGTAAACATCATAAGGTACGAGTGGCTTCCAACGACCATTACCTTTTCGATAAAGTCCTCGTCCTTCGTTGACATACCGATAATGCCCTTGCCGCCGCGGTTCTGCGCGGAGTAGGTGTCGGCGGGCAAACGCTTGATATATCCCGAATGCGTTATGGTGATAACGCATTCGTGGCGCTCGATAAGGTCCTCAAGAAGGATGTCGTCTGCCGCCTCAACTATCTCGGTGCGGCGCTCGTCGGCGTACTTGCGCTTTATCTCGGCAAGCTCGTCCTTTATTATCTGTTTTACCTTTCCCATATCGCCGAGTATCGCGGAAAGCTCCTCGATAAGGGTGTAGAGCTTTTGAAGCTCGTCCGTTATCTTGTCCTGCTCAAGTCCCGTCAGTCTGCCGAGCGTCATCTCAACTATCGCCTGCGCCTGAATTTCGGTAAGACCGTAACGCTCGCACAGTCTTATCTTCGACTCGGGTATCGAGGGCGAGGTCTTCATAAGCTCAACTATCTCGTCGATATTAGCCATAGCTATTTTGTAGCCCTCAAGTATGTGGGCGCGTGCCTTGGCTTTGGACAGGTCAAACTCGGTACGGCGGATGATAACTTCCTCTTGGTGCTTGATATACTCGTCGATTATGCGGTCAAGCGAGAGTATCTTCGGCTCGCCGTCAACAAGCGCGAGCATATTTACCGCGCAGGTATCCTCAAGCTGGGAGTATTTATAAAGCTGTTTTAGGATTATTTCGCCGTTCGCGTCACGGCGGTATTCGACCACTATGCGCATTCCGTTCTTGCCCGACTCGTCGCGCAGTCCCGTAATGCCCTCTATACGCTTGTCCTTAACGAGATCTGCAATAGCCTCGCAAAGCATGCTCTTGTTTACGGCGTAGGGAATTTCCGTAATGATTATACGGTGCTTGTCCTCCTCGACCTCGGCGCGCGCACGTACCATTATCTTGCCCTTACCCGTGCGGTAAGCCTCGCGAATGCCGTTAATGCCGTAAATTATGCCGTAAGTGGGGAAATCAGGGCCTTTAACGTACTGCATCAGCTCGTCAACGTCGCAAGTGGGGTTGTCCATGCGGTAGCTTACGGCATCTATTATCTCACCGAGGTTGTGGGGCGGGATATTCGTCGCCATACCGACGGCAATACCGACCGAGCCGTTTACGAGCAGATTGGGGAAGCGCGAGGGGAGAACCGTCGGCTCTTCAAGTCTGTTGTCAAAGTTGCGCATCATGGGAACAACGTTTTTGTCGATGTCCCTCAATATCTCGTCGGATATCTTGGCAAGACGCGCCTCTGTATAACGGTATGCGGCAGGCGGGTCGCCGTCTACCGAACCGAAGTTACCGCTTCCCTCAACGAGGGGGTAGCGGAGCGAGAAATCCTGCGCCATACGCACCATCGTACCGTAAACGGACGAGTCGCCGTGCGGATGGTATCTACCAAGCACGTTACCGACGGTGGTTGCGGACTTACGGAAGGGTCTGTCCGAGGTCAGCCTATCCTCGTACATTGCCCACATTACACGGCGCTGACCGGGCTTCATACCGTCGCGCACGTCGGGCAGGGCGCGGGACGTGATTACCGACATGGAATACTCGATAAACGAGCGCTTCACCTCGGCATCCATCTCCACGTTAACTATTTTCTGATTTTCAAACGTCAGGTCGTTTTTGTTTTCCACTTTAAGTACCTTCCAATATCTTTTTAGGCAGTTTTCCACATCTTGCCTTTAATTTTTCGGCAAGGGGTGTGGATAAGCAGTCTACTTTGTCTCAACACTCTGTTGAAAAGCGTATTTTTCAACACTTTTTCAAAAAATGCCCGAAAAACCAAGGAATTCACAGCGTTCTTGAAAAATGTGGAATCCACAAAAACTATGTGGAAAATTTTCATCCATGTTGAAAATGTGTTGGAAAGCGATTTTTTTCAGCTTTTTTTTCCAAAAATTTTGAGACTTTTGAGACTTTTTAGACATACTTTTCCACATGGTGTGGAAAAGTATTTAAACATTATATATCAAGGTTTTGTGCGTATTTTGCGTTTTCCTCAATAAACTCGCGGCGCGGCTCGACCTTGTCTCCCATCAGCAACGAGAAGGTCTCGTCGCACGCCATGGCGTCCTCCATAGTCACGCGCAGGAGTATGCGGCTTTCGGGATTCATCGTTGTTTCCCAAAGCTGTTCGGCGTTCATCTCACCAAGACCTTTGTAGCGGTCAGCCTCGACGTTCGTGCCGCCAAGCTCCTCGATGTATCTGTCGCGCTCCTCGTCGGAGAAGGCGTAACGCTCGCTTCCGTTCTTTCCGCGCTTGTAGACCTTGTAAAGCGGGGGCTGTGCCAGATAAACGTGACCGTTCTCGATAAGGGGCTTCATGTGGCGGAAGAAGAAGGTCAGAAGAAGTATTCTGATATGCGAGCCGTCAACGTCGGCATCCGCCATTATGATTATCTTGCCGTAGCGGAGCTTTGAGATGTCAAAATCCTCGCCGATTCCGCATCCGAGCGCCTGAACGATGGGTATTATCGAAACGTTGGAGTAGACCTTGTCCAGTCGGCTCTTTTCAACGTTCAAAACCTTACCGCGAAGGGGGAGAATAGCTTGGAACTTGGAGTCGCGTCCGCCCTTTGCCGAGCCTCCTGCGGAGTCTCCCTCTACAAGATATATCTCGGTCAGAGCCGCGTCGCGCTCCTGACAGTCGGCAAGCTTGCCGGGCAGGGTTGAGCCTTCAAGAAGTCCCTTGCGGCGGATATTTTCTCTTGCCTTTCTCGCCGCCTCGCGTGCGCGGGACGCGGCAAGTGCCTTTTCTATTATCGCTTTGGCGGTTGCGGGATGCTCCTCAAAATACTCGGTCAGCTTTATCATCACGGTGCTGTCGACGAGCGTACGGATGTCGGAGTTTCCGAGCTTTGCCTTGGTCTGTGACTCAAACTGCGCGTTTTCGAGCTTAACGCTGATTATGGCGCATATACCCTCGCGCACGTCCTCACCGCCGAGGGGCTTTGAGCCGTCCTTGATAATGCCCTTTTTCTTTGCGTAGTTATTAAGAACTCTCGTCAGCGCGGATTTAAAGCCCGTTTCGTGCGTACCGCCCTCGATGGTGTTCATGTTGTTGGCAAAGGTCAGTATCGTTTCGTTATACGAGGTGTTGTACTGCAAAGCGATCTCAGCCTGCGACGTACCCTTTTCACCGCGCATATAGATAACGTCCTCATGCACTGCCTCGTTGTGGCGCTGTGCGTTCAGATAAGTAACGAAATTGCGTATACCGCCCTCGAATTGCAGATCTGCGCACTTGCCGTTCGCCTCGGGGCGCGCGTCGGTCAGCAGGATGCGCACTCCCGCGTTGAGGAATGCCTGCTCGCGCATACGGTTAAGCAGAGTTTCGTAATCAAATATCGTAGTTTCAAATATCTCGCCGTCGGGCTTGAACGTGACCGTCACGCCGTGCTTCTTTTCGCCCTCGGCAACGGCACCGAGGCAGGTAAAGGGACGCGCTACCGCGCCGTGCTCAAAGCGTTCGGTGTACTTCACACCGTCGTAAACGTCAACTACCTCAAGCCACTCGGAAAGGGCGTTAACTACCGACGCGCCCACGCCGTGCAGACCGCCCGCTATCTTATATCCGTCACCGCCGAATTTTCCGCCCGCGTGAAGAATGGTGTAGACCACCTCAAGCGTGGGAATACCCTGCGTTGGGTGTATTCCCGCAGGAATACCGCGTCCGTTATCCTCAATGGTAATGCTGTTGTCGGGGTTCACGGTGACCTTGATAAGGTCGCAGTGTCCCGCCAGAGCCTCGTCTATGGAGTTGTCCACTATCTCGTTGACAAGGTGGTGCAGACCGCGCACCGAGGTAGTACCGATGTACATACCGGGGCGTTTTCTTACCGCCTCAAGTCCTTCGAGGACTTGTATCTGGTTTTCCGTGTAGGCGTTGTCCGCCACCACGGTATCTATCTCGCCGTCCTCGTCAAGCTCTATAATTTCCGGGGCTTCCTCAACCTCTGCTACCTCGTCATCAGAGGATAAAAGTTCAGTTTCGGGAGTCTTTTTTTCTTCCGTCATTTTTGTAAACCGTACCTTTCAAATACTTTATTACTATTATAAACCATATTTTTCTGCTGTGACTGACAACTTTCTGTCGGAAACAGTCTAAAAAGTCTCAAACAGTCTCAATTTTCCATTCTACCGACCAAAGCAGAGGTGGAAAGGGTGGAAAAACAGACCCTTGTTCCCTCGGGCGTGCGGTAGAGAATAAATGATTTTGGAATATCATCGCCTGCCGACTCGACCTCACCGCGCTTTTCGGCGTCGGAGAGGTATTTTTTTGTGATAGGCGAGGACAGAGTAGCGTTGTCGGTGTCAAAAATACCGATAACGTCCTTTTTTCTTATGTTTTTGTTGTTTCCCGCGTGTAAAAACATTTTTTATCCTTTTATAATGCTTTTTGCGAAGGCAAAAAGCTACATTATTTGCCTCCCTTGTGTGTGCAATCGCCTCAAATAGTTCGTAGCCGTGTGCTGAATGTTCGCGCCTACAATTTGCCTCGCCCTTTGGGAGAGGTGTCGGCGTAGCCGACGGAGAGGGCTTTCGCGCCCCCTCTCAGTCGCTATCGCGCCAGCTCTCCCTCAGGGAGAGCCTTATGTTTGCAATCGCCTTTTAATAGTTCGTAGCCGTATTCGCTTTTTCAATAGGAATGCTTTTTGCTTTGCAAAAAGCTACCTTAACTTTGCACTTTGCACTTAGCACTTTGCACTTTATTTGCCGTAAGGCAAATAATTTCCTTTTTCCACGTTTATAACGTTCACGTTCGCGCCAAGGTCAACGTCACCGCAAGCGGTCATAATGACCTGACCGCGCTTCATTCTCTCTGTCAGATACTCTCTGCGCGTGCCGTCAAGCTCCGAGAACACGTCATCAAGCAAAAGCACAGGCTCTTCTCCCGTGTCGCGCATCGAAATACGGCTCTCCGATAGCTTAAGACCAAGCGCAAGCGAACGCTGTTGCCCCTGTGAGGCGTAAAGACGCGCGCTTTTGCCATTTAACCTGATATCCACGTCATCCTTGTGAATTCCCCACAGCGTTGCTCCTGCGGCGATCTCGCGCTCGTGAGAGGACATAAGGCGCGAGAAGAATGCTTCCTCGCATTTTTTTGTGTCTTCTGCGGTATTTTTGTCTATTTTAAAGGAAAAATCATATTCAAGTGACGGAATTTCTCTCTCGCCCGTCATTTCAGAAAAGCATATTTTAAGCTCTTCCTCTACCATCCGCAGATATTTAAGGCGCGAGCGAGTAATATTTGCCGCCTCGTGCGCAAGCTGTTGCGACCAAAATTCCACAGTCGCGTCAAAGCTGCGCCTGTCCGCCGCCGCGTTTTTTATCAGCTTGTTTCTTTGCGCCAAAATGTGGTTATAGCGTTGGAGCGAGCGCAGATAAAGCGGGCGGAGCTGGCTTATCGCCACGTCGAGATAGCCGCGGCGCATCGACGGGCCTTCTTTTATTATATTCAGATGCTCGGGGCAGAACATTACCGCCCTGAACGCACCTATCATTTCCGACATACGGCTTATTTTAACGCCGTTTTGCTCAACGTGGCGGAGCTTGTCGCGGAAAAAATCTATTTTAATGTTCTGCTCTCGCACGCTGTCGGAAAAATCAAGCGAGATAGAGGCATTTTTTTCCTCAAAACGGATAAATTCGCCCTCTTTTGCCCCGCGGAATGATTTTCCAAGCGAGAAAAAGCAGACCGCCTCAAGCAGATTTGTCTTTCCCTGCGCGTTGTTTCCGTAAAGAAGATTGACTCCGCTTGAAAACTCAACGTCCGCCGAGCATATATTTCTGAAATTTTCAGCCTTTATCTTTTTAGCTTCCATTTTTAAACCAAAGTGCAGAGTGCAAAGTTAAAGTAGTGCAATCACCATAAGTAGCGCGTAGCCGTGTTTTTTAGTG
The DNA here is from genome assembly GCA_045546615.1 of Eubacteriales bacterium. GTDB lineage: Bacteria > Bacillota > Clostridia > Oscillospirales > CAG-272 > CAG-390. The sequence continues at coordinate 147 of JAZQDD010000056.1, read as the reverse complement.
CTAATCCCCAATAAATCGGTTGGGTGCTAACATCAAGCGCCGTTTTTCTGCGGAAAAACGGCGAGATTCACTCGCTCTTACTCGAAGTAGCTCGTAAGAGCTTCGGAATGACGCTAAAGGGTTCGCCGTTCCCGCCACCTTAACGCA
>JAZQDD010000055.1:0-12168 GCA_045546615.1 Eubacteriales bacterium | reverse complement strand
CATCTTAAAGAAGCTAACGCCCTCTGCTCCGTCAGACGCGGTCTTGACCTCGTATCCTTCGTTTTCAAAATAAAGCCTCAGTAGGTCGCAGATATTGGGATCGTCATCAACTACGAGAATTTTTGTTGCCATAATAAAACCTCCTGTATCCATGTTTACATCAATTTATAATATTATACTATACTTTTTATCGTTTGTCAAATGCTTTTAAAGGCAGTTTGAATTCTAAACTATCCGATGATGGAATTATACCCCAAAACTGTGAACTGAGTATGTAAATTATGTGATTGTTTGATAAAACAATATGAATTTTGTTCTGTTTTGAACATTTGTGCACTTATTTTTGCAAAATGTGCTGATAATATAAGTGTAAGGCGCAGTAAATATGGATCATTTTGACGTATTAAAGACGATTATTTCACTTGCAAAAACAAAACGTTTGTGATATAATAATTAAGATTGAATATCGTAGAAATAACACATGAGAGGTTTTACATATGAAGCTCGGAATTATCGGTTTACCCAACGTAGGTAAAAGCACACTTTTTAACGCATTAACGGGAGCGGGAGCGGATTCCGCAAACTACCCCTTCTGTACTATTGAGCCTAACGTAGGAGTGGTCGCCGTACCCGATACTCGAATGGATGCTCTTGCCGAAATGTATTCGCCCGAAAAATACACACCCGCAACTATTGAATTTTTTGACATTGCGGGACTTGTTAAGGGGGCGGCGCAGGGTGAAGGACTTGGAAATAAGTTCCTATCCCACATTCGTGAGTGCGATGCAATTCTTCACGTTGTACGTTGCTTTGAAAACGGTAACATCATCCATGTCGACGGAAGCGTTGACTCCGTTCGTGACGTTGAAACTATAAACATAGAGCTTATCCTTTCGGATATTGAAATAGTGGAGCGCAGAATCGACCGCACGCAAAAGGCTATCAAGTCGGACAAAACGCTTGCCTCCGAGCTTGCTTTTCTCGAGAGGTTGAAGAGTCACCTCGAAGAAGGCGCGTGCGCCCGTGCGATGGATATGACCGACGACGAGGCGGCAATACTTGCCGATATGCCCCTGCTCACTGCAAAACCCGTAATTTACGTTGCTAACGTTGGAGAGGATGAGGCAGGCTCCGAACCTGTCGGAAACGTTCAGTATGACGGACTCAAAGCTTTTGCCGAAAGCGAGCATTCGGGCATTATTGCCATCTGTGCAGGACTTGAGGCTGAGATAGCGGAGCTTGACGCCGAAGAAAAGGCTATCTTCCTTGAGGACCTCGGAATTGCGGAGTCGGGACTGGATCGCCTGATCCGCGCAAGCTACGATCTGCTCGGACTTATCAGCTTTTTGACGGCAGGTCCGAAGGAAGTACGCGCGTGGACTATCAAAAAAGGTACTAAAGCACCCGGTGCTGCGGGAAAGATACACAGCGATTTTGAGCGCGGATTTATTCGCGCGGAGATAGTAGCGTTTGATGACCTTATAAAGCACGGCAGCATGAATGCTGCTAAAGAAGCCGGGCTTGTCAGAAGCGAGGGCAAGGAATACGTCATGAAAGACGGAGACGTTACCCTCTTCCGCTTTAACGTTTAATAAAAAACATTGCGTCAACCGCAAAGTTGACGCAATGTTTTTTTAATAGATTTTGATATTTCCTTCGTTGACGGTGACGGTGATGGAATTAAGCTCCTCTACGGGTTCTTCCTCCTTCGTCTCCTCGCCTGTAGACTCCTCGGCATCGCCATCGGTCTTATTATCCTCGATGGTACCGCTGTTTTCCCCACCCGCCGGAGGGATGATCGGGGCGGGAAGCTCTATAACGTTTATTTCGGAGAAATATGAGCTATATTCTGTATCCCAGACTCTGAGAGTACCGTTCGGGGCAGACAGCTCAACATTAAAGCCTGCAAAATCCGTCTCCACCCTATCGTACTCAAATGAACCGCTGGCGATATTTGCCAAAAGCTTGTGGGTGAACGTAGAGTTGGACAATGTAGCATATCCCGTCACAGCGTTTATCTCAAAGGCTCTGGCGCTTACGTTTTTAAGCTCAATAGTGGATTCCTTGGTAGACTCAAGTGCAATATTTGAGTCAGTCGTAATATTCTCCAGAGAGAGAATTCCCGTGGATGTAGTGATTTTATAATCGCATCCCAAGGAAAGATCCTTAACGGTTATATTTCCGCTTTGAGTTGTGATATCAAACTTGATAATATCCGCCTCATTTTTAAGATAAAGGTTTACAACTCTCTGCTTGCCGCGGTATTTATAATGATGCAGATAATCACGGAAGCCGTTAAAATATATCTTAAAGTTATCAAGATCAATAAAGCTGGTTATTCCGCTGTTTTCGTATATCTGCAAGGTAGATTTGCTCAAGGAATAAACATAAGTTCCGTCAGTAAAGTTTACAAGCTCGATCTTTTCTTCCTCTGCTCCGCCGTAAATATTTATATTTACGTCCGTGAAGTTAAGAACGACTTTTTTGAGTTCATCCGACTCAAAGACCTCGGTAGTGGAAAAATTGTTTTCCTCATCTCCGGTTTGCGCAAAGATCGGAATGCCCATATCCGTTGCCATACTGTTTGCCGTAATGCAAAGCAAAACGCCGAGGCATATAATGAGAATAGAAACTATAAGAAATATAACTGATGATGGTTTCATAGTCTCTCGCAAACTCCTTTCACAATTATATAAGTATCACGGCCTTTGCTGAAAGCGAACTTGAAAAGTCTCGCAAGTTGCTTCATGGCATAGGGGATGAGGCGCATAGCAAAATTATAAACAAGAATTCCTATCAAAAGAACCGCGCCGCTGACAATAACGCCAAGACCTATCTCAAAGAGTCCGACGGGTGTAAGACCCGCAACTAACTGAATGACTCCGTAGACTATTCCTATCAATGATATACAGCACCCCGCTGCAACAAAAACGATAAGACCTGCGATTGAGAAAATCAAAAGCAAAGCCAGCGCTACCCAGAAGAAAATGTAAAGAGCCACTACAACAAGCGCAAGAGCAAGAACAAACGGTGCGGCGATACAAGCAAGAACGATAAAAAGAGTCTTGTTGTTGCGAAGCTTCTGTATATCCTCTTCGCTAAGCTCACGCTTTTGCTCCTCTGCCTGCTCCCTTCTTTCCTCCGCATATTCTTCACGATTATGCTTGTGCATAAGCTTTTTATCGCGTTCATTTCTTGCAGGACGGTAGGGACGAACGTCATCGATATTGTCATCAGGTGCATCGATCTTTACATCTTCAGGCGCCATTATTCTGACAAATCGAGGTTCGAGTCCCTCATCGTCAATTTTTTCTGCCTTTTGAGCATCTCCATCGACGCTTTCTTCTACTGTATGCACCGCATCGGACATCTCATCGCTCTCCTCTGCACTTTCCTCCTCAAATCGTCTTAACGACTCATTGATCTCTTCTTCTGCCGAGGGGGATTCCTCTACCACGATATCCGCTTGTGCGTTTTTCTCTGCCTCGGCGTCGGCATAAATATTTCCTTTCAACGCCTTAACGATACCATCAGCCATTTCAGCGGGATCTGCTTCAATGTCATCCATTCCCGTTTGGTTAATGTAGTTAGAAACGCGCTCCACCTGTGCCTTGACGGAATCCTCATAAAGCCCATACGCGCTAAGCTGTTCCTCAAGCTGTTTCAAAAATTCATTTTTTTCCATTTTGACTCCAAAATGCTTTAATAATTAAATCTTACGATTATATTTTTTAAAAAAACTATGCAAATCGTTTCGATTTATGCTATAATATATATATTCCTTGATTTTTTCGCCATAAAGGGGGAAAATCGCAAAAAATATAATTCATACTATATTATAACAGATTTAAAGAGAGAATGCAAGATGAGAATGAGAAAAAAAAAGCATTCGGGCGAAAGAATCGAAGCCTGCGCCCGTTTTCTTATCAAAGACCCCCTTTCCTGCTTTGAAAACATAAATGCACCTTTTGCTGAGAGTCGCCCTGCCCTGCTTGAGATAGGCTGTGGAAAGGGAGATTTTGCCCGCCAGCTCAGCGCAAAATTTACAGACCACAATGTTATTGCCATCGAACGTGTACCAGATGTTGCCATGATAGCGCTTGAAAAGGCGGCGGCAAGCGAGAATGAGCGCCCCGACAATCTTCGCTTTATCATCGGTCATGCGCAGTATCTTTCGGACTGGTTCGCACCGAATTCTTTTGAAAGGATCTACGTAAACTTCTGCGATCCTTGGCCAAAGACGGGCTACCACAAGCGCAGACTTACTGCCCCTTCCTTCCTTCGTGTTTATCGCTCGTTGCTCGTCAGCGGCGGCGAGCTTCATTTCAAAACTGACAATCAGCCGCTTTTCGATTGGTCGCTTGAGCAGTTCGAGGCGGAAGGGCTTGAGATCGTTTTTGTAACACGCGATCTGCACGCAAGCGAGAAAGCAGAAGAAAACCTGATGACGGAATACGAAAAGCATTTTTCATCCATGGGAATGAATATATTCTCGGCACACGTTCGCTTCCCCAAAAAGGACGGCGAAAATGAATAACGCCATAAAAAAAGAGCCTGACGGCATTCTCGTCATTAACAAGCCGTCGGGATTCACCTCTCACGACGTTGTAAACCGTGTACGGCGGCTTTACGGCACGCGAGTGGTCGGACACACGGGTACACTTGATCCCATGGCAACGGGGGTTCTCGTCCTTTTGCTCGGCAGAGCTGCCAAAGCAAGCGAGTACGCTGTGGCAGGAAAAAAGCGATACACGGCACACTTGCGCCTTGGAATTGAAACGGATACCGAGGACATCACGGGTGAGATATTGAAATCGCACGAGGTGAATATCAGCAACGATGAATTTGACTCAGTGATTCCCTCGTTTGTAGGTGAGATAATGCAGATTCCGCCGATGTACAGCGCATTAAAGCGCGATGGCAAAAAGCTCTGCGATCTTGCGCGAGAAGGAAAAACCGTCGAGCGGGAGGCGCGTCCCATCACCGTTTTTTCAATTGAATCCCAGAGAATTGATGATACCGACTTTTGCCTTGACGTAATCTGCTCGGCAGGCACGTACATACGCACGCTTTGCGCGGATATCGGTGCCGCCCTTGGATGCGGCGGCACTATGGCTGCTCTCCAAAGGACCGAGGCATGCGGATATTCGCTTGCTGACTCACACACGCTTGCCGAGATAGAAGATATGAGTATTGAGGAAAGACTCGGGCTTCTTTTGCCCACGCAAACGCTGTTTTCCGCGCTTTCTGCCATATCTCTGCCTGCATTTTTTGAAAAGCTGTTTCGCTCCGGCTGTGAGATATATTTCAAAAAGCTAAAGACCGCTCCGCTCCCTCTCGGCACTCGCATGCGGGTCTGCGGCGAAAATGGGGATTTTTTTGCTCTTGGCGAGGTACGTGAATATCCCGATGGGATTGCAATAAAATCACTCAAGATATTCCGGTTATAAAAACCAAGGGACGGTCTTGGGGGGTTGCTGTTTTTGTATTTTTGTTATGCGCTAAATAATGCAGCCCATTTTTATATATTTTTTGTCTACCACCTGATTTCGACGCATTTTACGCGTTACGGGTGGTAGAATTTTTTTAAAAGGAATAAAAAAGAAAGGAAAATCGGTAATATGATAAAAAACACCTGCGATATTGTATGTGAGAAAAAATCCGATTGCGTCATCATATCCGTCGGAGGCGAAATAGACCATCACGGCGCTGTATATCTCCGCGAGAGAGCCGACGAGATAATAAGAAACACTGCTCCGCAACGATTGATCCTTGATATGTCAGACGTCAGTTTCATGGACAGCTCGGGATTAGGCTTCATAATGGGGCGTTTTGCGCTCATGCGCGAGCTTGGCGGCACGACTCTCATTCGAGATCCCGCCCCCTGCGTGGAGCGCGTACTAAAGCTAACGGGGTTCGATAAACGAGTGAAGATTTTAAAAAATAATAAAACGGAGAAATAAAATGAACGTCAAAGATTCCAAAAAGAAAAGCGGCAGACCGCCGCTTGCATCTGTCACCAACGAAATAAAGCTATCCTTTCCATCGCTTTCCGCCAACGAGTCATTTGCACGCGCCGCTGTCGCCGCTTTCGTATCACAGCTTGACCCAACCGCTACCGAGCTTGCGGATATCAAATGCGTACTATCCGAAGCTGTTACCAACTGTATAGTACACGCCTACCGAGACTGCATCGGCGAGGTAAAGATCAATGTATCACTGCGTGCCGACAGAAGTGTATGCATTGAGGTCAAGGACAAGGGCGCAGGCATCGAAAATATAGAAGAGGCGCGGCAACCTCTGTTTACCACGGGAGCTGCCGAGGAACGAAGCGGCATGGGATTTACAGTAATCGAAAGCTTTTGCGACAAAGTAAAAATAAGGTCAAAGCCATGCCGCGGCACGACCGTCATCATGACAAAGCGGCTGTCCTCCAAGCCCAAAGCAACACCTCATACATAATTTTTGGAGGAATGAATGAATCCATATTCTACCGACAGCAATCGCACTCTACTCGAGATAGCACAACGCGGCTCTACTCAAGAAGCGGATGCTGCCACCGAAAAGCTGATACTTGATAACGCAGGTCTTGTAAGGAGTATTGCGCTTAAATTTTGCGGACGAGGATGCGAGTTTGAAGATCTTGTCCAGATAGGAACTATAGGAATGATAAAGGCGATCCGTTCATTTGATCTTGAGCGCGGCACGGCTTTTTCAACTTATGCAGTTCCTCTCATTCTCGGTGAGATACGAAGGCATCTGCGTGACGATGGGCCAATAAAGGTTGGGCGTGCTGTAAAGCGCCTCGGAGCGGAGCTAATGCGGGAGCAAACGCGCATAGTCAGCGAAACAGGGATAGAACCGCAAATATCAGAGCTTGCCGCCGCGTGCGGTGTCAGCGTCGAGGAAGCGGCATGTGCGCTTGATGCCATCACACCGGTAGCTTCCCTTTCCGAAGGGGCAGAAAGCGAAAGCGGATTTGAGCTTTTTGACCGTATTGCCGATGAATCGGGAATGCTTGATATTGAGCGTGCTTGCGACAGAATAGCCATCTCGCAGGTAGTCGGCAGGCTTCCGACATTATGGAGGCAGATAGTTGTTTTGAGATATTTTAAAAACCTCACACAGCAAAAAACAGCCGATGCCCTCGGGCTTACGCAAGTCAAAATATCTCGTGAGGAAAAAAAGATAGTTGAATACTTACGAGAAGAGCTCAGCGGCTAAGCTGAGCTCTCATTTTAGTATTTTTTTAATATTTCTGCGTTTCATAATACCCTTGGTTGCTTCCGGTATAAAACAAAGGGCGAAATACAGGACAAACCCGACAACCATGACGCCTACCGTGCTGTCACCGAAAACGTGAAATCCATACATCGGCGCAGCAAAAACGGTTACAAAAAAGGATGCGGCATACGCAAAAACGCCTGAAAGCGTTAGCGACACAAGTGTGGCAATTGCATTGAAAACGCAACAAAACATCCCAAGAACAAACCATGTGCGACACCAAATAATAAAACCTCTTTTACCATTTAGTTCAGCGCGCACCTCGAACATAGCCCAAGCAAAAACATAGATCAGCGTAAGGATAAGGGAAAAAAAGTTAGCGGTATTTATCACGTAAACAGCGGCGTGATTTATAACGGAGATAATGAGAGACGCCGACAGCATAAGAGAAATTATCACGTTGCGCGCCAGCGTGGTTTTGTTCAACTTAAATAAAGTGTTTTTCATTTTACTATAAGAATGGGGAGACAGTAAGCCTCCCCATTCTTCCTTAATTTATTATTCCTGAGACTTCTTGTAGTTCTCTACTATCTTCTGTGCGATATTCGAGGGAACAACTGCGTAATCGTTTACGCTAAAAGCAAACGAGCCTCTGCCCTGCGACATAGCGCGGAGAGCGATAGGATAGTCAACAAGCTCTGCCTTGGGGCAGGTTGCGTGAACAACAGTATAGCCCTTCTTTGCGGCAGGATCCATGCCCATAATGCTTCCGCGGCGCTTGTTAAGGTCACCCATAACGTCGCCAACGAGGGACTCGGGAACGGTAATATCAAGATCACCGACAGGCTCGAGAAGCACGGGAGCTGCCTGCTCAAGGCACTGCTTGTAAGCCATGATAGCGGCAGTCTTAAAGGACATTTCATCCGAGTCAACGGGGTGATAAGAACCATCGTGGAGATCAGCGGCAAGGTGCGTCATCGGGAATCCCGCGATACCCTTAGTCATACCCTCGAGAAGTCCCTTTTCAACTGCGGGGTTGAAGTTCTTGGGAACGACACCGCCGACAACGGATACAGTAAAGGTAAGTCCGGGATCTTCGCCGGGACCGAACTTGATCCAAACATCACCAAACTGACCTGAACCGCCATTCTGCTTCTTGTGTCTTGCGTGAATATCAACAGTCTTTGTGATCTTCTCGCGATATGCAAGGCGAGGAACTTCAAGATTGATGGTAACACCGTAACGCGCCTTGAGTTTAGCGCAAAGAACAGTAAGGTGCATATCTCCGATACCCGAAAGAACCATTTGCTTGGTCTCGGGATCGGTCTCGTACTTGATGGTAAGATCCTCTTCCGCCATACGAGCCATGCTCTGTGAGATCTTGCCCTCGTCCTTTGCGGTTGCGGGGATCATAGCCTGAGTCATATAGGGAGTGGGATAGGAAATTTTCGAATAAGCGACAGAACCGCTCTCGGCAAGAGTGTCATTTGTATTGGTAGCCGCAAGCTTTGCGATCATACCGATATCACCGCAACAAAGCTCGTCGACCTCGGTCTGATTCTTGCCCTTTACGGTGTAGATGTGCGCCATCTTCTCGGACGTGCCGTTGGTAAGGTTCTTGAGCACCATATCGCGCTTAAGTGTACCGTTCATAACCTTAAAGAAGGACATCTTTCCTACGAATGGGTCTGCAACGGTCTTGAAAACAAAGATAGAAGCCGCGCCGTTTGCGTCGATCGCAACGTCCTTGCCCTCGATATCCTTTTCCACCTTCTTTGCGTGGGGATTGGGGAAGGAGTCGGCAATAGCGTCAAGAATCGCCACAACGCCCCACATATTTACCGCAGAACCGCAGTAAACGGGAGTGATAGTACCCTCGATAATACCGTGATGCAGAGCAAGGGAAGCCTCCTCCTTGGTGATCTCCTCACCGTCGAAATACTTCATCATAAGCTCGTCGGACGTACCTGCGATTGCCTCGCTGAACGCTTCCCTGTAATTTGCGGCAACAGACTCAAGCTCTGCGGTCATAGCAGTTTCAGTTCTCTTGCCCTTTGCATCATAGACGAAAGCCTTCATCTCGACAAGGTCGATCATAGTAACGTTCTTGCCGTCCTTAATGGGAACGAAAACGGGACATACGCTGGTACCGAAGGTATCGTGGAGCTGAGCGAAAACGTTATCAAAATGCGCGTCGTTATCGTCGCACTTGTTTATAAAGAATGCCTTGGGCACACCCATTGCAGTAGCGTGATCCCATGCAAGCTCGGTTCCGACCTCAACGCCCGCCTTTGCATCAACGCAGATAAGCGCGTTATCTGCCACGCGGAGAGACTGAAGAACTTCACCAACGAAATCAAGATAGCCGGGGGTGTCTAGAATATTTATCTTTTTGTTCTTCCAAGCAATAGGAGCAATTGAAGCGGCGATAGAGAAGCCTCTCTTTATCTCTTCCGGATCATAGTCACAAACGGTATTACCGTCAGCGGTCTTACCCATACGGTCTGTTCCACCTGTAAGATAAAGCATAGCTTCAGCAAGGGAGGTCTTTCCGCAGCCGCCGTGGCCGAGGAGAGCTATGTTACGAATGGATTTGCTATCAATAGTTGCCATTGGTGTTCCTTTCCGACTCTGCAAGGAGCAGAGCTTTATATAATATTTTTATCAATTTGCAAATGTGTTTTACTACATCACAAGATTAATTATACAATATTATTTTTGATATTGCAATAGTTTTTTGGGCATTTTTACTCTAAATTTAAGCCTTTTTAAGATTTTTTTGTTGAATTTGGAATAAATTTAGAGCATTTTGGTACGTTTGCTCCTGCATCTGCAAAGCGGTCATACCATGTAGCGCACCAAGAGTTTCCGAACTGTAGGCAATATAATCCGAACGATTGAGCTTACCTCTGTGAGGAACGGGCGCAAGGTATGGACAATCGGTTTCAAGGAGTAATCTATCAATAGGAACGGATTGCGCTACGGCGCGTACGCGCTCGGCGTTTTTGAAAGTGATGACACCCGAAAATGAGATGTACCAACCGCGGCGAACAAGCTCTCGTGCCATCTCGGCGCTTCCCGAATAGCTGTGAAAAACACCGCACACATCGGGATGTTTCAAGATCACATCAAAAACGTCGCCGTGCGCCTCTCTGTCGTGGATAATGACGGGGAGAGCGTATTGCCTCGCAAGAACAAGCTGTGCCTCGAAAAACGCCGCTTGTGCCACCTTGTCACACGGCTCCCAATAGTAATCAAGTCCTATCTCTCCGATAGCTACTATCTTGTGTTCTCGCCTGCGCTCAAGCATTGCCGTGAGCTTATCTACGGCATCTTCAAGCGATGATTCCTTGTCTATATCGGTGGGATGAACGCCGACTGCGGCATACATTCCGTCATACCGAGCCGACTGTTCAATTACTTCGATCGAGTTTTTTGTGGTGGTTGATACATTGACCACCTTCTCCACGCCTGATGAGAATAACTCTTCAAGCAGAGCATCCGCACCGCCCGTTATTTCATCCGAAAATCTTTTATCGGTATAGTGAGCATGTGTGTCAAATATCTTCATTATCTGACACGCTCACCGAGAGGGGTATCTTCGGCGAGGAAGACAACTCTGACCTCTTCCTCACCCGAGGCAAGAAGCATTCCCTCGGACTCAACGCCGCAGAGCTTTGCGGGAGCGAGGTTGGCAACTACGATGACCTTCTTTCCAATCAGGTCGTCGGGCTTATAGAATTTAGCGATGCCCGAAACTATCTGCCTCTGCTCGTATCCCAGATCCACACGGAGTTTGAGCAGTTTCTTTGCCTTCGGAACGCTCTCACACTCAATTATCTTTGCCGTGCGAAGCTCGATCTTCATAAAATCATCAAAACCGATGATGGCGCAGCCCTCGGGCTTCTCGGGCTTCTTTTCAGCCGCCGCCTTTGCCGCAAGAGCCGCCTCGATCTCGGCGTAAATGCCCTCAAGCGTTTTTGCCTCGTCTATTCTTGCAAAAAGCACCTTTGATGCCGCAACACTCTCGCCCGCCTTCATTCCGCAGAATTTATCTGCGCTTCCGATAGAGTCAAAATCTGTAAGAGCGGTGTTGAGCTGTGCGAAAATGTCCTCGGCTGTAGCGGGGATAACGGGAGCGAGCATTACTGCTCCCCAACGGATAGCCTCAAGAAGATTATAAAGAACGGTTGCAAGGCGGTCACGCTGTGCCTCGTCGCGGGCAAGTACCCACGGCTGTGTTTCATCAATATACTTGTTAGCACGGCGAAGGAGATTCAGCACCGAGTCAATAGCGTCGGCAATATGGTAAGAATCCATGTTTGCGAAATAATCCTCTGCCGCCTTTACACAAACAGCCTTGAAATCGTCGTCGAGCGCATCGGGAGCGTTGGGAGCAAGTATCGCCTTGTCGAAATATTTATTTTGCATATCAAGAGTACGCTTTACAAGGTTTCCGAGCGTATTTACAAGGTCGGTATTATATCTTGCAAGCACGCTTTCCCAAGTGATGGAGCCATCTGATGCGTAGGGCATTTCGGCAAGCGCGTAATAACGAACACCGTCGACACCCACATATTCTGAAAGCTTGTCGGCATAGATAACGTTGCCCTTGGATTTGGACATTTTATCTGCTCCGAAATTAAACCACGGATGACAAAAGATTTTCTTGGGAAGGGGCAGATCAAGCGCCATAAGGAAGATGGGCCAATAGATAGAATGGAAGCGAACGATATCCTTACCGATAACGTGAACGTCCGCGGGCCAATTCTTGCGAAAATGCTCACTTTGCTCTTCGTATGATTTATCGGGATCATATCCGATAGCCGTAATATAGTTGGTAAGCGCGTCAAGCCAGACGTACGTTACGTGCTTGGGGTCGGATGGCACGGGAATACCCCAAGTAAACGACGTACGGGAAACGCAAAGATCCTGAAGCCCGGG
>JAZQDD010000054.1:0-38033 GCA_045546615.1 Eubacteriales bacterium | reverse complement strand
TTTGTTTTTTGGGGGCTTGAGATAGCGATAGTTCTTTTTTTAGATCCCTCTTTTAAAAGCTTCTGCTCCGTATTTTCTTTTCCCTTGATAAGTCGGATCGTAGCCATGTCGTTCTGTGAGCCAAGGAGTTGTAGCTAAGTGTTGTCTTCCTAAGACCGCTTGGCCTCCGACTTTTTGTTTTTTGGGGGCTTGAGATAGCGATAGTTCTTTTTTTAGATCCCTCTTTTAAAAGCTTCTGCTCCGTATTTTCTTTTCCCTTGATGCCACATAGCCTTAACCGCCCGAGAAACGGCAGAAAAGTCTATGTTTTTAGTGGTAGACACGAGAGTAGCTGAAATACTATTTTATTATCTACTTGGTCAAGGTCTCTTGCGGTAATGTTGAATTTAATACTTCGATCAGTCTATCTCCAAAATAATTAAATCCTTTTGTTTTAATGTGATGCCTAATTCTTTTTTGGCATAAGCAAAAATCTGTTTGTCATATATTCGTGTCATATATTCATAAGCAATAGGTCTCAAAAACTTTATGTTCGACGGAATTTTCTTTCTCAAAAATGCTACAATGTCATTTTCTAAATTATCAATGATTTTACGCGTGGGATGCGCAAAACTTTTGAACACACGAAGATCGTTTTGGGAAAAATGCTCACCTGTGTCATACCATAACGGGTCGCCGGAATCCATAAAATCCGGAATTACTGTTACATATACGTTGAGCGTATATCCTTTGTTTGCTTTTATAATGATTTCATTTTGAATCAAATCGGCAAGAATGCTTTTGTAATTCGGGATATCATCAATTGGAGCATTCAAAAAGATTCTTCCGAGGACTTTTATTGTGTTATTAGAAAAATCATAGTTTCCAAAGGTACGAGAAGTAAAGTAATTGATTTGATAACGCCTGCCTGTCATTTCGTCTTTAGAAATTCCGTAATTTACAAATCCGAGCACTTCTTGATCAGTGTCCATATTCATATGAGCGATCACCGAATAATACCCGCCTTCGGTAAAAGGGAATTCCCACGTGTCGATTGTTTGGGTGCGATTATATGCTTGTGACAATAGCATACGGATCATTTTGCCGCCTTCATCCGCACCAATACCATGATAGGGGTATTGATATTTGTTTGTTTGGGGTTCGATTTTTTCAAATTCTTCAATGCAATCCTTCGCGTATGAAATAATTGCAGGTGCTACAGAACTAACCTTCTCCTTTATAAATTCACAAATCTCGTCATCAAGCTTTTGCGATATAATGGGAAAGGTCGTTTGATAACTGTTTCCAACTTGCTCCATTAAATTTAGTAGCACAAGTTCATTTATTACATCCTCAATATATTCTGCCGAAACACCGAGTTTCTCTGATATTTCGGTAACAGTGACAGGGGCTTCATAGGCACAGAGAGCTATGTTTTTAGATAATAAGGATTTTAAGGCACGGCGTGGGATAAGGTAATTGTCGTTAGTTGCATTGTATACTGATGATACAATACGCATATTTTGTGCAAAGCAAAAGCCTCTCGGCATGAATTTTTCCATTTTGTTATACTCCTCTTTTAAGACTTTTTTGGACTCCGAAAGACGCCATTTGACGCTTGACATGGGAATATTAAGCTCTTTGGAGATTTCTTTATAACTTTTAGACTCCACGTAAAACAAAATCAAGATTTCACGATATCTTTTAGCAAGATAGGCAAGAGCGCGGCGTATGTTTTGGATTTCTCGCTCTTTATTAAGCTGTTCAATAAAATTGTCAGCAAATAAAGAATGATTATTTTCGCTTAACGTTTCATCAAGACTGATCTCGGAATTTACATATAACGTGCGCAAATAAACATTTTTAGCAACACCCCACATCCAAGCATTGATCTTGCTCTTGTCTCTCAACTTTGGATACGCACATACAATCTCTGTAATGATGTCATGTGCAAGATCTTCGCTTCGGGATGAATCTCTTGTTTTCTTAAAGGAAAACCGATATATTTTATCGAGATTTTCTGTCAAAAGATTTTCAAGAAGTTTGTCCATCGTGTTCCTCCTTTCGAATGTTCTGATATATAGTCTTAAAAATTGAAGTTTTGTTAGAAGAATCGTGTGTGAATTATATCACATATTTAACGGGTAAGATGGCGGAGCGGGTAAAATGCATTTTTGCATTTTACCCGCCCCTATTTCATTATCCTATTTGATTTTGCGTTTGGTCGTTTGCGGTGTCCTCGGTAGCGGCGGCGAGCTTTGCTCGCACGCGGCGCACAAGTCCGCTCTCGCTCTCTGCCGTGATCTCGGCACTGTCACCGATCTTGGCGGCATCGGTGAAGCGTATGTTTCCGTAAACGTCGATATTGCAAACGTCCGCGCCCTTGGTGACGGTGTATTTCACCTGCGGCGCGTCATTATAAAGCGGCAATACGATTGCGGCAATTCTATGTCCGCCGCCTTCGTGTACGGTAAGCTCGTCGCCGTCCGCAAGGCGTGTTCTGCCGTCGGAGTCGAGCAGTTCAAGTTCCGTGGGCGTGCGGTCGGACGTGGGCGAGAGCGCACCGTAAAGATTCTCCGCAAGCACACGTCCCTGCTCGTTGTAGCCCGTTTGCGTGTAATGCAGATTTTGCGGCCCGACAAAGCCAAATCCGTAAGCCGTGCTATCGTGGAAATCTGGCATTTTTGCGTAATCACCGACGCGCGAAGCTATAAACAGACTGCTGTCTGTCGTGTTGTTTACCGCATACTGTGCCGCGCGAATGGGCAAAAGGTCGGTGAGCATTCCAAGTTCGATGCTCTGTGCTCTCGCTCTGTTGCGGTTAGCGCGCACAAGCACTATCGCACCGAAGTCGACCTTTAGATCTTTCACCATGTTATTTCGGATAGCGATAAATCTGTCGTAGTATTCATTGTCCCAAAGCAGGCGCTTACTGCCCTGAACGTAGCCCTTGCCGCGCTCATACCAGCGCACCATCTGTGTTTCGCCGTGCGTCCAGAAAAAGCCGCGGCGGTTTATCTCAAAAGGCGAGTTGGGGACGGAGTAGAGTGCTTCGATTGCGGCGGATACGTTTTTGGCGTAGCCGTACATCCTGCCGTCCTCTGCCCACGAGTGAATGGCAACACCGTCGCAGGCGCAGATGACCATCAGCGTTTTTTCGCCCGTCAGCTCGTACCAGCGTTTGGTCAGCGCGCCGTGAAAACCGCTTCTTATCTTCTCTCCGAAATCGGATATCTCTTCGGTGGAAAACTCGCCCGTGTTCGGGTCAACGTATAGAAAATACGTGTTTCCGAGCGGCGCGTGTTCCATTTTTAATTGCTCGGTGGGGCGGTCGATGCCCTGATCGTACGAGCCGCGCGAGTTGCTCTGTCCCGTTGCGTAGAAAATATTCAGCGGGGCGCGCTCGACTCTGTCTACGGTCAGCGCGGCGACGGTGGTGCGGCAGACCTTGGCAGTTACTGTCACGGGGGTATCGGATAGCGCGATAGCGTGTATCACGCCGTCCTCGGAGACCGTAAGAACGCTCTCGTCGGAGCTTGAAAATTTCAGCTTGCCCTTGCCCGAATATTCTGGCGCAAAGGTGTAGCGGTCGTCGTACAAAAGTACGAATCCAAGAGAGGCATCCTGCACGAAATTCAGGATGTATTCGGTCTTTTCTTCGCCCGCCGTAAGGACTACCTTTGCCACAGCCTCGCGCGAGTGAGGGGCGCGTATGGGACGCAGTATCTTTACGTCAACGCCGTCCTCGGCGGTGGCGTGAATTTTGGGTAGACGGGGATTTCCCTCGGGGATTGCTACGGTATATTCAAAAATATTTGGATTAAAACCGAAGCGCGGACAGCTATCAAGTGTCAGCGACTCAAGAAGTGGTTTTTTCATATCGTTTCTCCGTTAAGATTTTTGCTTTTTGCGCCGATAACCGCGAAGAATAATTTCCTTTGCCGCCTCGGCGTCTGCGGATGAGAGCGCGTTCAGCCGTTCAAGCGGATATTCAACGCCGAGCGCGCGATATTTTTCCTTTCCCATGGTGTGATAGGGCAGAACGTCAAGGGCGCGAACAGTGCTTATCCTCGCTATCATCTCACCGAGGCGAAGAAGATGCTCCTCTCCATCGGTGAGCGTTGGTACTACCACGTGGCGCACCCATATCGGAATGCCCTTTTGTGAGAGGTAATCGGCAAAATCAAGTATATTTGCGTTGTCCGCGCCCGTCAGCTCTTTGTGTGCGGCGCTGTCGGAATGCTTGATGTCAAGCATTACAAGGTCGGTAAGCGCAAGTAGGCGGTCGAGGTGTTCAAGATACTCTCCGCGCCGAAACGTTATGCCCGACGTGTCGATGGCGGTGTGAACGCCATGCCTCTTGGCAAGCGCAAAAAGCTCGGTGAGAAATTCTATTTGCAAGAGCGGCTCGCCGCCGCTTGCGGTTATTCCGCCGTTTGAGTAAAAGGGGCGGTTTTTCAAAAAACGCTCCATTATCTCCTCGGCGGACATCTCCTCGCCGCCGTGGACTTGCCACGTGTCGGGGTTGTGGCAGTATTTGCACCGCAGGGGACAGCCCTGCATAAATACCACCATACGCACCCCCGGCCCATCAAGCGTGCCGAAGCTCTCTATTGAGTGTATGCGCCCCTTCATGGCGGTGTCAGATATGGTCGTGGAATGTGCGGGAGATGACCTCGTCCTGCTGTTCCTTGGTGAGTTTTACGAAATTAACGGCATAGCCGCTTACGCGCACGGTAAGCTGGGGGTATCTCTCGGGGTGAGCCTGCGCGTCAAGAAGTGTTTCTTTTGTGAAAACGTTAACGTTTAAGTGATGTCCGCTTTTTTGAACGTAGCCGTCAAGAAGCGCGACGAGATTATCTATTTGAGCATTGGTTGCTGACATTGTTTTTCTCCTTTCGAGATCAGTTTTTGTCCGTGTCAACTGCATCGTCAAGTCCCGCGAAAAGCGTGGGGACGGAGCAAGCACCGCCGCAAGCGTCTACGTCAAGCTCGCCCGTGAAGATGCGGTCCTCCTTGCCGAGCGCGCCGGGGATTATCGAAAACGTGTTGGAAATACCGTCCTGCGCGTCGATAAAGGGGAGCTTGGAGACGGATGAGAGGGATGCCACCGCACCGTGCGTGTCGCGGCGGTGCATGGGGTTAGCACCGGGGGCGAACGCCTCGCCGCCCTTTCTTCCGTCGGGGGTAGAGCCGGTTGCCTTACCGTACACGACGTTGGACGTTATTGTAAGTATGGACGTGGTGGGGATACTTCTGCGGTAGGTGTGGTTGCGTCTTACGGCTTCCATGAATTCATGGACTATATCACGAGCTATGCTGTCTACCCTGTCGTCGTCGTTGCCGAACTTGGGAAAATCGCCCTCGACCTCGTAATCAACCGCAAGCCCTGTTTCATCGCGTATAACGCGCACGCGTGCGTATTTTATTGCCGAGAGTGAGTCCGCAACTACGGAAAGTCCCGCAATTCCCGTGGCGAACCAACGGGTGACTTCCTTATCGTGGAGAGCCATTTGCAGTTTTTCGTAGCAATATTTATCGTGCATGTAGTGGATGACGTTTAGGGTGTTAACGTAAACGCCCGCAAGCCACGTCATCATGTCCCTGTACTTGTTCATTACCTCGTCATAATCGAGATATTCCGAGGTGATGGGGCGGTATTCGGGTCCGACCTGCTTGTGAGAAATTTCGTCTACGCCGCCGTTTATTGCGTACAACAGACATTTTGCAAGGTTAGCCCGCGCGCCGAAGAACTGCATTTCCTTGCCTATGCGCATTGAGGAAACACAGCACGCAATAGCGTAGTCGTCGCCGTGGGTAAAGCGCATGAGGTCATCGTTCTCGTATTGGAGCGAGGACGTTTCAATGGAGATGCGTGCGCAATAGCGCTTGAAGTTGGAGGGGAGATTTACCGACCAAAGAACCGTGAGGTTCGGCTCCGGGGACGGGCCGAGGTTTACAAGCGTGTGTAGGTAGCGGAAGGACATCTTCGTTACCATGTGGCGCCCGTCTATGCCAAAGCCGCCGATGGACTCGGTCACCCACTGCGGGTCTCCCGAGAAAAGTGCGTTATATTCGGGTGTGCGCGCAAATTTAACAAGGCGCAGTTTCATAATGAAATGGTCTACCATTTCCTGTATCTCGGCTTCGGTGTATCTTCCGTTTTTGAGGTCGCGCTGTGCGTATATATCAAGGAAGGTCGAAGTACGTCCGAGGGACATTGCCGCGCCGTTTTGCTCCTTTATTGCGGCAAGGTAGCCGAAATAGAGCCACTGTATCGCTTCCTTTGTGTCACGCGCCGGCTCGGAAATATCGTAGCCGTAGGAGAGCGCCATCTTTTTAAGCTCCTCAAGTGCGCGTATTTGCTCGGCAAGCTCCTCGCGCTGTTGGATTATCTCGCTGTACATTGCGGAGCGGGTGGTCTTTTTCTCCTCTTGCTTGTCGCGGATGAGAAAATCCACGCCGTAGAGAGCAACGCGGCGATAGTCGCCTATAATACGTCCTCTGCCGTATGCATCGGGCAGTCCCGTGATTATATGGCTGGAACGGCAGGCGCGCATTTCGGGCGTGTAAACGTCAAAAACGCCCGCGTTGTGCGTTTTTCTGTGAATGGTGAAAAACTCCTTGAGCTTCGGGTCTATCTCGTAGCCGTTGTCCGTGCAGGCGCGCTCGGCTGTACGAATGCCGCCGTATGGCATAAAGGCGCGCTTTAAGGGCTTGTCGGTCTGCAAGCCGACAATTTTTTCCCTATCCTTGTCAATGTAACCGGGGGCGTGTGAGTTGATAGTGGAAATTATATCGGTATCCATATCGAGAACGCCGCCCGCCTCGCGCTCCTGGCGGAACAGCTCGCAGACCTGTTCCCAGAGCTTTTTTGTGTTTTCGGTAGGGGCTTCAAGGAAGTCCTCGTTTCCGTCGTAAGGTTCGTAATTGTGGCGAATAAAGCTTCGGACGTGTATCTCCTTTGTCCACGTACCACCCTCAAAGCCTTCCCAGCCCTGATATTTATAAGTCATATATTTAGTCTCCTTAAAAGGTTATTTGCATAGTTTATATATATTCTAACACAAATATAATATAAAGTCAATATAACGGTGTCGACAAAGAAATGAAAATGATGACTATTTTCATTGTTGGAGGTTGACAATTTTAATATAATGTGGTACAATTTACAAAGGTAATTATGCCAATTTGGAGGAAAAGAAAATGATTATTACAGATATCACATATATCGGCGATCCTCAGATCGTTTTGCATGAGGGCGTTTATTATTGCTATGCCACAAGTTTTATCAAGGGCTTTTACGTTTGGAAAAGCACTGACCTTGTTAATTGGAGTGAGCCCAAGGTTTGCTTTGACGCAACAAAGCACTGGGGTGACGTCAACTTTTGGGCGCCCGAGGTGGTTTACCATAACGGCAAGTTCGTTATGCACTATACTGCAAGAATAACCAAAAACGATCGTACCTTGTATCTGGGTGTTGCTACCTCTGACAGTCCCGAAGGCCCCTTTGTTGACGTCTGGGGCAAGCCTATGTTCGATCTCGGTTACTCTACCATCGACGGTTCGGTTCTTGTTACCGACGAGGGAAATTATTTCTATTATTCACGCGATTGCGGTCAGAATATAGTCGATGGAATCAAGACAAGCCAGACATACTGTGTTGAGCTGGACGATACCCTCACCCGCGCTATCGGTGAGCATAAATTGATGACCACCCCGGAGTTTGACTGGGAGCTTAAATCAAAGAGCTGTGGTAAGCTCTGGAACGAAGGACCGACCGTGATCAAGGTTGGTGACAAGTACGTTATGAATTATTCCGCAAACCACTATGCGACCAACAGATACGCTATTTGCATCGCGCAGTCGGATTCACCGCTCGGTCCTTGGGTAAAACATCCCGAGGCAAACCCCGTGCTGTCCTGCCGTGATGAGCTTTTCGGTGCGGGACACAATGCGTTTTTCACGAGTAAGGAAGGAAAACTCATGACTTCCTTCCACGTTCAGACTCACCCCTCACACCCCGGTGAGGATAGGCGTACTTGTATCGGAGAGGTGCGCTTTACCGAGGAGAACGGTATTATTAAACAGGAGATATTCTGAGAGGAGAACTTATGATAGTTACCGTTGCTGTGGTTGCCTATAATGAGGCAACTGCCTTGCCAACCCTGCTTGCTGACCTTGTCGCGCAGGACTATCCAAGAGAAAAGACGGAGATACTTCTCATTGACAGCCTTTCCACCGATGGAACAAAAGATATAATGAAAGATTTTGCCGCGCAGGAGTATGGGTATTTTTCAGTAAAAGTTTTCGATAATCCCAAAAAGACTCTTCCGTGCGGATGTAATATCATGCTTGATAATTACAGCGGTGATGCCGTTGTGAGGATAGATGCCCACGCAACTATACCCACCGACTTTATATCTAAAAACGTTGCTTTGTTAAATAGTGGTGAGGATGTTTGCGGCGGCGCACGTCCAAACGTAATAGATGGCGAAACGCCGTGGAAGCGTACCTTGCTTGCCGCGGAGCAGTCTGTATTCGGAAGCGGAATTGCCGTATACCGAAACAGCTCGAAAAAATGCTATACAACGTCGGTATTCCACGGCTTTTACCGCCGTGCCGTGTACGATAAGGTTGGCAGATACAATGAGGCTCTCACGCGTACCGAGGACAACGATATGAGTTATCGAATCCGTCAAGCGGGCTATAAAATATGCTATGATCCGGATATAGTATCGTATCAGCATACGAGAAATACGCTCAGGGGAATGCTCAGACAGAAGTTTTTGAATGGCTTGTGGGTAGGAAGAACTATCGCCGTCACCCCCGGCAGTGTTTCACATTTCCATCTTGTTCCGCTTGCCTTTGTGCTGGCTATATTAGCCACAAGTGTACTTGCACTGCTTGGCATTTGGCAACTTTCTGCATTGATGTGGGGAATGTATACCGTATCTGTGCTGGGTATGACTGTATATGAGCTTGTAAGTGGTGGATTTTCCCTTGCAAAGCTTGCGCTCCCCATTTTGTTTTTGCTCTTGCATTTGAGCTATGGTCTGGGGACTCTTGTCGGCGTATGTACGCTGCCGTTTTGGCTTGGAAAAATCAAAAAATAATATCGCTTGCCCCCAAGGGCAGGAAGGGATCGGTTTATGCGAAAAATATTGCACGAGCTGAATTATCTTAAAGCAGAGGATTTCTGGCAGGCGTTTTTGATGTTGCTTTCGCTTTTTCCCGCGCTGATATATAAAATTTATCTGAAGATCAAAAAGAAAAAGATATGGCTCGTTTGTGAGGATAAAAACGAAGCGTGCGATAACGGATTTTGCTTTTTCAGTTATCTTTGCCGTGAGCATCCCGAGATCGATTGCAGATATGCGATAAAGTATAATTCTCCGGCGTTTGAAAAGGTCAGAAGTGTCGGAAAAACGGTCAAACACGGCAGTATAATGCATTGGATGCTTTATTTTTGCTGTGAATACAACATCGGTACGCAAAAAGCAAGCAAGCCGGGCGCGGCTGTGTGCTATGCCCTTGAGGTATTTGGGATAATAAAAAGCAAATTTATCTTTCTTCAGCACGGAATAACGATTAACCGCGGCGAATGGCTCTTTTACGAAAACACTAAAATGCGTCTTTTTATCTGCGGAGCAAAGCCCGAATACGAGTATGTGAAAAAAGAATTCGGATATCCCGATGGACACGTTGCATATCTCGGATTCGCAAGGTTTGACGATTACCATACTGCTGAACCCGCCAATCGTAATAAGGTCTTGCTAATGCCGAGCTGGCGTGAGTGGATATCCTCGAAAAACGAGTATTCCAATAAATATGAGGATACCTCGGATTTTACAAAAACCGAGTATTATCAGAAATATCAGGAGCTTATCTCCTCACCGCGGCTTGCCGAGGTTTTGCAAAAATATGACCTTGAGCTGTATTTCTATCCGCACCGAAATATGCAAAAATATATCGAGCATTTCAGCACGGATTGCGAGAGGGTGCATATTGCGGATAACAAGAGGTACGGTATACGGGAGCTTCTTATCGATTCCGCGGTCATGATAACCGATTATTCGAGTGTCGCGCTTGACTTTGCCTATATGCAAAAGCCCGTGCTGTTTTATCAGTTCGATGAGAAGCGTTTCTTTGAGGCGCAGTATGCAAAGGGTTATTTCAGCTACAGAAACTCCGGGCTTGGAAGTGTTGTCACTACTCTTGATGAAACGATAGAGGCGCTTGACGCGCTCTATGCGCGCGGACTTTCTCCGAGTGATGAATTTTTGACAGCGCATAAAAACTTTTTTGAAATATACGATAAAAATAATTGTCAACGCATTTACGAAACGTTGAAAAACGGTTTACAAGGAGTGTAGATTATGAAAAGAAGCTTAAGATTTTTTTCATTGCTTTTTGCTATACTGATGCTCGTTGTTTCATGTGATTTCGGTATACCCGATCAGGCTGATGCTACTACACCTACCGACATATCGAGTGCGGATGACACAACTGCAGAGCTGCCTCCCGAAAACGCGGTGCTGTCAGCAGACCTTGCAAAGTACATTGTTATTCGTCCTCAAAGCACAACCACAAGTGTTCAGGCTGCGGCTGTCAGACTCAAGGGGATTTTGACCGGAAAATGGGGCGACGCGGTCAAGGTTTCCAATGACGGCGATATGCCCAAGGCTACTGATTATGAAATACTGATCGGCAATACGAACCGCGCAGAAAGCACCGAGTTTTTGAACACTCTCGGCACCGACCGATACGGTTTTTCCGTCATCGGACGTAAGGTAGTTATTTCCGGCGCATCCTCTGCGGGAATAGTTAAGGCGGTAGACCTTTTCCTTGCCGCTATAGAGGGTAAGACCGCCGACAAGATTGCCTATATTACCGCAGACGAGGCAAAGTTCGAGGCTGAACCCACGGGACTTCGTATAATGAGCTTTAATGTCCTGTGTGCTAATACAAGCGGCAGGAAAGACCCTGTGTGCAATACCATTTCGGAGCTTTCTCCCGATTCTTTCGGCGTTCAAGAGGCTACAAAAGGATGGATGGATACGCTCAAGAGCAAGCTCGGCAGTGAGTATGGCTGTGTAGGCTATGGCAGAGACGGTGGCTCAAGCGGCGAGCATAGCGCGATATTCTACAAGAAGAACAAATACAAAGTTCTCGGATATGGAACAAAGTGGCTCAGTGCAACTCCAAACGAAGTTTCCAAAGTGCCCGATGCTGAGTATCGCAGGATCGTAACT
The DNA here is from genome assembly GCA_045546615.1 of Eubacteriales bacterium. Lineage (GTDB taxonomy): Bacteria > Bacillota > Clostridia > Oscillospirales > CAG-272 > CAG-390. Next base: position 26,799 of record JAZQDD010000054.1, on the reverse strand, counting down.
TACATAATACTGCAGAATAAGCAGGACGGATACACCTACGTACACATCAATACCCACCTTGACCATAACAGCGGCTCTATCAGAAAACAACAGCTTGAATACCTATTCAAGGCACTGCCGCCAACCGTTGACGGTCTCCCAACCTTCTTCACGGGTGATTTTAACGGTGGGATCGGCTCTACGGGCTACAATTACGTTGTGAGTACCAAGGGCTTTAAAAACGCCGCACAGCTCGCATCGTCGGGTGATAATTACAAGCACGATACGTTTGAGACAGGCGGCGTGCTCGATTATATCTTTGTTAAAAATATGAACTTTACCGTTGAGAGCTACCACGTTTACGATAAAAAGAAGCTCTCCGACCACTATCCTATTTATATAGACGTATCATATTAAAAAATTCTTGAGGAAAATAATTATGACAAAGAAAACGATTAGACTTTTATCATTCATTTTTGCAATGCTCTTCATGCTCTGTGCTTGTAGCGGCGGTAACGTTGACACGACACCTGCTACAACAGTAGCGCCCGAGACAACAAAGGCTCCCGAGACAACGAAAGCTCCCGAGACTACGATAGCTCCCGAGACTACGATAGCTCCCGAGACAACGAAAGCTCCCGAGACAACGAAAGCTCCCGAGACAACAATAGCTCCCGAGACAACTAAAGCTCCCGAGACAACAAAAGCCCCCGAGACTACGATAGCTCCCGAGACCACAAAAGCTCCCGAGACCACAAAAGCTCCCGAGACTACGAAAGCTCCGGAGACAACAAAGGCTCCCGAAACAACAAAAGCTCCCGAGACAACTAAAGCTCCCGAGACAACTAAAGCTCCCGAGACAACAAAGGCTCCCGAGACTACGAAAGCTCCCGAGACAACTAAAGCTCCCGAGACAACAAAGGCTCCCGAAACAACAAAAGCCCCCGAGACTACTGTTGCTCCTTCCAATCCCCTTGATCCTTCCGTGATCGCGTGCGCTACTTGGGAAGATGTTGTTGCGGCTATCGCTAATAATCCCGCGGCAAGCATCAAGCTTACCGCTGACGTAACCGCTAACTCCACCATCGAGTCCTTTGCGGGAACTTTCGACGGTAACGGCAAGACCATAACCGTTGAGACAACTATGTTCGCAGTAGTAAGCGGCGACGCTACTCTTAAGAACTTCCAGACTGCCGCCTCTGCTCCCATCACCCAATCCCCCATCATCCACACGATTCAGGGCGATGCTAACGTAACCATCAGGGACGTTATAAACAACGTTGACGTTGCTGATGCTACCAAGCTCGCCGCAGGCTTTGTTGCTACTAACAGCGGCAACGTAAAGCTTACCATGATCTCTTGTGTGAACAACGGCGATATCCAGACCAATAACCAGGCCGCGGGTATCTTCGCTAACGGTGAGGGTACTCTCACCATCGACTTCACCGACGTTGTAAACAACGGCAAGATCACCGGTAACAAGAACTACGCCGGCGGTATCATCTGCACCAACGGTGCTCTCGAGGGCAAGATGACTCGCGTTATCAACAACGGCGACATTCTCGTTGAGTCCAAACTTAACGGTCAGAAGGGCAGTAACGCCGCAGGTATCATCGGTACTGCCAAGGGCAAGGTTGTTGTAACCCTTACCGACTGCGCAAACACCGGTGACATCACCCTTATCACCACCAACACCTCCGAGCATTACGGAGCTGCCGCATTCGCTATCAGAACTGACAGCGCAGACAGCGTATTCACTCTCAAAAATTGCGTAAATACCGGTAAAATAACCTCTGATTCCAAGGGAACTACCGCTGACGCTATCGCGCTTCCCAAGAAGAGTGGTAAGGTTTCCGCTACCGCTTGTACCTTCGTAAGCGGTTCTACCACCGTTTCGGGCGCTACCAAGGTTGACGCCGCTACTGCTGAGGCTTCTATTGCCGCTATCAAGGCACAGATGAGCGCCCCTAAACTTGAGACCGTGTATGTTCCCGAGAGCGAAAAAACCACTGCTCCTTCAGGAGATTCTACTACAACTCCCGATGCAAGCCCCAAGGAGCTTCGCATTATGAGCTTTAACGTGAAGTGTTCTAATACAAGCGGAAGAAAAGATCCCGTGTGTAACACTATTGCGGCGCTTTCTCCCGATTCGTTCGGTGTTCAGGAGGCTACAAAATCTTGGATGGATACACTCAAGAGCAAGCTTGGCAGTGAGTATGCCTGTGTGGGATTAGGCAGAGATGGCGGCTCAAGCGGCGAGCATAGCGCGATATTCTATAAAAAGAACAAGTATAAAGTCCTTGGCTACGGCACAAAGTGGCTCACCGCAACTCCCAATGAGGTTTCCAAGGTGGAAGGTGCGGAATATCGCAGGATAGTAACCTACGTAATATTGCAAAACAAGCAGGACGGATATACATACGTCCACATCAATACGCACCTTGACCACAACAGCGGTTCTATCAGAAAGCAACAGCTTGAATACCTCTTCAAGGCACTGCCGTCAAGCGTTAACAATCTTCCCACCTTCTTTACGGGTGATTTTAACGGCGGAATTGGCTCTACGGGCTATAATTACGTCGTAAATACCAAGGGCTTCAAGAACGCCGCAAAGCTGGCGTCCTCCGGTGATGACTACAATCACGGGACGTTTGAGACAGGCGACGTGCTTGATTACGTCTTCGTTAAAAATATGAACTTTACTGTCGATAGCTACCACGTTTACGATAGTAAGAAGCTCTCCGACCACTATCCTATTTATATAGACGTATCATATTAAAAAAATTAAAAGGAGAATAGTTATGACAAAGAAAACGATCAGACTTTTATCACTTGTTTTCGCAATGCTCTTCATGCTTTGCGCTTGCAACGGCGGCGATAACGCTGACACAACTCCTGCCGCAACAACTCCCGCAGCCACAACTCCTGAAAACACCACCGCAGAAACCACTCCCGAGGTTACTACTGCTCCCGCTGCGGAGATCGACAAGACTCTGCGCATTATGTCCTTTAACATCCAGTGCGGTATTAGCGGCACGAGAGACGCTGACGTTATGGAGTTCCTTATCAACTGCGGCGCGGATTCGATCGGCACGCAGGAAACCGGCGACGCTTGGGTCAGCCGTTTCAGAAAGGACAAGACCTTCCGCGAGATGTACGATTGGATAGGCGACGGACGCGACGGTAACAAAAAAGGCGAGCGTTGCGCCATCCTTTACAGAAAGGATAAGTTCGACCTCGTCGACAGCGGCACTAAGTGGCTCAGCGACACTCCCGACGTATCGGGAAGCAGACTGAATGGTTCTGAATATATCAGAATCGCCACTTACGTCGTACTTAAGGATAAGGTGTCGGGTCAGCAGTTTATGCACATTAACACCCACCTTGACACCTCGTCAAGCACTATCAGAGCGACTCAGGCAAAGCTTGCTATCGAGCTTTCTCCCAAGTACGAGAATATCCCCGTATTCTTCACAGGCGACTTTAACTGCAGCTATGAGTCTGAGACTTATAGCACCATCACGGGTTCTCTCGGTTTTGTAAACAGCGCTACTAAAGCGACTGCCGGTGACAAGTATACGAACCAAACCTCGGATTACGGCGCGATAGATTTCATATTTATCAAGAACTACAACTTTACGGTCGATAACTACACCGTATACACCGAAAAGAAAATTTCCGACCACCGTCCCGTTTACATCGACGTCACCCTTCCGTAAGGAATAAAAAGTCCGCAACTGACAAAAAAGCTGATATGGAAAAATTTCCATATCAGCTTTTTTTATTCAATAACGAGTGTTTCGTCGGGCGATACAGAGTAGAGATTGCCGTTTAGCTTGAACCATATCTTCTTTGCGCTCGGGTTATGTACTCTTCTCATATCAGCAGACCAAACGAGGGATTCATACGCCTTGGTATATTCATATATCTCTATGTTGTTTGCGTACCAGACGTCATCCTTGCCGCTGACGGCGGAGCAGATCTTTTCGATGCGATCCCAATTGTTGAATTTTCCAAACTCAAAGGAATGTCCCCACAGGTAAAACAGCTTGGGGCGTCTTGCAGGCTTCGCCTCTACGAAATTGTTTATCAGCTCGAAAACACGCTTGTCGTCGTGGTGGCAGGTCGGGTTGAGCCTTAACCAATCGGTAGGCATTTCAAAATTCTCCGTAGAATTTACGGTGCGCGCGTATACGATACCGCAGGCACGAAGTGCCTCAACAACAGTATCATTAAAGGTTCCGAAGGGGTAAGCGTGACCGCGTACAATGCATCCAAACTGTTCCTCAAGTGCCTCGCGGTCTTTCATGATTTCGTATGTTATCGAGCCGATGGGGAGCTGCTCAAGCCACGGATGCGTGTGTCCGTGGGTTGCAACCTCGTGTCCGTTCTTTGCGTATAGGTCGGAAACACGAGAGCGAGACAGGCGGTAGAAATACGCGCCCTCGGGGCGCGTTTCATCCTCTGCGCTATAAAGTCCGCTGTTAATATTGAATGTAGCTTTCAGAGCGTGCTTGTCAAACAGCTCAACAAGACGCTCGTCAAGATCAACTCCGTCGTCATAGCTCAAGGTAAATGCCTTTGCAAGCCCATGGGGAAAACGCATAAAAAGTATTCTGTTCATTTGTGTACCTTGCTTTATTTGAAAATATTAAGAAGCTCGTATGGGGAATCTGCAAAAATTACTCCGCCCGCCGCTTCAAGTTCAGCGCGTGTGCGGAAGCCCCACGTCACAGATACGCATTTCGTTCCCGCGTTTTTCGCTACCGCAACGTCGGTGTCACCGTCGCCAACCATAGTAGTGTCCTCGGGCGCAAAACCAAGCTCGCGGCATATAGATAGCAGTCCATCGGGTGCGGGCTTTACGGGAACGCAGGGGAACGCACCGCGAGCGAGAGCAAATCTGCCGTCGGGGAAGAGCTTATTAACAAGGGTGCTGACAAATACGTCGGGTTTGTTTGAATACACGGCAAGCGTATATCCTCGGCGCAAAAGCTCCTCGGTAACCTCATAAAAGCCATCGTAAGGCTTGTCAGTGATGCCAAAATATTCCTTTGCCGCGTTGTGATAAACCTCTGCAAGACGGTCAAGCGCGGATTCATCGTCGTACAGCTCGTCGGGAAGCACTCGGCGGCAAAGAGTCCGTGCGCCGTCACCTACCGAACGACGTATATGCTCGCCGTCGCGCGTAGGGTATCCAAGTCTTTCGAGGGCCGCATTCACGGCGGCGGAGATTGCGGGAATGGTGTCGGCGAGAGTGCCGTCAAAATCAAAAACAATAAGGGACATGGCGGTTTAACCGAGCAGTGCCTCGGATAGCTCCTCAAAGAAATTTCGCAGTTTTTTGCGATTAAGTACATAGTAAATTCGATTAGATTCGCGCTTTATTTCAACGAATCCCGCCTCAAGAAGCATCGACATGTGGTGCGATACGGTGGCGGTTGAAATGTCGAGCAGGGATGCGAGCTGCTGACCGTATTTTTGCCCATCTGCAAGAAGCTTGAGTATCTCAAACTTGCGGTTGTCGCCCATTGTGCGCAAGGAACGGCAGAGCTTGTCCTCGACGGTAGATATATCCGTTATCTCACGCAGAGGCTCAAAAAGCACGCCGACGTAGAGAAAATCGGTTATTTTTTCCGAGGTGTAGCTCATAAGATAGCGCGTTGTGTTGCACATAGCAATGGATGGCTGAATATAGAGCGTATCCGTGGAGTCGGAGAGCTTGAGAGTATAGTTCGTCTCGACAAATTTAGCTCCGCCCGCAGACAAGGGCTCGTTGACCGCCGCCAAAAACCAACCTATATAATGCTTTACAAGGTCATATTTCTGCATAAAAAGCTCGCCCGCGGTCTGCAAAATATCAGCAAGAAGCTCGCGATATTCTTCAAAATTATTATATAGACGGCAAAGCTGGAATTTTTCATCCTCGGGGACGGGCATTTTCTCAATAAAGGCAAAAAGTTCAGCAAAATTGGTTACAACGCCGCCGAAATCCTCCGAGGCGAACTCGGAAACAAGCAGGGAAGAGAAATTGACGAAGAAAAGAGCTTTTGACTGTTCCCTCAAGGCAGCGAGATCTCTTTTAAAATCGGGAGAATTACCTCTGCAAATGTCGTGGATGAGATAATACGCGAAGCAGCCTCGGATTGAAGAATGTTTTCCAAAGAGGAAATCAAGCAGAACGGCATCCGTTTCAGATTCGATCCCGCTGACAACGAATTCCGATAACTCTATGATGGCATCAAAGCAACTGTCAAGTATGTTTTCGTCGATTGCGAATTTTTTGTGGATGGCTTGCTTTAGCTGACGGCATGACTGATCGCTCCTGCTGTTGTGAAGCAGGGTGGTTAGTTCAAACATCAGATTTGGCTCTTTAAGTAATACAACGTCCATGTGGTTACCAAAGTACCTTTCAATTATGTTTTATAAAAGTCAAAGTTATTCATTTAGAAGTGTATCATATAAATCAAAGGTTGTCAAGTGTTTTTTTGAACAATTCTTCTAACCTTTTATGTACTAATGTGTATTATGTTAGATAAATATAAAAATTCTATTCGATTATAGTGTTTTTGTTATACATACATCTAACAAAAATGGGCGCGAATTCGACTGCCCTCTTGCAAAAAACTGTCGATACTCGTCGAATTCTCGCAAATGGGGGAAATCATGATTTTGAGCGTATGTTTTATTTGCGTCTAATTAAAAAGCGATTTTGTTTGATTGATATCTAACCATGCTTTTGCCTCGTAGATCCCCATATTTCTTGCTATTTTGAGGCAAAAAACGCCGAAATCCTTTGTTTTGCGGGCGTTTTTGTTACATTGACCAAAAAAATCAGAAAAAATTATGCAAATTTATCCTTGAAAACGCAAAAAAAATGGATTTATATCTTTTCTATTTTGTCACTTTGTGATATAATAATATGGATTTTGTTAAACCGCAAATATATTATAGCCGCTTATGGCGGCGGAAAGTGTCGTTTTATGGATATTAAAAGAAATGATCTGCGCAATATTGCTATTATTGCCCACGTTGACCACGGAAAGACCACCCTTGTTGACGAAATGCTCAAGCAGGGCGGTATCTACCGCGAAAATCAGGAAACCGTTACCCGTGTTATGGACTCGGGCGATCTTGAGCGTGAGCGCGGTATCACTATTCTTGCCAAGAATACAGCCGTTCATTACAACGATGTTAAGATAAACATTATCGATACCCCCGGTCACGCCGATTTCGGCGGCGAGGTCGAGCGCGTTCTCAAAATGGTCAACGGCGTTATCCTTCTCGTTGATGCCGCCGAGGGCCCCATGCCACAGACCAGATTTGTGCTTCAGCGCGCGCTTGAGCTTAACCACCCCGTTATCGTCGTAATAAACAAGATAGACAAGCCCGATGCACGTCTTGAGGAGGTCGAGGAGGAAGTCCTCGAGCTTCTTATCGACCTTAACGCCACCGACGAGCAGCTTGACAGCCCCATGCTCTTCTGCTCGGGTCGCGCAGGTACGGCGTCTCTCACCCCTTACGAGCAGGGAACTGACCTCAAACCCCTGTTTGAAACCATCCTTAATTACATCCCTGCGCCCGAGGGCGATCCCGACGGCGAGCTTCAGCTCCTCGTTTCCTCTATCGACTACAATGACTACGTCGGTAAGATAGGCATCGGCCGCATCGAGCGCGGCACGCTGAAGCAGAATCAGGACGTATACATCTGCAACTACCACTCCGACGAAAAGCCCAAGAGAGTGCGCATCGTTTCTCTTTACCAGATAGACGGTCTGCGCCGTGTTCCCGTTGAAACGGCTACCATGGGCGACATCGTGTGCTTTGCGGGTGCGGGCGACATCAATATCGGTGATACCGTAACTTCGCTCACCTGCCCAGAGCCGCTTGAATTTGTCAAGGTCAGCGAGCCGACCATTGAAATGACCTTCTCCGTAAATGACAGCCCCTTTGCGGGCAAGGAGGGCAAGTTCGTTACCTCGCGCCAGATCCGCGACAGACTCAACCGCGAGCTGCTCAAGGACGTTTCTCTGCGCGTAAGCGACGGCGAGACCACCGACAACTTCCTTGTTGCGGGCAGAGGCGAGATGCACCTTTCCATTCTTATTGAAACTATGCGCCGCGAGGGCTACGAGCTTTGCTGCTCCACTCCCCGCGTGCTTTTCAAGGAGATAGACGGCGTTAAGTGCGAGCCTATCGAGCGCGTAAGCATCGACGTTCCCGAGCAGTACGTCGGCGCGGTCATTGAAAAGCTCGGTCAGCGCAAGGGTGATCTGCTGGAGATGACTCCCTCGGGCGCGAGAATGCGCATTGAGTATTCAATTCCCACAAGATGTCTTTTCGGATACCGTTCAAAGTTTATGACCGACACGCACGGCGAGGGTATCCTCAACTCCATTTTTGACGGCTACGAGCCTTATCGCGGAGACGTGCCTATGAGATTTACAGGCTCTCTCGTTGCGAGCGAGAACGGTGAGACCACCACATACGGACTGTTTAACTGTCAGGAGCGCGGCAAAATGTTCCTCTCGCCCGGTATGCCCGTATACGAGGGACAGGTCGTTGGCGAGTGTCCGAAGATGGAGGATATCACGCTCAATCCCTGCAAGAAGAAGCAGCTTACGGCAATTCGCTCCGCGGGTGCTGATGAAAAGCTCCTGCTCACTCCCCCCACGGTGTTCAGCCTTGAGGAAGCTATCGAGTTTATCGGCGAGGACGAGCTTATCGAGGTCACGCCCCAGTCGCTCCGTATCCGCAAGAGGATACTTGATACCGAAACTCGCCTCAAAGCGCAGAGCAGAGCGAGAAGGGGACTGGTGTAAAAACGGCACAGCCGTTTTTACAGTGATGTATTTGCCTTGCGGCAAAAATGATGCGCGCTTCGCGCATGATGAATGATATATTTGCCTTACGGCAAATATTAAGGAAAAAAAGTGGTTGAAGCCGAGGCTTCAACCACTTTTTGTTTTATTGAATGCTTTTTGCGGCGCAAAAAGCTACATTAACGTTTGCCGTTAGGCAAACACTTCACACGGCTAAGCCGTGCTTCACGCGCGAAGCGCGCTTCACTGCGGCGAAGCCGCAACTTCACGTAAAACGCCACGCGTTTTACTTTTTAATGTCTCCGTCTGTGCAGTGTACGGTGTAATTGCCGGTCTTGTAGTTCCAATAGTAGTCTTTTTTAATAGCATTCCATTGCGCAATAGTTCCGCCGTATGTTATGCTCTTGAGCGAAGTGCACTCCCCGAATGCTCCATCGCAAATGTTCGTAACGGAGTCAGGGATGGTTATGCTCGCGAGAGTGTCGCAACCCAAGAACGCACAAGAGCCAATGCTCGTAACGCTTCCGTCTGCGGGAATAACGCTTGCTACACAGCCTAAAACGAGTGTCTTGGTAGCAGTCTCAATGATGCAATTGCCAGCACTATGGAAAATAGGATTGTTTTCATCTACTGTTATGCTGGTGAGCGAATGGCACTTGTAGAATGCGTCATTTGCAATGCTTGTAACGCTGGCAGGGATGGTTATACTCGTGAGCGAAGTGCAATAGTAGAACGTCTGATCACCAATGCTTGTGATGCTGTCGGAGATAGTTATACTTTTGAGTGCCTCGCAATAAGTGAACGCTTCCTTGCCAATGCTTGTAACGCTGTTGGGGATGGTTATGCTCTTCAGCGCTTTGCAATAAGCGAACGCAGAAGTGCCAATGCCCTTAACCCCGTTGCCAATGGTAACACTCGTGAGCCGTGAGCAACCGCCGAACGCAGCCGCGCCAATGCTCGTAACACCATTGCCAATGGTAACGCTTGTGAGCACGGAGCAACCAGAGAACGTCTGCTCACCAATCCTCGTAACGCTGTCTGGGATAGTTATGCTCTTGAGCGATGTGCAATCAATGAACGCTTGGGGACCAATGCTTGTAACGCTGTCTGGGATGGTTATGCTCTTGAGCGAGTAGCATTTGTAGAACGCCTTATCGCCAATGCTCGTAACGCTTCCGTTCACGGGGATAACGCTTGCACCACAGCCAATAACAAGTGTCTTGGTAGCTGTTTCGATAATGCAGTTACCTGCGCTGTGATAAACAGAATTGTTTTCATCTACCGTTATGCTCGTGAGCGAACCACAACTGTTGAACGCTAATTCGTTAATTCTCGTAACGCTGTTGGGGATTGTTATGCTTGTAAGCGAGTAGCAATCGTAGAATGCACCATAGCCAATGTACATAATGCCGTCGAGAATGGTTACGCTCTTAAGCGATGAGCACTTGGAGAACGCCCCTCCGCCAATGCTTGTAACGGGCTTACCTTCGTAGGTCGAGGGAATAACTATGTCGGTGTCTGTGCAAGAGCCGATGCCGGCTACATAATAGCTTGAGCCGTCATTGTTAAGGGTGAATGCAAGACCTTCGCTCGCTTTTTTGATAGGATCGTCGGGCTCTTCGGGAGCTTTGGTAGTCTCGGGAGCTACCGTAGTTTCCTCGGGAGTTACCGTAGTGTTATCGGGAGCTACCGTAGTTTCCTCGGAAGCTGCCGTAGTGTCATCTGGAGCTACAGTTGTTTCCTCGGGAGCTGTGGTGTTATCGCCAAGGCATACCAAGGTATATTTGCCGGTAACGAAGTTCCAAGCAATAGCCTTCCACTGCGCAGTAGTTCCGGCGTAGATTATACTTGTGAGTGAGGAACAACCGCTGAACGCGTCACTGCCAATGCTCGTAACGCTGTCGGGTATAGTTATGCTCGCGAGCAACTTGCAACCGTAGAAAGCATAGTCGCCAATGCTTGTAACTCCGCTGCCGATGGTAATGTTTGCGAGTGAGGTGCAACCGCTGAACGCCTCGCTGCCAATGCCCGTAACACCATTACCGATAGTGATGGTAGTAAGCGATGAGCAACCTTTGAATGCCGTATCGCCAATACTCGTTGCTCCGGTGATGCTTACGCTTTTCAGCGATGAAGGAACATGCTTATTGTTGTCTCCGGAGTATGACGCACCGAATATGTATCCGAAATGAGCGTTTCCTATACTGCCATTTGTCGCTCCTACGAATGGGATGGCGATGCTATTAAGAGATCTGCACCCATCGAACGCTCCCTTTCCAATGCTCGTAACGCTGTCCGGAATAGTTATGTTTTTGAGCGAGTTGCAAGACCAGAATGCATAAGAGCCAATGCTTGTAACGCCGCTGCCCATAGTGACGTTCTTGAGCGAGTCGCAATCGTAAAACGCATCCTTGCCAATACTCGTGACGCTGTCGGGGATGGTTATGCTCGTGAGCGAGTCGCACTCCTTGAACGCATACTCTTCAATGCTTGTAACACTGTTGCCGATGGTAATGTTCGCGAGCGAGGCGCAACCGGCGAACGCAGAATAACCAATGCTCGTGACGCTGTCGGGGATGGTTATGCTCGTGAGCGAGGAGCACCCATAGAACGCACCATTGCCAATGTGTGTTACGGGTTTGCCCTCGTAGGTGTCAGGTATAACAACGTCGGTATTGGTGCAAGAGCCTATGTGAACGGAATAGCTTGCGCCGTCATCGTTAAGAGTGAATTTAAGTCCTCCGTTCTCATTTTCGATAGGATCGTTGGATGTTTCGGGTTCCTTTGTTATGTCAGGTTCCTTTGTTGTGTCAGGTTCCTTTGTTGTGTCTGTGGATACTGTGGTATCATCGGGATTTGCGGCGCTGCTGCCAAGGCAGACTAAGGTGTAATCTCCGGTACCTGATTGCCACCAAAAGCCTTTTCCAATAGCCGACCACTGCGACTTTGTTCCGTCGTACGTTATGCTCGTAAGCGAACTGCAATTTGAAAACGCGCGGCCTTCAATGCTCGTGATGCTATTAGGGATAGTAATGCTTATGAGGAATTGGCAATCCGCAAATGCACTATTGCCAATTTTTGTAACTGGCTTATCTTCATAGGTCGATGGTATAACAACATCGGTATCAGTGCAATTTCCGATGCTCTTTACCATGTAGCTTGCTTTGTCTGAGTTCAGTGCGAACTCAAGACCTTCGCTCGGCTTGAGTTCTTCTTTTCCGCAAACGGTGCAAACACCGTTCTCGTAGATGTGGATGTGCGCGCCGTCATCGTCGTTTTCTTCATCGCCATTGTTTTCAACGTTTTCGGTCTTTTCGTCATCCTCTTTGTCATCGTCTCTGTCTTTGTCGTCCCCGCACGCCACAAAGCATGACGCGCACATGAGAAGCGCAAGGATGAGAGCTAAAATTTTGGTTGCTGTTTTCATTTTTTCCTCCTGAAAAATAAGATAAAATAAAAAAGTGCGCCTACCGAAGCGGGCGCACAAAAACGCAAACTCCGATAGTCGCCAAACCAATCCTTTGCAAAACGTGTATAACCGCATGGGCAAAGAGGAATTTGCATTTTATCAAATTCATTTTTCCCCATACGGAAAAGAGGGCATACTTCCCGGTAAAGAAAATTATACCTGTTTTGCAATATTCGATTGGTTTGGCATATTTATTATACCCCCTTTTTCCCGCTTTGTCAACCTTTTCCACTTTTTTGTTGACAACTCAAAAAAAAGACATTATAATATAATAGAATAATTATCTTTACATTGCAAAGGACAACGAAAATGTTAAAAAGATTTATTGCCTATTACCGTCCGTACCGCGGGATGCTGGCGCTTGATATGCTTGCATCGGTGCTGATCTCCCTTATCGGTATGGTCTACCCGATGGTCACAAACGAAATGCTTGGCGACCTTATCCCGAACCGCAAGTTCCGCGCGGTGATAATCGCGGGGCTTATCGTGCTTGCGCTGTACGTTTTGCGTATGCTTCTTCGCTATTTCGTGCAGTATTACGGTCACATCGTCGGTGTCAAGATGCAAGCACAGATGCGCAGTGACCTTTTTAACCACCTGCAAAAGCTCCCGTTTTCGTTCTATGACGAGCATGAAACGGGTAAAATAATGACGCGCATGACTTCTGACCTCTTTGACGTCAGCGAGCTTGCGCACCACGGCCCTGAAAATTTGCTTATCAGCTCGGTAATGCTCGTCGGCTCGTTCATCTACCTTTGCTCGCTCAACGTGTGGCTTACGCTCATCGTTTTTGCGTGCATTCCGTTCCTCGTCGTAGTTGCGACCATTTCGCGCCGCAAGATGCGCCGTGCGTTTTCCGACCGCCGCAAGAGCAACGCCGTCATAAACGCCTCGCTTGAGAGCAGTATTTCGGGCATCCGCGTGACGAAGGCGTATACCAATTCCGAAAAGGAAAAGGAAAAGTTCGAGGTCGGCAACAGATCGTTCGTCGAGGCGTGCCGCGATGCCTACCGCGCTATGGCGCAGTTCCATGCGGGTTCGTCCTTTATCACCGATATCTTCAACGTTATCATACTTATCGCGGGCGGTATCTTCCTTTACAACGGCGGTATCAGCTTTGCAGAGTATTCAGCGTTCATCGTTTCGATAAACCTCTTTATCTCCCCGATAAACACCCTTATCGGCTTTATGGAGTCCTACCAGAACGGCATCAGCGGTTTTGAGAGATTTTTGCAGATCCTTGATGCCGAGCCCGAGCATGAGCCTGAAAACGGCAAGGTGCTTACATCCGTTGAGGGCAAGATAGAGCTTCGCTCGCTGGAGTTTTCCTACGAAAGCTCGGGTGAGGTGCTTCACAACGTAAGTCTGACCGTCGAAAAGGGCAAAAAGCTCGCGCTTGTCGGCCCGTCGGGAGGCGGCAAGACCACTATTTGCCACCTTATTCCGCGTTTTTACAGGGCGGGAGACAACCAGATATTCATTGACGGCACGGATATAAATTCCGTTACTTCCGAATCGCTCCGCCGCCATATCGGTATAGTTCAGCAGGACGTTTTCCTCTTTAACGGCACTATCCGCGAGAATATTCTTTACGGCAGACTCGACGCCACCGAGGACGAGGTCATCACCGCAGCCAAGCGCGCGAATATCCACGATTGGGTAATGACGCTTGAGCATGGCTACGATACCGAGATAGGCGAGCGCGGCGTTAAGCTGTCGGGCGGTCAAAAGCAGAGAGTGAGCATTGCGCGAGTTTTCCTTAAAGACCCTGCGATACTCATTCTTGACGAGGCGACGTCGGCGCTTGACAACACCACGGAGATACTTATCCAGCGCGCGCTTGACGAGCTTTGCCGCGGCAGAACGACCATAATCGTGGCGCACCGCCTTTCCACGGTAAGAAGCGCTGATGAGATAGCCGTTATAGCTTCGGGCAAGGTTGCGGAGCAGGGTACTCACGAGGAGCTTATGAAGATCGAGGACGGTATATACGCAAGGCTTTACAGCCTGCAATTCAGAGAGGGCGAGGGCGATACCGCCACACTTTCAAAAACTATGGGATTTTAATTTCGGAGGTATAGAATAATGACGGATAAGGAAAGATTTATATCAATATATAATGAAAAAATAACGCGAGAGGGCTCGCGCGAGCTGCTTAATTATCTTTGCTCGGAGTCGTGCGACTTTTTCACAGCTCCCGCGTCAACGCGCTATCACGGTGCGGAGGTGGGCGGACTTTGCCGCCACAGCCTCAATGTCTACGATTGCCTTTGCGACCAGCTCTCCCGCCGCCGCATGAAGGACGAGTACGGCATTCATTACAGCGATGAGAGTATCGCCATCGCCGCGTTGCTCCACGACGTGTGCAAAACCAATTTTTATAAAATAGAGAGCCGTAACGTAAAAAAGAACGGCGTATGGGTAGCCGTGCCGTATTACACCATTGAGGACAATCTCCCCTACGGTCACGGCGAAAAATCCGTTTACATCGTGTCGGGATATATGCGCCTTACGCGAGACGAGGCTTTTGCCATCAGATACCACATGGGCTTTTCGGGCCCCGAGGACAAAAATCAGATAGGCAGAGCGCTTGAGATGTTCCCGCTTGCCTTTGCGCTTAACGTTGCCGACATGGAGGCGGCGTACTTTATGGAGGGCAGTCCCGAGGACTGAAGATAATTCGGAGGTAAAATATGTTAGAATATCCAACCCCGCACATTAATGCTACGCCGTCTGATTTTGCCAAGACGGTGCTTATGCCCGGAGATCCTCTCCGTGCGAAATTCATTGCCGAAAATTTTCTTACCGACGCAAAGCTCGTAAACAGTGTTCGCGGTATCAACGGATACACGGGGTACTATAAGGGCGAGCGCGTCAGCGTAATGGCATCGGGTATGGGAATGCCGTCGATAGGTATTTACAGCTACGAGCTTTACAATATCTTCGGTGTGGAAAACATTATCCGAGTCGGTTCGGCGGGCGGTATGCAGGAAAATATCCGCGTACGCGATATAGTTCTCGGCGCGGGCGCTTGCACCGATTCGGCATACGCCAACCAATTCGGTCTGGCGGGCAGCTTTGCGCCCATTGCGGATTTCTCTTTGCTTCGCCGCGCGGCAGAGCTTGCCGAGGAGCGCGGACTGCGCTACCACGTCGGAAACATAGTTTCCTCGGATTGCTTCTACCACGCCAATACGCAAGCATCTCCCGCGTGGCAGAAAATGGGCGTTCTTGCCGTGGAGATGGAAGCGGCGGCGCTTTATATGAACGCCGCAAGAGCAGGCAAGCGTGCGCTTGCGATATGCACAATTTCTGACCATTTGCTGACGGGTGAGGCTACTACTGCCGAGCAACGCCAGACGAGTTTTACCGATATGATGGAGCTTGCGCTTGATGTCGCAATTTCCTTTTCTTGAATAATAAACATAAAACATGAATAAAAAAACAATTGCTGACAGAGTTTTTCTGATAGTGCTTGACAGCGCGGGTATAGGCAACGCGCCCGATGCCGCCGATTACGGCGACGAGGGGGCGAATACCTTTTTGTCGATATCGCACTCCGAAAAATTCGATATCCCCAATCTGAAAAAGGCGGGACTCGGTCATATCGAGGGGGCGGAGTACCTCGGCGGCGAGCTTGGCGGTGCAGTCTGCCGACTGCGCGAGCGTTCGCGCGGAAAGGATACCACCACGGGGCATTGGGAGATGATGGGCGTTATATCCAAGACGCCGTTTCCCACCTATCCACAGGGATTTCCTGATGAAGTAATCGAAAAATTCTCTGCCGCTGTGGGCAGGGGCGTGCTTTGCAACAAGCCGTATTCGGGTACTGCGGTCATAAACGATTACGGTGCGGAGCATTTGCGCACGGGTGCGCTGATAGTGTATACCTCGGCGGACAGCGTTTTTCAGATAGCCGCGCACGAGAGTATAGTGCCGCCCGAAAAGCTATATGAATACTGCCGCACCGCGCGTGAGATACTTGTGGGAGAGCATGCCGTTGGGCGTGTTATCGCGCGTCCGTTTGAAGGCGAAGTCGGGGCGTTCAGGCGCACGGCTCGCCGTCACGATTTCTCGCTTGAACCCACGGGCAGGACGCTTCTTGACGACATAAAGGAATCGGGGCTTGACTCTATCGCTGTCGGAAAAATAAGCGATATTTTTGCCGCGCGCGGTATCACCGAGAGCATCCCCACCGTGTCAAATGCGGACGGGATGGCAAAGACTGAGGCGCTTTTGGATAGAGATTTTCATGGGCTTTGCTTTGTAAATCTCGTCGAATTTGATATGAACTACGGTCACCGAAACGACGTTGACGGCTACGCCGCCGCGATGAGTGAGTTTGACCGCGGCCTTGGCAGACTCCTGCCGAAACTGCGGGATAACGATGTGTTGATGATAACTGCCGACCACGGCTGTGACCCGGGTTTTACAAAGACCACCGATCACACGCGCGAGTGCGTGCCGTGGCTTATTTTGGGTAATGGTGTAAAAAAGATATCTCTCGGCACGCGGGACGGCTTTGACCATATCGCCGCGACTGTGGCAGAGCTTCTTGGAGTTGATTTTAAGACCGATGCCAAAGGGGTCTTGGCAGATATTTCGGAGAATAAAAGATGACGGATGATATGCTGATAGAAGCCGCAAGGACGGCTAGGGAAAATGCTTATGCTCCATATTCAAAATTCCGCGTCGGCGCGGCGCTCCTTTGCGCCGACGGCAAGGTTTTTTGCGGTGCGAATATCGAGTTCGCCTCGTACGGCGCAACGATTTGTGCCGAGCGCGTGGCGTTCTCGCACGCCGTGTTTGAGGGCGAGCGCGATTTTGCCGCAATCGCCGTAGTTGGCGGCAAGGATGGCAAAATATCCGCAGAATGCGCCCCCTGCGGTATCTGCCGACAGGTGATGGCGGAGTTTTGCTCTCCCGATTTCAGGATACTTCTCTCCGACGGCGAAGAGATTTTTTCATACACACTCGGTGAGCTGTTTCCGCTTGCTTTTGATAAGGAAAACATAGAAAATGAATAAGCAAAAGATTATAAAGACGGCTGTCGGCGTGAAGCTCGTGATTCCCGCCGTTGCCTCAATTTTGGCTCTTGTTTTTGCCTTTTTGCCCACTGTGCAATTTATTGTTGACGGCGTGGCAAAGGACACGGTAAGCTCCGTCGAGCTTCTTTCCGACATGGAGAGGGCGATAGAAAAAAACGAGGGTGTTCAGCTTGACGGAGTCAGCAGACTTTTTCTTGAGGACGTAAAGGTGTCCGTGGCGGTGTTTTATATATTCGCCGTCCTCTCCGTTGTACTTTCTTTTTATCTTGCGATAACGTCACTGCGCGCGATGTCCCTTCCGCCGAGAAGTAACGGCGCAAACCGCGCGAAGGTGTGGCTTGGATTTGTATTTCCGAAGTTTTTTTTAGTGCCTGCCTGTGCGCTTTTGCCGCTCGGCGTTACGCTGTTTCCGCACTTTATCTATTCTCATTACCTCACATGGTACGGCTATGCGACCGATTTTGCCCTCGGTGACGGCGCGTGCATACCAACGCTGGTAGTAGTCACGCTTTTTAGTATTGATGCGGTGCTTTCAGTCATCACACGGAGATTCGAGTGCGAGATTGAGCTTGATATGTGGCAAAAATATACCAAATAGCGAAAAAACTGCTCGTTAAGGGCAGTTTTTTTAAAAATTATGATATAAAACCCAAATTTTACGGTCTATATGAGTGAAAGCGCTTTTATATCGGCGAAAGGAGGCAGATAAATGAACGACCGAGAGATAATAGAGCTTTATTTCGCGAGAGACGAAAGAGCGATAAAGGAGACAGAGGCGGTCTACGGCAGATATTGCTTTGCCGTTGCCGAAAATATTCTGCGGAACGTTTCCGATTCCGAGGAATGCGTGAACGATACGTACCTTCGGGCGTGGGATGCTATTCCGCCCGAGCGTCCGCACTCGCTCAAGCTCTTTCTTGGCAAGATAACGAGAAATCTTGCGCTCAACCGCTATTTTTCCGAAAGGGCAGAGAAGCGCGGCGGCAGTGAGTTTGCGCTCGCGCTATCGGAGGTCGAGGACTTCATTGCGGACGGCGGCTCGCATGACGAGGAGCTGTCAGCGAAGGAACTGTCGGAGCATCTTCGCCGTTTTCTGCTTGACAGGTCGCCGCGCGACAGAGCGATTTTTATTCGCAGATACTTCTATTTTGACTCCGTCAGCGATATCGCGGCGGCAACTTCCGTCAGCGATAAGAACGTTTATCTGATACTTTCGCGGACGAGAAAAAAGCTAAAAGAATATTTGCAAAAGGAGGGTTATACGATATGAAAAAGAATTTTTTTGATGCAATGGGAGAGATCGGGGACGATCTGCTCTCCGAGGCAAGCGGAACGAAAAAGTCTGCGTCTGTAAATTGGCGCAAGGCTCTTGTAGTCGCGGCGTGTTTCGCGCTCGTGGCATCTCTCGGCGTCGGCTCGGCACTTATGCTTTCGGACGCTCCCGAGACGAAGCCCAATGAGACCGAATACAGCAGCACCGTCGACACGTCCCCCAAAAAGCCGATAAAGATTCAAACGGTTTTGTGGAGCGACCTTTTCGGCAGTAAGAGTGATGATGAGGATGCAAACGTTCCTGTGGACGGAGATACGCAGCCCGATGATATAGCGCTCCCCGATGAACTTCCCGAATTTACGCGAGAGGAAGATGGCATAGCGCCTTCCCCCGTAGGAACGGGCAACTGCGTTGATGCGGAAACGTTTCCCACAATCGATACCGAGATCGCTCCGGCACCCGATGCGGGCTTTGTCTGGTACGTTCCCGTAGAAGACGGAATGTATGAGGCTTTTAAGATAACGGGTGTTCCAAAAGGCACTACCTTTGAGGAGATACTCACGAAATATCTTGATTATTGCGGCTATGTGCTTGACGTGGAATACAGCGCCGAGCGCGTTGGCGAGCGCACCGAGACGGACGGCGAGCTGGTTACGCACTACCCCGGCGTAGGCGTGGCAAATGTGATACTCGGCGGTCAGAGTGAGCCTGACGAGCTTATGTATAAATGCCTTGTCAATACTGTTATAAGCTCGACAAGGAACTCGTACGTCAATATTGATTACAACGGTAAAAACATTAATATCGGCGGCATCGCCGCGCCCGAGGGTAACGCATATTTTCAGCTTCCCGAGCACATCCTGCAAAGAGTTGAAACTACCGCCGATGTCGTAACGGGAATCGACACGCTTATCCCCGTTCCCGATGTCGACACCGTTCCGGACGGTACGGATGCTCCCTTTTTCGATGTCACCAGCATCCCGAATATCGGTTATGATACTGATGCTCCTGTTACCGAGGTATCCCCCGATGCTATGGAATGCTACTATTTCATTCCGCAAGACGGCGGCTTCACCCCCAAAACTTGTGTGTATGTAAATAAAATGGACGGAATATATTTTGTCGCGGACTTCTTATATTTTGCGAATATAAAGAGTGTAAAACCTGTTTCCGTCACCTTCGGTCAGCTTACCTCTGGCGAGATAAACGCAAGAGTACGGCTTTGGATGCGCGAGGGAGTGGAACTTAACGACCTTGAACTGATGTGTCTTGTGAATTCGCTCATCAAGACCTACGGCTGTGACAGCGTTTCTGTCTACGATTATACCGGCAAGACGGAAAAAGAGCTTTTGATAAACGG
This sequence comes from Eubacteriales bacterium, assembly GCA_045546615.1. Lineage (GTDB taxonomy): Bacteria > Bacillota > Clostridia > Oscillospirales > CAG-272 > CAG-390. Next base: position 6,848 of record JAZQDD010000054.1, on the reverse strand, counting down.
CGAGTCTGCCCCCGACGGATACGGCGCGTTTGATATTGAGAACACCGACAGAACGCAAGTCCCGGATACAACTGCGGCGTCTCCGTATATTCCCACGCCCGAAACTACGCCGAGCTGGGGATATGAGGAAACTACCTCACCGCATACCGAGATAGCCTACGAAACGACTCCCGTTTTCCCTGCAGATACCGTTGAGGACTTGTTGCCGCCCGCGTCCGAAATGACGCTTTACGTTCCCACGGAGGACGGCGGTGTATCGGTCGACAGCGTTTGGGAGAACGTTCCCTATTCCTCGGGGGAGATGCTTGAGATATATATCGAGAAGCTCTCGCAGGCAAAAGTTAAGGTAGTGTATTTTGCAATGGGACTTGACGAGGCGGGCGCACTGCAAGCAAAGCTTGACCTCAATGGCGGCGGAAACTTTAGCGATCTTGAGCTTAAATGCATCGTAAATACCGTTATCGACAGCTTCTCCGTGCAGAACGTCAAGCTCTTTGCAGACGGCGAGTATTGCTACATCGATGGGGTGACCTTTAATGACAGCAAGGGCTTTGAAAAGTTTGATATCCAATAATAAATATTTAAAGGGGTTGAGTTTCAGCCCCTTTTCCCTTTTTGTGCGCAAAAAACTTTATAAAGTATTAAAAAAATATTGAAAACACTTTAAAAAAGTGATATAATTTATATTTGGAAACAGCACGATCCAACAATAGTAAACAGAGGTGATAAAAATGAAAATGCGCGCGCTTGTTAAGAGATTGCCCGAAAGAGGTCTGTGGATGGAGACCGTTGACGTGCCGACCCCCGAATACGGTGAAGCACTTGTGAAGATCCGCAAGGTTGCCATCTGCGGAACAGACGTTCATATTTATGAGTGGAACGATTGGGCGCAAAAGACCATAAAAACTCCTATGATCATCGGTCATGAATTCGTTGGAGAGATCGTAGAGATCAACGGCGAATCAAAGAGCTTCAAGGTCGGCGATATTGTCAGCGGAGAGGGGCATATAGTTTGCGGAAGATGCCGTAACTGCCGCCGCGGAATTCGTCATCTTTGCCCTAATACAGAGGGAATCGGAGTTAACCGCACGGGTATTTTTGCAGAATACGCATGTATCCCGCTTTCCAATCTCTGGCTTTGCGACCCCACAGTTCCCGAGGAGATGTACGCCATTTTCGATCCCTACGGAAATGCCGCGCATACCGCCCTTTCCTTTGACGTTATCGGTGAGGACGTTCTCGTTACGGGCGCAGGCCCCATCGGAATCATGGCAGCCGCTATCTGCCACCACAACGGCGCAAGAAACGTAGTTATTACCGATATGCTTGACTACCGCCTTGAGCTTGCCAAGAAGGTATGCCCCGGCGTTGTTACGCTTAATGCAAAGACTGATTCTCTCAAGGAGATACAGCCCAAGCTCGGTATGAAGGAGGGCTTTGACGTGGGACTTGAGATGAGCGGAAGCCCCGTGGCTCTCAACGGTATGATAGATAATATGATGAACGGCGGAAGAATTGCAATTCTAGGCATTCAGAACAACGAAACGACCCCCGTTTGCATCAATAAGATAGTATTTAAGTGTCTGCAGGTCAAGGGTATATACGGCAGAGAAATGTTTGACACATGGCTCAGAATGACCAATATGCTCCAGAGCGGACTTGACATTTCGGGTATCATCACTCACCGCCTGCCCTTTGATGAGTTTGAAAAGGGCTTTGAGCTTATGTGCTCGGGTAAGAGCGGTAAGATAGTCCTGACCGTTTCCGAATAAAGGAGAATAAAAATGTACAATAAGACCAAAAGCATAATATCAGCAACTCTTGACGATATAAAGGCGCAGGGACTTTGGAAAAACGAGCGCGTTATCACAACGCCTCAGTCAAACCGCATCGATACTACCCAGACTCGCGGTATCATTAATTTCTGCGCTAACAACTATCTCGGGCTTTCAAACGATCCCCGCATTATCGAAGCCGCAAAAGCAAGCTACGATGATTACGGCTACGGACTTTCCAGCGTGCGTTTTATCTGCGGTACGCAGTCCATACATATAGAGCTTGAGAAAAAGATCTCCGAATTTCTCGGAACAGATGACACCATTCTTTACAGCAGTTGCTTTGATGCAAACGGCGGTCTTTTTGAGACTATCACTACTGCCGAGGACGCTATTATCTCGGATGAGCTTAATCATGCGAGCATAATTGACGGTGTCCGCCTTTCCAAGGCGAAGAGATATCGCTATAAAAACAATAATATGAAAGACCTTGAGGCACAGCTCAAAGCGGCTGATGCCGATGGTGCGCGCCAGAAGATAATCGTCACCGACGGCGTTTTCTCCATGGACGGAATTATCGCCAACCTCAAGGGAGTTTGCGACCTTGCCGATAAGTACGATGCGCTCGTTGTGGTAGACGACAGCCACGCCACGGGATTCGTGGGTAAGACGGGACGTGGCTCTCAGGAGCATTGCGGCGTTATGGGCAGAGTTGACATAATTACCGGCACTTTCGGAAAGGCTCTTGGCGGTGCTTCGGGCGGATTTACAAGCGGCAGACGTGAGATAATCGCGCTTCTCAGACAGAGGAGCCGCCCCTACCTTTTCTCAAATTCTCTGGCTCCCGCTATGTGTGCCGCAACGCTCAAGGCGCTTGAGATAGTTTCGGCATCCACCGAGCTTCGCGACAGAGTTGAGGAGAACGCAAACTATTTTCGCTCCGAAATGTCGAAGCGCGGCTTTGACCTCGCAGGTGCGGGACACGCAATAGTCCCCGTAATGCTTTACGACGCCGTCCTCAGCCAGAAGGTCGCCGCCATAATGCAGGAGCGCGGTATATACGTAACGGGCTTCTACTATCCCGTTGTCCCCAAGGACAAGGCAAGGATACGCACGCAGATGTCCGCCGCACATACCAAGGAAGATATCGATGAGTGCGTAGCGGCTTTTGAGTACGCAAGAAAAGAAATTGGATTTTAATAAAAAGTGAGCCAAATGCGAAATGCATTTGGCTCGCTTTTTAGTTAAAAGAGGCGAACGTAACGCCCTTGTCCCACAGTGCGTAGGGCGAAATAGGAACGTTTCCGACAGTAAATATTATTCTTGAACGTCCGCTCAATATAAATCCTGTAGAGCCTGCCTTACCGACGATCTGGCCCTTGGTGATATTATCGTTGTTAGATACCGAAACCTCGCCGAGATTTGTGTACCACGTTCTCAGTCCGTATCCGTGATCTATAACCACGTATCTTCCCATGACCTCGTTAGCACCGACAGCGCATACTACACCGCTTTCCATTGCGGGTATCTCCTGTCCGCTGGTTACGGCAAATTCAAGTCCCGGGTGGGTAAATGTCCTCTCGGATGCATTCTCAAGAGTTACTTTTTTGCCAAAACCAAGCTTTAGCTGGGACAGAGAGCCGCCTTTCGGATACAGCGAAGTACCCTTGAAGTAGTTAAGGAAAGCTCCGGAAAAATATCTCGTTCCCGTTGAGGAGGTGCAGATTCGCTCAAAATCAGCCTTGGCGGCGGCAACCAACTCGGGAGTGAAGCTTGCATCGATCAGAGTTTTGGACGCCTTATATGATCTGTCATCAAAGGCATAGGTGGGATCTTTCACGTTGAGGGTGAGCGTCTGTTGCGCTACTCCGTACGATACGGTGAAGGTGAAAGGACCGTTTACCTCGACGTTATATCCAATGGGAATTAGCGCGTGTACAGTGTCCTTTGCGGTAGCATCGGCATAGAAAACGGGGGTGAAGTTGATTGCGGGGGAAGATTCAAACCTGACCTGCGAGGGGTCTGCGACGTTTATACCCGAGACTACAACGAATTCTCCGTGTCTTATTGTTTCCGAGCCGAGCTTGAACTGTGCGGGAGCGGTTATGTTAGCGTTGAAGCTGTAGGTCGCTTCGCCGTAGGCTTGGCAGTTGTCTGTGCGCAACCACTTGGCTTCAATAACAAAGGTAAGCAGAGTATTGCGGTTTATGGGCAGTGCGGGGAGCTTGTCGTAGGGACCGTCGTAGTAAGCTACGCTGCCGTTATAAACCTTAAGGTTGCATTCATCGGGCTCAATCGTGAAGTTGAAGTCCATGGTGTTACTTACGTCATAGTTAAGGACGGTCTCGGATGTCGACGTTCTGTTGTATTCCTGATAGATACCGCCCGACGCAAGGTAGAGCCAAGTTATCTGTGTCGGAACTATCGTATTGCCTTCACCTGCCGAAAGAACGGGCGGAGCGGCGTTGTCATACAGATACACGGAGTACGATGATGCCAGAAAACGTTTTGCTCCATCCTCATCTATCTTAAAGCTTTCGCCGTTGGGATTTGTGAAGTAGCAAGAAGCGGGATCGGTGGAAAAATAATATTTGTAGGATGAGGTGGTGGTGGATTCATCTGCTACCGCCTTGTACGTAGCGAGGAGGAATGCCTCGCCCGAGATGCTGTCGGGCAATGCAGAAACTCTTGTGGCATCTTCCATAAGCACCTCGAACATTTCCATCAGCTTGTCAGGATCATTTTCGGATGTTACCGTGGTAGTAGAGCCGACGGGATCGCGTATGGTAAGCTCTGTCAGCTCCGAGGACAAGGTGGGATCGATCTTGTTGGCGTTATAGCTGCCTATGGCAAAATACGTCGGGGTGAAGAGTAATATCACCACTATGACGGATATTAAAAATTTTTTAAACGGAACATTAAATATCATAACACTAACTCCCAAAAAGGATTAATTTCAACATATATTCACTTTATTATACAACATCTTGGCAAAAAGGTCAATAGAAAAATAAAACTTGGACATCAAAATTCTTTTTGCTTGACAATGCAATTTATAAGCGGTATAATCTTTTATGTGAGGTGATGAATATGAAAATATACGATAACATAACAGAGCTTGCGGGAAACACACCGCTTTTGCGCTCAAAGGAATCGCTCGGAGCAGAGCTTATTTACAAAATCGAGGCTATGAATCCCGCAGGAAGCGCCAAGGACAGGGTAGCCGTTTCAATGCTGCTTGATGCGCGCCGCAGGGGAATTCTCGCTGACGGCGGTACGGTTATCGAGCCGACAAGCGGAAATACGGGCATCGGGCTTGCCGCATACGGCGTGCCGATGGGATATCGCATTATCATCGTCATGCCCGACAGCATGAGCCGCGAGAGGATAGACCTCATTCGCGCCTACGGCGCTGAGGTAGTGCTTACCGCAGGCGCGGAAGGCATGAAGGGCGCTATCGCGAGAGCGGAGGAGCTTGCCGCTGAAATAGAGGGAGCTTTTATTCCCGCGCAGTTTGAAAATCCCGCAAATCCCGATGCTCATTATTGCGGCACGGGCAGAGAGATATGGCGTGACACCGATGGCGAGATCGACGTTTTCGTTGCGACAATAGGCACGGGCGGAACTCTTTCGGGTACTGCAAAGTATCTAAAGGAGCAAAATCCCAATATAGAGATAATCGGCGTTGAGCCTGCCGCGTCGCCCCTCATTACCAAAGGCTTTGCCGGCGCTCATAAGATACAGGGCATAGGGGCTAATTTCATCCCCAAAAATTATGATGCCTCGGTGGTGGACAAGGTTCTTACCGTGACCGACGGGGATGCTATGGCGGAGGCAAAGGCACTCGTGCGCCGCGAAGGAATATTTGCGGGCATTTCATCGGGCGCGGCGTCTTTCGCCGCACGCGCACTTGCACGTTTGCCGCAATACAAGGGGAAGAGGATAGTTGCGCTGCTTCCCGACTCGGGTGAAAGATATATCTCAACAGGGATGTTTGAATAAAAAAACGAGCCGAATGCAAAAAAATGCATTCGGCTCTCCTTTTTATACAGATGGTGAGAGCTTTTTCATCACGTTCGTAACAGGACGGTATAAAACGAGCATGAGTACAAAGTTCGAGATTCCGTGTGTCAGATCAAAAGGAATTCCTGCCACCCAATAGCCAAAGGCGTAGGCGATTCCGGGCGTTGGGCTTCCCGCAAAAACGTAGGGGATAGCGCACAAAAAGCCAAAAGAAAGCCCGAATATGCCCGAGAGAATAGCAAAGGGCAGGGGAGAGTCGTTCTTTCTCATTATGTAGGCAAGAAGGACTAAAATGGGCCAAGCATAGAGATACATTACCCACCACAGACCAAAGCCAAAGACAAGCCCCTCGATGATAGTAAATATCGGTACGGCAACCATCGCCCGCCTTCCGAAAAAGACGGCAAATACAATAAGCCAAAAGCTTGTTAGCTCGACGTTGGGTATCCAACCCATAGCCAGTTTGCACGCTTCGATCAAGGCTACAAGAACGCCGATCAGGGCAATGTGGCGCAGGTTAAACCTATCCTTGTGCATCAGCCTGTAGTATAAACTATACGGAAAACGTCACCGTCAGCGACGGGCTGATCGTTTATTCCGTAATTGCAGTACGCATCGCCGATGTAAAACGCCCAATAGGACTTATCTACCGAATAATCGGCAGTTTCGCCGTTTACGCTCATTACCATACCGCCGGCTTCGGTAAAGGTCAAGCCGTCTGCCTCGTCCATAACACCGCGCAGATACTGCGCATCGGTCTTTACGGTGTACGCCGTAGTCTGACCTGCTTTATTTACGACCTCGATGGTAACGCTCTTGCTGCCTTGCGAGGTCGACGCGCCAAAGATGAGCCACACTCCGATGAGGGCGGCAACAACAAGCACGGCGGCAACCGATGCAAGTATTAACTTTTTGTTTTTTGTCACTTGTGTTCTCCTTTCCATAGTATTGCCACAACTCCGTCCAATCGTGGAAAGTGGGAGATTGTGGCAATACGGCGGAAAACACCGTATTTTGCTTCAACCGATTACTCGCGGCTCCACAATATGA
>JAZQDD010000053.1:0-14829 GCA_045546615.1 Eubacteriales bacterium | reverse complement strand
ACCCGGCGCGTCATTCCGAAATTCTTCAAAGAGAGCGGGAACGGCGCACTCTCTCGCGTCATTCCGAAGTCGTGGCGCAATGTTCTGCGCCGCGACGAGCGAATCTCGCCGTTTTTCCGCAGAAAAACGGCGCTTGATGTTCGCACTAACTGATTTATTAGGGTTTAGCACCAAAAATACGGCTACGCACGATTTACGACGATTTATATATATGCCTCCCTTTACACAATGGAGGCAAATTATGGGTGCAAACATCCTTTTAAGTGCAAAGTGCAGAGTGCAAAGTGCAAAGTTTCGGAAGCTTTTTGCAAAGCAAAAAGCATACCTATTGAAAATGGAATAGCGCACCCGGCGCGTCATTCCGAAATTCTTCAAAGAGAGCGGGAACGGCGCACTCTCTTGCGTCATTCCGAAGTCGTGGCGCAATGTTCTGCGCCGCGACGAGCGAATCTCGCCGTTTTTCCGCAGAAAAACGGCGCTTGATGTTCGCACAAACTGATTTATTAGGGTTTAGCACCAAAAATACGGCTACGAACTATTAAAAGGCAATTGCACAAATAAGGCTCTCCCAAAGGGCGAGGCAAATTGTAAGTGCGAACTTCGGCACAGCCAAATCGCACGGCGGGGAAAACGCTCACGCGTTTTCAATGATATCCACCTACGGTGGATGATATCCGACTCCGTCGGATGAAATATTTGCCCGTTGGGCAAATGTGAAATATTTTGCTTGCGCAAAATATTAAGGTAGATTTTTGCTACGCAAAAAGCATTCACATTAAAATAAAAAAGGAAAAATAATGGAACAGGATAAGACAAAATTTGCTGATATTGACACGGTAAGAGCCACGCGCGGCAGGATAATAGCCGTTGATTTCGGGGACGTGCGCACGGGGCTTGCCATCAGCGACGAATCGAGGTTTCTCGCTTCGGGAATCGGCTATATAAAGGTCGGCGGACTTGCCAAGACTGCCGAGGAGACGGCGCGTATCGCCGCCGAGAGGGGTGCTGTGTGCGCCGCCGTCGGACTTCCGCGCAATATGGACGGCACAGAGGGCGCGCGCGCTGACCGATGCCGTGAGTTTGCCGCCGCGCTCTCCTCCCTCGCGTCCATTCCCGTCATAATGGTTGATGAGCGTCTCACCACCGTGGTGGCGGCAAGGTATCTTAACGAAACGGACACGCGCGGTAAAAAGCGCAAGGGCGTTATCGACACTCTCTCCGCACAGATAATTTTGCAAAATTTGCTTGACAGGCTGAAAAATTAAGGTGGTAAAATGGAAATACTTCACGAAATACTGCACGTTTTGCTTCACAGTATAGAAGATCTTGCCGTTACGCTTCCGCTTCTTTTCCTTACCTACCTCGGCATGGAAGCGCTTGAGCATCGCGCGGGCGAGCGCACGCTTGCGCACATAAGGAGCGCAAAGCGCATAGGCCCGCTTCTCGGCGGTACGCTCGGTCTTGTTCCGCAATGCGGAGTCGCGGGCGGCGCGGCAAATCTTTACGCGGGTAAGGTCATCACGGCGGGTACGTTTCTCGCGGTCATCCTTGCCACATCGGACGAGATGCTCCCCGTTCTTATCAGCAGCGGCGAGGTCGGTCTGATAGGAAAAACGCTTGCGTTCAAGCTCATTTTTGCGGTCTGCGCGGGCTTTGCGTTTGACCTGATATTGCATCTTTACAGAAAACACAAGCCGCACGAGCATCACCGCAAGAGCTACGGCGAGTGCTGTGAGGGGCATTCCCACGGTGAGGATTACGGCATCGAGATACACGAGATGTGCCACCGCGAGGGCTGTGATTGCCACGGCGGTATATTGCGCCCCGCGCTCCGCCATACGCTAAAAGTCGCGCTTCTCATTTTCGCGGTCAGTTTTGCGGTCTCACTTACGGTAGATCTTATCGGTGAGGAAAAACTCGTCGGCTTACTGCCCGACGTTCCCGTGCTTGGCGAGCTTGCGGCGGCGCTCGTCGGATTCATACCGAGCTGCAGCGTTTCCGTCGTGCTTACCGAATTTTACCTTAACGGCATTATCGGCGCGGGTGAGATGATGGCGGGATTGCTCGTCAACGGCGGTGTTGGACTTTTGGTACTTTTCAAAATGAACCGCAGCGAGGGCGCAATGAAAAAAAATATTATTTTCTGTGCCGTGCTTTGTGCGCTTGGAGTTCTTGGCGGACTTCTTGCGGGATTTATTATATAAAGGAGAATAGATATGAAATCACTTCGCGAGCTTTATAAAATAGGGCGCGGGCCGTCCTCATCGCACACCATGGGTCCCGAGCGTGCATGTATGTATATAAAGGAGATATTTCCGAGCGCCGATGCGTTCAAGGTAACGCTTTACGCCTCTCTTGCCCTCACGGGCAAGGGGCATTGCACCGACAAGGCGATAGAAATGACGCTCGCTCCCGCGAGTGTTGAGATAATTTTTGACACCGATACGTCCGAGGACACTCTGCCGCACGCCAACACGCTCGATATCGTGGCGTTTGAGGGCGGACGGGAGCTTGGACGCCGCCGTATCATGTCGATTGGCGGCGGCGATATCCGAATTGAGAACGTTCCCGAGATAGATAAGCCCGAGATATACAAGGAAGCGGGCTTTGCCGAGATAAGCACGATATGCAAAGCGGAAAATATCCGCCTTTGCGACTATGTTTTCCGCCATGAGGACGAGGGTTTCCGCGATTTTCTCTACGGCGTATGGCGCGCGATGAAGGACGAGATACGAAACGGACTTACCACCACGGGAACGCTCCCCGGCGGACTCGGAGTTACGCGCGTGGCACAGCTCCTTTACAACCGCGGTCACATCGACGAGAGGCCCGAAACGCGCGAGAATCGCATGGTCTGCGCATACGCCTTTGCCGCCGCCGAGCAAAATGCGGCGGGCGAGACGATAGTTACCGCACCCACCTGCGGCGCGTGCGCCGTAGTTCCGAGCGTGCTTGTGTATATGCAGGAAAAGAAGTCGTTTTCCGATGAAAAAATGATACGCGCACTTGCAACGGGCGGGCTTGTCGGCAATATCGTCAAGCAAAATGCGTCCATTTCGGGTGCGGAATGCGGCTGTCAGGCGGAGATAGGAACTGCCTGCTCGATGGCGTCGGCGGCACTTTGCGAGCTTTTCGATATGGGTATCGACCAGATAGAATACGCCGCCGAAATGGCGCTTGAGCATCATTTGGGACTTACCTGCGACCCCGTTTGCGGACTCGTGCAGATACCCTGCATCGAGCGCAACGCCGTTGCCGCGATGCGTGCGATAAACGCGCTCTCGCTTGCAAACTTCCTTACGGGTACGCGAATGATATCATTTGACACTGTTGTTCGCACGATGTACGAGACGGGCAGAGACCTCTCAAATCAGTACAGAGAGACTTCAACGGGCGGACTTGCAAAGTTTTTCTGATAAAAAAGCGTAAAATAACGAAAAAGTTATAAAAAGCTATTGCAATCCGAGTAAAAATATTATAAAATATATGTAAGTATGAATACCCAGACAAAAAACCAAAACCACGGAGGTATATTAACATGGTAGTAGCCGGCGATTTTAAAAACGGCGTAACATTTGAGATGGACGGTAACGTATTTCAGGTTATCGAGTTCCAGCACGTAAAGCCCGGTAAGGGCGCGGCTTTCGTCCGCACCAAGATGAAGAACGTTATTACGGGTGCCGTAATCGAGCGTTCTTTCAGCCCCACAGATAAATTCGACAGCGCCTTCATCGAGAGACGCGATATGCAGTATTCCTACAACGATGGCGAGCTGTATTACTTTATGGACATGGAGTCCTACGAAATGACTCCCCTTAACGCTGACGTTCTCCCCGAGTCCTTCAAGTTCGTTAAGGAAGAGATGATGTGCAAGCTCGTTTCCTACAAGGGCAAGGTATTCAGCGTTGAGCCTCCCACATTCGTTGAGCTTGAGGTTACCGACACTGACCCCGGCTTTGCAGGAAATACCGCTACCAACGCCCTCAAGCCCGCTATTCTTGAGACGGGTGCAGAGGTTAAGGTTCCCCTCTTTATCGAGGTTGGCGAGATCCTCAAGATCGACACCAGAACCGGCGAGTATCTCTCTCGCGCAGGCAAATAATTAAAGCGAGGTAATTAAAATGGCACTTACTGAAAAGGCAGCATATCTCAAGGGCCTTGCAGACGGTCTTGATTACGATAAGACCACCGCAGAGGGCAAGCTCATCGCCGCTATGATCGAGCTTCTTGGCGAGATGACCGATGCTATTGCCGAGATCGACGAGGATATCGAGTATCTTGGCGAGTACATCGAGGAGATCGATCAGGACCTTGGCGAGGTTGAGGAATTCGTATACGACGATTTCGACTGCGATTGCGACTGCGATTGCGACTGCGATTGTGACGATTTTGATTTCGAGGAATTTGACGAAGAAGACTTCGAAGACGAGGACGAGGATTAAGTAAAAACGCTTTGCGTTTTTACAATGATATATTTGCCTTTGGCAAATATGATGTACGCCTACGGCGTATGATGAATGATATATTTCGCTTCGCGAAATATGAATGAAGCTTTTTGCGGTGCAAAAAGCATAAATAAAAGCGGAAGAAACTGCGTTTCTTCCGCTTTTTTCCTTCATATTTGCCGCAAGGCAAATACATCATTCATCATACGCGAAGCGTATATCATATTTGGCGAAGCCAAATATATCACTGTTAAAGCTACGAAGTAGCTTTAACCATCGCTTTTTCTATCGCGCAGGCGTACATTCTGTGATAATCGCCTGCCTTATAGAATGAGGATATAAGGCTCTCGTCGGCAAAGCACTCGGGGTGCAGGTCGTCAACGTACATCTTGCGGCAGATAAGCACCGTTTTTGCCTCTCTGATATACGGCACGCCGTCGATATAATCGTAGTGCAGTCCGCACGCGGCGGCTTTATCGCCGTCCGCGCCGCTTTTCGTGCCGAAATATGAAAACATCTCGCGCTCGCCCTCTCCGAAAAAGCACAGCGACACGCGCTCGGCGCGTTCGGCAAGCGGGTAGGTGTAGCGTTGCGGTCTGATAAAGCATATCGCCGAGGGCTTGTTCCACATATTGCCCAGATACCCCCAGCTTGCGGTCATGGCGTTCGCGCCGCACTCGCGCTCGCTGTCGGCGGCGCAGATAAGGAACCACTCCTTGCCTATCATATTAAAGGCGTTGGAGCATTCAAGAGCGTGGGGGGAAATTTCCAAAAAATCCATATTGTTTCTCCTTAAAATAATGAAAAATCGGATAAAACTGCCCAACCCCCTGCGAAGAAGGTTGGGCAATTATTATGTTTTATGAATTAAAACTCGGGAATGTAATCACCAATGAAATTATCAACGAAACCATCAACATTGGGCATTTGCTCAACGTCTTCAGAACCGCCGAGGAAGGGTAACTTTTCCATAGCCTTTTCCATGATCTTGGTGAAGTCCTCTTCCTTCATAGTGAGAATGGACTTGATCTCGCTTTCAGCCTTGGGCATTCCGTCGCTTTCCTCGATAGTGATGGAAAGGTCGATCTTGTTTTCATCGGTCAAAAGATCGGTTCCGTCAACCTTTACCTTTTCAAGGGTAAGGGTAGTAGCATCGCCGTCGGTAACGTAGTCGCCGCTGATAACGCTGGTGTGAGTTACGGTCTCGCCCCAAGTGGTGGTCTTGGAGGTCATCTTTGCGGTGTAGCTCTCGTTCTCCTCGTCAAGTGCGAGGGAGAGGGTAGTGTCGCCCGCAGAGAGCTTGTAGGTTACAACGTCGTCTTCCTCGGTTACGGTGTACTTTATCTTCTGTCCGCTTACGGAAATGGTGATAGCGTCGGTCTTTTCAGCACCGTCCTTGCCGAAATCGATGCTGCCAAGCTCCATAAGCTCCTCGGGATCATCCTCGATATCTTCAATTTTTTCACCTGCAACTACCCATGCCTTCATGAGCTTTGCGGAGGACTTGGGGGTAGCAAGGCGAACAGCGATGAAGCCCTCGTCAGCGTCCTTCATAGAGTCAACGATAGAATCTATCTGCTCACCGAGAGACTCGATAGCCTCGTCGTAAAGCTCACCAACGTCAAGGTCAGCGTTGATAGCGGCTTTGCCGGAAACGAGGGTGAGAGTTTCGGTAACGGGCTTGAGGTCGCTGTAAGATTTAACTATGAAATCACGAAGGTCCTTGTCACTCTTGAGATAATCGTAGAAATCCTCAAGGAAGTTTGAAATGGTTTCGGGGGTAATGATAACGGAAACAACGCGGGCGCTTACTTCATCATCGCCGATTTTCACGTCCTCATTGTTCTTGTTGTATTCAGCGTGCTTGAAAAGGAGCTTGCGCGCCTTGGTGGTGTAGTCGTCGATAAAGTCAAGAGCATCTTCGCTGATCTGCTCGGGAATATCGCTTTCAGTAAGCTCAAGCAGAGCAAGTACTATCTCGTAAGTAGCCTCGTCAAGTGCCATAGCAGAACCGCTGTCGGGAGCGAAAACGGACTTTTTAAAGCCATCTGCAAGAGTACCCATCTCAATTCCGTAAGCACCGCCGAGGATATCGTCGTTCTTAACGTAGAAACGGTCCTGATCGGCAAAAACGGAACCTGTGATATTGATCTTTTCCTCGCCCATCTTTGCGGAGAGGGAAAGCTCGTCAAACATCAAGGAGTAGTCCTCAAGCTCAAGGTAGAGTTTACCGGAAGCCCTGACCTCGGTACCTTCAACGGTGGTCTTAACGTTTGCGCTGACGGAGCCGCCGGACAGTACGTTGTAGATGTAGTCAGCCTCGTCGCGGTTAGCAAGACCGTCGATAGCGCCGTCAATAGCTCTGAGTGCGATATTCTTGGACGAGCCGAATATAGCGGTAAAGCCTGTTACAAGCACAGCCACGCCGACTATCGCGCAAAGCACCATGATAAGAAATCTTTTCATTTATTATATCCTCTTTCCGACTGCATAATTTAACAGTCTATATTTATTGTATTTTATCATATTTTAAATAATTTGTCAATCTTTAATGAAAATTTTGTGTATATAATGCGGAAAAAATACGAAAAATATCGTTTTTTAGCTTTTTTGCCGTCAATTATCGTTGTATTTGAACTTTTTGCCGACGGCAAGATCTTCAAAGGAATTTTCGTCATTGAGATAAAATACGCCGGCAACACCGTCATAGTTATTTATGTCGGTAAAGTAGGTTGCGGTTCCGCGGTATACGGTCAGGTCGAAAATATTGGCGGCTATCTCTTTGCCCTTTGAGCCGTTCTCGGAGCAGTAAAGAGTACCGTCATTCTCGACGTAAAGAAGCATGCCGCTATCGGTCATGACGCTGTTTTTAACGTTGTCGGATATCTCTACGCCATTGTTATCTTCGTTCAGATAGTAAAGCACTCCTTTCACGAGGTAGTATACCGTCTCGCCGTCGTGGGAGAAATGGGCGTTGTAGGTCTTATCTTCAATGAGGGTCTCCTCGCTTGACGGATCGTCTACGTCAATACGGCGGATGGACTCGTTCTTTAAGCAGTACAGCGTTTTGCCGTCGGACGTCAGGTGTATATCGTAAAAGCCCGATGTGATCATTTCGACGTCATCTTTATCACTCTCGACACGGTATGCGCGTGCGCCGTCAATATCGGAGTAAAGTTTAACGGGCAGACCGCAAAAATCCTCAACAGCGCACGTGCCTGCGGGATATATCGGGGTGCAACTCGTTGCGCTGCCGAGCCTTACGGGGCTTTCTGCGCCGTATTCGCGGAAAAACGCCTTGCCGTCCGCAAGGTATATTATCTGCGAGCAATCTTTATTAAAATAGAAGTAATTTTTATTGAAGCTCTCCGCTATTTTGACTTTTTCGCCGTTTTTGTTAAGCTCGTAGAGAGTGAACAAGCCCTTGCCGAAAGGATATTCAAGCGATGGCTCGGGGGAGACAACGACGTATGCGTAGATGCGCTCGCCGTCATCGGAAACGGCAAGGGGGTACATATCGGAAGCGAGCTTAACGCTCTCGCCGTTGGTGTAGAGGTTGAGGTTCAAGGTCACGGCACCGTTTTCTACGCTTGTGGAAGTGTAGATGATGGAGTTAAAGCTTTCGGAGTACACGGCGGCTCTTAATTCATTGCCCACGTACGCAAACTCCCGCTTACTTTGGTTGCTTATGTTGTATAAATAGATTTTTTTCTCTCCCTCGGATGGGTCTGTGGCTGTTACGCTCTTGCCGTCCTTGGAGATTTCAAGGTATTTAAGGTTATCGTCGGGAAGTGCCGTTATTACGTCAGCGTTTGCGACGTAATACGCTGTTTTTGCTTCATTTCCCTTGCCGTTTGTGACGCTGAAAAGCGCGGCAGAAAGGTCAGCGCAACGGCTATGCGTATCGTATGCGTCGCACTCGATGGGCGAGCCGATTATTTTGCCGTTGTAAATGATATAAAGCTGTCTATCTTCGGGGGAATATCTGAAAACGTGTTCGCCCTTTATCTGTACAAAGGGAGAGGGGGTGGAAAGAAAGAGAGCGATGGAGACTATCAGGGCAATGGCAACTACCCCCGCGCCGATAGAAATGAGTAATTTTTTCATAGTAGTCCTCTTATAAGTAATAAAATATCACTTTTTAGCTTTTTTTCTGTTTCCGAGGTGCTTGGAAAGCGAGGTTTTTCTGCCTTTTTTCGCATTTGCGCTTTTGGGTGCTTGGGGTTTTGCCGTTATACCGACATTTTTACCGTCGGGCAACTTGCCCGCGCGAACAAGGCAGTCCTTTCCGCTTCCGATAAGGTCCTCGCGGTGCGCGGCGACGAGCGCCTCACGCACGAGGGGCGCGTTTTCGGGGCGGTTGAATTGGAGCAGAGCGCGTTGCAGGCGTTTTTCGCGTCCGTCACGCGCGACGTACACGCTCTTTCCCGTAAAGGGGTCGATTCCCGTTGCAAACATTACGGTCGACGCCGTACCTGGTGTTGGGTAAAAGTCCTGCACCTGCTCGGGGTTCAGCCCCTCGCGCTTCAGGTAGAGCGCAAGCTCCACCGCGTCGGACAGGCGGCTTCCGGGGTGACTGGACATCAGATACGGAACGAGGTACTGCTCCTTGCCGCACTCACGCGAGAGGGCAAAGAATTTTTCGCGGAAACGGCGGTAGACGGAGAAATCCGCCTTGCCCATAAGCCCAAGAACCGCGGCGGAGCAATGCTCGGGGGCAACTTTAAGCTGTCCGCTGACGTTGTCGCGCACGAGCTTTTTGAAAAACGCGTCGTCGCCGTCAAGCATCAGGTAGTCAAAGCGTATGCCCGAGCGCACGAAAACCTTTTTCACGCCGTCGAGAGCCTCAACTTGCTCAAGCAAATGCTTGTACTCGCTGTGGTCGACACGCAGATTTTTACACGGAGTGGGCGCAAGACAGCGTTTTGCGGGGCAAACTCCGTGTGTGAGCTGTTTTTCGCACGCGCTTTCGCGGAAATTCGCGGTAGGGCCGCCCACATCGTGAATATAACCCTTGAAATCGGGCATTTTCGTGATAAGGCGTGCTTCATTCACCACGCTCTCGACGCTTCGTGAGCGCACGGTGCGCCCTTGGTGGAACGCAAGCGCGCAGAAATTGCACGCGCCAAAGCAACCGCGGTTGTGCGTTATGGAGAACGCTACCTCGGCAATGGCGGGAACGCCGCCGTCCGCATCGTACACGGGATGCACGCGGCGTGTGTAGGGCAGGGCGTAGACGCGGTCAAGCTCCTCGCGCTCAAGCGGCGGCATCGGCGGATTTTGCACCAGCAGTTTGTCGCCGTACCTTTCCGTCATGGCACGTCCCGAAATGGCGTCCTGCTCGCGGTATTGCGCGGCAAAGGCGTCGGCGTAGGGCTTGCCGCCGTTTTTAAGTTCTTCAAAATCAAAGTTTGCCGACACCTCGTAGTGAAGTTCGGGTTCATCGGCGGAGCAAACGTAGCACGAGCCGCGCACGTCGCGTATCTTCTTTATCGGAACGCCCTTATCAAGCAGTTTTGCTATGCGCAAAATTATGTTTTCGCCCATTCCGTAGGTCAGAAGGTCTGCACGGCTGTCGATAAGGAGCGAACGGCGCATTCTGTCCTCCCAATAATCATAGTGGGCAAAGCGGCGAAGCGATGCTTCAAGCCCGCCGAGTATTATCGGCACGTCGCCGTACGCCTGACGAATGCAGTTTGAGTAGACGATACACGCGCGGTCGGGGCGCAGTCCCATCTTACCGCCCGGTGAGTAGTAGTCGTAGCCTCGGCGGTGGCGCGAAACGGAGTAATGCGCCACCATCGAGTCAACGTTACCCGCCGTAACGAGAAAGCCGAGGCGCGGCTTACCGAAGCGGCGAAAATCGTCGATAGAACGCCAATCGGGCTGTGCGAGTATCGCCACGCGGAAGCCCGCCGCTTCAAGCACGCGGGAGATTATGGCAACGCCAAAGGACGGGTGATCGACGTAGGCATCGCCGCTGACGTATACGAAATCGGGTCTGTCCCAGCCGCGTGCTTCCATATCGGCGCGGCTTATGGGGAGAAAGGTAGTGTTTGACATTTTACATCCTTTGGAAAACACCTGCGGTGTTTTCAGTGAAATCCGACTTTGTCGGGTGAAATACGGCTTTGCCGTGTGAAATATTTCGCTTTGCGAAATGTGAAATATTTTGCTTGCGCAAAATGTTAAGGTAGCTTTTTGCTATGCCAAAAGCTTCATTATATTTATTTTTTATTTTTCTTTATGCCGAAAAAGCGGCGAAGCAGGGGGGCGAGAAGCCCCGGTGAGCGCATTATAACTATCTTCATCACAAGCTCCTGACGTTCATTTCAGTAGGAAAAAGCCTGCGGTAAGCAGAGCCGCCGCCTCAACAAAGGCGAGTGCGCGTCCGGGCAGGAGAAAGGACAGAAATACCCCCGCACCAAATGCAAGAGCAATCGCGCCCACCGTTTTACATAATCTTTTTGAGCTTCTCATATCCGCCTCCGCAAGTTCTACTGTTACAAGTATATGCGCCGAGGCGAAAATAAGTTCAATATTATTTTGCGTCGCGTGATTCCACGATAAAGACGCCGCCCTTTTTCACGGAAATAAAGGCGCAGTTTCCGTCTATCTCGTTGCTCACGCCGTATTGGTCGCGCCGCGTTATCACCGCATTTTTCAGATTGTACTTGCATCCGTCGATATCCACGCCCTTTACCTTATCGTCGGCGGCGAGGACGGATAGATATTTATAGTGACTGCGCCCTATTATCGCTGAAGAATTGCGGATAAAGCGCACGCGGTTCGCGCCGTCGTCGATGATGGCGTAGATGTTTTGCGAATTCAGCTCCTCAAGCAACGAGAGATTTGACATAGTGTGGTCAAGTCTGCCCGACAGTCCGCCGATAAAGGTGATGGCAGTCGCGCCCTCGCTTATCGCGATATGCGCCGCCGCCTGCGTGTCGGTCACGTCCTTTTCGGGCTTCAATCTCACAAGCTCAACGCCGTTTGGCGCATCTCCGAGCGAATCGAGGTCGCCAACGAGGATGGACGGCTTCTCTCCCAGCGCGATGGCGTTTTTGTAGCCCGAATCCGCCGCTATCACAAGGTCGTCGCCTGCGGGGTGGGCGGTTATTGTGTCGGGGTGGATGTCCCCGCCGATATAGATAAATGCTTTCATTTTTTCTCCCAGCTTTTTTTAGCTTTCAGTATGCGGTACATCGAAAGGTAGCTTTCGTGGCGCGATGGTGCTATCTCGCCGTTCTCAACTGCCTCAAGCACGGCACAGCCCTGATCCTTGGTGTGGGTACAATCGTCATACTGACATTTGCCAAGATACGGCGCAAACTCGCGCATGGTGGACGGCAGGGCGGAAAACGGCAGAAAATCAAAGTTTTCAAAGTCAACAAGGGAAAATCCCGGTGTGTCGGCAAGGAAGCCCTCGCCATCGCCTACGGCAATGGGGAAAAGCTCCGCTGTGCGCGTTGTGTGCTTGCCGCGCTCGGTGCGGCGGCTTATCTCGCCCGTCTCAAGCGCAAGCGAGGGGAAAAGGCGGCTCATCAGCGTGCTTTTTCCAACTCCCGACGCTCCCGCAAAGGCGGATATTTTTCCTACAAGTGCGCCGTCGATGAATTTTTCAAGGCGCTCTATGCCGTCGCCCGTCACGCACGAGAGAGAAAAAACGCTATATCCCGCAAGTGTGTATATCCTCTCAAGCTCGTCGGCTTTTTCGCTGTCAAGCTCGTTTTTGCCGATGATGAGCGCCGCTTCGATGCCGTGGTATTCCGCCACGGACAGCAGTTTGTCTATCGTTTCGGGCGCGGGCGCGGGCGCGGCGCTCGCGCAAAGGATGAAGATAAAGTCAAGATTTGCAAGCGGCGGACGGATAAGGGCGTTTTTGCGCGGCAATATCGACGATATTGCCATGTCGGGAAGCCCTGCGGAATCGTCGCGCGGCACGGCGCCGTCTGACGTCATCTCAAAGGATGACTCGCTATACGTCACGGTAACAAGATCGCCAACCATCAGCTTACCGCCGCCGCGTATCGAGCCGCGCGCGCGGCAAAGGACGCTCCTGCCCGCGAGGGGGGAGACGGCGGTGTATTTTTCGCTGTGGGCTGCGTCATCGGCAAGCTTTATCAGATAAAGACCGCCCACGCCGCGTAAAATTCGAGCCTCTGTGGTAAATTCCATTTTGTCACCTGTAATTTTTATTAAATTACATTATATCATAATTTAGCGAAAAAAGCAACCGAAAAAAAGCATTTACAAGCACTTGGAAATGATGTATAATAATATGGTAATAAACCATCAAGGAGAATAAAATGAAAAGACTGCTTTTATTCATTCTCGCCGTGTCCATGCTCGTGCTTGCGTCCTGCAACGGCAACGGTGAGTCCACCACGGCAAGTGTGACTACTGCCGAGACCACCCCCGAGGCTACTACCGAGGAAACTACGGCGGAAGAGACCGCCGCCGCTCCGTTGCGCGATAAGGAGACGGAGCTTAACATACTCTTTATCGGAAACAGCTTTACCTTCTACAACGATATGCCGACCAAGTTTTTCAAAAATATCTGCGGCTCTGCGGGCTACAAGGTCAAAATCGAGGCTATAACGAATGGCGGACACTACCTTGCGGAGTTTGCCGACACCTCGGACGAATACGGTAAGAAGGTGGACAAGGCGCTCAAAAACAATAAATACGACGTTGTTATCCTGCAGGAGCAGAGCGGCTGTCCCATAGCCAACCCCAAAAAATTCTACGGCGGCGTGCGCGACCTTGCCAAAAAGGTCAAGGACAACGGTGCCGAGCTGTATCTTTACGAGACTTGGGGGTATAAAAAGGGATATTCCAAGCTCTCAAGCCACGGCGGTTCTACGAAAATAATGGAGATGAAGCTCCGTGCGGCGTACACCGCAATTGCCGAGGAGGTAGGTGCCGAGGTTATTTTGGCGGGCGTTGCGATGCTCGATATCCACACGCAGGGCAAGATAGAGGTCTACCGTGACGACCTTTTCCACCCGTCCGCGCAGGGAAGCGCGCTTGTGGCGTACACCATTTTCGGCAAGATATTTATGGAGGACGCGCGAAACGTCAAATATAATTGCGGAATGAGTGCGGAAAATGCGGCGGCGATGAAGGAAGCGGCGTACAAAGCCGTTTTCGGTGACAATCCCGTTGTCGACCACTACAAGGTCAGCACGAAATGATAAAGGGGATAAAAGTTGAGTCCCTTTCGGGAAAGACCGTTGCCGTCAGCGGTGCGACGGGCGGACTTGGCAGACCGCTGTGCCGCTATCTCGCCTCGCTCGGCGCATCCCTCGTCCTGCTTGACCGCAACGGCGAGAGATCGCGCGCTCTCGGCGCGGAGCTGACGGCGGAATTCCCCGCGCTTTCGGTAAGCTACATCCGAGTGGATATGGAAGATATCGAGTCGGTTGCGGCGGCGGCGAACGAGCTTAAAAAAACGCCGCTTCACCTGCTGGTGCTAAACGCCGGCGCGTACAATATCCCACGCCACAAATGCACAACGGGGTATGACAACGTGTTTCAAATAAATTTCGTCTCGCCCTACTGCCTTGCGCGCGCGCTCAAGGTGCATATTGACGCTTGCGGCGGCAGGGTGGTGGCTGTTGGCAGTATTGCGCACGATTACTGCCGCGCCGATTTTTCAGATGAGGATTTTTCGACCAGAACGAAATCGAGCCACGCCTACGGCAATTCAAAAAGGTATCTTATGTTTTCGCTCTACGCGCTTTACGGCGGTGAGGCGGGACTTGCCGTTGCCCATCCGGGCATCAGCTTTACGGGCATCACGGCGCACTATCCGAAGGTGATATTTGCGCTGATAAAGCATCCGATGAAGGTCATTTTCATGCGTCCGCGCAAGGCGTGTTTGTCGATTTTGCGCGGTTGCTTTGAGGATTGCGGCGGCAACGAGTGGATAGGCCCGCGGTTTTTCAACGTATGGGGAAAGCCGAAAAAGCGCACGCTCACGACCTGCCCGCCCGACGAGGCGGCAAGGATCGCCGCGGTTGCCGATAGGATCTGGAGCGAGAACGAGGGAAGGTTTGAGTGAAGTTGCGCCGTTGGCGCAAATGATGTACGGCTTTGCCGTAATGATGTTGCGCCTGCGGCGCAAATGATGTGGGCTTCGCCGTAATGATGTTGCGCCTGCGGCGCAAATGATGTGGGCTTCGCCCAATGATGTTGCGGCGTTGCCGTTTTCAGTGAAATCCGACTTCGTCGGGTGAAATACGGCTTTGCCGCGTGAAATATTTGCCCAAGGGCAAATGTGAAATATTTTGCTTCGCAAAATGTGAAGGTAGCTTTTTGCAAGGCAAAAAGCATTATATAAATTAAAAGAGGAAGAAACGCGCGTTTCTTCCTCTTTTTT
>JAZQDD010000052.1:0-9502 GCA_045546615.1 Eubacteriales bacterium | reverse complement strand
TCCATCTACATACAATGGCAAGCCCGTTACGAGCATTGGCTCTAATGCGTTCCACAATTGCGACTCGCTTACGAGCATAACTATTATCCCCAACAGCGTTACGAGCATTGGCAGTGGTGCGTTCTACGGTTGCTCCTCGCTTGAGAGTATAAACATCCCGGACAGCGTTATGAGCATTGACTATGGTGCGTTCTCCGGTTGCTCCTCGCTCACAAGCATAACCATCCCCGACAGCGTTACGAGCATTGGCGAGAGGTCGTTCGACGATTGCGCCTCGCTCACAAGTATAACTGTGGATGAAAACAACACCGTTTACCACAGCGCGAGCAACTGCATTATTGAAACCGCTACCAAAACTCTGGTTGTCGGCTGCGGCGCAAGCATCATTCCTGCAGACGGAAGCGTTACGAGCATTGGCGATTATGCGTTCGCCTATTGCTCCTCGCTCACGAGCATAACTATCCCCGACAGCGTTACGAGTATTGGTGATGATGCGTTTCGGGGTTGCACCTCGCTCACGAGCATAACTATCCCCGACGGCGTTACGAGAATTGGCGAGAGTGCATTCTACCTTTGCGAGTCTCTCACGCTTGTAACCATCGGCAGTAGCGTTACGAGCATTTGCGATTATGCGTTCCTTTCTTGCTCATCGCTTACGAGCATAACTATCCCAAACAGCGTTACGAACATTGGCAACGGTGCGTTCGATGTTGGATACTGGCTCACGAGCATAAACTACGGCGGAACTATTGCGCGGTGGGAGACTATCAGCAAGGGAAGCGATTGGGACTACAACACAGGCAGCTACACCGTACACTGCACGGACGGAGACATTAAAAAGTAAAACGCCGTTGGCGTTTTACGTGAAGTTGCGGCTTCGCCGCAGTGAAGCGTGCTTCGCGCGTGAAGCACGGCTTAGCCGTGTGAAGTGTTTGCCTAACGGCAAACGTTAATGTAGCTTTTTGCTCCGCAAAAAGCAATTTATAAAACAAAAAGTGGTTGAAGCCGAGGCTTCAACCACTTTTTTCCTTAACATTTGCCGTAAGGCAAATATATCATTCATCATGCGCGAAGCGCGCATCATTTTTGCCGCAAGGCAAATACATCACTGTAAAAACGGCACAGCCGTTTTTACTTTACGCTGAACAATATCTCACCGTAGGTCGGGAAGGGCCAGAAGTCTGACGCGGTGAGAGTTTCCGCCTCATCAACTGCGGCACGCAGGGCATCCATTGCGGGAATGACCTTGTCTCGCATTGCGGCGGATGAGCCGGCGGCATCCTGACAAAGGTGTGCCGTCTCAAGTGCGCCCTCGAGTGCGTGAGCATTCTCAAAAATGCTGTCGGCAAGGACGGAAAGGCGCTTTAAGAGGTCTGCTTCATAGTCGGAGCGTACGCCCGCACAGCCCGATGCCAGTACGTTCTTTTTGGCAAGATACGATTCGGCAATTGTGTTTTGGAAGCGGCTGACAGCGGGGAGAATGTCCTTTTTCGTCATGTCGAGCATTGTCAGCGCCTCGATGGAAATGAGCTTTGAGTAGTTGTCCAGAAGTATCTCACAGCGCGAACGAGTCTCTGCCTCGGTGTAGACCTTGTGGCGGGCAAAGAGCGCGAGATTTTTCTCGGCGGTAAGGCAGGGAACACAGTCGGGCGTGGTCTTGAGGTTCAGAAGTCCGCGCTCCTCGGTCGCTTCCTTTATCCACGCGTCGTCGTAGCTGTTTCCGCTGAAGACGATGCGCTTGTGCTTGATTATCACGCTTCTGATGAGGTCGTGCAACGCGGTGTTGAAGTCCTCGGCATTCTCAAGCGTGTCTGCGTAGAGGCGCAAAGACTCCGCGACGGCGGTATTTATCATAATATTGATGCTTGCAATGTTCGCGGACGAGCCGGGGGTGCGGAACTCGAACTTGTTGCCCGTAAAGGCAATGGGCGAGGTGCGGTTACGGTCGGTCGTGTCGCGCGGAAGCTTCGGCAGTACGTGAACGCCAAGACGGAGAGGCTCTTTTGCGGCGGCATTGTAGCCGACGTCCTTTTCGATAGCCTCAAGAACGGCTTCAAGCTCGTCGCCGAGGAATACGGAAACGACTGCGGGGGGCGCTTCAGCCGCGCCGAGTCGGTGGTCGTTGCCCGCCGAGGCGATGGAGAGGCGAAGCAGGTCTTGATAATCGTCAACTGCTTGCAGTACTGCGCAAAGGAACAGCAAGAACTGCGCGTTCTCATGGGGTGTATCGCCGGGGGTGAAGAGATTTACGCCCGTGTTGGTGGCGATGGACCAGTTATTGTGCTTGCCCGAGCCGCTTACACCTTTGAAGGGCTTTTCGTGGAGCAGGCATACCATTCCGTGTTTTTTTGCCACCTTTTGCATAAGCTCCATGGTGAGCTGATTGTGGTCGGCGGCGATGTTGGTGGTGGAGAATATGGGGGCAAGCTCGTGCTGTGCGGGTGCGCCCTCGTTATGCTCGGTCTTTGCGAGAACGCCGAGCTTCCACAGCTCCTCGTCAAGCTCGCGCATGAAATCAGCAACGCGGGGCTTTATAGTTCCGTAGTAATGGTTAGCAAGCTCCTGTCCGCGCGGAGGCTTTGCACCGAATAGAGTTCTGCCCGTGTAGACGAGGTCGCGGCGGCGTTCGTAAATGTCGCGGTCGACCAAGAAATATTCCTGCTCGGGTCCTACGGTGGTCTTTACCGATGTGACCTTTTCGTTTCCGAAAAGGCGCAGTACGCGCATAGTCTGCTTTGTGAGAGCTTCCATAGAACGCAAAAGGGGAGTTTTGGTGTCAAGCGCCTCGCCGCTGTACGATGCAAACACGGTGGGGATGCAAAGGGTATTTTCCTTGATAAATGCGTAGGACGTAGGGTCCCACGCGGTATATCCGCGTGCCTCAAAGGTTGCGCGCAGACCGCCCGAGGGGAAGGATGAAGCGTCGGACTCGCCTTTTATAAGCTCCTTGCCGGAAAACTCCATTATCACCTTGCCGTTGGCGGCGGGGACTATGAAAGCCTCGTGCTTTTCGGCGGTAATGCCCGTCATGGGCTGAAACCAATGTGTAAAATGTGTTGCGCCGCACTCAATAGCCCAACTCTTCATAGCATCTGCAACGGCATTGGCTATACTTATGTCAAGAGAGCGTCCATCGTCGATGGTGCGTTTCATCGCGTCATATATGCTCTGCGGCAGCCGGGATTTCATTGCGCTGTCGTCAAATACCATAGAGCCGAATATTTCGGGAAGTTTCATTCATCTTTCACCTTTCAAATAGATAATAAAAGTATACATCAATAAAGGGCAAGTGTCAATAAAAAGTTTATTTTTTCGTTGTTTTTAATAAAAAATATGTAGAAGCAAGTTTGATTTTGTTATTTTTCACAAAAGCTATTGCCATAATTGGATTTTTGTGATAAAATACTATAAATAAGAACTTTTTGCAAGTAAAATATATAAAGGAGTCGGGGTAAAGCCCGA
Source organism: Eubacteriales bacterium (assembly GCA_045546615.1). Taxonomy (GTDB): domain Bacteria; phylum Bacillota; class Clostridia; order Oscillospirales; family CAG-272; genus CAG-390. The sequence continues at coordinate 6,040 of JAZQDD010000052.1, read as the reverse complement.
GTTTATAAATGCAAATCATTACGGAATTTTTTGATCTGCTACGCGGTGTGGACGCTCTTGGCGTTGCGTGCAGACTGACGTTCGCCGTGTTTTTCGGCGGTGTTATAGGAATCGAGCGAGGGCGCAAGCGCCGTCCCGCGGGTTTCCGCACCTATATTCTCGTATGCCTTGGCGCGGCTCTTGCCATGTGTACGGGACAGTATCTTTTTTTGGCTCTCGGTCAAACAACGGACGTTTCACGTCTCGGGGCGCAGGTAATTAACGGTATCGGTTTTCTCGGTGCGGGAACTATCATAATCACCAGCCGTCAGCGCGTAAAGGGACTTACCACCGCCGCGGGGCTTTGGGCATCGGCGTGCATGGGACTTGCCATCGGCGCGGGATATTATGAATGTGCTATCATGGCTTTCATTACCATAATCTCAACCAACACGATACTTAATCATCTTGAGAGAGCGTTGACCTCAAAAACGTGCAATATGAATATGAATATCATTATCACGGAAACCGCGTGCTTGCCGAAAGTGCTTGAGAAGATCCGCGAGATGAAGATAAAGATATACGACGTGGAGGTAACGAACGTCAGGGAGCTTAAAACGCAATCCCCTAACGTAGTAATTGAAATGCGCCTGCCGAAACGCCGTCCGCATATAGAGATAATTACCGCAATGGCGGCTATTGACGGCGTTATATCCGTTGAAGAAACTTAAAAAGGAGGCAGAAATATGACTCTTTCGGAAATTATTGAATTAGCCAAGGGTGTTGGCTTGTTTGGCATATTTGTAAGAATGTTTCTTGCCGTTCTTTGCGGAGGAATCATCGGAATAGAGCGTCAATACAAGCACCGCCCTGCGGGATTTCGCACGCACACGCTTATTACTCTCGGTGCTACGCTTACCACGCTGACCAGCCAATTTTTGGTAGAGCGCGGAATGTCAACGGACCCCGCGCGTCTCGGTGCGCAGGTCATTGCGGGCATGGGCTTTATCGGCGCGGGCGCGATAATAGTCACCGCACGCCGTCAGGTCAAGGGACTTACCACCGCCGCAGGTCTGTGGACGTCGGCTATCATCGGTCTTGCCATCGGCGCGGGCTTCTATGTTGGTGCGCTGATGACGGTTGCGCTCGTTATAATCGCGGAGGTCTTGCTGTCAAAGCTGGAGTATTCCGTTATAGCGAACGCGCGTTCGATGAACATTTATATGGAGTTCAAAAGCGCAAAAGACCTTGACTTTATCGTTGATGAGATGGCAAAGCATAATATGGTCATCACGGAGATCGAATACACCAAATCAGCCGCCGCTGACGGAGTGCATCTTTCCGCCGTCTTTTCGATACGGTTCAAAAAGAAAATGCCGCACGAGAATGTTATGGCTCTGCTTGGTCAGATACCCGGTGTGGTGTCGGTAGAGGAGCTGTAAAAAACGATTATAAAGGCAATTGCCAAAATCATGAGAATAATACCTGCGAAAAGCAGGGGAAAAAGGCTGTCCCTCGGGGCTGCCTTTTCTCTTTTTCGGGCTTGATATGCGCCAAGCGCCTCGCCGCGCGGCGGCAAGAAAAGCAAGCGCCTTGCCGCGTAGGAGAGGGTGTACAGCAGTCCGTCAAAAAAGCCGCTTTTGCCTATGGACAGCAGGGCGTAGAGCGACAAAAACAGTGTTGCAGGCAGTGTGAAAGCATCTGCCGCAAGCAGAGAGAGCGGGGCGGTGGCGTTATAGCCCGAAAGATACAATGCGGCGCACGCTACGCCTAAAGCAAGGAGAAAAAGCGTTTTTGCACCCAATGAATGTAAAATTTTCATTTGTGGGATATCGCTCCACTTTATGGGAGTTTGGTGGTATTATTGGGGATTGTGGGGAGAGTATTCGCCATTTTGGCGTATTCTTCCACCTCGTCGTCAGAGCACAGCACTTGGCGTGTGGGGCTTATTTTTTGCATCTTCTGCGCTTTGCCCAAATCCTGCGGCGTGTAAATAAAGTGCCGCCGCTCGCGCTCGGCGCGCGGATCGGGAATTGGTACGGCGGACAGAAGTGCGCGTGTGTATGGGTGAAGCGGAAGCGCAAAAAGCTCGCGCGATGGGGCTATCTCGACTATTTTTCCGCGGTACATTACGGCTATCCTGTCGCAAAAATAGCGAACGACGGCAAGGTCGTGCGCTATGAATATCACAGTAAGTCCGAGACGGCGGCGCAGGGAATCGAGCAGGTCGATTATCTGCGCCTGCACGGATACGTCAAGCGCGGACACGGGTTCGTCCGCGATTATCATCTTGGGGCTTGTCAGTATCGCACGCGCTATGCCGATGCGCTGGCGTTGACCGCCCGAAAACTCGTGCGGATATCTGTCGGCGTACTCAGGGTGTAAGCCCACGAGGGAGAGCGCCTCGGCTACTCGTTTGCGCAATTCCTTTTTCGCAAGTTCGGCGCGTATCACAAGCCCCTCGCCCACACTTTCTCCCACCGTCATTCGGGGATTCAGCGAGGACATGGGATCTTGAAAAATCATTTGTATATCTCGGCTGCGCCCGTGTAGTAGCCGTTGCCCTTCAAAGAAAATCTCGCCCTCGGGCTTATAAAGACCGACGATGCTCCGTCCGAGCGTGGTCTTGCCGCATCCCGATTCACCCACAAGTCCGAATATCTCTCCCGCATTTACCGAAAGGCTTACGCCGTCCACGGCGGCAAAGCGTTTTCTGCCTTTTCCGAAATATTGCCGAAGCTCCGATATCACAAGCTGAGGTTCTGTGTTTTTTGCATTCATTTCTTTCTTCTTTTTTCGATCCTTCGTTTTAGTATTTCGGGCATTTCGTCGGGCTGTGCGTAAGGATGCAGAGTCCAGCTTGCCGCAAAATGAGTTGGAGAGAGCTGAAAAAACGGCGGTGCAAGTTCGTAATCGATTTTCATAGCATTTGGGTTGCGTGCGGCAAAAGGGTCGCCCACGGGCGGGTGGCGCATATCGGGCGGATTGCCCGATATCGCACGCGGACGTTCGTCGCCGTCGGGGTCGGGGACGGATGCAAGCAATGCGCGCGTGTATGGGTGCGCAGGGGAGTAGAATATCTCCTCGCTCGTGCCGTATTCGAGTATTTTGCCCGCGTACATAACGGCTATGCTGTCCGCGACGCTTGCTACTACGCCAAGGTCGTGTGATATAAAAAGCATTGATAGGTGGCGTTCGTTTTTTAAGGAGCGCAACAAATCAAGCAGGCGTGCCTGCACCGACACGTCAAGCGCTGTCGTCGGCTCGTCACATATAAGCAGGCGCGGCGAGGCGGCAAGGGCTATGGCGATAACTATGCGCTGGCGCATTCCGCCCGAAAACTCAAACGGATATCGGTCGTATCTCTCATCGGGGTCGGGTATACCCACCTCACCCATCAGCGCTACGGCTTTTCGGCGTGCCTCTGCCGCGCCGATACTGCCGTCAAGACGTATGACCTCGCTTATCTGCCGCCCTATCTTCACTATCGGGTCAAGCGCCGACATGGGATCTTGAAATATCATCGCCATTTGACGTCCGCGCAAGGCGCAAAGCTCTTTTTCGGATGCGCCGATCAGTTCTTTGCCGTCAAATTTTATGCTTCCGCCGTCCACACGCGCGTTTCTTGGCAATATGCCGAGAATTGCACGCGAGGTCACGCTCTTGCCAGAGCCTGACTCGCCCACAAGCGCGAGCGTTTCACCGCGCCGCAGTGAAAGGCTCACACCGCGGAGCGCATTTAATCTGCCGCCCTTTACGGAAAAGGAAACGGCAAGGTCGTTTATTTGGAGTATATTTTCATTCATTTTTTCAGTCCTCCGCCGATGGATCAAAGGCATCGCGCAGACCGTTTCCAAAAAGATTAAAGGATATCATAAGGACGGAGATGACCGCCGCGGGGAAAAGCATCAGGTGCGGATATGACGTCCAGATGCCCGAGGCTTCCGACAATAATGCGCCGAGCGAGGTTACATCCGCGCCGCCGAGGTTTACGATGCCGAGAAAAGACAGCATACTCTCGCTGAATATGACCGACGGTATTATAAGCACCGATGACGTTATCAGCGTTCCGAGTGCGTTCGGGAAAATGTGGCGCAGTATTATACGCGCGTCCGATGCGCCGAGAGTGCGTGCGGCAAGGACGTATTCCTGATTTTTGAAGCGGTAGAATTGCGCCCTCACCCGCTCCGCCGTAGATATCCAGCCCGTAAGCACGAAGGCGAAAAGCAAGCTCGGAACAGCTCCCACGCGTTTGGCGAGGTGTATCTGAAAGAGTGTTGCCACGACGATAAAGGGAATTCCCGAGAGGATTTCCGTTATTCTTTGCATAAGAGTGTCCGTTCTTCCGCCGTAGTAGCCCGATATCGCGCCATACGCCGAGCCAAGCAGGAGATTTATTACCGAAACGCCAAGGGCTATCCCAAGGGATAGGCGAATACCGTCGGCAAGCCGCAGAGCAAGGTCATATCCCTGCGCATCGGTGCCGAGAAGATAGCTTGGCTCAAATCCGTTTTTGTAGATATAATAATTGTAATAAAGGACTCTTACTCTGTATTCGGCGTTCTCGCCGCCGCCCGAGTAAACGGCGTAAACGGGTATGCCGTCCTCGCCGCGCATATAGTTTTCGGAAAGCACCATGGTGTCTGAATACGGTATCTTTTCGCCGCGCTCGTCGATCGGGTCAAGCCGTCGGTCGGTCTTATACCAGTAGTTCGCGTTTGAGTAGTCTGCGCAGAAATCGTTTTGCGCAATCAGCGGATACAGCACGCTCCTGCCGCTCTCACGCTCAAAAGCGCGTATTTTGTCAAGCTCCTCGCCGTCTATTTGCATATATATAAAACCGACTTCAAGATAATGGTCTGTTCTTGCCGTGTAGGTGTTGCCGTTTTCGCGGATATCGCCTTTTATGGGGTTGTATTTTTCATCTATCTCGGAAAACGGTATGACCTCACCGTTCTGCCCCGATGCGCCAGCTCCGATAGCGAGTGCGGCGATAATACCGCGCTTTGTGTAGTCCTGCTTTGTGCCGCCGCCGAGCGTGTAGCGCGGCGGCTTTTTAGCGTAGTAGGCATCAAGTGCAGAGGGACTGCTGCTCTTTAGGATAATGGGAGCAAAAAGGCTGAAAAGAACCACCAAAAGTATCAACACCGCCGCCGTTATCGCCGCGCGGTTTTTTGCAAATCTGCCCATTGCATCCGCAAAATAACCGCCGCCTCTGCCAACGGTAAGCTCGCCGCCGTTTTCCTTGCGCTGCGCTCGTTCAAATAAGGAGCGCGGAATGTCTGAATAGTTCATTTACCTTTCTCCGATCCGTATGCGTGGGTCGATAAGACCGTATCCCACGTCGATAACTATACCCGCGCAAAGACCGATGAAGGTGTAAAATATCGAGTCAGCCATAAAAACGTCGTAGTCAAGCAGTTTTACGGAGTTAACGTATAGCTGACCGACACCCGGGATGGAAAAGATCTGCTCGATTATCACAGAGCCTTCAAGCACGCCGACAAAGCCTGCCACTATGAGGGGGAGTATCGGTACCATTGCGTTTTTCAAGGCGTGGCGCATGGTCGCGCTGTAATTTGACAGCCCCTTGGCGCGTGCGAGGAGCATATAATCGCTTCGCAGTGTTTCGCCAAGCTCCGCGCGCGTGTAACGGCACAGCGAGGCTATCTCGCCAAAGGACAGCGCAAGCACGGGAAGAATCATGCTGTGCAACATTTTCGGTGAGAACCACGAGCCGCCCGCATCTGCAAGGGAATATAGCACTTGCGGAAACCACCCGAGCTTAAAGTAAAAGATATATTGGAGCAAAAATGCGTAAACGTAGCTTGGGACTGAAACAAAAAGCATCACACCAAAGCTCACGGCGTGGTCAGCGGCGCGGTTTTTGAATATAGCCGCCATAGCGCCAAGCAAAATGCCGAGCGGGGCGGAGAGCAAAAGTGCGTAGACGTTTACCAACACCGTTGGCAGCAGTCTGTCCGCCAAAAGCTCCGTTACCCGCATTCCCGGCGCGATATACCACGACGTGCCGAGGTCAAAGCGGGTAAGGACGTTTTTC
>JAZQDD010000051.1:0-7320 GCA_045546615.1 Eubacteriales bacterium | reverse complement strand
AAGCTCGTAAACGTTTATGTCATACTGGAGCGACGAGCTTGCCGTGCCGATATTTTTGTCGATATACTCGACCTCGCTCCACGTTTGTCCGTTGTCGGAGCTTATGGAATATGCCGCGCTCAAATAGTTGAAGCTGCCGTCGGGCGCGTGGTTATCGGTAAGGAACAGAGCCATTACGTTGCCGTTATTCAGCTTTATCAGTTGAATATTGGTGTTTTTGAATACGCCCTTTGCAAGAGTGCTTTGCGTAATTCCGCCCGATTGCAAAATATTATCGCACTTTTCGGGGCGCGCCATCATTGTGAAGGACGCGTTATTTATCGCCTCGTCAAAGCTGTCGTATCTTTCGCCCGATGAGAGCATATATGCCGCGGGCGTGGGGTTCTTATACTGCTGAATGGTTTTAAGGTCGCCATACAGCGCATCAGAGCCGAACTGCGCGGGGTTGCTCTTGTAGGTGATCTTGGCGGTGAACATCATCATGTCCGCACCAATGCCTATGTCAAAGGATATCGCGCCTGCAGCGTCAAGCGGCGTAAAGCCGATTATGAACGGAGCGTTTATATAGCCCTCGGCAAAAATACTTGCCCAGCCGTTCCAGCCGATGCCGCCCTTAACGCCGAAGTTGATAACGGGTGCGGCGAAAAATGCGTTTACGTTTTTCTCGGCTTCCTCGTTAAGGTCCGTTATAACGGTATCAAGCTGGGAGCCGAGAGCCTTGCTTTCGTCAAGCGCGAGCTGCATCTGGAAATACGCCTCCGCGCTCAGGGTAACGCAAATATAGCAGGCTACGCCGCTTATGTTGAACGGCACGTTCTTGCAAACGAAGGCGTCAAGTCCTATAGCAAACTCGATTCCCGTAATGTTGTGGACAAGTCCGCCCGAGCCGTCGTCTGCGGTCTCTACCGTGAATTTGAACATAAATATGGGTGCAACCTCAAACTGTGCCGCGCTCTTTTGCTTCAGAGCCGCCGCGCCCTTGGGGTCGCCGCTTGACGCCGAGTCAAGCATGTCGCGCGTCGCTACAGCGCCCTCATATTTGGATTTAAGCGTTCCTGACATGTAGTTGGGCTGAATGGAGTGACCGCAAACGAGCGTGTATACGTCGCCCGCCTGCTTCCAGCTACCCTGCTGAACGAAATATCCGCCCGTCTTACTGCTGAAGCTCATATCGAGCGTGCCTATAACGGGGATATCGAAAATGCCTGTATCGTCATTTCCCGACTGCACACCCGGGATCTCGGGAATGTCCTGTGGAATGGGAACTACGTCCTCGTTAAGTGCTTGAACGACGTTGTATCCGCTGTTCACAAGATCGGTCGTCATAATCACCGTCGCGCCCGAATCGTAAGTATATTCCGCCGTAACGCTGATATACATGCGTGTGTTTTCGGGTATTGCCGAGGTGTCGGAAAGATTAAGCATCCACAGCTGGTAGTTATCTCCAAGCGCGGTGTTGGTGTTCTGCACGGCGTCAAGCACCTTCAGCTCGTCGCCGTAATTGCTGTTCAGCGTGGAAAGGAAGTGGAATTTTACGTTCGTTATCTTATATTGGTTCGAATAAACGAAGATGCTTGCGGCGATCTCCACCGTTCCGCTTGAGGTAAGGATGATGGAGTTGCTGTTATATCCCTGACCGCTTACGGTAGCCGTTACGCCGTTGGGATAAAATCCGCCGACTGCAAACTGGGGAAGCGAGAGGTTATAGCTATCGCCTGCGCCGTTGTACTTAAAGTTGACGTAGCCAACACGGTCCTGATAGTTTACCGCCATGGAGTACGTTCCGCCAAGCACGCCCGTAAAGCCGTCAATGCTGAAGTTTCCGTTTTCATCGGTAAATCCGCTATGCGTGCCGTGTGAGGTCGTGACCGTGTACATCGTATTGCTAAGCGGTATCTGGGTTTGCGTGCCGTCAAAGAGATTAGTGTCTTTTCTTGTCAGCTTGCCCGATATCTTGCCCGATGAAAGCGTTATCTTGCTGTTTTGATCGTTGGGAACTAAAAGCTCACCATCTTTAAGGAATTTTGCAAAGATAGAGTAATTCAAAAAGTTTCCGTCTAATTGGTAATTGAAGATATCACCGAAATAGTAGTTGCCGTTCGCGTCCCAAACCGTAATATAGCCCTCATTCGGCGTTGCCGTCAGCGGGAAATAATCACTTACGCGGTAGTCGGATTCGCCAAGCACCACACCGGGCTCAAAATTAAGCTTGCCGTTCGGTGCGGCGTCGGCGTATTTTACGATAAGCTCGTCCTTGTATTCGGTAAATATTCCTTGGAAGGTGTAGTGCAGGTAATTACTGAGCAAGGGGACCTTGACTACCTTCGTCCACTTGCCGTCCTGCTGTACGTCAGTAGGCTCAAACGTCATAGAAGATTCTATTTCGCTTCCTGCCGACTGACGTATCTGGCAGTGTACGCCGTTGAAATAAAGTCCGTCGTTGGCAGTTCCCGAGAATACCAGAACGTCGCCCTTTCCGAAGGAATCGGTGCTGGGGCTTGTTATCTCAAGATTGCCCTGATTGGAGTTCAATAGCTCGACCTCGACGGGTATCTTTCCGAAAACAGGAACGATGGAGAAAACTCTTACGGCTTCTCCCTCGGCGTTGACGGAGTTGTATCCCCATTTTGCGTCGTATTTGTCGAGAAACGCCTGATCAAAGGTAATACTGCTGTCGGAGAGGGAAATCGTATCACTGTAGTTTTTACCGTTGAAAAGCTGATATCCCACAAGTCGCGCAGGGTGTGCGCTGTCGCAGGTGTAGGAAATGTTTATCTTCTTGTCAGCGCCCATCGTGATTCCCGATATCACGTTGTTGGAGATGGTTGGCGCGAAGGACGCTTCTCCGTAATTCAGAGCCTCGGGATTCATAATATGAATATCGTATTCGCGCTTGTTCATCTTAAAGCCGTTGGGAACGTACGCGCTCCAACCGCAATCCCAAGAGCCGCTGAGGTCGGAGTTGCAATAATAGACGTACTGCGAGCCCATTCCTATGTCAACTTTCTGGGAAAGATTTTGCGTGCTCTTGTTATCATTTGTATAAATTTTATCGTGTCCCTTGTCCCAGATGCCGAAAATAACGTCGCAATAGCCCGTGTCAAGGTCGTCGACGTACACTGAACCCTCGATCGAGGAGATGCCGCTGAGATTGTATCTGCTTGAAGTCCTCAAAAACAGGTATCCCTTGCTCGCACCGCCCTCGGTGTTGAGGCAGTAAATATTATTATCGGAGTGAAATTTGACGCTTCCGTCGGTGGATGAGTTGTCCTTTTCAAAGAGTCCATTATCCTTCGAGCCCATAATTACTATGTATTCGTCGGTCTCCTTTGCGCCCTCCGATACCCACTTGGCAAATTTGCTGATGCTCGGCACGCCTTGGATCATCTGCGGCATGGACGAGTATTCGTCGGGTAGTGCGTCAAGCGTGGGGTCTGCGCCCTCGGGCAGGGTGGAGAACTCCTTTGCCTCGCCAAGCACCTTGAGCGAATCGGAGTTGACCGTATAATTACCGTCGGAAACAAGGCGGTACGTACCGGGCAGAGCCAAAACCACCTGTGTGTTCTGGAAGGGCGCGAAATTGACGTAGCCGACGGGGGCTTCGTTGCGCAGAAGAAGTGCCGACGTACCCGTGGCAAGGTTTCCGTTACGCTTGAACGTTACCTGCGCAACGCCCGTTTCCTTGCTCGCCTCTATAGACGCGGTTGACTCGAACTCGATATGCACCGAGGGAGCGCTTTCGTTGTCCTCGATAGAGCAAAGTATTTGCGAGCCCTCAATGACGTTTTTATCCCTGCCGAGGAGTATGAGCATAAAGCTCTCGCTGTACTCGCTTATCTCGTCGTCGAGCGGCTCAATGGTGAGAACGGCTCGCGACTCGCCTGCGGCAAAGCTGATCTCAATCTCTGCGGCAAGTGCGCCAAGCTCCTCCATTTGCGTAAGCATATCGGACGCCTTTGCGCTCGCGGTGGCGTCGGTAGGCGCGGAATTGCTGTAAGCGACGTAAGCCTCTGCCGCGTCGATGGGGAGATTGCTCGTCAGCACGCCGCCGTCGCGGAATGCGTTGAAAATGGACGTTGCGCCCTCGCGTTTTTCGACGGTCACTCCGCCGTGCTTTATGACGTAGTCAACGCCGTATTCGGCGCTGTTGTCGTATATCTTGAGCGTTACGGTCTGAGGTGCTGAAACCTCGCCCGCACGGCTCAGGACAAGCTCGCTTCTGCCGCCGTTCTCGCGGTATACGGGTGCGGATGCCTCAAAGCCTACGCCCGTGTCCTCGGAGTAGACAATGGTAGGCTCAGCAGAGCCGCTTGCGCCCGCATCGCTTGATTCTGCCGACGCGCTGATGCCCACGGGGAGCAAAACGGCGTTCAGCAAAAGGCAAAGCGACATCAACAGGCTGATTATTGAGTTGATCTTCTTTGTTTTCATAGCGTTACCTCTTAATAAAGTAAAAGTGAATTGGTTTGCGTAATTAAATAATATCATAAGATAAAGTAAAAATCAATATAACATATGAAAAAATAAAGAAAAATCTGCCCATGCGGCGGGCAGATTTATCATCAAAATTCCACGTCCTCAGTTGGGATCGCGCGGGATAATGACAGCGCATATTATATAGGCAAGAACGCCGCTTCCGCCGGCGCAGGTTAGGACGACGGCGCCCAAGCGCACGAGCGTGGGATCGATGTTAAAGTATTCCGCAATACCTGCGCAAACCCCGTCGATCATCTTGTTCTTGTTGGATTTGTATAATCTCTTTTCCATAGTTAGGCTACCTTTTGACTTCTGCTCGTTCAAATTTGATTTTAAAAGTAAAATCTTCGGGGTATGAGTCAAAATCCTGCAAATCGATCTCCAATATGTAATGGCTGTCCTGCTCGCTTAACCGATCTGCCAGCCACCAAATTGTTTTTCTGTTTTCAAGGGATATATCGGGCGTTAAGATCTTGTAGTTGTAAAAGTGGATCACCCCCACGGAATTGTCGTAAAGTGCGCCTTTAGCGTCGATTTTTAATACCAAAAGATTGCGATTACAGCTGCTTTTCTCTCCGACGAATTTGTTATAATCCAACGGAAACTCGTATGTTTCAACGCCTGTGATAGCCGCGTCGTGAAGCCCGCTTGCCCAATACCATTCGGGGGGATCTTGGGGGTGAGGGGACGTGTGCTTTCTGCTTTTTGCCACAATATCACTCCTTTCAAAAGTATTATATCACGCAATCTCAAATAAATCAAGGCGCAAGCATTGCAGATTGAAAATGATGCATCGCCTTGCGGCGATATGATGTTTTTCGCTTTGCTCAAAATGATGTTGCTCCACTGCGTTTCGCAATGATGCGATGTTTGCCAAAAAATGTGGCGAAGCCGTCATCATTGGCGCAAGCCAACATCATTTGCCGAAGGCAAACATCATTCAAAAAACGCACCTTTGTCGGTAGACAAAAGTGCGTTTTTTGCTGCGAAAGAGCGACCAAAAGGTGCGTAAAGTGGGGTAAGAACGACTAAAAGTACACCAATTGTGCACTCGACAAATTGGAATTTGAATAGCAAGATTTTTTGAGATGTTATTGCTTATTCATAACACGTAGTAAAATGCTCTAAAACCGTTGAAAACAAAGGATTTTCCGCAAACAACTCATTTCATCCCACTATACGGTGTTACACCGTTTTACCCTTGTCCCAAAAGATTATTAGGGCAAAATCAAGGGCAAGAATCATCAAAATCTTATGTTTTAGATTTGGGAAACGAACTGTTGCAATGTGAATTTACAAATGAATTGAGGACTTATAGTGAAGATATCCAAATTATTTGCAATCACATTGCAGTCGAAATCCGGCTTTATTTTCTTTGCCGTCTTATCGGCATATAATCTTCTGTTGGGCGTGTATCTGAAAGACTTTCTTGTACTTTCGCCTGTGCTGTTAACGTTTTATTTACTCTCAGCATTGCCGACATTATTTTTCGTCCTGAAAATACGGTCACCCCTATGCGGCGGTCGTGCTGATTGTTCTATTTTTGTCATGGTAATGAGTATTGTTAGCGCTCTTTCCTGCCGCAGACTACTGCCGATGCTGACGTTTGTGGTAACGGCTATCGAAATGATGTACTTTGGTATTGTCAATAACGGTTCCGGCAAAGACAAACTGCTGACGAAAATTTGTGTTTTGGTTCTAACAGCATTTATTGCAGTACTTCTGTTCTTCTCATATAATTTCGTCTGCAAACCGGAGGCGCCGTATCTTTCCAATGGCAGAGATACCCTGTGGGACACACAAACGGAAGAACTTGCTGACGAAATTTGTGCCGGTTGTGAAACCGACGAAGAAAAGGTACTGGCTTTTTATAATTGGATCATAGCCAACTTAGCGGATGACTACGACTGTTATCCACTCTTCCAATACTTTGATGTTCGCAAGACGCTGCAAACCAAGCAAGGTATTTGCTTTGACTTTTCCCATCTGTTTGTCGCATTCTGCCGCAGTCAAAATATCCCTTGCTATGCCGTTGACGGTGTATCCTATAAAGACAGCGCGGCTCGGCACACTTGGAACCGCGTGTACTATAACGGAGCTTGGTGGAACGTGGGTATAACGACCGACAACTCAAGAACAGCCAACGGCAAAGAACTGTACGGCTTCCACAAGCTGGAAGGTGCTTTCGTTCCCGACGAAGACTTTTTCATAACGAAAATCTATTGAAACTAAACCTCTGCATTTTTTGGATGCAGAGGTTTAGTTTTTCTTTTATTTCTTTTCTCCGGTTAGGATCCATTCCGGATCATAACCGAACTCCATGCCAATGAGCTTAGCCAGCATAGGGGAGATGGTCTTATTTTGATTAGTACCTGGGCGGCTGTTGCTTGTCAGAATGTAAAGGTAATTTTCTGACATACCGACACGCTTGGCAAATTCGCGCTTCGATAGTTTTTGTTCAGCAATGATTTTGTTGAGTCGTGCTTCCAGTGTCATGTATTCGGATCCCCTTTCTTATCTTGCTGCTGTTTTAATGCTGCAAAACGTAGAAGCTGTTTTCTGGAGGAAACACCGAGCTTGCCGTATATGTTTTTGTTGTGATACTTCATGGTGTTTTCCTGAATACCGAGAATTGCAGCAATTTCTTGCGCTGTCTTGCCTTCCAAATACAGCTCGTAAATGCGGGATTCGGTTGGCGTTAACGTTTTCAGATTGCAGATAAAGAAGTCGTAGTCCTCAAGAACGATCTTCTTCTTTTGTTCTTCGGTCAAGTGTAGGATCTCGTTCTGAGCCAGTTCGCATTCCTCAAGCGCTTTCTCGTAGGCTGCCTTTGTTCGCTGAGCT
>JAZQDD010000050.1:0-45492 GCA_045546615.1 Eubacteriales bacterium | reverse complement strand
ACCCGGCGCGTCATTCCGAAATTCTTCAAAGAGAGCGGGAACGGCGCACTCTCTCGCGTCATTCCGAAGTCGTGGCGCAATGTTCTGCGCCGCGACGAGCGAATCTCGCCGTTTTTCCGCAGAAAAACGGCGCTTGATGTTAGCACCCAACCGATTTATTGGGGATTAGCACTAAAAAACACGGCTACGCACTATTTGCGGTTAACGTTAACATAAGGCTCTCCCTCAGGGAGAGCTGGCGCGATAGCGACTGAGAGGGGGTGCGTAAGCCCTCTCCGTCACGCTCCGCGTGACACCTCTCCCAAAGGGCGAGGCATATTGTAGGTGCGAACATTGTTTTAAGTGCAAAGTGCAGAGTGCAAAGTGCAAAGTTTAGGAAGCTTTTTGCGAGCAAAAAGCAATTTATAAAAGCAAAAACGGTCAGAGCGTGGCTCTGACCGTTTTTTTCCTTCATGTTTGCCAACGGCAAACATATCATTCATCATACGCGGAGCGTACATCATATTTGCCGTAAGGCAAATACATCACTTAAAACCGCCGCAGGCGTGTTTATTTCTTCGCTTTCGATTCGCAGTAAACACAACGGTACACGCCGGGGGCGACGGGCTTGAACACTTGATCAAGCTCCTGCTCCACCTTCGTGATACACGCAGGGTTGTGGCATACTATCTCGTTTATCAGCGCGCCGTCGGGGGTTGGGTGCGAGTCGGGTTCGTTCACCGCGCCGAGCAGCTTGAGTATGAGCGCCATGCGCATCAGCTTGCCGTTCATTACCTGCTTGAAATAGCAAGCGCGCGGGTCGCTGTCCACCTTTACGCTTATCTCGTTTACACGGGGCAGGGGATGAAGCACGATAAGGTCACTCTTGGCGAGTGCCATTTTCTCGGCTGTGAGAATGTAGCTGTCCTTGAGCCTTTCGTACTCGTCGATATCCGAAAATCTCTCGCGCTGGATGCGAGTCATGTAAAGCACGTCAAGCTCGGGCATAGCTTCCTCAAGGCTTTCCGTCTCACGGTAGGGCATTCCCGCCTCGTTTATCACGCCCTTGGTAACGTAGCCGGGGACTCGCAGTTCCTCGGGGGAGATGAGAACGAGGTTTATTCCCGTGTAGCGCGAGAGCGCGGCGATGAGGGAATGTACCGTTCTGCCGTATTTAAGGTCACCGCAAAAGCCGACGGTGAGGTTGTCAAGTCTGCCCTTTTCGCGGTGGATGGTCAGAAGGTCGGCAAGCGTCTGTGTGGGGTGGCAATGACCGCCGTCGCCCGCGTTTATCACGGGGATGGACGCATTGTGCGCCGCCACGAGGGGTGCACCCTCGCGCGGATGGCGCATTGCGATGATGTCCGCGTAACAGCTGATGACCTTTACCGTGTCGGCAACGCTCTCGCCCTTGGATGCGGACGAGCTTCCCGCGTCGGAAAAGCCGATAACCGAGCCGCCAAGCTCCAGCATTGCCGCCTCGAAGCTGAGGCGCGTGCGCGTGGACGGCTCAAAAAAGAGCGTTGCGAGCTTCTTGCCCTTGCATTTTTCGGCGTAATTCTGCGGATTATGCGCGATATCCTCGGCGGTATTGATAAGGGATTGTATCTCCTCGACCGTCAGGTCGAGCGTGTCAATAACGCTTCTCATTTTGCACCGTTGACCAAAAGATAATTCTTTATTCTCTGTACGTTTTCGGCGTTCTTTTCGTCCTCTTCAAGATACTCGATAATGTCGTAAACGTCAACTACCGAGTAAACGGGGAAGCCGAATTCAGCCTCTACCTCTGCCATGGCGGACTTGCCGTCCTCGCCCTTGCCTTTTTCCTTGCGGTCAACCATCACGAAGGTGGCAACAACGCGCGCACCCTCAAGCGAGCGCATATTTTCCATGCTCTCGCGGATAGCAGTTCCCGCGGTGATAACGTCCTCGACGATAACTATCTCGTCGCCCGCCTGTGGCTTGTAGCCTACGAAAACGCCGCCCTCGCCGTGGTCCTTCTCTTCCTTGCGGTTGAAGAAGAACGGCAGGTCAAGTCCGTGCTTTGAAAGTGCGCAAGCGGCACTTACCGCAATCGGAATGCCCTTGTATGCAGGGCCGTAAAGAACGGTCTTTTTGTTTCCGACCTTTTCAAGATAAGCCTTTGCGTAGAACTCGCCGAGCTTTGCTATCTGGTCGCCCGTCTTTATGTCGCCCGCGTTGATGAAATAGGGTATCTTTCTGCCGCTTTTTGCGGTGAAATCACCGAATTTCAGCACTCCCGCGGACTCAAGAAACTGTATAAATTCTCTCTTGTAGCTTTCCATTTTTATATCCTCCGAAAATTAGTCGCAAAATTCGCTTACGCATCTTTCATATGCGGCAACGGGGTCAGCGGCGGCGGTGATGGGTCTGCCCACAACGATGTAGTCAGAGCCGATTTTTTTCGCCTCGGCGGGAGTCATAACTCGCTTCTGGTCGCCCACGTCACCGTCGGCAAAGCGCACGCCCGGGGTAACGGTCAGGAAGGTTGCGCCGCATCTTGCGTGAACCTTTTCCGCCTCAAGGGGGGAGCAAACAACGCCGTCAAGCCCTGCCTTTGCTGCGTTTGCGGCATAGTGCATTACTACCTCGTCTATCTTTTCGTGAATGAGAAGGTCATTTTCCATGCTCTCCTGATCGGTCGAGGTGAGCTGTGTTACGGCGATAAGCAGGGGGCGAGTGCCGTCGGGACGGGTAAGTCCCTCGATAGCCGCTTCCATCATGCGGACAGTACCCGATGCGTGGAGATTGCACATATCCACGTCAAGGCGGGAGAGGACTGCCATGCTCTTTTTAACGGTGTTGGGGATGTCGTGGAGCTTCAGGTCAAGGAATATCTTGTGTCCGCGTGCCTTTATCTCGCGCACGATGGACGGGCCCTCGGCATAGTAAAGCTCCATGCCTATCTTTACATAGGGCTTTTTGCCCTTGAAATTATCAAGAAACGCAAATGTTTTTTCCGCGCTGTCAAAGTCACACGCGATGATTACGTCTTTTCCCATTATGCTATCACTCCTATTATATCTTTAAGATTTTCAATTTTGTATTCGTCCATAACGCGCGGCAAGTCCTCGATTATCCTCTTGCACGCATACGGGTCAACAAGGTTTTGCGCACCGACCTCAACGGCGCACGCGCCCGCCATCATCATTTCGATAACGTCCTCGGCAGATGCAACTCCGCCCATTCCGATAACGGGAATGTTTACCGCGTGGGCAACCTGATAGACCATTCTCACCGCTACGGGGAAGATGGCAGGGCCCGAAAAACCGCCCATCTTGTTGGCTATCACGGGACGGCGGCGGCGTATATCCACGCGCATTCCGAGCATGGTGTTAATAAGGCTTATGCCGTCAGCACCCGCCGCCTCGCACGCCTTGGCGATAGCGACGATGTCGGTGACGTTCGGGGAGAGCTTGATGATAACGGGCTTCGTTGTGACCGCCTTTACCGCCCTTACCACCTCTGCGGCGGCTTCGGGGGACGTTCCAAAGGACATTCCGCCGCCGTGGACGTTGGGGCAGCTTACGTTGACCTCAAGCCAACCGACCTGCTCCTCGGCGTCAAGTCGCTTGCAAACGTAGGCGTAATCCTCAACCGAGAAGCCTGAAACGTTAGCCATTACTTTTTTATCAAAGCATTTTTTGAGCAGAGGAAGCTCATGCTCTATTACGGCGTCAACACCGGGGTTTTGAAGCCCCACCGCATTTATCATACCTGCGGAGCATTCTGCGATGCGGGGAGTAGGGTTGCCGAAACGCGCCTCGCGCGTAGTACCCTTAAAGGAGAACGTGCCAAGCACGTTTATATCGTAAAGCTCGGCAAATTCATAGCCGTAGCCGAAAGTGCCGCTGGCGGGGATAATGGGGTTATCAAGCTCGATACCGCAAAGGTTTACGTTTAATCTTCCCATAATATCTCCTCCTTTTTCATAACCGGACCTTCCTTGCAGATGCGCTTGTTGCCCGTAAGCGTTTTGCATGAGCATCCCATGCACGCGCCAAAGCCGCATCCCATGCGCTCCTCAAAGCTCATCTGTCCCGACGTTTTTGACGCGCGGTATACGGCTTTGAGCATCGGCTCGGGACCGCAGGTGTAGAAATAGCTGTAATTGCCGTCCATAGCATCGGTTACAAAGCCCTTTGTGCCGTAGCTTCCGTCGACCGTTGTGACCTTAACTTCACAGCCGAGGGCCAAAAAGTCCTCGCGGCAGAATATCTCGCTCTCGGTGTTAAAGCCGAGAATCACGGACACGCGAAGTCCGCGCGCGCGCAGTTTTTTAGCGAGCATATAAAGCGGGGGAACGCCGACTCCGCCGCCGATAAGCAGCGGATGCTCGCCCGCAAGGGAGATGTCGTAGCCGTTGCCAAGACCTGTAAGCACGTCAAGGGACTCGCCCGCGCTCATTTTCGCCATTTGCGCCGTGCCCTTGCCGACGACCTTGTATATAAGGGTAAGTACGTCGCCCTCGCAATCGCAAACGGATATGGGGCGGCGCAGGAAAAGACCGTCAAGCTGAATGTTGACGAACTGCCCCGCCGCTGTTATCGCGCTTGTGTCGCCGCGAAGGCGCATGCGCCAAACGTCGCGCGTAAGCGGTACGTTTTCAATTATCGTGAATATAGATTGTTTCATTTTTTCCTCGTTTCAATAGGAATGCTTTTGTGGTAGCAAAAAACACTGTAACTTTGCACTTTTCTGCGTCATCCCGCAGACGCGGCGCGTTGTTCCGCGACGCGGCAAGTGGATCTCGCAAAAATTCCGCAGAATTTTTGCGCTTGATGTTAGAACCAAACTTTCCCATTTCGGATTTTCGCCGTGCGCTACGGCTGTGTAAAATGTTCGCACCTACGATTTGCCTCCCTCCGAGAGGGAGCTGTCGAGCGAACGCGAGACTGAAGGAGAGTGCGCGACAATACCACAAGCACTCGTTATATAAATACGCAGGCTCCTTCCACCACTTCGTGGTCCCCCTCTCGCTTCGGCTCGGTCACGCTCGGGCTCTGACACCACCCCGTGGTGTCATTCACTACCCTCGCGCCGCTTCGCTACCTCTCGGAGGGAGGCTCTGGGTACAACCGCCGTAAGTAGTGCGTAGCCGTTTTTTGAGGTGCTATACTCTAATAAATCGAGTTGGGTTCTAACATAATGCGCCGTTTTTCTGCGGAAAAACGGCGAGATTCGCTCGTCGCGGCGCGGAACAACGCTCCGCGACTTCGGAATGACGCAAGAAAGTGCACCGTTCCCGCTCTCTTTAAAAAACTTCGGAATGACGCGCGAGAGTGCGCTATTCCGTTTTCAATAGGATAGCTTTTTGCCTTTCGGCAAAAAGCTTCCTTAATATTTTGCGCAAGCAAAATATTTCACATTTTGCGAAGCGAAATATTTCATCCGACGGAGTCGGATATCATCCACCGTAGGTGGATATCATTGAAAACGCGTGAGCGTTTTCCCTGCGCCGTAGGCGCAACTTCACTGTGAAAACGGCAAAGCCGTTTTCACCTTACGAGTCAATAGTCGAAATCGTAAGCGTGGTCTCCTCAAGCACGTCGAGCAGTACGCTGACGGTGTCAAGAGAGGTCATTATCGTTACGTTGTTTTCAGTCGCATAGCGGCGTATCATTACGCCGTCGCTCGCCTGACCGATGGAGTCAACGTCGCGCGTGTTGATAACGTACGCGATGTGTCCTTGCGAGAGGGCGTCGCGTATCTCGTCGCTGTCCTCGTCAAGCTTGCGAAGGATATGCGTTCTTATGCCGTTTTTCTTTAAGAAATTAGCAGTTCCCTCGGTAGCCTCGATATTGAATCCGAGGTTATAGAAGCGGCGGATAAGGGGCAGAGCCTCCTCCTTGTCCTTGTCGGATATGGTGGCAAAGACCGTGCCGTAGTTTTGCAGCTTCATTCCCGATGCCTGAAGTGCCTTGTAGAGCGCGCGGTAGTACTTGTCGTCGTAGCCTATCGCCTCGCCCGTCGACTTCATCTCGGGGGAGAGGTATGCGTCAAGTCCGCGCAGCTTATTGAAGGAGAATACGGGTACTTTTACGTACCAACGCTTCTTTTCCTCGGGGTAGATGTCGAAAATACCCTGCTCCTTGAGGCTCTTGCCGAGAATTACCTCAGTCGCGATGTCCGCAAGGCTGTAGCCCGTTGCCTTTGAAAGGAAGGGAACGGTACGCGAGGAGCGAGGATTTACCTCGATGATGAATACGTTCTCGTCCTTGTCGACGATGAACTGGATATTGTAAAGACCGACGATACCGATGCCAAGACCGAGCTTCTTTGCGTACTGCAAAATAGTGCCCTTGACCTTGTCGGATATGGAGAAGGTGGGATAAACGCTGATACTGTCGCCGCTGTGAACGCCCGTGCGCTCAACAAGCTCCATAATACCGGGGACAAAGACGTTTCTGCCGTCGCAAATGGCGTCTACCTCAACTTCCTTACCGCTGATGTACTTGTCAACGAGAACGGGCTTGTCCTCGTCTATCTCAACGGCGGTCTTAAGGTAGTGGCGGAGCTGTTCCTCATTACCGACTATCTGCATTGCTCTGCCGCCAAGCACGAAGCTGGGACGGACGAGCACGGGGTAGCCGATCTCACGCGCGGTGGCAACGCCCGCTTCGATATTGGTAACAGCCGCGCCGCGGGGCTGGGGAATATTCAGCTCGGAAAGGAGCTTTTCAAAAACGTCGCGGTTTTCTGCGCGGTCGATAGCGGCGCAATCCGTGCCGATTATCTTAACGCCGAGGTCGTAAAGCGGCTGTGCAAGGTTTATTGCGGTCTGTCCGCCGAGAGAGGCGATAACGCCCTCGGGCTTCTCAAACTCGATGATGTTCATAACGTCCTCGGGCGTGAGAGGCTCAAAATAGAGCTTGTCGGCGGTGGTGTAGTCCGTCGAAACGGTCTCGGGGTTGTTGTTTATGATGATAGCCTCGTAGCCCGAATTCTTAATGGTGGTAACGGCGTGTACGGTGGAGTAGTCAAACTCAACGCCCTGACCGATACGGATAGGTCCTGCGCCAAGCACTACTATCTTCTTCTTATCCGTGAGGACGGATGCGTTCTCGCCCGTGTAGGAGGAGTAGAAATAAGGAATGTACGCGCCCGTGTGGCAGGTGTCGACCATCTTGAAAACGGGGAAGAGCTTATGCTCCTTGCGGAACTTGAACACGTCAAGCTCGGAGCAGTTCCACATTCTCGCAACGTACTTGTCGCTAAAGCCCATCTTCTTTGCGGCGGTGAGCGTTTCAAGCTCGAAGGGATGCGCCTTGAGCGTTTCTTCCATATCCACGATGTGCTTGATAGCTTCAAGGAAGAAGGGAGTTATCTGCGTTATCTCATGTACCTTTTCCACGCTCGTGCCGCGTGCGATTATCTCCGCGATAGCAAAGATGTTGTCGTCGCGGAAGGTGGAGATGTATTCAAGAATGTCCTCGTCGGACATATTATCAAACTTGTGGTGGTAGATGTGGTTTACGCCGACTTCAAGCGAGCGAATGCCCTTGAGCAGACATTCCTCAAGGTTCGAGCCGATGCCCATTACCTCGCCCGTTGCCTTCATCTGCGTGCCGAGGGTATTGGACGCGGTGGTAAATTTATCGAACGGGAAGCGGGGGAGCTTTGCGATGACGTAGTCAAGGCGCGGCTCAAACGCGGCGTTGGTGTTTGCTATCTTTATCTCCTCAAGCGACATACCTACGGCGATCTTTGCGGTCACGCGCGCGATGGGGTAGCCGCTTGCCTTGGATGCGAGCGCGGACGAACGGCTGACGCGGGGGTTTACCTCGATAAGGTAATATTCGCTGGAGTGGGGGTTGAGCGCAAACTGTACGTTACAGCCGCCCTCTATTTTCAGCTCGCGGATTATCTTTATCGCGCTGTCGTTAAGCATCTTAACGTCGTGGTCGGAAAGCGTCATAATGGGTGCAACAACGAGCGAGTCACCCGTGTGAACGCCGACGGGGTCGATGTTTTCCATGCCGCAAATGGTGATGGCGTGGTCGTTGCCGTCGCGCATTACCTCAAACTCTATCTCCTTGTAGCCCTTAACGCTCTTCTCGATAAGTACCTGATGAACGGGGGAGAGGCGGAAGGCGTTAGTGCCTATCTCGACAAGCTCCTCCTCGTTGTTGGCAAAGCCGCCGCCCGTTCCGCCAAGCGTGAACGCGGGGCGAAGAACTACGGGATAGCCGATGTTTTTGGCGGCTATCTTGGCTTCCTCAAGGCTGTACGTTATCTCCGAGGGGATGGTGGGCTCACCGATGGAGGCGCAAAGCTCCTTGAACAGCTCTCTGTCCTCGGCGCGCTCAATGCTCTCACTGCTCGTTCCGAGAAGCTCTACGCGGCATTCTTTCAGCACGCCCTTCTGTTCAAGCTGCATAGCGAGGTTGAGTCCCGTCTGACCGCCGATACCGGGGAGAATGGCGTCGGGGCGCTCGTAGCGCAGTATTTTTGCGATATATTCAAGTGTCAGCGGCTCCATATAGACCTTGTCCGCGATGGTGGTGTCGGTCATGATGGTAGCGGGGTTGGAGTTTACGAGAACTCCCTCGTAGCCCTCCTCTTTGAGCGCGAGACACGCCTGCGTGCCTGCGTAGTCAAATTCTGCCGCCTGACCGATTATGATAGGGCCTGAGCCGATGATGAGTATCTTTTTGATATCCGTTCTTTTTGCCATTTTTCCTTCTCCTCTATTTTAACTTACTTTATTTCCCAAACAGTTTTGCCTTGATATACCGTTTTCAGGCACACGCCGCAGAGCGTGTCCCCCGCAAAGGGCGTTGCCCTGCCAAGCGTAAGGAATTCGTCGGGGTTAACGGTAAATTCCTTTCCGATATCCCAAACGCTGTAGCTGTCGCCGCACTCAAGACCGAAGCGGCGGCGCGGATTGTGACACATAAGTGCTGTAAGCTCGTCAAGCGTCAGAACTCCGCCGCGCACAAGGTGCGTGTAGAGTACGGGGAATGCCGTTTCAAGTCCTACTATTCCAAACGCGCTTCCCTCAAGCCCGCGGGATTTTTCCTCGGCGGAGTGGGGCGCGTGGTCGGTGGCTATCATGTCCACCGTGCCGTCCTTTATACCCTCGATAAGTGCCTCGCGGTCGGCGGCGGAGCGCAGGGGGGGATTCATTTTAAAGCGTCCTTCTTCCTTGAGATTGCTATCGTCAAGCACAAGGTAGTGGGGCGCGGTCTCGCAAGTCACGTCAACGCCCGTGCGCTTTGCCTGCCTTATCAGCTCCACGCTCTCCTTGGCGGAGACGTGGCAGACGTGGTAGGCACAGCCCGCCTTTGCGGCAAGCTCAAGGTCACGCGCTATCTGCGCGTACTCGCTCTCGGAGCAGATGCCGCGGTGTGAGTGCGCGCGAGCGTACTCGCCGTCGTGGATGTAGCCGCCGCGAAGCAGGGAATTGACCTCGCAATGCGCAACTATCATCTTGCCAAGCTCCCCCGCGAGCTTCATTGCGTCAAACATCATTTGGTCGCTTTGCACGCCCCTGCCGTCGTCGGAAAAGGCGATAACGCCGCCTGCCATAGCCGCAAGGTCGGCAAGAGCTTCGCCGCGCTGACCTTGGGTGATAGCACCGTAGGGATGCACGCCTATTACTGCATCACGCGCGATGATGTCGCTCTGCAAAGCAAGATTTTCGGCAGAGTCGGGGACGGGATTGAGGTTCGGCATGGTGCAAACGTCGGTAAAACCGCCGCGAGCCGCCGCCATAGAACCGCTTTTTATCGTTTCCTTATAGGAAAAACCCGGCTCACGGAAATGCACATGCACATCACAAAAGCCGGGAAGAATAATTACGCTATCGGAATTTTTAAACACTTCAACACCTTCAAGGGAATGAAAATCAAAAGAGGACGCCTTGCCGCCGAGCTTTGCGCCGTATGCCGAATTTTTGAGCATTTTTGCAGGCATGATAGTCCCCTCCGTTCTGTTTTTCGGGAGCGTTTCGGAAAAACCCGTACCACCCCAATTTTATCTTTTCTATTATAGCACACAGACCGGTGCTTGTCAAGCAAAAGAGGAGAAAATTTGTGAAAACGCCGTGTTTTTGTTCTGTGGAAAAAAGCGGTCGGAGAACAGCTCCAACCGCTTTTTGCATTAATTTTTAGTTTGCATCTCAACAAGACGCTCGCCCGCGTATTTTTTGCGGAGCAGGGGCTTTTCTATCTTGCCCGTGGGGTTTCTCGGAACGTCGGCAAAGATGTACTTTTTCGGGCGTTTATACCTCGGCAGTCCCATGCAGAACGCCTCGATATCCGCCTCGGTGGCAGTTGCGCCGTCCTTAAGCTCGATTATAGCCGCGGCTATCTCGCCAAGGCGTGCGTCGGGTATACCGATAACGGCAACGTCCTTGACGTCGGAGTGCGCGCGCAAAAAGTCCTCTATCTGAACGGGGTAGAGGTTCTCACCGCCCGTGATGATAACGTCCTTTTTACGGTCGACAAGGTAGATAAATCCGTCCTCGTCCTCTCTTGCCATATCGCCCGTGCAGAGCCACTCGCCCTTTATGGAATCGGCAGTAGCGTCGGGGTTCTTATAGTAGCACTTCATAACGCCCGGTCCTGCTACCCACAGCTCACCTACCTTGCCGCGCTCAACGTCACAGCCATTCTCGTCAACTATGCGGGTGCGCCACAGATATCCCGCCTTGCCGATAGCGCCGACCTTGTGTACGTTTTCAACTCCGAGGTGAACGCAACCGGGGCCAATCGACTCGGAAAGACCGTAGTTCGTATCGTACTGATGGTTCGGGAAAACGCCAAGCCAGCGTTTGATAAGGCTGGGGGGAACGGGCTGTGCGCCGATGTGCATGAGTCTCCATGCGGAAAGGTCGTATTTTGAAAGGTCAACGTCTCCGCGCTCGATGGCGTCAAGAATGTCCTGCGCCCACGGCACGAGCAACCAAACGATGGAAGCCTGCTCCTCGGAAACGGTGCGGATTATCCACTCGGGGCTTACGCCGCGAAGAAGAACGGTGCGTCCGCCCGCAAGGAGCGAGCCGAACCAGTGCATTTTCGCGCCCGTGTGATAAAGGGGCGGAATGCAAACGAAAACGTCCTGCCTTGTCTGCGAGTGGTGTGCCTGCTCCGTGCGGCAGGAGTTTATCAGCGCACGGTGGTTGTGCAGTATTGCCTTGGGGAAGCCCGTTGTTCCCGACGAGAAGTATATAGCGGCATCGTCGTCCTCGGTAAGAGTCGATGCGACGGCGGGCTTTCTGCCCGACGCGGCATCTTTAAGAAAGAGGAAATCCTCTGCAAAATCGGGGCAATCGGTCATTTTTCCGATGAAAAACAGCGCCTTGAGCTCTTTTAGCTCGTCGCGTATCTCGCTGACACGTCCGATAAATTCCTCACCGAAAAGGAGCATTGAGGAGTCGGACAAATCAAGGCAGTATCTTATCTCCTCGGCGGTGTAGCGGTAGTTCATCGGAACGGCAAGCGCGCCCGCCTTCAGGATACCGAAGTAAACGGGAAGCCATTCAAGACAGTTCATCAGGAGCAGAGCGACCTTGTCACCCTTTTTTACGCCGCGGCAGATGAGGAAATTTGCAATTCTGTTAGCGAGCGCGTCAAATTCCGCCCACGTCAGCTCACGGCGGTAACGGGGGTCGTTACCCTGCTCGATGAGGCTGTATTCCTGCCAGCGCTTGCCCTCGTCGCCTCGCAGGGCGGGGTTGACCTCGACGAGCGCGGCGTCGCCGCCGTACAGGGCGGCATTCTTTTCAAGAAGCTCTGTAATTATCATTATGTAATTCCTTACTGTATTTTTACGGTCTGTCCTGCGGGTATCTTTACGGGGTTGTCAAATCCCACCTCTATCCAAAGGTCAAGGCAGGTGGGATTGCGCACGATGGTCTGGTCTGCGGATATCTGCAGTTGGCGCAGAGCCGTTACGTAATCGCAAATTTCGATGTTTGTAGCCACCCATATCTCGCTGTCCGCCTCGACTGCGCGGCTGACAAGGGACTCAAAATCCGCCCACGCATCCTTTGAGCCGATGTCGCAGGAATGCGTCCACCAGTAGTAGATGCCAAGGTAGGAGTTCACCTTTGAGCCGATTATGTGCTTGAGCTTCTTTTCCGCATCGGGGTCATAGAAGCTCGTTGTCGGGTGCCAGAACATAAAATCGTCGGGAACGCCGAACTTGCCCGTTGCCTTGCAGGTACGCGCGTACTGTATTCCGCAGGTGCGAAGCACGTCTGCGACGTGTTCGTTATGTGCGCCGTTGGGGTAGGAAATTCCGCGCACGAGCGTGCCGAACATCCCCTCAAGCTGACGTCTGTCCTCAAGTATCTCGTAAACGAGATTTCCCTCGGGAACAAGGTTGAGGCTGGGGTGCGTAAAGCTGTGACAGGACACCTCGTGTCCGACGTAGAGCTTTGCGGCTTCCTCGGCGGTGAGGAGGCTGCGGCGCATGCCGAATCTGCCCGCGTTCAGGTGGAAAGTACCCTTTACACCAAGTTTATTAAGTATCTCAACGACCTGCACATCGGTCGTCATTCCATCGTCAAAGCTGAGGGTGAACGCCTTGCGTCTGCCCTCGGGATAATAGCCGAGTCTGACTCTTTCGTACATCTGTATATCTCCTTTTGAGATTATTTGAGCAGTTTGAGCGCACCCGTGGGGCAGGCGGCAACGCACTTACCGCACTCGCGGCAAACGGCGATGGTCGCTCTGTCGCAAAATTCGGGCTTGATAACGGTGCTAAAGCCGCGTCCCACAAGTCCGAGAATGCCCTTTTCGGCATCCTCGCGGCAAACGCGCACGCAGAGGTTGCAGAGAATGCACTTACCCTGATCGCGCTCGATTATCTCAAGGCGCTGTTCCTTGAAGCACTCGTGCTTTACACCCTCAAATCGCTTTGCGTCCACAACGTAGCGGTCAGCGTATTTGATGAGTCGGCAGTCCTTATAATCGTGACAGCCGCATTCAAGGCATCTCTTTGCCTCGGCGCGTGCGGCTTCCTCGGAAAAGCCGAGGTTTATCTCATGAAAATCGTTTCTTCTTTCCTCGGCGGGACGCACGGGCATCTTCGCGCGGGGCATTTTTTCAAATCTGTCGAAAAATTCGTCCTTGGGTTTTCTCTCGCTTACGAAGGGAGCGCGGTAGGGCATGGGCATACCGTTAAGGTAGCCGTGGATAACAGCCGCCGCCTTGTTAGCCTCACCGATAGCGGCGATGGCGATGGATGCGCCGCGGTTGGTCGCGTCACCAACTGCGAAAACGCCGTCAAGCGAGGTGGTAAAGTATCTTTCGTCAGCGGCAATAATGCCCTTGGCGTTAAGCTCAACTTCCTCAAAGCCCTTGACGTTGACCTTCTGACCGATAGCGCAGATAACGTTGTCAACGGGGAGTATCTCAAACTTGCCCTCAACAGCCACGGGTGAGCGTCTGCCGCTTGCGTCGGGCTCGCCAAGCTCCATTATCTGAAGCTTAACAGCACTTACCTTGCCGTCCTCGCCAAGAATTTCGGCGGGATTGGTCAGGAACTTGAAGGTCACGCCCTCCTCCATAGCCTCCTCGATCTCAATGTCCTCTGCGGGCATCTCGTCGCGGGTACGGCGGTAGATGACGTAAACGTTCTCAGCGCCAAGTCTTACTGCGGTGCGGCAAGCGTCCATGGCGGTGTTACCGCCGCCAACGATGGCGACGTTCTTGCCAAGTCCCGCATTCTCACCGAGCGCGACCTTGCGGAGCAGCTCGATACCGCCCATCACGCCGTCAAGCTCCTCGCCCTTACAGCGCAGTCCCATATTGCTCCACGCGCCGATGGCGATAAGTGTTGCGTCGTGTGCGGCGCGAAGCTCGGAAAAGCTCACGTCAACGCCTACTTTGACGTTATTTTTCATAGTAACGCCGAGAGAGGCGATCTCCGCAATTTCCGCGTCAAGCACAGCCTTGGGCAGACGGTATTCGGGAATACCGTAGCGCAGCATTCCGCCCATCTTGGGCATAGCGTCGTAGATAGTTACGGCGTGTCCCTTGAGCGCAAGGTAGTACGCGGCGGTAAGTCCCGCAGGGCCGCCGCCGATGATGGCAACGCTCTTGCCCGATGCGGCATCGGGAGTGGGGACATAGGGATTATTTTTCAGCACGCGGTCAGCGGCGAAATATTTAAGGTAAGCAATGGAGATAGGCTCTTCCACTTTTGCGCGGCGGCAGGCGCTCTCGCAGGGGTGGGGGCAAACTCTGCCTATGGAAGCGGGCAGGGGGAGCTTATCCTTGATAATTTTAACAGCCTCGCGGTCATCGCCCATGGCGATAGCCTTAACGTAGCCCTGACAATCGGTTCCTGCGGGGCAGTTAAGGGTGCAAGGACCCTTGCAATCGCCCTCGTGGTCGCTCATCAGAAGCTCAAACGCAACCTGACGCGCCGCCTTTACTCGGGGCGTTTCGGTGGAAAGCACCCAACCGTCAGCGGCGACGGTGGAGCAAGCGCGCATGAGCTTGGGAAGTCCCTCGCCCTCAACAAGGCAAACGCCGCACGCGCCGTAGCGCTTTACGCTCTCGTGGTGGCAGAGCGTGGGTATCTCAACGCCGCCCGCGCGGGCAAGGTCAAGAATGGTGCTGCCCTTTTCTCCGACGCATTCAACGCCGTTTATAGTAATTTTTATCATATCCATTTTAGTACACCCCCGAAATCACTTTACTTTGACCGCACCAAAGCGGCAAACGCTTCTGCACTGTCCGCACTTGATGCACTTTTGTGTGTCGATGCTGTGGGGCTTTTTGACCTCGCCCGAAATTGCGCCTGCGGGGCATTTCTTGGAGCAGAGGGTACAGCCGCGGCAAGCATCGGCATCAATATAATAAGTAACGAGGTCGGCGCACTCGCAGGTGGGGCATCTCTTTTCAATAATATGCGCCTCATATTCGTCACGGAAATATCTGATGGTGGAAAGAACGGGGTTGGGAGCAGTCTGACCGAGACCGCAGAGCGCGCCGTCCTTGATAGCGCGGCAAAGCTCCTCAAGAAGCTCGATATCGCCCTCTTTGCCCTCGCCCTTGGTGATACGGGTGAGTATTTCAAGCATACGCTTCGTTCCTATGCGGCAGTGAACGCACTTTCCGCAGGACTCCTTGGCGGTAAAGTCAAGGAAGAACTTTGCCATACCGACCATACAAGTACCTTCGTCCATAACGACCATACCGCCCGAGCCCATAATTGCGCCCGTTGCGGCAAGAGCCTTGTAGTCGATAACGGTGTCGAATTTATCCTTGGGGATACAGCCGCCCGAGGGGCCGCCAAGCTGAACGGCCTTGCACTCGCGGTCGCCGCGAATACCGCCGCCGATATCGTAGATAACGTCGCGGATGGTCATTCCCATGGGAACTTCCACAAGTCCGCCGCGCTTTATCTTACCCGTCAGGGCAAATACCTTCGTACCCTTGCTTCCCTCGGTTCCCATAGCGGAGAATGCCGCGCCGCCGTTGTTGATGATCCACGCGACGTTTGCAAAGGTCTCTACGTTGTTTATGTTGGAAGGCTCGTCGTTGTAGCCCTTTTGTGCGGGGAAGGGGGGCTTGAGTCGCGGCATACCGCGCTTGCCCTCAAGAGACTCGATAAGTGCGGTCTCCTCACCGCAAACGAACGCGCCCGCGCCCGCCTTTATGCGCATCTCACAGCTAAAGGAGCTTCCGAGGATGTTCTGACCGAGGTAGCCCGCCTTTTTCGCCTCTTTGATAGCGTCGGTAAGGCGCACGATGGCAAGGGGGTACTCGGCGCGGACGTAAACTACCGCTTCCTTTGCGCCGATGGCGTACGCACCGATGAGCATACCCTCAATGAGATTGTGGGGGTCGCTCTCGATAACGGCTCTGTCCATAAACGCGCCGGGGTCGCCCTCGTCAGCGTTACAGATGAGGTATTTCGTCTCGGAAACGGACTGGCGCGCGGCGTTCCACTTAAACCAAGTGGGGAAGCCTGCTCCGCCTCTGCCCGCAAGTCCCGATATCTTTATTTCCTCAATGACGGCTTCGGGAGTCATTGAAAGTACCTTTTTAAGCGCGGCGTAACCGTCGCGGCTCTTGTAATCGTCAAGGCTCGTGGGGTCGATAACGCCGCAGTTGCGAAGCGCGATACGAGTCTGCTTCTCGAGGAATGAAGCATCCTCGTCGGTAATGGTTATGTAGTCAAGGGTTGAAAGGTCGCCGCATTTAACGGCATCCGCAATAGTCTTTGCGTCCTCTGCCTTTACCTTTACAAGGCGGCGCAGGAGCGTTTTGTCCTCGTAGATATCAACTATCGGCTCAAGGAAGCACATACCTATACAGCCTGTGATAGAGGGAGTTGCTCCCGCGGCTGTGAGAGCTTCAAATACCTTATGCGCACCTGCGGCGATACCGCAGCTGCCCTCACCAACAGTTATTCTCATTTTGTTGCCTCCTCTTTGAGTTTTTGCAGGACGGAAATTGCTTTTTCGGGGGTGAGGCTTCCGTACGTCTCACCGTTTATCATCATAACGGGCGAAAGACTGCAGCATCCAAGGCACGCAACGTCCTTGAGGGTAAAGAGTCCGTCGTCGGTGGTCTCGCCGTCCTTGATACCGAGATGCTCGCAGATAGCGGTCTCTATCTTTTCCGAGCCGTTAACGTGGCAGGCAGTACCCTGACAGAGCATGATGAGGTATTTTCCGACGGGTTTAAGTCTGAACTGGGTGTAGAACGTGGCAACGCCCATTACCTCGGCAGGAGTAGTACCGACCTTGCTTGCTATATGATATATAACGTCTGTGGGCAGATATCCGTAGATATCCTGCGCCTTTTGCAGAATGGTGATAAGACTGCCCTTGACCGAGGCGTACTCGTCAAGAACGTCCTTGAGCAGCGAAAGGTCGCTTTTTGCACAATTGCAGTTGCACATGGTTTTATTCCCCTTTATGTAGAGTGATTTTATTTTTTGTGTTTCTCTATATTTTATAACAAACGCGGGCGTTTGTCAATATAATATGAATTTTGGAAAAATATTGTGGTTTCAGGTATATTTTAGGGCATATAAATAGGAAAAAGCGCACGAATCAGCCGTAGCGGCAAAGCACACGCCGCCGCGCAGACTGTGGTTAAGCTCAAATCTGCCGCCGAGTCCCTCTTGCAAAAATCCTATCGAGCCGCAAAGAGCCAGCATGGGGGACAGCGCCGAGGTGTATTCCTCGGGGAGCTTATCGAGTAGCTTTGGGGCAACGCCGCGGCTGTTTTTCGAGCCGCCGAGGATAATGTGGTCAGCTTCAGCCGAGAATGCCGCCTTCAGTATGGCGTTCGTCTCGGTATCGGTGCAGGGAACGAGCGTTCCGCTTGCCGACAGCGAGGCGGCGGTGTTGTAAAGGTCGCTTGGCGCGTCGGGAAAAACGGCAAGCAACGGGAATTTCTTTCCCGTCGTGTTTTTCCAAAACGGAATAAGCTCATCCACGGCGGCAACTACGCCGTCCGCGGCATCCGATGAATTATGCGACGCGGTTATTATCGAGGTCAGCGGCTCGCCGTCGTTACGGCAAACTGTGTAAACTCCGCATCCGCCGCCGACGCATCTGTCCATCGAGGATACGACCTCGGATATCATGGTGTGCGGCAAGCTCTCCTCGTTTGAGAGCGTGTAGATAAATGAAACGGCTTTTTGCTCAAGAATGGCGTTTATGCTTTCCCAAGCGGCGGCAAGCTCGGCGCGGTTTTTCGCACCGCAGTCAAGGTCGCCGTTGAAAACGAGGATGTCTGCGCCCGATGCGTCTATAAGAGACGAGAGGGCGTTCATCGTGTTGGTGTCGGTATCGGGCGCGGATACGCAAAGCACAGAGCAGCTTTGGCTGCCGACCTTTACGGTGCGGTGCAGTTCAGCTCCTTTTCCGCGGCTGACGCTCACCGCCTCGCCGCTGTTGGAAATGGAGGGAGTATCCCCCGCGACCACGCACGCGGCAAGGGCAAGCGCGGCATTGCGCGCACCCTCGTCCGAGAGGAAGTCCGCCGTAGCGGAAGTGTTATCAAGAATATTTATCATATACCCGTCAATGCCCACCTCCGAGTGCAGGGCAAAGCATTGGGCGGGGGTGGTGGCGCTGTTTCCGAAAGTCAGCGAAAGCGCACAGCCCTCGCTTGCCTTGTCGGGCAGAACCAGCGATATTTCCGCCGAGGTGCCTATTTTTTCCTCAAGCAGGGGCAGAAGTACCTCGTTTGCTATGCTCAAATAGTTTTCCGAGGTGATGACCTGCACTATCGGTACGGGGTCTGCCGCGGCGGACATATCTTCACTGCCGCCGTCACTTTTTCCGACAAAGATGAGGAGAACTGCGGCGAGGATAGCAAGAACGAGCAATGCCGCCGCAACCAAAACAAGTGTTTTTTTGTTTTTTAAGTTTGACGCTTTTTTCGCAAGGTTCAAGCTATCCCTCCTTTCGTACGGTTATGGATTATAGCTTACGAGAATAGTGATGGGTATTTCGCCCTGCGGGCCTTCAAGTGTGGTGCCGGGCTCTGCGGATTGCCACATTACCGTGCCGTCAGGCTCTTTGGACGGTGAATACTTGACAATTGGACTAAAACCGTATCTTTCGAGCAGTTCAAGGGCTTTTTCAAGCTTCAATGAGACTACCTTCGGCACAAATGCGCTGACAGTCGGCGGAGTGTAATTCGGGCCGCCGCTTACTACCAGATCGACCACGCTTTCAGCCGCATCGGGTGTCAGATATTCGCCTGCGGCAGGTGTTTGCTCCAGCACCGTTCCCTCGGGCAGATCGCTCTTTTTATAGCTTATCTCGCCCACGGTCAGTCCAAGCGCGGTAATTCCGCTTTTTGCGGATTCAAGCGGCAGTCCTGCCAGAGAGGGCAGGCGCACGGGCTGGGGTGCGTATTGCGAGCCGCCGCTGACGGTCAGAGTCACGGAGACTGTGGAAGCGGTAAATTCTGTTTCCGACGGGGATTGCTTTATCACCGTTCCCTTGGGCAAGGCGCTTTTTACTGTTGAAACGAACACGGTAAGCCCAAGATTTTTAAGCCTTGCCGTCGCATCTGCCTCCGTCATATTTTCAACGTCGGGCAGATACCGTGTTTCAAAGTCAGCGCCGCCGCTGATAACGAAATTCACAGCCGTGGTATTTGCGTATGCGGCAGTTCCCGCCGCGGGGGTGAAATACACCACCGTTCCCGCAGGAAGCGAGGAACGGGTGTATATGATGTCACCCGTCAGGAGCTTGTTTTCTTTAAGAGCCGCTTTTGCCATTTTTTCAGTCAGACCAAAGAAATTCGGAACGATGTTTACCGAAGCTTCCGAGCCGCGGCTTATGAAAATGGTAACGGTACTGCCTATTTCAAGTCTTGCGCCTGCGGCAGGCTCGGTGGCAAAGACGAATCCCTCGGGCATAGCGGAGTTATCCTCAAAGACCTTGTTTACGACAAAATTATGCTTACGAAGCTGGGTGTAAGCGTCACGCCATTCCATGATGGTGTAGTCATTAAGCGTTACCAGCTCAGGGCCGAGACTTACCTTTAGCTTTACCTCGCATGGGCTTTTTCTCGTTGCTCCGCCCGACGGCTCTTGGGAAATGATAGTTCCCGACGGAATGGATGAGGAATACGTGTATTCAACAATGACTTCGAAATCCTCGTTAAAGCCGATCTCGGCATCGGTGGTGTATTCAAGCCCCTCCACCGCGGGGACTTCAACGCTTTTTGCGTCCTCGCCGCCCATCAAATTATTTATGATATAAAACAGAGATATCAGCGTAGCAAAGAACATTGCCACGGCAACACCGAGTATAACGGGGAAAGTCGCGGTGCTTGGGCGATTTTCCGCGAGATTCTTTTGGGAGCGTTTTTTTCTTGCAACGCGCTTTGGAGTAAGTGCCTCGGCGCTCGGGTGCAGACGTATGCGGCGAAGCTCGCGCAGCATATCGAGTGCGGATTGATAGCGGTTTTTGGGATTTTTCTCCATTGAGCAGAGGATTATCGTCTCAAGCCCTGCCGAGATTTTTCTGTCTACGCGCCTTGGCGGTATGGGCTTGTCGTGTATCTGCATCATAACGACGCTGACGGGGCGGTCATCGTCAAACGGGAGCTTACCCGTTGCCATTTCGTACATCAGCACGCCCACCGAGTAAAGGTCTGCGCGTGTGTCGTACGGCTTTCCCTCGGCTTGCTCGGGGCTGATGTAATATACCGTGCCTATCGCCTCGTCGGACATCTCGGCATCGACCTCGGGGAGCTTTGCGATTCCGAAATCCATCACCTTAACGAAGCCGTCTTTAAGAAGCATAATATTTTGCGGCTTGATATCGCGGTGAATGATGCCGTGTGAGTGCGCGTGGTTGAGCGCGGCGAGTATCTGCTCGGATATCGAGGATACCTCGGCAAAGGAGAGCTTTCCTCGTTTATCCATATACGCACGCAGGGAAACGCCCTCGACGTACTCCATCACGAGGTATTTTATATCTCCGTCAAGGGAGATATCGTGTATTCCGACCACGTTTGGGTGCGACAGCATGGATACTGCCTGCGCCTCGCTTTTAAAGCGTTCTACGGCGTCGCTGTTATCCGTGTACTCGTCGCGGAGCAATTTTATAGCTACGCGAATGCCCTTTTCCACGTCTTGGGCAAGCAGAACAGCCGCCATACCGCCAACGCCGAGGCATTTTTCTATCCGATACTTGCCGTCCAGCAGAGTACCGACGTATTTTTCATAACAGGTATAATTATTTTCCATATTTTCTCACAATAAAGTTTTGTATTAAAGCTCTACAAGGAGAACGGTTATATTGTCGGGGCCTCCTGCGGCGTTTGCCGCCTTAACGAGCGCATCTGCTTTTTGGTCAAGCGAGCGCGGCGTGTTCATCATGGCAAATATACTCTGGTCAGCCACACAGCCCGAAAGACCGTCGGAGCAAAGCAGGAAATAGTGCTTTTGGACGTTCGGCAGATAAAGCGGAAGGGAATATATATCCGCCTTCACCTCGTCGTCCATTCCCACCGCGCGCGTTATCACGTTGCGCACGGGTGACGTTTTGGCTTGCTCGTATGTAAGCTTACCTATGTCCACAAGGTGTTGAACGTACGAATGGTCCTTTGTCACCTGAACTATTTCCTTATTGGTTATATCATAAAGCCGGCTGTCGCCGATGTTCAGGCAAAACGCGCCAACCCCGTCCGCAATGAGAAGCGCGACGAGCGTCGTTCCCATTCCGTCAAGGCTTCCGCTTTCGTTTTCGTCCGCCACGCGGAGAACCTCCGCGTTTGCGGCGTTCAGCGCCGCTGTCAGGGCGTATTTTACCGAGGCGGGGGTGAGGTTTGGCTGCTCGTCGGGATAGTCGGGCAGGATATTGTCACGAATGGCGTATGCGAACGTCTCCATTGCGATACTCGAAGCCAGCGCACCTCCCGCCGCACCGCCCATGCCGTCGCAAACGATGCAAAGGGTGATACCGGGGCGAAGCTCAAATATTCCGTAGCAATCCTGATTTTCATGTCGAACCGAGCCGACGTCTGTTTTTCCGTAAAATTTCATTTTTTTGCCTTTTTATTTTTAAAGAGATTTTATTTACTTAATGCGGCTCTGCGCCGTAGCTGTCCGCAGGATGCGTTGATATCCGGCCCAAGCGTGCGGCGAACCGTCGCGCGGACACCGCGCCTCTCAAGCTCTGCCGAAAACGCCTTTATCGCGGCGGCATCGGGCGGCATCAGTCCCGTTTCCTTTACGGGATTTACGGGAATGAGGTTTACGTGTATTGGGAACGGCTCGCCCTGCCTTAATGAAGAATTCAAAAGGCGGGCAAGGGCGGCGGCATCCTCCTCGGATGCGTTTTGCCCCTTTATCAGCGTGTATTCAAAGGATATCCTGCGCCCCGTTGCGCGGTAATATTCAAGGCACGCGGAAAGCACCTCGCTTATGTTCCAACGGCGGTTTACGGGCATTATTGCGCTTCGCACCTCGTCGCTGTGGGCGTGGAGCGAAAGGGAAAGCGTTATTGGCAAGTCCTCGCGTGCGAGGCGGCGTATTCCGTCGGCATGTCCGCAGGTGGAAAGGGATATGTGCCTGTAGCCTATGCAGATGCCGCGCGGATCGTTAACAAGGCGGAGAAATTTAAGTACGTTGCCGTAGTTATCAAGCGGCTCTCCGATGCCCATCATCACGATGTTGTCAACTCGCTCGCGGCTGTCGCGTGCTACGGTGATGATCTGCGCGAGTATCTCGCCTGCGTTGAGGTCACGCACCTTGCCGCCTATGGTAGAGGCACAAAAGGTACAGCCCATTCGGCATCCGACCTGCGAGGAAACGCAAACGGTGTTGCCGTGCTTGTAGCGCATCAGCACCGTTTCAATGCAGTTGCCGTCGTGCAGGCGGAGCAGATATTTTGCCGTGCCGTCCACGGCGGAAACGTATTTTTCGGCTATTTCGGGAAAATGGCAAACAGAAACGGCATCGAGCTTTTCTGCCGCCTTTTTGCCCACGTTCGTCATCTCGCGCGGCGAAAGACCGCGGTGAAGCCCCGAAAAGAGCTGTTCGGTGCGGTATTTCGGCTCTCCGATAGAGAGGACAAGCGCAGACAGCTCATCGAAATCGAGCGAAAGAAGGTCGATATTCTGTTTTTCAACGGCAGAGTCTGTCATTTTGTTTACCTTGAATATATAGAATTATTTTATGCGCATCATTTTGGCGATAAAGAAGCCGTCCGTATGCCCCTCGTCGGGCGACAGAGTGAGCATTCCGTCCGAGGAATATTTGCCGACCTCAAAGGGTACAAGGGTAAAATCGGCGTGGGAGGCAAGGAAATCCCTGACCACCGCCTCATTTTCCTCGCAAAAGAGCGTGCAGGTGGAGTAGACGAGCGTTCCGCCCGCCTTTACTGCGCGGCTCGATGCATCGAGTATCGCGCGCTGAATTGCGGGAAGCTCGCTTGCTTTTTCAAGCGAGTGGTAGCGTATCTCGGGCTTTTTGGCGATAACGCCGAATCCCGAGCAGGGTACGTCGCAAAGAACACGGTCAAATGCGCCGTCAAGAGATGCGTCGCGGATGGACGAATCACGCTCGCGCGTGGTGATTATGTTAATGCCGAGCCGTGCGGCAGAGGTTTCGATAAGCGAAAGCTTTGATGCGTGCTTGTCGCAGGCGAGTATCTCGCCATTGTTTTTCATGCGCATCGCCGCGGAAAAGGCTTTTGTCCCCGGACAGGAGCAGGCGTCAAGCACTCTCTCGCCCTCGTGGGGGTCAAGCGCCGCTATGCATATCTGCGATGCCTCGTCCTGAACGTACGCGTCACCGCGCATGATAGCATCGGGCAGACCCTGCGCGGCATCGAGCCGCACGCCGTACGGTGCGTTTTCGGTAGGATGCGCCGATATGCCGTCGCGTGCAAGGCGTTCGATAAGCTCCTCTCTGCCAAGGCGCAAGAGGTTTGCGTGCAAGGTTATGGGCGGCGGACAGAGAAAGGCGGCAAATATCGCCTCCGTCCTCTCGTCCGAGAAGTTTTCAAGAAATTTTCGGCAAAGCTCGCGCGGAATGGAGTATTTTACCGAGAGATATTTTACTTTACCGTCCTTTTTTTCGGGCAGAGCGGGCATACCGTCGCGCAAAAGGCGGCGCAGAATGGCGTTTACAAAGCCCTTGCCCGATTTTTTGGCAAGCTCCACCGTTTCGTTGACGGCGGCGTGGGGCGGTATTTTTTCAAGGAAAAAGAGCTGATATACGCCGAGGCGCAATATGTTCAGCACGTCGGCATCAAGCCGCGCCGCGGGCCGCGCGGCGGTGGCGGCGATGACGTAGTCAAGGGTTATGCGGCGTTCGGTAACGCCGAAAACCAGCCGCGAGAGCAGAGCCTTGTCCGCGCCGCCGATATTGTGTTTTTTTATGGCGGCGTCAAGCAGGATAGCGGAGTATCCCTCGCCCTCGTCTGCGCCGAGGCGCATAAGAATGTCAAGGGCGGCGCGGCGGACGTTGTATGGCATGGTTGCTCCTTTGGAAAACGCTACGCGTTTTCAGTGAAATCCGACTTCGTCGGGTGAAATACGCCTTGCGGCGTGTGAAATATTTGCCCTTGGGCAAATGTGAAATATTTTGCTTGCGCAAAATGTTAAGGTAGCTTTTTGCTATGCAAAAAGCATTTTATTCTCTGCGATTTCTCGCAATGAGGACAAGGCGGAGAATTTGCAAGAGGGACACGGCAAGGGCGGCGACGTACGTCAGCGCGGCGGCGCGAAGCACGCGGCGCGCGCCGTCAAGCTCTTCGTCCGTAAAGCGTCCCGATGCCGTCAGCGCCTGCATCGCGCGGCGCGATGCGTTGAACTCAACGGGCAGAGTGACGAGCTGAAAAAGCATCGCAACGGAAAATGCGATTATTCCGCCGTACATCATAATAGAGCCGAATGTTGACGTAGAATAGCTAAACGAAGAGATAAAAAGTCCGATAAGAAACAGCGGCATAGCCGCGCCCGATGCGAAATTGCAAACGGGCAGTATAGACATACGGAGCTTTATGGGTGAGTAGCTCTCGGCGTATTGCAGGGCGTGTCCCGCCTCGTGCGCGGCAACGCCCACGGCGGCGGCTGTGCTTGCCGAATAAACGGGCGTCGACAGGCTGATGGAATTTGAGCGCGGGTCGTAGTGGTCGGTAAGCTCGCCCGATACCGCGCCGATGGGAACGTTCGTTACTCCGCCCGAGCGCAGAACTATCTCGGCGGCATCCTTGCCGCTTATACGGCTTATGGTATTCATTTTCGAGTATTTTTTGAAGGTTGAATTGACCGATATCTGCGCCCATACCGATATTATAAGTCCGATTATAACGAGGATATAGGTGGGGTCAAAGTAGTATAAAAATAGGGGCATGATTAACTCCTTTGGAAAACGGCTTTGCCGTTTTCAGTGAAATCCGACTTCGTCGGGTGAAATACGCCTTGCGGCGTGTGAAATATTTGCCCTTGGGCAAATGTGAAATATTTTGCTTGCGCAAAATGTTAAGGTAGCTTTTTGCTATGCAAAAAGCATTCCTATTGAGAAGAAAAGCGATTTTTAGCGTATTGATATGCGTTAAGGTGGCGGGAACGGCGAACCCTTTAGCGTCATTCCGAAGCTCTTACGAGCTACTTCGAGTAAGAGCGAGTGAATCTCGCCGTTTTTCCGCAGAAAAACGGCGCTTGATGTTCGCACCGAACTGATTTATTAGTGTTTAGCACTAAAAAATACGGCTACGCACTATTAAAAAGCGATTGCTATATATGGCTCCCTCCGAGAGGGAGCTGTCGAGCGAACGCGAGACTGAAGGAGCCTGCGCCTTGATGGAATAAGTGCTTGTGATATTGTCGCGCACTCTCCTTCCGTCACGCCAAGCCGTGCCACCTCCCTCTCGGAGGGAGGCAAACGCTGACTGCCGCTTTTTCACACAGCCAAAGCACACGGCGAGAGTCCGCAAGGGAAAAGTCGGGTGCGAACATAGGGCGCAAAAATACTGCGGTATTTTTGCGAGATCCACTTGCCGCGTCGCAGAACATTGCGCCGCGCCTGCGGGATGACGCAGGGGAAAACGCTTCGCGTTTTCAGTGAAAAGTGAATAGTGAATAGTGAATAGTGAAGGTAGCTTTTTGCCGAAAGGCAAAAAGCTTCCTTATTTAGGACAGCTTGTCGCCTACGTTCAGCTTTCTGCCGCGGATGAAGTCGGCGGCGTTCATTCTGCCCTTTCCTGCGGGCAGTATCTGCAAAAGGCTCAGCCTTTCGCGTCCGTCCTCGCCGCAGGCGACCGTTATCGCGCCGTCAAGCGCGACTACCGTGCCTACCTCGGCACTTTCGGCGGCGGCGTCAACTCGCGCGGCAACGACCTTCAGGATATTTCCGTCGGGCAGGTGCGTAAATGCAAGCGGGAACGGTGAGAGTCCGCGTACGCGGTTATAAATAGTATTTGCGTCAAGAGTAAAATCTATTACGCAATCGTTTTTTTCAATTTTAGCGGCGTATGTCGCGCCGTCGGGCTGGGACGTGGGCGTTACCGTGCCGTTTTTCAGCGCATCTACCGTCTTTTTGAGCAGTTCTGCGCCGAGAGATGCCATTTTATCGTGGACGGACTCAAAATTATCGTCATTTTCGATGGGAAGCTCGGCACGCAGGAGCATATCTCCCGTGTCAATCCCATCGGCCATAAGTATCGTGGTGATGCCCGTCAGCTTTTTGCCGTCGATTATCGCGCGTTGCATCGGCGCAGCTCCGCGATATTCGGGCAGAAGCGAGCCGTGGACGTTCACGCAACCGTAGCGCGGGAAGTCAAGCACGTTTTTGGGCAGTATCTTGCCGTATGCAACCACGGCTATAAGGTCGGGCGCGAGTGCGGAGAGCAGCTCTGCAAAGCTTTCGTCTTTGAGCGTTGCGGGCTGATAAACGGGGATGCCGCGCTCCATAGCCGCGACCTTTACGGGCGGCGGAGTCAGCTTGTAGCCGCGTCCGCGCGGCTTATCCTCTTGCGTCACCGCGCCCACTATCTCGTCACCGCCCTCGGCGGCGTAGTCGCACAGCGCACGAAGGTGTA
The DNA here is from genome assembly GCA_045546615.1 of Eubacteriales bacterium. Classification (GTDB taxonomy): domain Bacteria; phylum Bacillota; class Clostridia; order Oscillospirales; family CAG-272; genus CAG-390. Next base: position 18,998 of record JAZQDD010000050.1, on the reverse strand, counting down.
TCGCCGCAAAATCGGGCGTGCCCATAAATAAAATTTTCATCGGTTATCCTTTTTGGGTTGTTTAATGAATAATGAATAATTTCGGTGGCTTTTTGCGTAGCAAAAAGCTTCCTTAACATTTTGCGAAGCAAAATATTTCACATTTGCCCGTGGGCAAATATTTCACACGCCGTAGGCGTATTTCACCCATTCCGCAGGAATGGATTTCACTGTAAAAACGCCATCGGCGTGTTTACTTTCTTCTCGCGTGCTTACGCAGTCTTGTTCGGGGAGTTTCGACCTCGAGATCGTCCTCGTCGAGCATATACTCGGCGCGGTCGGTGTAGAGAGTGCCGTCAAGGTGGTCAAGCTCGTGGCAGAACGCGCGCGCAAGCAGCTCCGTTCCCTCAACGGTAAATTCCTCGCCCTTGCGGTTAAGGGCGCGAACTTTGACCTTCATCGGGCGTTTTACGATTCCCGAGCGTCCGGGTATTGAGAGACAGCCCTCTGCGCCCTCTTGCTCGCCCGCGTAATCTATTATCACGGGGTTGATAAGCTCAATGGGCTTGCCCGGTTCGGTCTCCACCACTACGATGCGGCGAAGCACGCCCACCTGCGGGCCTGCAAGTCCCACGCCGTTTGCGGCACGCATCGTTTCTATCATATCGTCAAGGAGAGTTTCGATTCTCGGTGTGATTTTTTCAACGGGCTTGCACACCTGTCGGAGTGTGCTGTCGCCGTCTGTCAGTATCTTTCGTTTTGCCATGGTTTCCTCTTATAAATTTGTGGGATTAAAATCTATACTCATGCTCACGCTTTCCCGTCCGCGCTTTGCGAAATCGGTCATAAGCGTTGAAAACAACCCTCGCGCCGTTTTGTTCAGCTTGCATTTTACCACCAGCCGCATTCTGTACTTTCCGTCAACTCGGTAGACGGGTGCTTCAAACGGGCCGAAGATGATAAGCGGCTCTTTTTCATATTCCTCGCTTTTCGACAGAGTCCGCAAGCGTGCCGCAAGGTTCGAGGCGGCAAGTGCCAAGTCGGTCTCCACACGCGAGGTCACGGTGATAAGCGCGATATCGCAATACGGCGGAAAAACGAGGTTGCGGCGCAATCTTGCCTCGCGCTTGTAAAAGCTCTCGTAGTCCTGTGCCTTTGCGAGCAGGATGACCTCGTGGTCGGGGTTGCAGGTCTGTATTATCGCCTCGCCCGCCTTATCCCGCCTGCCCGCGCGTCCTATGACCTGCGTGAGCATCGAGAACGTGCGCTCGGCGGCGCGGTAATCGTCGTAATAGAGTGACGAGTCGGCAAGAAGCACTCCGACGAGCGTAACGTCGGGGAAATCGTGCCCTTTTGTCACCATCTGCGTGCCGAGCAGAATATCCGCCTCGTGCCGGCGGAAGCTGCCGAGCAGTTCGTCGTATGCGGATTTCGTGCCGGTGGTGTCGGTGTCCATTCTTAAAATTTTAGCGTCGGGGAGCAGAGCGTTCAGCTCCTGTTCCACGCGCTGTGTGCCATACCCCACGCGGTTTAAGTGGCCGGAGTGGCATTCGGGGCATTCCGTAGGCACGGGCATACGCCGTCCGCACCAATGGCAGACAAGCTCGCCGCGCTCGTAGCTTCCCTTTGCGGTGTGATACGTCATCGACACACTGCACTGGGGACATTTCACCGCCTCGCCGCAAGCAAGGCAGGATATGTAATTATTATATCCCCGTCGGTTAAGAAAAAGTATCGCCTGTTCGCCGCGCTCGTAGCAAGCGCACAGCTTTTCGGCAAGAAGCGAACCGATGGGGGAGAGATTTCCGTTTTGCGGTTCGTGGCGCATATCCGCCACCGTAACGGTCGGCAGAACGGAGTTTCCGTAGCGTTTTTTGAGAAAAACGTGGTGATAAATGCCATCCTCTGCCTTTTTTCTGGTTTCAAGAGAGGGTGTCGCGGAGCAAAGAAGCACGAGAGCCCCCTCATTCCACGCTCGGAATCTTGCGATATCTCGCGCGTGGTAGCGCGGTGAAGAATCGGATTTGTAGGTATGCTCCTGTTCCTCGTCGATAATGATAAGCCCGAGCTCGCTCACGGGCGCAAACACGGCGGAGCGTGTGCCGATAACGAGCCTTGCATCGCCCTCTTTTATGCGCAGATACGCATCGTACCTCTCGCCTGCCGAGAGCGCGGAGTGGAGCAGAGCCACCTTGTCGCCGTATCGGGCGCAGAAAATTGCCGTTGATTGCGGTGTCAGGGCTATCTCGGGGAGCAGGAGAATTGCGGATCTTCCCGAATTCAGAACCTCGTCGATAAGGGCGAGCATTACCTGCGTTTTTCCGCTTCCCGTTACACCTTGGAGCAGGGCGGCGCTTCCTTTTTCGCCTCGCGTAAGCTCACGCAGGGCGAAAAATGCGTCTTTTTGCTCGTTGGATAGAGATATTTCGTCGTTTGATACGGATAGCTTGCCCTCAAGAAGCGCAAGGTCGCGATGCACGCGGCGCTTGTCCTCGCGGACAAGCCCTTTTTTCACAAGAGCGTTGATGTGCGGTTTTTTTACGCCGTCGACGGAGCGAAGCTCCGTTTCGGACATCGGTGCGGGGCTTGCGCACAGCGCCTCAAGCACGGCGCGCTGACCTGCCGCCGTTATTTTTCGCATATCCTTACAGCTTCCGTCAAGCACGGATGCGATATAGCCGGGCGGCGAGGCGAGCGAGTAATAGCTCTCGCTTGCTTCCGCGCTTTCCTTGAGCGTTAGCTGGCGGCTTATCAGCTTTCTGCGCAGTAGCGCCGCAAGCGCGTTTTTGGTTTCCTTGCCGAACTTTGCGCGCAGGGTGTCCGCGCCGACAAAGTCACGGGAAAGGAGATATTCGTACATAAGGAGAGCCGTAGCATCAAGCTCGGTGCGCGGGGACAGCTCCTTTTCGGTGACGCTGTACGTTTCGCAAAGGCGCGAGAGCGCCGCCGAGGGTATCATTGCGTGAATGACGTCCGAGGTGGATGCGAGCGTTCCGCTTTTCGTAAAGCGGAACACCCCAAGAAGCTCGGGGGATAGGCGTATTTTTTCGGAGCATACGGCGAAGAGGGGTTTTACCGTTTTTCGGTCAAGTTCTGTCGTCGTGCTGACCGAGGTGACAAGCGCCAATCGGTTGCGGTTTCCCGCGCCGAACGGCACGCTGACAAAGCACCCCTCGGAGACAGAATCACCCTCGCGCAGTTCGGGCGGGACGAAATAGGTGTATTCCCTATCTGCCGCCGCAGGCGCGTCGAGCACGTGGACGCCGACGAAAAGCTCCGCAGGAGTAGCGTTATTCGTATTAGTCATAGCGATACTCCTTTCTTGGTTTCTTACTTGGCGTTTTCGGTCTCTCCGAGGCTGTATTCGTTGTCTTCGTTTGTTTCGATGATAACGAAATCACCGCTGTCTATCTTGTCGATGGCTATTTTTACAGCCTTTCTGTTGCGGTAATCGGGGTTGACGGCGTTTTCCATGATAACGCGGTCGGTGTCCTTGTTGCCGGTCAGATTCTTTTCTGCGGTGCGGCGCTGTTCGGTGTACTCATCGGTGATGATGCGCGCGCCCTTTGCGGTAGCGACGGCAAGCTGGTATCTGTTGAATTTTCCTTTGGTAAGTTTTTTGATAGTGGGGTAGATCATTTTTTGCTCCTTGTATATAGATATTTTATAACCGTGTTGGGTGTCATTCCTCGTCGTCGGCAGTGTCCGTGCCGCCCTCAAGACGAGCGGCGATGGTATCGGACTGGAGTGCGGATAGGATGACGTGTTCGGAGTCCGTTATGATAACGGCGCGTGTTTTTCTGCCGCAGGAAACGTCGATTATCCGTCCCATTTCCTTGGCATCCTGTATGAGTCGTTTTACGGGTGCGGAATCGGGGCTTACAAGCGCAACAACGCGCTCAACGGCTACCATGTTTCCGTATCCAATGCTTATGAATTTCATATTTTTTGCCTTTCTTTTGGCGGCTTATTCAATATTTTGTACCTGTTCGCGGATCTTTTCCGCCTCGTTTTTCATTTTAACGACGATCTTGGCGATATCCGCGTTCTGGCATTTTGAGCCGATGGTGTTTATCTCGCGGCTGACCTCCTGAAGCTGAAAATCCAGCTTGCGTCCGACGGGCTCGCTTGATGCGAGCATCTCCTCGATGGCGGAGATGTGGGATGCAAGGCGCACAAGCTCCTCGTCAATAGCGAGCTTGTCAGCGAGAATGGCGCACTCGGTCAGCACCCTGTTTTCGTCTATGGTTATGCGGTTGTCCTCAAGTATCGTTTGCAGGCGGGAGCGTATGCGGTCACGCGCACCCGAGACGTCCTTTTCGGACAGCTCGCTTATGCGCTTTGCGCCAACGCGGAGAATGTCAAGCTTTGTAAGCAGGTCGGCACGCAGGTTTTCACCCTCGCGGCATCTCTCGTCAAGAAATTCGTCGATAGCGGCGTCAATGGTGTCCTTTAGCGGAGGCCATACCTCGTCAAGGTCCTCACCGATATCGGTCACGGAAAAGATGTCGTGGTTTGCGGCAACGCTCATAACGGAGATATCGTCCTTTAGCCCGTAGCGGTCGCGCAGCTCACGCAATGCGGCGATATACCCCTCGGTATAGCCGCGGTCAAGCTCCACGGTAGTGTTGCCCGAGTCGGCGCGGCGGTAGGTGATGAACATCTCCACTCTGCCGCGGCTGATGCCGCGATCCGTCACGGCGGTCTTTATGCGCGCCTCAAGGGGTGAGAGCTGGCGGGGTAATTTCACCGAAAAGTCAAGAAATTTGCTGTTTACGGATTTGATTTCAACCGTGATATCTCTGCCGCAAGGAGTAAGAACGCTTTTGCGGCCGTAAGCTGTCATACTTTTTAGCATTTTATGCTCCTATCATGGGGCTGTCTGCAAAGGGCAGACTTCCCGATAATAAAATTTTGATATATATATTAAATTATACTACTTTTGCATTGCTTTGTCAAGAAAAATTAATCGATTTGGAAATTTATGCATTTTTTTGAATTTTTGGGCTTTTGTTTTTTCCTTTTTACCTTGACATTCGGTGTTTATTGTGATAAAATTAATATCGGATATATATTTTTATCCTAAAATATTATTATTTAATTTATCACATTCAGAAAAGGAGGTGCAAAATGGATCCTATTTTGGTAATTGCTCTTTGTTCGGGCATCGGCGTTGCGGCGTTGCTTCTCGGTATACTTATCGGCTTTTTAGTCCGTAAGGCGATAGCGAAGCGTAAGCTCGGAACGGCAGAGGAACGAGCAAAGCAGATCGAGGCTGATTCAAAAATAAAAGCCGAGGCAGAAGCAAACAAGACGATGGTTTCAGCGCAAAAGGAGATAAATCAACTCCGTACCGAGGCAGAGCGCGAGATAAAGGAACGCCGTTCCGAGGTCTCCCGTTCCGAACGCAGGCTTGCGCAAAAGGAAGAGGCTCTTGACAAAAAGACCGAGCAGCTTGAAAAGAAAAACGAGCAGCTTGACCGAAAGCTCAAGGAAAACGATACCATTCGCGCTAAAGTCGAGGAAGCTCTCGCAGAGCAGCAGTTAGCTCTTGAAAGAATTTCGGGACTCACCGCCGACGAGGCGAAGGCTGAGCTTTTCGAGAAAATGGAGACCGTTGCAAAATTCGAGTTTGCCCAGAGAATGGACGAGCTTGAGGAGCAGTTCAAGGACGAAGCAGACCAAAAAGCCAGAAACTACATCTCTCTTGCTATTCAGCGTTGTGCCGCTGACCACGTTGCAGAAACGACGGTTACGGCGGTGGCGATCCCCAGCGAGGATATGAAAGGACGCATCATAGGCAGAGAGGGTAGAAACATTCTCAAGCTTGAAACGCTTACGGGCGTTGAGCTTATTATCGACGACACCCCCGATGCTATCACTCTTTCGGGATTTGATCCCGTAAGACGCGAGGTCGCAAGACTCGCTCTTGAAAAGCTGATAGCAGACGGACGCATCCACCCCGCGCGCATCGAGGAAATGGTCGAAAAGGCGCGCAGAGAGGTAGACGAGGGTATCAAGCAGGCGGGCGAGAGAGCTACGTTCGAGGTTGGCGTTCACGGACTCAACCCCGAGCTTGTAAGACTGCTTGGCAGACTGCGTTACCGTACCAGCTACGGACAGAACGTGCTGAAGCACTCTGTTGAGGTAGCATTCCTTGCAGGAATGATGGCTGAAGAGCTTGGCGTAGACGCCGCAACGGCGCGCCGCGCGGGACTTCTCCACGATATCGGCAAGGCGTTCCCGCATGACGTTGAGGGAACACACGTCCAGATCGGCGTAAATGCCGCAAAGAAGTATAAGGAGAGCCGCGAGGTCGTTCACGCTATCGAGGCTCACCACAACGACGTAGAACCCAAGACCGTAATTGCCGTTCTCGTTCAGGCGGCGGATGCTATTTCCGCGGCACGCCCCGGAGCGCGCAGAGAGGATCTGGAAAACTACATCAAGCGTCTTGAAAAGCTCGAGGAGATCGCAAAGGAATTCCGAGGCGTTGATAAGGCGTATGCAATTCAGGCAGGCAGAGAGCTTCGCGTAATGGTCAAGCCCGAGGAGGTAAACGACGAGGGTATGAAGGTGATTGCACGCGATATGGCGGCAAAGATACGCGAGGAAGTCAAGTATCCCGGTCAGATAAAGGTAAATCTTATCAGGGAATCAAGAGCCGTAGATTACGCAAAGTAATCGAAAAGCGCATTTTTCTCATTCTCCCGCAAGGGATTTAGATATAATTTATATAGAGCCCCTATGGAAATGTATCAGCGGTACGCCGCGATAAAATAGAGAAAAGAAAATGAGTTAAAAAAGCCGTGGCGCAAGCCACGGCTTTTTAAGTGAAGTAGCGGCTTTGCCGCAGTGAAGTTTGCTTCGCAAGTGAAGTAGCGGCTTCGCCGCAGTGAAGTGTTTGCCGTTGGCAAACGTTGTGGTAGCTTTTTGCGGCGCAAAAAGCAATTTAAAAATAAAATGTGAAGAAACGGGAGTTTCTTCACATTTTTTCCTTCCTGTTTGCCGTAAGGCAAACGCATCACGCGGCGAAGCCGCTACTTCACTTGCGAAGCGCGCTTCACTGCGCCGCAGGCACAGCTTCACTGCAAAACGCACTGCGTTTTGCACCTCAAACCCCCGCCGAGCCGTGTAACCGCCTGTGGGAAACCCTGCTGTGCAAGGTGGGCCTCTATCATTGGCATCACTGCTCCCAACATCCCAACGAAAGCCGAGACAAGTCAATCGATGCATCCGTCGGGGAGGTCTGCAAAACAGCCGCCGAACCCTTATTTCGAGTCCCTTTAATTAAGTGTAGGTTCCTCTATGTGCGATTATCACGAACTAAGCAGGTTAAAGATCAAATTTAGGAAATTACTCCTCGTCGTAGTCGTACTCGGCGTCAAACGCATCGTCAAAGATTGCCGCAATGCGCTCAAATTCCGCATCGTCATCTATCTCGACAAGCTCCTCGCCGTTCTCGCCTTCGACGCTCTTGAGTATGATATACTCGTCAAATCCGCCATCCTCGTCGGCACTTCCAACGGGTATCAACGCAAAATACTGCACGCCGCGATCGGTGTATCCGCCGATAAGCTCAAACTGTATTTCGTTGTCATCCTCATCGAGAAGAGTTATGATCTCTGCTTCTTCGCCGTCGATGGGGAGATTCTTTTCGTCACTCATTTTGTTTACCTCACATATTTCTATTATTATTTTATACTAAAATCGATTTTTTGTCAATGGGAATTTATGCATCTACGTCAAGTCCCAGCACGTCTGAGAGAATATAATTGGAAACGAACATTCCCTGCGACGTAAATCGGTAGCCCGCATCGTCCTTTTGCACAAATCCGTCGTTTATGTAGTCATCAAGAAGAACGCCGTATTTCTCGTTAAAGTCAACGCCGAATCTTTGTTGAAATTCTGCGCAGTTTATGCCTTTCGAAAGGCGCATTGCGAGCATAACGTATTCATCCATCAGCGCGTTTCCGCTGACGGCGGTCTTGGAGTCTATTATGTTGATATCGCTGTTGATGACCTCAAGCCCGTCGATAAAGTCACGGACGTTTCGCGTTGTGGAGATGCGCTCGCCTTCAATAAAGGAATGCGCGGCAGCGCCAAGTCCGAAATATTCATCGCAGTGCCAATATTTGAGATTGTGCTGCGAGTATTTTCCGTCGAGGGCGAAATTGGATATCTCATAGCGCTCAAAGCCGCGAGTGGCGAGATATTCAACGCCATTCATATACATTGAATACTGCGCATCCTCGTCGGGAAGCACGAGCGCATCCTTTCGATGGGCAAAGGGCGTTCCGTCCTCGATTTTCAGGGCGTACATTGAGATATGGTCAGGCTCAAGCGCGGTAACGGCTGACAGCGTTTCGGAAAAGCTCTTTTCGCTCTGTTCGGGTATTCCGTACATGAGGTCAAGATTTACGTTGTCAAAGCCCGCGTCGCGAGCGTCCGCGTAGGTGTCCTTGAATTCCGCAAAGGTATGTATTCTGCCAAGGGCGCGAAGCTCATTGTCATGGACGCTTTGCAGTCCCATGCTGAGTCTGTTTACGCCGAGCTTGCGCAGACGGCGGAAATAATGGTATTCGCAGGTTGCGGGATTTGCTTCTACGGTAAATTCAGCCTTTTTAGCGATTTTGAAATTGCGGTAGATGTTTTCAATTATTCTTGCAAGACGCTTTTCGTCAAGCGCGGTGGGCGTTCCGCCGCCGATGTATACGGAGTCGATAAGGTAGGGGCGGAGCTTTGCGCTGTTGTCCTCCATTTGAAGGATGAGCGCGTCGGTGTAATGCTCGGCCACGGAACTGCTGTTCGGCACAATCGAGCAGAAGTCGCAGTAATCGCATTTACTGCGGCAAAATGGGATGTGTACGTATAGTCCCAGCGGTTTTCTTTCTTTCATAGTTACCTCATTTCTTCGGCATCAATCGTCGCCGAGCTTTAGTACAGCCATGAAGGCTTCGGGCGAGATCTGCACCGAGCCGAGCTTGCGCATCTTCTTTTTACCTTCTTTTTGCTTTTCAAGCAGCTTCTTTTTTCTCGTAATATCGCCGCCGTAGCACTTTGCAAGCACGTCCTTACGCAGAGCCTTTACGGTCTCGCGCGCTATGATGCGCGACCCGATGGCGGCCTGTATCGGTATCTCAAAGAGCTGGCGCGGTATGTTTTCCTTGAGTCGCTCCGCAAGCTTGCGTGCTCTGCCGTACGCTTTTTCCTCGTGGACGATAAAGGACAGCGCGTCCACCTGCTCGGCATTGAGCAAAAAGTCCAGCTTACACAGCTTCGAGGGGCGGTATTCGGAAAACTCATAGTCGAGCGACGCGTATCCGCGCGAACGGCTCTTGAGCGCGTCGAAAAAGTCGTAGATTATCTCGTTTAGCGGAAGCTCGTAGTGAAGCTCCACGCGGATGGCGTCAAGGTATTTCATATCAATGAACGTACCTCGCCTGTCCTGACAAAGCTCCATCAGTCCGCCCACGTATTCCACGGGTGCGATGATGCTCGCCTTTACTATCGGTTCATACGCGGTGTCGATATCGTCGGGTGCGGGGTAGCTTGAGGGATTGTCTATTCTCACGCGCTCGCCGTTTTTCAGCTTTACCTCGTAGATAACGCTCGGCGCGGTGGTGATAAGGTCAAGGTTGAACTCACGCTCAAGCCTTTCCTCGATTATTTCCATGTGCAAAAGTCCAAGGAATCCGCAACGGAAGCCAAAGCCGAGAGCCGTTGACGTTTCGGGTTCAAAGGTCAGTGCGGCATCGTTGAGCCGGAGCTTTTCAAGTGCATCGCGCAGGTCGCCGTAGCGTGCGCCGTCCTCGGGGTAAATACCCGCGTACACCATGGGGTGGACTGCCTGAAAGCCGGGAAGCGGCTCGTCGGCGGGCGAATCGGCAAGCGTTACGGTGTCGCCAACGCGCGTGTCGGAAACGTTTTTTATCGAGGCGGTGAGATATCCGACCTCGCCCGCGCGGAGAATTCCTCGGTTTTTGAGTCCGAACGCTTCCATAGAGCCGACGGCGGTAACGTCAAATGTCGCGCCGTTGCTCATAAGGCGTATCTTGTCGCCCTGACGCAGAGTGCCGTCCATAATGCGGATATAGACCACAACGCCGAGATATGAGTCGTAGTAGGAGTCAAATATCAGCGCGCGAAGCGGCGCGTCGGGGTCGCCCGCGGGTGCGGGGATGTTGTGCGCAACCGCTTCCAGCACGTCGGAGATATTAAGTCCCGTTTTTGCGGATACGGCGGGGCAGTCCTCGGCGGGAATGCCGATGATGTCCTCGACTTCGTTTCTGCAACGGTCAATGTCTGCGGAAGGCAGGTCTATTTTGTTTATAACGGGGATGATTTCGAGATTTGCGTCCACCGCCAGATATGCATTTGCAAGCGTTTGTGCCTCAATGCCCTGCGTCGCGTCAACGACGAGGAGCGCACCCTCGCAGGCGTTTAGTGAACGCGAGACCTCGTAGTTAAAGTCCACGTGACCTGGGGTGTCGATAAGGTTGAATACGTAGTTTTTACCGTCGGGCGAGGCGTAATCGAGCCTTACGGCGCGCGCCTTGATGGTTATTCCGCGCTCGCGCTCAAGCTCCATATTATCGAGGAGCTGTTCTTCCATATCACGGCGAGCCACCGCGCCCGTAGCCTCAAGCAGACGGTCAGCGAGAGTTGATTTTCCGTGGTCGATATGTGCAATTATGGAAAAATTGCGTATCATTTCGCGGTCATAGTTCATTTCATTAGCCATATATCTGATATATCCTTTATACACATTAATACAGTATATATTATAACGCAAAAGTGGCAGTTATACAAGCCAAAATTTTAAAAAAATAAAACTTTTTTTCCGCTAATCCTTTGACAAATACTAAAAAAAATGGTATAATATGTGTATAAAGAATTAACACATCGGTCGATTTGGGAAGAGGTGAGAAAATGTTTTCTGTCGGAGAGCTTATGGTGTACGGAACAAATGGAGTTTGCCGTGTGGAAGAGATAGGGCAATCGCCGTTTGGTGCCGACGACACAAGACTTTTTTATAAGCTGTCACCAACGTCCGACAGAGCAAATCTTGTTATCTACACACCCGTTGACAACGACAAGGTGATCATGCGCCCGCTTATTTCCGCGGAAGAGGCAAGGGCTTTGCTTGCCGCCGTCGATGAGATAGGCATTGTGGAAGTCCCGTTAGAAAAGAAACGCCGCGATATTTACCGCGAGCATTTGGCAACGGTTGAACCGAGGGAGTACATAAGCGTTATCAAGACTGCGGTTCAGCGCCGCGAGGAATTCAAGCGCACTCGCCGCCGTCTGCCCGATATCGACAACGATGCCGAGCATATCGCCAAGACCAGTCTTTACGGTGAATTGTCCGTGGTGCTTGGTATGTCCCGTGAGGAAATACACGAAATGATCATAAAAACGCTGTAAGCGTAAATAAAATGGGTGGAACAGCGACCTGCGATAAAGCAGGTCGCTGTTCCACCACTTTTTTAATAAACACAGGCGCATCTGCAATGCAGATGCGCCTGTGTTTATGTTTTAATTAGTTGAATTTCTTCTTGGAAGCGATAACAGTTCCGCCAAGAGCAACAACAGCGATGATCGCGAAGAATACAGCGGTGCTTGCGTCGCCGGTCTCGGGAGCAGGGTAGCCGGTGGTCTTACCGGTTGTTACATACTCGTAAAGAACAGCCGCAACTGCGTTCTTGTCGTTGATGAGAACTACGCGTCTGCCGACAGCACAGATCTTGGAATCCATCTGCGCGATGGAAACACCTTCAACGCCCTTATCAAGAGCATTTGAGCCTGCGCCGAGAAGGATGTCGAACTTACCTTCGTTGGTGATGGGAACGAGCTTTTCTACACCGGAACCGGTTTCCTCGCAAAGTTCAGTCCATGTGATCTTTACCTTGGAGAGGTCGTAGCCTGCGTTGGTAAGAATGGTGTTGAGGTTCTTCTTGATAGCCCCAACCTCATCAGCGGTGAGCTGCTTGCCGCCTGTTCCGTTAACGTTGGTCCAAAGAGCAACCTTGAGGGAGCTGTAAACCTTTCCGGAGGAAGGAGCCTTGGTGGTCTCGGGAGCCTTGGTGGTCTCGGGAGCCTTGGTGGTCTCGGGAGCCTTGGTGGTCTCGGGAGCCTTGGTGGTCTCGGGAGCCTTGGTGGTGTCGGGAGCTGCGGTGGTGTCGGGAGCTGCGGTGGTGTCGGGAGCTGCGGTGGTGTCGGGAGCTGCGGTGGTGTCGGGAGCTGCAGTAGTCTCGGGAGCCTTGGTGGTGTCGGGAGCTGCGGTGGTGTCGTCTGCGGAGAAATCAAGGTCTATGCCCTTGTAGATGGAAACATTTTTTACACCGAGGGTCATATCCTCGTTGAAGAGTCTTGCTACGAAAGCAAGGTCGGTGCTGTCGCCGTTAACTGCAGCAGCAACGTCGGTGAAGTCGTACCAGCCAAGCTCGGTGCCGTTGAAGGAGATGTTCATCTTGTAGCCGTCGATCTCGATAACGATATCGTACCAGTTCTCGATACCTGCCTTAACAGCGTTCTTGAAATCATCGGTGAGAGAGCTGGTAAGGTTCTTGATGGTGGAACCGTCTCTGAGAATTACGTGGTAACGCATCTCGGTATTGCCGTCGGACTTGAGGGGGTGTCCCCACCAGCCGTAAGCGCCGGTGTGTCCGTCGTCTCTGTCGGGGATGTTGGTGATGGTTCTGCCAAGAGCGTCGGTGTAGGTAGCGAGGTTTTCGTTGAGGCAGAAGTAGAAGCCGCTGTGCTTGTTAGCAGAGTTCTCAGCCTGGAACTTAGCCTGGAAAACGTAAGTGTACTTGTAGTTGTTGCCGCTTGCGTCCTTACCTGCCTTGAGGCCGTCGATCTTGCCGCCGTACTGGAGGTTACCGCACTGGTCACCCTCAGCGTCCTGGTCGTCGTTAACGATGGTCATGGAAGAGCCATCTTCAGCAACGTCAACGTGGGGGTTAGAAGTGTTGTAGCAAGCGTGCTTGTGAGCGCTTTCTTCGCCGTTACCAAACATATGGGGCTGGTATGCGCCGCTGGTCTGACCAAAGAGAAGGTCGATGAGCTTGTCGCCGTCCTTTGCATCAGCATAGGACTTCAGAAGGGTGTTTGTCTCGGCAGCAGATGCGGAAATACCCATGGGAATGAGCATAGCGCAGAGCATTGCGAGAGCAAGAACAAGAGAAGTGATCTTTTTCATTGTTATATCCTTTCTAAAAATATAATTTGGTATTATTAATTATAACAGAAAATAGTAAAAAGTCAACAACTTTTTACTATTTTTGTGAATTTTTTATTACAAAATGAGAAAAATCACCAAAGAGTCGGGGAGTGAATGGAAAAAGTACAGGCGCACCGATGCGGTGCGCCTGTGTTTACGTTTTAATTAGTCAAATTTCTTCTTGGAAGCGATAACGGTTCCGCCGAGAGCAACAACTGCGATGGTTGCGAAAACCACAGCGGCGCTTGCGTCGCCTGTCTTGGGGTTATCGCTGCCGTCGGGAGCCTTGGTGGTCTCGGGAGCCTTGGTAGTCTCGGGAGCCTTGGTGGTCTCGGGAGCCTTGGTGGTCTCGGGAGCCTTGGTGGTGTCGGGAGTTGCGGAGGTGTCGGGAGTTGCAGAAGTGTCGGGAGTTGCGGAAGTGTCGGGAGTTACGGTAGTATCGTCGGGAGTTGCAGAAGTATCGTCGGAATCAATGCCCTCGCCGGTGGTTACGTAGTTGTAAAGGATAACGGCTGCATCGTTATCAGCATCGATAAGAACTGCACGTCTGCCGACAGCACAAACGCTGGAATGCATCTGGGCGATAGAAACGCCGATAACGCCCTTATCAAGAGCATTTGAGCCTGCGCCGAGGAGAACATCGAACTTACCTTCGTTGGTAATGGGAACGAGCTTTTCTACACCGGAACCGGTTTCCTCGCAAAGCTCGGTCCATGTGATATTTATCTTGGAAAGGTCATAGCCTGCGTTTTCAAGAAGCTTGTTGAGAGCTACCTTGATAGCCTCAACCTCATCAGCCGTGAGCTGCTTGCCGCCCGTTCCGTTAACATTGGTCCAAAGAGCAACCTTCAGTTCGTTTGCATCTTCGTCGCCGTCGGGAGTAGCGGTGGTATCGTCACCGTCGGGAGTAGCGGAAGTATCGGGAGTTGCAGAGGTGTCGGGAGTTGCGGAGGTGTCGGGAGTTACAGAGGTGTCGGGAGTTGCGGAGGTGTCGGGAGTTGCAGAGGTGTCGGGAGTTGCAGAGGTGTCGGGAGTTGCAGAGGTGTCGGGAGTTGCAGAGGTGTCGGGAGCTTTGGTAGTCTCGGGAGCCTTGGTAGTCTCGGGAGCCTTGGTAGTCTCGGGAGCCTTGGTGGTCTCGGGAGTTGCGGAGGTGTCGGGAGCCTTGGTAGTGTCGGGAGCTACAGTAGTAGCGGGAGTCTCGGTGGTAGCCTCGCTTCCGGCGGTGGTCAGATAGCTATAAAGAAGCTCCGCGTAGGTGTTTTCGGCGTCAAGAAGAGCAACCTTTCTTCCTGCCGCAACGATGGAGGTGAGGATGTCAGCCTTTTTATCAATGCTTACGCCAGCCGTGCTGTTTACGTTGTTACCGCAACCAACGATTATGTCATAGTCGCCCGCGGCGTTAACAGCCGCACCGAGATCGGCAACCTTGTTACCGTCAGTAGTGATCTCGTTCCAGCTAATGGAGACAGATGCCGCGCCTGTTGCCGCGAGGTGAGACTCAAAGCCAGCTTTGATAGCCGCAAGCTCGTCAGCGGTTACCCAAGCACCGTTCTTTGTCCACACAGCAACCTTGAGGTCGGATGCGGGAGTGTTTTCGCCGCCCTCGGGCGCGGTAGTTACTTCCGCAGTAGTGTCATTGGATGCGGCAAAAAGCTCGCATTCATACGGTCTGTAGGAGCTGTTGCCCTCGGTAAGGTCGGTTTTTACTGCAAATCTAACGTAATTTATGGTGACTGCCTCAAAGCTTCCGGTAGCGTGTGCCGCGCCCTCGGCGGTCTTGGTGTCCTGAATATTGGCATCGCCCGAGGACCAAAGAAGGGTGTACTCAACCGTGCCATCTGCGCCGCGATTGCCGCCGTAAACGTCAACGCCTGTGATGAGCGCGGGCTTTTCGTCGTTCTTGGCGGAAGCGTAGAATGCAAATCCGTCAACGGTCACAGCTTCCTTGAAGCAGTAGCCGAATGCGTGGTCATAGGTCTTTTCGCCCATGGTAAGGCTGTCCTTGGTGAACTGGTGGGTTGCGCTGCTGCTGTCCTTTACGCCGTCGCACATAGATGCTGTGCCGGAGCCGGAGTACGTGGGGAGACGGAGCTTATATGCCTCACCGGGGTCATTGCCCGCGAGAAGCTCTTTGCCTGCCGCAACCGCCGCAAGGTAGTCGTAGTAGAAAACGTTGCCCGAGCCTGCCTGCTGCCATTTTGCGACGTTCTGATTTGCTTCCGCAAAGCCCTCGTCATCGGTGCAGAGAAGCACGTTTTCCTTTTCATCAGCAAAAGCAAATACGCCGATAGCCGCTGTGAAAAGCATAACTGTGGCGATGAAAACGCTTATAAGTTTTTTCATTGTTATTTTCCTTTCGTGGATAATATTGTATCTGTTGCGTTAATTATATCACTTTTCCCATGTTGTGTCAAGAACAAAAAAAGGTTCTCGGTGTTCCGAGAACCTTTTTACAGTTAGCTTATCAGCCAAGCTTTGCCTGATTGATCTTTACGCCGGGGCCCATCGTAGCGGCAATTACGCAGCTCTTGATGTACTGACCCTTTGCAGCGGCGGGTTTTGCCTTGATAACTGCGCCAACGAGAGCGTTGAAGTTATCCTGAAGCTTTTCAGCACCGAAGGAAACCTTACCGATGGGGCAGTGGATGATGTTGGTCTTATCAAGTCTGTACTCGATCTTACCTGCTTTAGCCTCGTTAACGGCGCGAGCAACGTCGGGAGTAACAGTACCGTTCTTGGGGGAGGGCATAAGTCCCTTAGGACCGAGCACCTTACCGAGACGGCCGATAACGCCCATCATATCGGGGGTAGCGATAACAACGTCGAAGTCGAACCAGTTTTCCTTGGTGATCTTCTCAACGTACTCCATGCCGCCTGCGTACTCAGAACCTGCGTCGAGCGCTGCCTGAATCTTGTCGTCCTTTGCAAAAACGAGGGTCTTTACCTTCTTACCTGTACCGTGGGGCAGAACAACTGCACCGCGAACCTGCTGGTCTGCGTGACGGGAGTCAACGCCCAGACGGATGTGGATCTCGACGGTCTCGTCGAATTTAGCTTTAGCAGTCTGGCAAACGAGGTCAAGAGCCTCTGCGGTGTCGTACTGCTTGCTTCTGTCGTACAGCTTTACGCTGTCAGCATATTTCTTTCCAATCTTAGCCATTGTAAATACCTCCCATTAGTCTTCTACGGTGATACCCATAGAACGGGCAGTACCGGCGATCATGCTCATTGCGGTGTCGATGTTAGCCGCATTGAGGTCGGGCATCTTGGTCTCGGCGATCTTTCTGCACTGCTCACGGGTGAGCTTTGCTACCTTGGTCTTGTTAGGAGCTGCAGAGCCTTTCTCGATGCCGCAAGCCTTAAGAATAAGGACGGGTGCGGGGGGAGTCTTGGTGATAAAGGTGAAGGAACGGTCAGCATATACCGTGATAACTACGGGGATGATAAGACCGATGTCGTTTTTGGTTCTTTCGTTGAACTCTTTAGTGAATACCGGAATAGCAACACCATACTGACCGAGGGCAGGGCCTACAGGGGGCTGGGGAGTTGCTTTGCCGGCGGGAAGCTGAAGCTTGATATAGCCCAAAACTTTCTTTGCCATTTTTAAAATACCTCCATGTGGTTTTTGGCGGAAGAATTAAAAATTTTTCTTCCTCCCACTTAATTTATACCGTTTTTATATGCTCAACGTCAAGCTCTACCGGTATATCGCGGCGGCCTCTCTTGACCAGAACCGTGATTTTCTTTTTGTCATCTGACACCGACTGTACCGTACCGGAATATCCTTTAAACAAGCCGTCGGTTATGGTTACCTCGTCTCCGACGTTGTAAGAGAGACGAACCTCTTTCTTTTCTTCGATCATAAGATCCTCGACCTCTTTTTCGGAAAGAGGCGTGGGGCGCGAGCCTGGGCCGACAAAGCCCGTAACTCCCGTAATGTTTCTGACCACGTGCCAGCTCTCATCCGTCATTATCATTTTAACGAGGACGTAGCCGGGGAAGATCTTGTACTCGACAATTTTTGTCACGTCGCCTTTTTTCTCCTCGACCATTTCAACGGGGACTTTTATATCGAAGATGAGGTCTCCGAGTCCGCGGTTTTCAACGATCTTTCGAATGCTGTCCATGACTTTGTTTTCGTAACCGGAATACGTATGCACCACATACCAGCGTATTCCAACGTTCATATCATTGATATCGCTCATTATTACCTGTCAGCTTTTCTGACTTTACCGATTAAAACAGATTAGCAAGCGCGCTGATCGACTTAGCGAAAACGAAGTCGAGCACACCGATAGCTGCAGCTGCGGCAACGACGATTATGATAACGAGAACGGTATTGACCTTAACATCGCGCCAAGGCGACCACGTTACGTTTTTGAGCTCGCTCTTTATCTCGCGGCACTTCTTGTTCAACCAAATGCGGAAGCGGGGCACTGCGAAGTAAACGACCACAAGAACGATAGCTGCAAGACCGACGATGGAGAGGGTTATGATAAGGTCCCAATTAAGACCGCCCTCATCAGCATCACCCGCTGTTGTAGTGGCAGCGGTAGTAGTAGCCGCGGTAGTAGTAGCAGCAGTAGTGCTTGCCGCGGTGGTTTCGGGTGCAGTAGTGCTTGCTGCGGTAGTTTCAGGCGCAGTAGTGCTTGCCTCGGCTGCATAAATCGCGGTGGTAAGGAGCGTGAGCATCAGCGCAACTGCCATAATGACAGTGAAGAGCTTTGAAAATTTAACTGATGTCATGATTCCCTCCATCACTTGGTTTCTCTGTGAACAGTGTGCTTGCGGCAGAACTTGCAGTACTTGCTCAGCTCAAGTCTGTCGGGCGTGTTCTTTTTGTTCTTTTTTGTGTCGTAGTTTCTCTGCTTGCATTCGGTGCAGGCGAGAGTAACCTTGACTCTTTGTTCATTTGCCATTAGTGGTACCTCCTGTTTTTAGTTATTTGGCGGATTCCGCCGACGTACCTCCCTCAAAGCCATTGGGCGGCGACTGTGGTGTTATCGCCATTTTTTCGCAAAAAGCGCACGAAAAAAAGCCCTCCCAGCAGAGGTAGAAATATTATACAATGGAAAAGAGGGCTTGTCAATACTTTTTCTCGAAAAAAATCAAAATCCCCGCATTCTTTTGCACGATATCAGAAAAATCCGTATATTTTTCCTCGATTTGCGCAGAATATCTCACAGATAGCCGCGAATGCGGCAAAGGAAAGGTTAAATAAGGAACGAAAATGAAAAAAACATCATATTCAACTGCTATTGCTGTTATTTTGCTCGCCGCGCTGACATTGGGCACGACTCTGCTTGCGCTGTCGCTTACCGCGTTTGCGACGCCCGGCGGCGTTATCGGGGACATTACGGGCGCTGTTGAGAGCGTTGTAGACGACGCGACGGGAGCTATCGAGGACGCGGTTGACCAAACGCACGGCGGTGCGGGACACGTTGGCGAGGATGACGGCGACCGCGACGGAGACGGCGTGGTTGAGGGAACACGCCCCGATGCGACTACCGCCCCCTCTACCACCCCCGTGACCACCCCCTCGACTACCGTGGGTGAAACAACTGCAGCTGACGGCGAGGGCGGCTCTATGGGCATAGTTGCCGCCATAATTGCCGTAGTTGTCGTAGTGACGATAATTCTTGTCGTCGTGGCGGTAATGCCGAAGAAAAGGTAAAAAAGGGGCAGTCTCATTTAGCGCAGAACAAAAATACAAAAATAAGTAAAGAAAAAAGACCGTTTTTTCGTCCAAAAGGATGAAGAAAGCGGTCTTTTTAGGTAGAAATCCTCACGGATT
>JAZQDD010000049.1:0-7568 GCA_045546615.1 Eubacteriales bacterium | reverse complement strand
AAAATCGCGGCTAAAAAATACGTATAAAAATCGAAATCCGTGAGGATTTCTACCTAAAAAGACCGCTTTCTTCATCCTTTTGGACGAAAAAAACGGTCTTTTTTTCTTCACTTATTTTTGTATTTTTGTTCTGCGCTAAATCAGAACCTGAAATTATTTGCCCTCACCGAGCGTTTGCTTGACGGAAACGGTAACCTTCTCTTCGTAGCAGGAGAATGCCGCCTCTACCTTTTCCTTGTCGGGCTTTGTGAAAAGGCTGATTATCGGTACGGCGATAAGACCGACTACCATGGTAAATGCTCCGCAGTTGATGGGGGATTGCAAAAATGCGGGGAACGCGGATTTGAAAAAGAGATTCAAGCTCATGACGATAGTGCCAAATCCAAAGCTGAACCAAGCGGCGATCTTGCTTGCGCGCTTCATGTAGAGACCGTAGAGGAAGGGGGCAAGGAACGAACCCGCAAGCGCACCCCACGATATGCCCATAAGTTGGGCGATAAACGTAATGTTGCTCTTGTACTGTATTGCGGCTATTACAACTGATATAGCAATAAATATGCCGATAAATACCCTGATACAAGCAAGCTTTGCTTTTTCGCTCATTTTCTTTACGATAGTTCCGCTTATAAAGTCAAGTGTGAGGGTGGAAGCTGATGTCATAACGAGCGAAGAGAGAGTAGACATGGACGCCGAAAGTACGAGGATGACTACGATTCCGATGAGTATATCGGGGAGACCTTCGAGCATTGTGGGGATGATGGCATCAAAACCGCTTGAGGCTACGTCCACGTCATAAAGTCTGCCAAATCCGCCAAGGAAGTAGCAACCGCCCGCTACTACGAGAGCAAACAGAGTAGAGATGATAGTTCCCTTGCTGATGGATTTTTCATCCTTGATAGCGTAGAATTTCTGCACCATCTGCGGCAGTCCCCAAGTGCCGAGAGACGTCAGCACCACAACACACAAAAGACCGAGGGGATCGGGTCCAAAGAACGATGCGAATACACCCGGGGTTTCCGATACCGCAGGGTCGGAAACGTTTGCAAGACCGTCAAGTGCCGCCATAAAGCCGCCGTGACCGTTTAGTACTGCCGCAATGACGGCAACGATGCCCACAAGCATGATGATACCCTGAATAAAGTCGTTGAGCGCAGTAGCCATATATCCACCCGCGATAACGTATATCGCCGTAAGAATCGCCATTATCATTATGCAAACGATATAGTCTATTCCGAAAGCCATGGCGAAAAGGCGGGAAAGCCCGTTGTAAAGCGATGCGGTGTAGGGAATGAGGAAAACAAATATGATAATGGATGCCACTATTTTAAGAGCGCGGCTGTCATATCTTTTTTCAAAAAATTCGGGCATGGTTGCACTACCGAGATGTTGGGTCATAACTCTTGTGCGTCTGCCGAGTATTACCCATGCAAGCAACGAGCCTATAAAAGCGTTTCCGAGTCCTATCCAAGTCGAAGCAATGCCGAATTTCCATCCAAACTGACCTGCATATCCAACGAATATAACAGCGGAAAAATAAGAAGTTCCATAAGCAAATGCGGTAAGCCAAGGACCTACCGAACGTCCGCCGAGAACGAAACCGTTAACGTCCTTTGATGAGCGGCGGCACATTATGCCGATGCCTATCATCGCGGAGAAGAAAACGACAAGAAGAGCAATTTTGATGAACATTTTGAACCTCCTGAAATAAAAAAATAACGTCCCCCGATTGCTCGGAGGACGGAATTACCGTGGTACCACCTCTGGTTTGCCCTTTTCTCGCGAAAAGAGCCTTTACAAGTGCAATAAACACTCTGTCGCTTTAACGGGCGACACCCGTCACAGCCTACTCGCGTAGCTTTCGGTGTGCTGCTCTCGGAATGTATTCGAGCTACCTGCCCCTCCGTCTCGCACCACCCGACGGCTCTCTGTAAGGAACGTTGGCAGACCTACTTTTTTCCGGTCAACGCATTTTCTTGAAATTATGGATTGATTATATCACGCTCTCGGCGTGCCGTCAAGAGTTTTTTGAAAATTAATTTTCTTTTTCAATGAAAATTCTGTAAAAAACCGTTACGGTAAACACAAAAAGCGAGAGGGATGCGCCAAAACGAATCAAGAGGTAAACCGAAAACAGCCAAAGGCACACCACCGTGATGAGTGATAAATATGAAAGAGTGCGAGCCGCGGCACGCGGACCTGCGATATAGCCGACAGCCGCACCAAGCATGCGTCCGCCGTCGAAGCCGCGCAAGGGAAGTAAATTCAGCAGAGCTATTATCATTGATATCGGGCAAAACAAGCGCGAGAACTCACTATCCGGAATAATTAAGGCTATCACAGCCGCACTTGCGAGATTAAAAAACGGCCCCGAAAAACAGAGCAACCATTCCTTTTTATAAGATATAAGCCCTTCGCACACGCGAATCGTTGCTCCGAGAGGGCCTATCTCGAGCGAACGCAGTCTGATTCCCAAAACCATAGCCGCCGCCAAATGTCCAAATTCATGTATTGCGGCGGCAAGGATGAAAGGCAGGGCGATATCCATGGGTTCAAGCAGTATTTCGGCGGCTATAAGTGCCGCAGGTATTGCGCCCACGCGCAAAAACGGTCTTAAAGAGCTTTTTTTCATTTTTTCCTCCGTGCATATAATTATATATGAAAAAAGTGCGAAGTATGAAAAAATCAAAAAAATCTCAAAAATGCTATTGACAATCACGTGACTGCGTGATATAATATAGTCACAGCACAAATGAATATCCCAAATTTGCAAGAAAAGGAGATGGTAGGATGAATCTTCAAATAAACGACGAATATATCCCCGGTACGATACTTCGTCGCGATGCCATGGGGGACGTTACGGGAATAGATTTTCTCAATAAGATATTTTATATATCGGATGGCATTATGCTTACGCAGATCAGAGAAATATCGGGTATAGACGGCTCAACCCTCCAAAACTGGACCAAGCGCGGATGGGTAGAGAACTCTAAAATGAAAAGATACAATAAGGATCAGCTTGCGCATATACTTATCATAAATATGCTCAGGGCCTGTATGCAGCTTGACAGGATTGCGTTCCTCATAACCTACATCAATGGCAGAGTGTACGACAGGTCTGATGACATTATTCGTGACAGCCTTCTTTACGATTACATTTGCCGAGTGCTCGATAAGGTCACACAACGCAGCGGCATGGGAGACGAAACTCCCCTTCGCGATTGTATTGATGAGGTTACCTCTGATTATGATGAGAAGGTCAGCGGCGCGCGCCGCCGCCTGAACACGGCGCTTGAGATCATCGTTGTCGCCTATTACGCTTCCATTGTAAAGCGGCACTCGGATGAAATGACAGAAAAGCTGATAAACGGCTGATATTAATGAAAGGATGACGTATTATGATTGAATGGTGGAATAGTTTAGAAATTTCTCGCCAGATATTCGCCCTTATAGCCCTTCCGTCCACACTCATACTTCTGCTCCAAACTCTGCTTATGTTAATTGGCATAGGTGATGGCGCGGATGATGCAGACCTTGACCTTGACGGTGCGGCTGACGGCGACGTTGAGATAGACGCAGGTCTTGCAATATTCAGCGTAAGAGGTATACTCTCGATGCTCACGATAATGGGCTGGGTGGGCTTCGCCCTGCTTGCGACAGACCTTCCCGAATGGGTGTCGGTTCTCATAGCATTAGTCAGCGGAGTGCTTACGCTGATAGGCATGGCGTATCTCATGCGTGCTGTTATGAGATTGCAGTCAAGTGGTAATATTAATATAGAAAACTGCATCGGCAAGGTAGCGCAGGTCTACATTCCGATCCCCCCTCTTTCGACGGGTGCTGGTAAGGTAAATCTTACCGTGCAGGAAAGCTATCGTGAGTTCAGCGCTATCACTACCTCGGCAGAAACACTGAAAACGGGCGCGTTTGTACGCGTTGTTGCAGTCAGCGAGGGCGGCGTGTTGTTAGTCGAGCCGGTGGCTCCTCCCCAAAAGTAATCAAAATTTTTCAATATAAGAAAGGAAAAAACAATGACAAATTTCAATGCATTTCTTGCGGCAGACGGTATTTCTCCCGCGGTCCCCACGATCATTATCGCCGTGGCGGTAGTTCTCTTTGCATTCGTGATCGTATTTGCATCAAGATACAAGAGATGCCCCTCGGATAAGATCATGGTCATCTACGGTAAGGTAGGAACAAACAAGGATGGCACACAGCGTTCAGCTAAGTGTATCCATGGCGGCGCGGCGTTCATCGTCCCCCTCATTCAGTCCTACGAGTACCTTGACCTGACGCCCCTTTCCATTCAGGTCGACCTTACCAACGCACTTTCACACCAGAACATCCGTGTTGACGTTCCCTCCCGCTTTACGGTAGGTATCTCCACCGAAACGGGCGTTATGCAGAACGCCGCAGAGCGACTTCTCGGTCTGAAGCTTGCGGAGATTCAGGATCTCGCCCGCGACATCATCTTCGGTCAGCTCCGTCTCGTTATCGCAACTATGGATATCGAGGAGATCAATACCGACCGTGATAAATTCCTTGAGGCGGTTTCGAGCAACGTTGAGACCGAGCTGAAAAAGATCGGTCTGCGCCTTATCAACGTAAACGTCACCGATATCAACGACGAAAGCGGATACATCACCGCACTCGGTAAGGAAGCCGCAGCAAAGGCAATAAACGATGCAAAGATCTCCGTGGCAGAGGCAGACAGAAGCGGTGCTATCGGTGCCGCCGCCGCCGAAAAGGACCAGAGAATTAACGTCTCCCGTTCCAACTCCGAGGCTATCGCGGGTGAGAACGAGGCAAAGGTAAGAATTGCGGAGTCCGAGGCTGTACGCCGTGAGCGTGAGGCAGAGGCTAACAAGCGCGCAGTTGCCGCAGAGAACATTCAAGCGGCAAAGGCACAGGAGGAATCCTACGCCGCACAGAGAAGCGCCGAGGAAGCCCGCGCATCGCTTGAAAAAGCAAGACTTGAAGCGGACATCATCGTAAAGGCAGAGATCGCAAAGAAGGAACTTGAGCTTAAGGCTGAGGCAGAGGCTGAACAGATGCGCCGCAAGGCACGCGGTGAGGCAGACTCCATCCTCATGAAGATGCAGGCTGAGGCGCAGGGTATGCGCGAGATGCTCATCAAGCAGTCCGAGGGTCTTGCCGCTATCGTAGCGTCTGCCGGCGGAGACGCAAACGCCGCTATCAGACTTATGGTTGCCGACAAGCTTGAGGATCTGACCAGAATTCAGGTAGAGGCTATCTCCAACCTCAAGATCGATAAGGTCACCGTTTGGGACAACGGAAGCGCGACTACTGACGGAAAAAGCTCCACCGCGGGCTTCATTTCGGGACTTTACAAGTCCGTCCCCCCTCTGACCGAGCTGTTTGATATGGCAGGTATGCAGCTTCCCGAATATCTCGGCAAGCCCAAGGCTGATGCCGCTGACGCAGAATAAATTTCTATAAAATACGCCCTCTGCCATCAGGCAGAGGGTGTATGAGGATAGATATAATTATGAAAAAGAAAAACATTACCGTATATGACATTCTCGCTTATATCGGCATAATGCTGATTGCGAACCTGATTGCTGCAGTAGCTATGCTTTTGTTTATTTCAATTTTAGGGAAATCGAACGATCGCGATATGATCATCGAGAATTACAAGCTATTTGCTGTAATTTTTGCATTTGTGGGTGTTGTTGCATCAAGCCTTGTTATGTCTTTTTATTTCAAACGTAAGTTGCCGTCCATTGATTTTTCTAATTCAGAAGAATGCGGCATAAAAGCAATAATAAAAAACTTTTGTTTATTGGTATTACCGGGAGAAATATTAAGATTTGTTTTGGCATCGATTCCCACTAATCCCGGAAGCATGTTTGGTTATCGATTTTTCGATGGATTTTTAGCTATGCCTTCCAATCTCTTGTACGATTGGTTTTATCTTATGCCTAACAATCGCCTTGAAATCATAAGAAAGTCAGGATACACGTTTGCAGACAATGCGCTTTTTGTTTTGGTTTATTTGATATATTTCATTGTGTATATTGGCATTTTGTTCTTGATTTTTTGGCGAATATGGAAAGAAAACGAAACGGCTCGCAAAAATGAAGTGAAACTTTATATGGATTACGATCAGGTGAAATGATGTCATTGATGGAACAGCAGGTAATAGAAAGAGATTTTTATTTCAAAAGAGCAATATCCCAATCCGATGCTTTGAAGTATGCGGGAATTACAATACTCGCCAATTTCATGGCGTATTACCTTGTGTTTTGTATTAACTACTTCTTGTCGGCGTTGCAAGGGACCGCATCCTACGTTTTATTTCAGTTCATTCTTTTCATACCGATCTGTGCTGTAGTTCCGAGCCTTTTGGTGTATCAGTATGTGCGGCACTTTGTTCCCAAATACTTTTCCTTGGCAGACACTCCCGATACTTGGCGCAAGAAAGCTTTACAGTGGGTGGGTATAGGTGAGCTGTCGCGCTTGGTCTTGGGACTCGTTCCTTTGAGTATAACTAAATTTGGCGCGACCACCTCTCCCTTAACTTACCATTTGTACACCCTTATCTACGTTGTGCCGACGGATAAGTTTGACGCCATAATGTTGGGTGGCGGCGCTACCTTTGGGGACATTGCCGTGTTCCTTATTATTTACATATTTTATTTTGCACTGTATTCCTTCCTTCTTTCCGGAAAGATCAAGAAGGAGATAACACGTCACCAAACGTATTTGGAGGGGTGCATCAAGGAAAAAGAAAGATTTTACAATTTCAATAAGAAAAGGAGAATGAAATATGATGAATAAGCTCGATCCAAGGACAGAAGCGCGGCTTATCGCTCTTGGTAATAAAAGATATTACAGAGTGCTCATTCTCACCGTTGCGTGGATGTTTTTGGTGATTTGCGCCTTTGTGGTATTCGTTATAGCTACCGAGCGTTCTTTTTCCGACTTCCGTAATTATTTTATTCTTGTGCTTTGCGCCCTGCCTTTTTGCCCTTTTTCTGCGCATAAGGTATTGTTTTCAAAGAGCTTTTATGCAACGGTTTCCTATACGACGAATGATACGCAATTCGAGGAGTTAAGGAAGGCGTACGTGAGCAACCGATTCGATGTTGAAAATGCCCTTACCGTAAGATACAAAAAAGACGATGGAAAGGAATTCGCCGTGTCATATAAAAAGGGGGGCTACATTATGGATGGGCTTCACTATGACGAGGGCGACAGAGTTTTCTTTGTAAGAGGGCTCAAATATCCTATGGAGTTCCCTTTGACGGAGGGAAAAGAATTTAAATGTCCCGTGTGCGGACACACCGTTGCAACTGATGCTATGCTCTGCAAACGTTGCGGATTGGATTTTTCGGATTTGTTGAGAAAATAATTTTAATGTTATTTGTATTATTATATAAAGAATTGTTTTACATTGGTCTGTTGCAGAAAGGAATCTTATTAATTATGAAAAAACAAATGAAAAAACAAATTCCAAGAATAGGTCGCTTTATCCTTGCCAATTTGGCAGTTGCGGGAATAGAAGTAGGGATTATGGTGGTTGTTTCTATGTTTTGGGGTTCAGGGAT
>JAZQDD010000048.1:0-52772 GCA_045546615.1 Eubacteriales bacterium | reverse complement strand
CTCACCTATTCGCTTACTGCTACTGCTAAGGGTACTACCGTTATTCAGTGGATCGACACCACAGACGACAGACTTATCCTTGAGTGCGCAGACGGCAGAGTATATGAAACCGCTCCCGACCTCAACTACACCATCACCGTTATTGAGGAATCTGTTACTCCTGACGAGCCCGAGACCAACACCAAAGAGTTTGATAGCGGAAATGGTAAACTCACCATCACCGGTCCTGCTACCGCAGTTGCAGGTGACCAGATCGACGTAACCTTCACTTGGTCCGGCTACGACTTCGTTCCCGAGAACCTTGACCTTTGGTTCTACGTAAACACCATCGAGTCTCAGACTCTTGGAGGCAACATGGCTGTTGCTTCCATCAAGTCCACCAACCTCAATTCCTACAATGAAGTTGCTAACGACCTCGTCGATACAATATCCAACTACTATAACATCAGCTTGGATGAGATAGTAGTTGCTGAGGGCACCGACACTGTTGAGGTAGTTGTTACCTTCAACGTAACATCCGCAGGATACACGGGCTTCTCCCTTGGCTATGCTGCACTCTCCACGGTTGTTGATGACCCTTCTGCAGTTTACACTGACATAAGCTATGAGGATTCCACCCCCAATTACAAAGAGGCTTACATCGTAGATGTTGCTGTTAACACCGAGTCTTACACCGTAATCTTCATGGACGGCGACAAAGAGCTCGCTACCAAGAACGACGTTGCTTTCGGTTCACTTCTCGCTGACATCGCTCCCAATACCACCAAGGAAGGCTACACCTTCAACGGCTGGAAGAACGCTGCCGGTAACTTCGTTACTAACGTAACCAGTGATATGACCGTATACGCTGACTACACTATAAAGCAGTACACCGTTAACTTTACCGTAGTAAACGGTACTCCTGCTAGCGTAAGCAAGACACTTGACTACGCAGGCAGCATCGAGGCTACCGTTAACGCTGCTCTCGCAGCTGTAAGTATTGCACCCGCTACCGGATACACCGATGCTTACACTGTAAGCACTCCTACCGTTGTCGGAGAAACCATTTCTGTTACCGTTACTTACACCACCAAGAAGACCTACGATGTAGTCTTCCAGGATTGGGATGGCACGCAGATCGGCGAGAAGCAGACCATTACACATGGCGAGGCTGCTACCGCTCCCGAGGATCCCTCCAGAGATGGTTACACCTTCGAAGGTTGGACCGGCGGTGACTACGCCAACGTAACCGATAATCTCACCATCGAGGCTAAGTACTCGATTAACCAGTACCAGATCACCTTTGATGCCGCTGGCGGTTCCAACGTTAATAATATCGAAGCTGACTATAACTCTACTATCACGCTCCCGACTCCTGAGAAAGAGGGTCACACTTTCGACGGTTGGTTTGATGACAATGGCAACAAATTCACTGCAACAACCATGCCTCTTAACGGTGCAAAACTCACCGCAAGATGGACTGTCAACAAGTACACCATTACCTTTGTTCCCAATGGCGGTTCCGAAGTTGAGCAAATCACCGTTGCCTACGGCGAGACTATCCCCGCAATAGCAGCGCCTACCAGAACCGGCTATAACTTTACCGGTTGGTCTCCCGCACTTCCCGCTACCATGCCCGCTGAAAACCTTACTGTTACCGCACAGTGGGAAATCATAAAGTACTCCGTAAAGGTTATTGTTGATGGCGAAACCTTCCGTGAAGCCGAGATGGCTCACGATTCCGAATACACTCTTCCCAACGCAGATGAAATCGCTCATCTTCTTGGTGACAGCGAATTCGGCGGATGGCTTGTAAACGGCGAATCCAAAAACGCAGGCGATATCATTACAATCACCGGCGATACCACCATCACCGCTAAGCTCTCCAACAAGGTATACTATACGGTAACCATCATAGATGGCGAAACAAGGACCGAGAGCATTGAAGACGGCAAGACCTTCACGGTTCCCGCTGCAGCAGGCAAGATCGGTTACGACTTCACTAACTGGACTGACGGCGCAGGCAATACTTACACCGCAAATCAGACCATCACCGTAACCGCTGACATCACTCTTACTGCTAATTACAAGGCTAAGACCTTTACCGTAACCTTCCTTGGCTTTAACGACGTAGAGATCGCTAAGGTTTCTGTTGAGTACAGCAAGAATGCTACTCCTCCTACTGCTCCCGATGTTACGGGCTATAAGTTTACCGGTTGGGACGGCGAATACACCAATGTAACCGAAGATCGTACTGTTAAGGCTGTATATGAGCTCCAGTCCTTCGATATCATCATCACTGACCACAACGGCGTTACCGCGACCGTTACGGCTAAGTACGGTAACAACGTTATTGAAATTGTTGACGCTAACTACCCCAAGGACGCTTCCCTCAAATTCGTAGGCTACTACAACAACGAGGGCGAGCTTATCTCTGGAGAAGATACGGTAACTGCAAATACGCTCGTATACGTTGCTTACACTGATGCTAACCTCTATAAGGGCGGTAACGATAACATCGATAGAGACGACAACGACGGCATCATCACCTACTATGCAGGTGCTGACGTTGCTGCATTCGCATACGGCGCAGTTGCAAATAACGGCGGAACCGGCGACACCATCACCTTCACCGCTCCTCTGTTCGCTGCTGATGCAGTTAAGGATCTCATCAACTACAACGGAGAAACCGCTACTTACACCATCATCGTAATGGGTGACGTAAATGGTGACGCTGAGGTTAACGCTGATGATGCTACTCTCGTTGGTACTCAGATCACCAAGCGTTCTACCCTTAGCGGCAACTCCTTTACCGCTGCAAACGTTGCTGCTCCCGCAAAGCTCATCACCGCTCGTGATGTATCTGCGATCAAGTCGTTTGCAAAGGGCACTCTTTCCAGCTTTAAGGGTCTCTAATATTTAAACCCGTTTGGGCTGCCGCAAAGCGGCAGCCCTCTTTTTAGTGTTAAATTATATAAGTATTTTTGCTTTTTTACTTGACAAACGCTTCATTTTATTGTATTATATAAATGTGTATTAGTATAATTCCGTTTTGTACCATTTATAAAATTTATCTATCATGGAGTGGCAATAAAAATATGAAAAAGAGATTTTTAATTCTTTGTCTCGCGCTTTCTTTGCTCTTGCTCGCTTTTCCGTTCAGTATGAATGCTTACGCATCAAATACTGACAACACTTGGAATGGCAAGTTTGAACCTATCAATAATACAAAGGGCGCAAGCCTTACTGTTTCAGGTCCATCTTCGGTTCACATCGGCGACACCTTCGACGTGACCTTTGCATGGAATAATATAGACTTTTCGGAGTACCGTGCGGGTTCTATCGACGTTTATTTTTATTTCGATGCAAGATTCATTGAGATTCCCGAAAACACCGTAAGAATTAGTGAAATCGATACGGATACATGGGAAAGCTATGGTAACGCCTCCGTCTCGGCTTCCAAAAGCACTACCGCCGATATGCAGCTCATGAAGATTGCTATTACCATTGACGAGGATTACAAAGACACTATCAACAGCCTCACCGTAACCGTTGGATTTAAGGCAGTTGCTCTCGGTACTTCCGAATTTGATTGGTACTACGCCGCGCTCGCCGCTTACGGCGACCCCACAGGCGATCATTACGCTGAAGTTGCCAACACTCTTTCTGATACAACTGTTGATCTTGCTTACAATGTGACTGTTATAGCTTCCTCTGCTGATGAGGACGAGACCAGTTCTCCTTCCGAGGACACCACTGCTCCCTCTGAGGACACCACTGCTCCCTCTGAGGACACCACTGCTCCTTCCGAGGACACCACTGCTCCTTCCGAGGACACCACTGCTCCTTCCGAGGACACCACTGCTCCTTCCGAGGACACCACTGCTCCCTCTGAGGACACCACTGCTCCTTCCGAGGACACCACTGCTCCTCCCGAGGACACCACTGCTCCTTCCGAGGATAAGGTTTATCTCTACACCAACAAAGATAAGTATGAAGCTAACGATAAAATCATCATTACCACAAAGGGTGATATAGCCGGCGAGTACGTAGGTATTGCCGATGCAAAAGGTAATATGATGGGATATGCCCCTGCGGATGCTGACGGTATCACTTTGGATGACCCGAGTTGGACGTGGCTTAATAATAATGGTCCCGATAGCATAGCAAACGGCAAGTTTATTATTGGTTGGGTAGATGCAACAGGAAAGTGGCTCGATGACGAGAAGGATTCTCGCATTACCATTACCGTTAATCCTCCAGCTCAGACCGCTGACAACGCAGACACGATGTTGCTTGTCTGTGTTGCAATATCCGCAATCACGGTTCTCGCCGTTACCGCGGTTGACAGTAAAAGAAGATACACCAAATAAATAAAACTTTAAGGGGTTGTCTCGTTTTTGTGCGACAACCCCTTAAATACAAATGGAGTAGATATGAAAAACTTTTATCTTTCGCCCGCTTTGGCGTTGGTTTTAACGTGCTTGCTTATCATCCCCATAATCACACTCGTATCCCCCGCAACTACGTCCGATGCCGTTGAATTTTCATCTGCCGTCATCACCGAGGACAGAAATGAAATTGATTTTGAGCTTGAGCCTCGCTTTAACGTGGAGCTTGATGCAAGTTACGGTGATTTTGATACCAACAATGACGGAACCGCCGATTTTAAGGGCATTGCGGTGGATATGCGCGTTACCAACATCAGCACGTCTCTCGCCTATGGAATTGCGGGGATTGATGCCCGTCTGTGCTTCGATAATACAAAGTTGGAGCCGCTATTTAAGACATCTGAGGAGCTCAACGGCAAGGGGCTTAACTCCCCCGCCCCGCTGACAAACTTCCCCACGTACCCCGTCAGAATCCCCGCAGCAGGACTTGTTCTTGACGTCTTTTCGGTTGAGGGGCTTTGCAAGGCTTACGCCCACACGGATGGAAGCTATGTAAATCCTGAAAACCCGCACCAAATATTTACAGGCCCCGAATCATACATAAGCTGTAATTACGTAATAAATATCGAAACACACGTAGCATACAAGAATAACAAAACAGGTCTTGTAAGCTCGGACAACGTCAGCTTCAGGTATTATTTCAAATTGCTTGACGAAAGCGGCGCGGGCGGTGAATACACTTTCACCGTGCCTGACTCCCCGAACGCAACTGCCATTTCCGCAGTTATGCTGAAAGCTCCGTATTACACGGGAGCAACAGATTCATCTCCATCGTTCTCCAACGTTCCCGGACGTGGCGATAGCGTCACTCTTAAACTTTGGAACAGCGAGTCAACTACCGCAGAGGTGACTACTAAAGCCCCCGAAGTGACTACTAAAGCTCCCGAAGTGACTACTAAAGTCCCCGAGGTTACTACTAAAGTCCCCGAGGTCACTACTAAAGTCCCCGAGGTGACTACCAAAGTCCCCGAGGTGACTACTAAATCCCCCGAGGTGACTACTAAAGCTCCCGAGGTTACTACTAAAGTCCCCGATGTGACTACTAAAGTCCCCGAGGTTACTACTAAAGCTCCCGAAGTGACTACTAAAGTCCCCGAGGTGACTACCAAAGTTCCCGATGTGACTACCCAAGTGCCCGAGGTGACTACGGACATAAGCGGCGAAGTTACGACAGAAACCGCTCCCACGGAATCAACTACTGAACCAACCTCAAGTTCTGCCGTTGACTCCACCTCGGAAACCACATATCCGCCCACATCTGACACTACCGCTCCCCCAAACAGCACCACGGATAATCGCGAGGACATCGTTACACCTCACGAATCCACGACACTTTCGCCCGAAAGCGAAGCTCCCGCGGATACATCTGCTGATGATACAACCAACGCATCCTCGGACTACGGCTCTTGTTCTTCTTTCGCAGCTTCCGCATCATTATCGCTCGTACTCCTTATCCCCACCTCACTATTAATAATTCGCATGGAGAAATCAAATGATAAGAAAAAGCATTAAAACCATATCTCTTGCCCTTGTGTTGACCTTTATTGCATCATCATCACTCGTTGCTTGCTCGTCCCCCTCTGAGACGGGCGAGAATTCCTCACAGAGCGAAATAAGCTATGCTATTGAGCCGAGCTTTAGCATGGATCTTGAAGCCTCATACGGCGATTTTGACACCGATGGAGATGGCACAAACGATTTTACGGGAATCGCCCTCGATGTTTTTGTTGAAAATATTTCGCGTGATCTCGCTTACGGAATTTCGGGAGTCGACGCGGAGATACATTTTGACAACTCTCGCCTTGAGCCGCTTTTCAAAACGGGAGAGGAGCTTAATGGCATTTCGGGTTCGCAAGACCCGAAGCCCGTGTATAAGTTCCCGCAGTACAGCAACACCATTGATTCTGTGGGAGTGTCCATAGATCTCTTTTCCATTGACGGTCTGTGCAACGCGTACGCACACACTGACGGAAGCTACTCAAATCCCGACAACCCCAAGCAGAGCTTTACGGGAAGCGAATCCTACATAAGCTGTAACTACATCATAGATATGGAAACGCACGTTGCGTGGGGAGAAAGCAAAACAGGGCTTACAAACGAGGATTACGTAAGGTTCAGATATTTCTTCAAGGTGCTTGATGATGGCAGTGAGCCATACGTATTTACCATACCCGATTCGCCGGAGGAGACCGTAGCAGCTAAATCAAAGCTCTGCGCACCTTATTATACAGGCGAAGACATTCCCTTCTCCACCGTTACAGGCAGGGGCGCAAAAATAGAATTCAGCTTAAATAAATAAGAAACAGGCATCCATGGGATGCCTATTTCTTATTAAATATTTTTTACCATATAATACAATTTAACGCCGCCGCGTTTTCTGTCAGAAGTAATCAGCTCTCTGCCGCTGTAAATGTTTTTTGCCTTTTTATTTATCGACGAAATATGTTGGCGTAAAACTGAACTTTTGCGGTGAGAGTCACCAACACAAACAGAAACGAGCTGTTCTTGATCCACGCCCGTCGGACTTTGTCTTACAAGAAACGACAATATGGCGACCTCGGACGGGGTGAGACGCAGCGGATATCCGAGGTAAAAAACACCGTCCTCGGAGGAATCAAGACAACCTCCGTATGCAAAAAACCTAATGTCTCCTTCTCTTTCCCGCAGGATATCTATAAGCTCGGGGGAATCAAAGGCATCAAAGGAATTTTCAAAGTTTCCGACAAAATACGTAGGCAAGCCTCGCCTGAGGCACGCCGTAAGCCACGGCGGATACTGACCTACCACTATTGCGGACGTGGTTTCAGCTCCATTTGCCGCACTAATGAATTCGCCGCAAGGCGGTGCATCTACCGAAAAACCGAGATCTCTATAAAAATTTTGTATCTCTACACGTTTTGCGATATCCTCACAGTAAAGCCTTATCATTTTCCTTTATCCTCGAGGACAGAAAACGAAGCGCACATATCCAAGTCCCCCGCATAATTGCCGTCATCAGCAAAACGCGGTTCGGAGGACATAAACGTGTTCTTCTTGATTCGCAAGATGGGTGTATAATATTTCCCGCTGACCACAATATGGTCAATGAGGTTTAATCCCAGCATATCGCAAAGGTCGTGCATCTGATGTGTTAGCATCACATCGTCGTCAGACGGGTACGCAGTTCCGTTCGGATGGTTGTGCGCTACTATCACCGAGGACGCGGAGCGTTTGAGCGCCTTTTCCGCGAGAGTACGCATCGACAGCCTTACGGAGTTAATAGAACCGTCCGCAAGCTGAATAATGTCAATAAGCTTCATCTTATTGTCAAACAGCATAGCATAAACCTTTTCTACGGTCACTCCGATATAAAGATTTACAAGATACTGACCAACCTTTTCTATGGAATCGTATACAAACGGAACCTCTGCTTTGTCGACAGCATATCTCCGAATTACATCTCGGCAAATGCAAAACAAAAGTGCAGAATTAGGCCCCATACCATCAACTGCTACGAGATCATCATACTCCGCCTCAATAACGCCCGAAAAAGAACCGAAGCGTTCGAGAAGCCGATGCGAAAGGTCGTTTACATCTCTCTGGGGGATAGCGTAATAAAGCATAAGCTCGATAACCTCATGCGGACTGAACGAATCAAGTCCGCCCGTGAGGTATCTATCCTTCATACGCTGGCGATGTCCTGCGTGAACGCCGCCCGCCATCAGAGCTTAGCGTTGGCGGATTTAAGAATTACGTCGTGATGTCCGCCCTCGACGATGCTTGTAGCAGAAACCAACGTGATGCGTGCATTCTTTTGAAGATCGGGAATGTTGTTTACACCACAGTTACACATCGTGGATTTTACCTTGTAAAGGCTCTTGGCTACGTTGTCGCGCAGAGAACCCGCATATACTACATAGGAATCAACACCCTCTTCAAATCCGAGTCCCGAGCTTCCGCCGAGATCGTATCTCTGCCAGTTACGTGCGCGGTTAGAGCCCTCGCCCCAATATTCCTTAACGTACTGACCGTTAACAAACAACTTGTTTGTGGGGCTTTCGTCAAATCTTGCAAAATATCTGCCAAGCATTATGAAATCAGCACCCATCGCAAGAGCGAGAGTCATGTGGTAGTCGTGAACGATACCGCCGTCAGAGCAGATCGGAATATAAATACCTGTCTCTTCAAAATACTCGTCACGAGCCGCCGCAACCTCGATAAGCGCAGTAGCTTGTCCTCTGCCTATACCCTTCTGCTCGCGGGTGATACAGATAGAGCCGCCGCCGATACCGACCTTGATAAAGTCAGCACCTGCCTCAGCAAGGAAGCGGAAACCTTCGCGGTCAACTACGTTTCCTGCGCCAACTTTTACGCTGTCGCCGTATTTTTCACGAATGAAATCGAGCGTGAACTTCTGCCAGCAGGTATATCCCTCGGATGCATCAATACAAAGCACGTCAGCGCCCGCCTCGACAAGTGCGGGAACTCTCGTTTCGTAGTCACGAGTGTTGATACCCGCGCCTACCATAAAGCGCTTATCACTATCGAGCATTTCAAGGGGATTATCCTTATGCTCTGAATAATCCTTACGGAAAACGAGATACGCAAGGTGGTCATTTGCGTCAACAAGGGGAAGAACATTGAGCTTGTTATCCCAGATAATATCGTTTGCTTCCTTGAGAGTGGTAGTAACGGGAGCCGTAACCATCTTCTCACGGGGAGTCATAAATTCCTTTACTTTAAGGTCAGTAGACATACGGGAAACGCGGTAATCTCTGCCCGTAACGATACCGAGCAACTTACCCGTGCTTGTACCATCATCGGTGATGGCAATGGTGCTGTGTCCCTTGGCACTAACAAGAGCGAGAACATCTGCAAGAGTATTATCGGGAGTGAGGTTAGAATCACTAATGACAAAGCCTGCCTTATAATTCTTTACTCTGGCGACCATTGCCGCCTCCGCCTCAACGCTCTGGGAACCGTATATGAAGGACATTCCGCCCTCGCGTGCGAGAGCAACAGCCATTTTATCATCCGAAACGGACTGCATTATAGCAGAAACAAGCGGAATTCCAAGAGTTATATCAGGTGTTTCTCCCTTACGGAACTTTACCAAAGGAGTTTTAAGGCTGACATTAGCGGGAATGCAGTCGGGTGAAGTATATCCGGGAACGAGAAGATACTCGCTGAAGGTATGCGAAGGTTCTTTGTAAAAATAAGCCATTTTGAAAAGCTTCCTTTCGTTTTTAGAAATTAATTATCAATGATTGCACAACAGGGTGTCGCAATAAAAACTGCGACACCCTAATATTGCTTACAGCGTTCAGATGAATTTATTGAGAGACTCGGGAAGCTTCTCAACAGGGAGCGATGCGGTAATTACAATGTTGATGTTGTGGCTGTCTCCAAGTTCGTCTATATCATGAACAAGGCGCTCAAAGGCATCCAAATCCTCGTTGCAAATGCGAAGTGCAGAGTCAATAAAAACGTCGGAAACGTCATGGTTACTTGCGAGAATACCTGAAATAAAACCGTAAAGCGCACGTGCGTCAAACACAAAATACTCATCCACGTTGATAAGTCTGCAACGGGAAGAGATGTCGTAGCGAAGTTTGATTCCCTTCTCTACACACACAACGCAGCCCTTGGACTCTGCAACAGCTTCATTAACAAGATTGATAAGGTTTTTGGTCTTTCCGGAGCCTTTAGCTCCAACGATCAGTTTAAGCATTTTATACCTCCTGCTTTTAGGTGGATTACAATATTATTATACAATATACTAAAAATAAAATCAAGTACTTTATCGGATTTTACAGTCTTGCACGGAGCTGTTCTGTCATTTCCTCATAACCGGGCTTGCCGAGAAGAGCGAACATATTCTTCTTGTACGCCTCAACACCGGGCTGGTCAAAGGGATTGACGCCAAGCATATAGCCGGAAACACCGCAAGCAAGCTCGAAGAAGTAGATCATATATCCGAGAGAGCGCGCACTGCGATCCTTGAGACGGAGAACGATGTTGGGAACACCGCCGTCAACGTGTGCAAGAAGCGTTCCGTTCATTGCCATGCGGTTGACCTCGCTCATCTTCATATCAGCAAGGAAGTTAAGTCCGTCGATATTTGCGGGATCATAAGGTACTGCGGCATTGCTGTCGGGAGTTTCAACGTCAAGAACGGTCTCGAACATCGTGCGCATACCTGCCTGAACGTACTGTCCGAGGGAGTGCAGATCTGTGGAGAAGATAACGGATGAGGGATAAAGTCCCTTTCCGTCCTTGCCCTCGCTCTCGCCGTAGAGCTGTTTCCACCATTCGCAGAACATCTGCTCATAGGGCTCATAGCCTACGAATATCTCAACAGCCTTACCCTTGCGGTAAAGGATGTTGCGGATAGCGGCGTATTTATAAGCATCGTTCTTCATAACGTCAGGCTCGGAGAGTGCCTTGCGTGCGTCTGCCGCACCGCCCATAAGCTCGTCAAGATCGATACCTGAAACAGCAATGGGGAGAAGTCCAACAGCGGTAAGTACGGAAAAACGTCCTCCGACATCATCGGGAACCACAAAGGTCTCAAATCCTGCCTCGTCAGCAAACTTCTTGAGAGTTCCGCGTGCCTTGTCGGTGGTAACGAAGATACGCTCACGCGCGCCGTCAACACCGTATTTCTTTTCAAGCATTGCTCTGAAATAGCGAAATGCTACTGCAGGCTCGGTGGTAGTACCCGACTTTGAAATAACGTTTATACAAACGTCTCTGCCCTCGCAGAGTGCGAGTATCTCGTCAAGGTCGCCGCCGCTGATGTTGCAACCCGAGAAATAGATATCGGGCGTATCCTTTTTCATAAGATTGTAGCGCGGGGACTTGAGGAATTCAACAACCGCGCGTGCTCCGAGGTAAGAGCCGCCTATACCGATGACGATAAAGAGGTCACAGGTGGACTGTATCTTTTTTGCAGCCGCCTTGATGCGTGCGTACTCTTCCTTGTCGTAATTCTCGGGCAGATCCATCCATCCGAGCATTTCGCTTCCGGCACCCGTGCGGTTGCGCAGAGTTGACACTGCGGCATCAACATCGGGGGTGATAGCCTTTATTTCATCATCGGAAACAAAGGATTTTACAAATTTGTCTGAAAGTTTGAGTGCCATATATTTTCCCATCCTTAAAGAAATATATCATTTTATCTATTTTACCACTTTTTTATTCGAATTTCAACACATTTTTGATAGAAAAATTTCTTTTTTCATAATTTTTTTGCGCAACCGAAAAACGCTGATAGCATTTGGCGAAAAAGTGTGCCAAATGATATACGTTCTACGCTCTCCGAAGCTGTAATATCAACGCGCCCAAGCTCCTCACCGTCGAGAGTAAAAATCATATTTCCCACCTTATCGCCTTGGGATATGGGGGCGGCAATACTCCCCTCAAGCTCCCTGCGTACCTCAACCGATTTGTCACCGCCTTTTTTGACGAGCGCGCAAAAATCGCCGTGGCTTATTTCGCAGCTCTTCTTCTCTCCCCCCGTAACCAAAACCGGAGTTAACGCCTCGCCGCGATATCTGTAAAATGAAAAATTGGCAAAGCCCCAGTCAAGCAACGCCGCGGCCGCGGCATTGCGTGCGTCGCGTGTCGGAGAAGCCATGATCACAGCTATAAGGTGCATTCCGTCACGCTCGGCTGTTGCGCTGATGCAAAATTTCGCCTTTGCGGTAGAACCAGTTTTAAGCCCCGTAGCGCCTTCGTAAAATCGGACAAGGCGATTGGTGTTGGAAAGTCCAAAAGCCCCGTCACGCACGGTATCCATCCACGTAGAGCTGTATTTGAGGATCCTCTCGTGCTTTATCAGCTCGCGCGACATCAACGCTATATCGCGCGCGGACAGCACATGGTTAGTAACCGTATCGTCAAGCCCGTTCGTGTTTTCAAAATGAGCCGTTTTCATACCAAGCTCCCGCGCACGCTTGTTCATCGATTCGACAAACGCCCCCTCGCTCCCCGCAACAGCCTCGGCAAGCACAACTGCGGCGTCGTTGGCAGATGATATAACTACTGATTTCAACAAGTCCTCAACGCTCATTCTCTCGCCTTCCTTGAGAAAGATCTGCGAGCCGCCCATGGAAGCGGCGTGCGCAGATGCGGTGAGCATCGTATCATATCCGAAAACGCCCCTCTCGATAGCTTCCATTACAAGCAGCAAAGTCATGACCTTGGTCACGGACGCGGGAGGGAGTGCCTCGTCCGCATTTTTCTCATAAAGCACACGTCCTGTTTCCGCCTCCATCAGTATTGCGCTGACACAATCAAGGTCAAGAGCCGAATACTCCGCGGCGCACACCTGCACGGAAAAAACAGAGACAAAAACAATTATGCCGCATAATATTGCGGACAACAATCTTTTTTTCATAAAAACATCACCTCGCACAATCTTATGCGAGGTGATATTTAAAATATGAAGAACAACTTATTATTCCACGATTATTTTACCGAAAAACGGTATTCTGTGCTTGTGACGAATTCCTCGCCGGGCAATAGAGTACAATCAAGGAAGTTCTCGTGATTTATCGCATCAGGCATGGACTGCGTTTCAAGACAGAATGCATGACGGCGCTGCTGGGGCTTTCCATCGCGGAAAGGATATTTCTCATCGCCAAGGAAGTTTCCGCTGTAAAACTGAACGCAGGGACGGTCGGTAAATACCTTCATAACGATGCTTCCGTCGGGAGAGATAACGGTAGCTCTTTCCTTAACGCCCTCGCCTCTTTCAGCAAAAACGAGGCAATGGTCGATTCCGCCGCCGATAACGATATCCTCGTTATCATCAGCCTCAAGTCCCTCGGAAATGAGTTTGAGCTCGGTAAAATCAAACGGCGTACCTTTGACGGACTTTATCTCACCCGTGGGGATGAGCGTATCATCAGTGGGCAGATATCTGTCGGCGTCAATAAGTATCTTGTGTGTTCCTATATAGCCCTCGCCCGCAAGATTGAAGTATGCGTGGTTGGTGAGGTTAAGTATGGTCTTTTTGTCGGTGGTAGCGCGATAAGAGATCTTGAATCCCCCCTCCGCTGTAAGAGAGTATGTAACAGACATGGTAAGCGTGCCGGGGTAGCCCTCCTCCCCGTCGGGAGATACGGCATCAAAGGTAACGGTATCGTCCGCTACGGTAGCCGTCCAGAGCTTTTTATCAAAGCCGCGCTTACCGCCGTGAAGGTGATTCACACCGTTGTTTATATAAAGCGAGTAGTCAACGCCGTCAAGAGTAAACTTGCCGCGGCATATTCTGTTTCCTATTCTTCCTACAACCGCGCCGAGATATCCCTCCGCGCCCTCATAAGAGCAAAGAGAATCATATCCGCAAACGGTATCTTTCCAGCCCGCGGGGGTGTTAACTCTCGCGCGGAGAACAGTTGCTCCGTATTCCATTACGGTAAGTTCGATGTTATCGTTAGCAAGGGTATAAGCATATACCTCTCTGCCGTAATTAAAATTATCGCTTACCTTTCCAAACAGCTTTTTAGTAACCATTTTACACCTCGTATCCCTTGGGATTCATTGTCTGCCAACGGTCAGCATCGCGGCACATACGAACTATATCGTACTCCGCACTCCAGCCGAGAAGCTCATAAGCCTTCTTCGGATCGGCATAGCACTCGGGAATATCACCGGGGCGGCGCGCAACGATATTGTACGGAACATTTTTACCAGTTGCCTCTTCAAAAGCTTTTACGATATCAAGCACGGAATAACCCTTACCTGTTCCGATATTGAAATAATCAATACCGTCAACCTTAACGGCGCGGTCAAGTGCCTTGAGATGGGCACGGGCAAGGTCAACAACGTGGATATAGTCGCGGACTCCCGTTCCGTCGGGCGTGGGATAGTCGTTTCCGAAAATGTTGAGCGCCTTGAGCTTGCCTACGGCAACCTGAGTTATGTAAGGAAGCAGGTTGTTGGGAATTCCGCAGGGATCCTCACCGATAAGTCCCGATTCGTGCGCACCGATGGGGTTGAAGTAGCGAAGGATAGAAACGCTCTTGAGGTCATTTGCGTTTACAAGGTCTGCAAGGATGCGCTCTATCATAAGTTTAGTTTCGCCATAGGGGTTGGTGGTGCTGAGGGGGAAATTCTCGCGTATCGGAACGGACGCGGGATTGCCGTAAACCGTTGCCGAGGACGAGAAAACGATAGTGCCTACGCCGTGAGCCTTCATAGCTCGGCAAAGATTGAAGGTAGCGTCAAGATTGTGACTGTAATAGCGAAGAGGCTGTGCCACGGACTCACCAACTGCTTTAAGTCCCGCAAAATGAATAACAGAATCGATAGAATTTTCAGCAAAAACCTTCTCGGTCGCATCGTAATCCAGCAGGTCAACGGCGTAACATTTTACGCTCTTACCCGTTATTTTCTCAATACGCTTCAGCACCTCGGGTTTGCTGTTGGAGAAATTGTCTATAATAACAACCTCTCTGCCATCGTTGAGAAGCTCCACAACTGTGTGAGAACCGATAAAACCGGCCCCGCCTGTAACAAGAATCGCCATTTTTATACCTCTTTATAATTATAAATAGTTTTTAACTGTTGTAAGCATGCGCGGCATTTTTTGTCCCATATCAGCTACCAGCTTGAACTGATTGCGCGCACGGTCAAGGTTATGTGTCGGATAATGTATGCGGAAATAAGTATCGCCGTTCAGATAATCTGTCAGGAAGCGAATACCCGTCTCCAGCGTGATTATCATCGCCCCCATCGGAAGCGCAAGTATCTCCGCCTCGGTAAGCGAACCCTCAAGACCGCTTATAAATCCGCGTGAAAAAGCGTCAAACATATCCTCGCGCATATAAACGGCATCAAGATCAGTCTCATCCTCCGCGGCACTTGACGCGCCAAAGCGAATGGCGTCGCCAAAATCGAAAAGGACGGAGCCCGGCATTACCGTATCGAGATCTATAACGCAAACAGGCTCTCCTGTGATCTTATCAAGCAAAATATTGTTTAGCTTGGTATCGTTATGGGTAACACGGCGCGGAAAAACACCCGAATCCATTCTGTCCGTAATATACGAGCAGATCACTCGATGCTCCTTGACGAACGTTATTTCTTCCTTTATCAAATCAGCCCTGCCTGCGGCATTTGCGGCAAGCGCTTCCTCAAACGCACGGTAGCGCGCGGGTGTATTATGAAAATCCGCAATAGTCTCGGCAAGCTCTTTTACATCGTAATCCGCAAGCTGCATTTGAAACTTGCCAAAAGCTCGCCCCACGCTTTCAAAAAGGCTCGGAGAGTCGGCGCTTTGATGTCCAACTACGTTTCTCACGTATTCATACGTGCGCCAACAGCCGCCGTCTTCATCACGGTAATATATATTACCGTCAGTAGTATAAATAAAGTGAAGCGTTCCCCGCTTTACGTCTTTGCCCGATGCTTCTATCTTTTTACTGATATGCTCGGTAACACCTACAATATTCCTCATGAGAGCGTCGGGATCTTTGAAAACGGACGTGTTTATTCGCTGGAGAACGTAACGGTCGCCTTTTTCACAGTCGATAAAATACGTACCATTTATATGACCGTCCGAACATTCTGTATAAGACGTCGGGTGAGAGCCGAGGGTGAATTTACTTGCAATATCAAGTATTTCCATTTACTTTAAAGCACTCCAAAGGTCTTCGGCGTAATCACCGCGGCTTATCAAGGCTCTGATGCTTTCCTTGACGTACTCCTTATCCGCGGCGTAGGTAACTCCATACCACTTTGCCTTTGTGTGGCAAGCGTTAATGGTTGCAAGCGAATCTTCCTGCGCCCAAGTAACCGCAAGGGGGAGATAAAATTCTGCCTTCATGGGGTCTTTCATTTCCGAAAGGAATTTTCCAAAGTAATTAGCCGCAACAGGGAAAAATGCGGGTGTGAAGCCGAAGAAATTCATTGACGCGGCGGCATCGCCCGAGAGGGGAACCCAGCTTCCGTCATCCTCTTGATATTCGGCATCAGCTCCTGCAGGTCTTATCTTTGTGCGCTCGGTGATGGAAACGAGCGAGCCGTTCTCATCAAGCTCACAAATACCGCGCGACACAGTACCGTTATCCGTAAGGGTGTTAGCAAGGCGATAAGCCGCAAAGCATATCGGCATTGGCATAGCATACGGTTCTGCCGCCTTGAGTCGAGCAGCCATCTCCTCAAACGCCTCATAGCCGTAAAAATCATCGGCGTTGATGGTAGCAAAATTGTCGTCGATTATATCTTTGGTAGCAAGCAACGCGTGGGCAGTACCCCAAGGCTTTACCCTTCCCTCGGGAACGCTAAAGCCGTCAGGAAGCTCGTTTATATCCTGAAAAGCATATTCTACCTTTGCATAAGGCTCTACTCTGCATCCGACGCTCTCTCGGAAAAGCTCGAGATTTTCTTTTTTTATTACAAAAACGATTCTGTCAAAGCCTGCTCTGATAGCATCGTAACAAGAATAGTCTATGATAAATTCGCCGTTAGGGCCGATGGGATCGATCTGCTTCATTCCGCCGTAGCGAGAACCCATTCCTGCCGCAAGTATTACAAGTGTCAAGATATTTTTCCTTTCTTTTATGGAAACAATAAAGCCCCATTTTTTATATATTATATTACATTTTTCGTAAAATGTACAGTAGATTTTAAATTTTTCTTTTAATTTAAACATATAATTTTGTTTTTTAGACAAAATATAGTTTGAACTATTGACAAAATTCGGATTGCGTGATATAATTTCACAAAAAGTGTACCATTTGAGACATAGAGGTAAGTAAAATGCAACTCTCAGATTTCCGACAATTGATCCTGTCAAACAAACTGTTTGCAGGATGCCCCCCATCTCTTCTTGATGAAAACGTTTTCACAGACAAAAATTTGATCTGTCTGAAAAACAGTGACGACCTATTCTCTGTTAACGGCTCTTCTTGTATCGGCATCCTTCTTTCGGGCAGATGCGCCATATACTCGTCCCAACAATCCAAGAAGATGCTTATACGCTTTGTATTTCCCGGCGAGGCTGTCGGTGTTGCTTCTCTTTTTGCAACACACCGTCCTGAAACTTACATTACAGCCTGCAATGACAGCGGCGCGTGGTTTCTTTTGATTAGCCGCGAGGAGCTTGAAGAACTATTCGCTACGCAACACGGTAATATCATCAGAAACAACCTGCTCTCATTTCTTTCCAACCGCGTTTCCTTCCTTAATTCGAGACTCGCGTGTATAAGCGGCGGCAGTGCCGAAAAAAAGCTCGCAATTTTCCTCAATTCGGCAATAGATGCGACAAATTCATGCGAATTCGACATCGGAATGTCTATGAAATCCCTCGCCACTGCGCTTAATATCGGACGTGCATCCTTGTATCGCGCTTTTGACGCGCTTGAGTGCTCGAACGTGCTGAAAAGGAGCGGAACGTCTGTTAAGGTTTTCGACCGCGAACATCTTATAAATATATTTAAATAAACAAATAAAAGAAAGGACGCAAAATAATGAAAAAACTTTTATCCCTGCTTCTCATCCTTGCTCTCGCTATCCCGTTTGCCGCATGCTCTAATGCGCAG
Source organism: Eubacteriales bacterium (assembly GCA_045546615.1). GTDB lineage: Bacteria > Bacillota > Clostridia > Oscillospirales > CAG-272 > CAG-390. The sequence continues at coordinate 34,810 of JAZQDD010000048.1, read as the reverse complement.
GATGGCGACACGACTACCACAACCGCCCCCGCGCCGGCAGAAACCGCACCCATACGTATCGCTGTTTTGAACGGCACAACGGGCTTTGGTATTGCCCCGCTTTATTCTGACTTAAAAAACGGCAAGTGCGATTTTAAAGCCACGATCGACTTTTATGCCGACGCAACTCTCGTTGCCCCCCTGCTTATAAACGGATCGGTCGATATTGCCGCAGTTCCCACAAACCTCGCCGCAACCGTATACAACAAGACTCAGGGCAAGGTAGAGGTTCTTGCGGTCAATACCCTTGGCGTGCTTTACCTGCTTGAAAACGGCGAAACGGTAAAGAGTCTTGCAGATCTTGAGGGAAAGACCGTTCACGTTCCCGGTCAGGGCACTAACCCCGAATACGTTCTCCGCGCTCTTCTCAATTATGCGGGACTTACCGACAAAGTTACGATAGATTACACCTACCAAAGCCCCGATGAGCTTACTACTGCTATGGCTACGGGCAAAGCCGCTATAGGTCTGCTCCCCGAGCCTAAGGTTACAGCCGCAACGCTGAAAAACTCGACTCTTCGTGTTGCGGTAGATTTCAGCGCAGAGTGGAAGCGTCTGACGGGAACTGAACTCGTTCAGGGCTGTCTTGTCGCACGCAAGGACTTTGTCGATGCAAACGCTGATGCAGTAAGCAAATTCCTCACCGCATACGAGGCATCCGTGAACACCGTGCTCACCGACGTTGACAACGCCGCAAAGCTTATCGTTGAGGCAGGTATCGCTCCGCAGGAAGCACTCGTAAAGAAGGCGCTTCCCCGTTGCAACATCACCTATCTCACGGGCGACGGAATGAAATCCGCACTAAATGAGTTCTGGGGTGCGCTTTACGGCATAATCCCCACCTCCATCGGCGGAAAGCTCCCCGATGCAGGAATTTTCGGGTAAAATGAAAATCTTAAAAAAGAGCGCCCCCGTTTTGGGGGTTGCTCTGTTTTGGGCATTAATATGGCATTTCGCGGCATGGAGAACGGGAAACGCACTTTTGCTTCCGTCTCCTGCACAAACACTCGCTCGCCTCGGCGAGCTTGCACGCACGCCCGAATTCTGGGTCATTACCGCAAAATCTCTCGTTCGGGTATTTGCGGGAGCTTTCTTTGCCATTCTCGCAGGCACGTTTTTTGCCATCGTTTGCGCTCGCGCCTCTCTGATGCGACGTCTGCTCTCACCCATAATCACAGTAGTAAGAGCTACACCCGTGGCGTCATTTATCATTCTTGCTCTGCTTTGGATCGGACGCGGGGTGCTTCCGTCGTTCATATCGTTTCTGATGGTATTTCCCATCGTTTTCACAAACGTTCTCGAGGGCATTTCGCAGACATCACGCGAACTGCTTGAGATGGCACAGCTATTCCGTCTACCCACCCTACTCAAGCTGAAGCGAATATATCTGCCGTCAGTCGCTCCTTATTTTAACTCTGCCGCGAGATCATCGCTCGGTCTTTCATGGAAAGCGGGCATCTCCGCCGAGGTACTCGCATTCTCGCCCGACTCGATAGGACAGATGATATCGCAGTCCAAAAATCTGCTTGAGACCGTAGACCTTTTTGCGTGGACGGCAGTAATAATAATTCTCAGTGTCGGAATCGAATTTTTGTTCAGCCGCGGCATACAAGCCATGAACAAGAAGATAGGAGGCGGGGCAAAATGATAAACATAACTTCCCTTTGCCGTTCCTTTGATAAGGAAATAATAAAAAACCTTGACCTTTCCTTGCCCTCTGAAGGGTTTATATCAATTTGCGGTCCGTCGGGCTGCGGCAAAAGCACGCTTTTGCGTATTCTTGCGGGGCTTGACACCGAATACAAGGGCATCATCGAGCCATCTCCGAAAAACATGAGAATATCAATGGCGTTCCAAGAACCGCGCCTGCTGCCGTGGCGAACCGCGGCGGAGAACGTAAATCTTGTAATGGGAGATAAAAACGCCACTCTCGGCAAAGCCGCCGAGATTCTTTTGGAGCTTGGATTTGAAAAACAAGACCTTACGAAGCTCCCCGACGAGCTTTCGGGCGGCATGAAGGCGCGTGTTTCGCTTGCACGCGCGCTTGCTATAAGCGATGCCCGGCTTTATATCCTTGACGAGCCATTTGCCTCGCTCGATGGTAAAACAGCCCGTCTTTGCGCCGACGTAATCCGCCGCCGCACATCGCACGCCCTCTGCCTTAGCGTGATACACGACACGGAGCTTGCACACGAAATCTCCGATGCTGTGCTTTACTGCAAGGGTATGCCAATAAGTGAAATCAAATAAAAAACGTCTGACGCACACCCGATATACAGGTGTGCGTCAGGCGTTTTTATGCTTTAAAATAATCTCCAAGCAGTGCCGCAAGCCCATTTGCTTTTTCAAGCGTTACGAGCTGGTCAGTTCTTCCCATAAACGACACGACACAGTATTTTTCACTGTACCGTCTTATTTCAAGAGTTGCCGCCGCAGTCTCGCCGGCATTAAAGGTGAAATCCACCTTGAAGATCAAGTCGTTTCCGAAGGACGCGTCCCCGTCATACACGCTCGTGTACGAGGTTGCGGTAAGGTTCTCAAGCGCATCGCATATCTTTGCGTATGCGTCATAATTAAGCTCCGCTCCCGATTTGTCCGTGTACGTTATCTTTCCGTCGGTGTGGCTCAAAGCTACGTTCAGCGTGTTTGCTCCCGCGCTGAAGCTTATGCTGTCCACACGATCGTAATCGGCGTAAAAGATCTCGTCGGGGCGAATATCTCGCTCAACACCCGAAACGATGGTCTCAAGGTTATCACTCGCAACCGAAGACAAGTGGTACGTCAAAATCGAGCCTTCGGGACGGACATGATAGTATCCGTCGTCGGTGATAGTTCCGAGGCAAAGCACAAGCGTTTTCATATCGCTTTTGCTCTTATAATTGACTTCAAGCCTGCCTGCCTTGTCAAGTCCGTATTCCGCATCACTCTCGGTATCGCAGGCAAGGCAATCAAGATAACTCATGGTGGTGAGCGCCTCGCTGATAAGAGCGGCTACATCCTCGTCTACCGCGTACTCCTCACCGCCGTTGACGGAAAGATACCAAAGGTAGTCGTTTGTGTAATCTTTTTCATTCCCCTTTGGATAATAGGTGTACAGAAGCGTCGTATCTCCCTTGGTCCATTTGAGCGAGGTCGCATCGCCGTCGGCAAGCTTTGGCATTTCGTCATAACGCACGAAATCCAGCACGTCGCCCGAGAGAAGCGAGGGGAGCGCATCGTCGACCATATATACCTTGGTTTTGTCGGCGGTATCAAGGAAATAGTACATATAGTTAAAGCTGTTTTCGTCACCAATGAGAAGCTCGCGCTCACTACCGTCGGCATACCCTATCTTGAGAGTGACAGTCGGCTCGTCAAAGCCGTAGTTTGAAAGGCTTGCTTCGTCGCTGACACTTATAAGCTGTGTTGAGGTAGCACCATTAAGGTCGTCAACTATCATTTTTGCGACCTCGGGATTCACGGGAACGTCGGGGTATTCCTCGAAACGCCAAGTTTCCCCCTCAAGGAGCAACGTCAGCGTGCGCCTTTCCCATTTTGCATTCTCTATGACGGCATCACCATTCTCGCCGTGGGAATGGTCACCGCCCGCGAGATATTTCACCGTCATGCAAATTCTCGCTATACCGTCCTTTGGAACATCCGCAACGGGATACTTGGGTTGCGTTTCATCGGTGGTGGTATCTCCGTCATCGGCGGATATAACACCCATAACAAGATATGCGATTATAAGCAGTGCAAGCACTGATGCCAATATTATCAGATTTTTTGCTCTTTTATTCTTCATCGCAGATCATCTCTTTTTTCTCTTGTAAATATATACGGCACCAAGTGCAAGCGTGGCAATGGGAAGCACCAAAATCAGAATATTTCCCCAAAGATTTGCTTGAAATTCGTTTACGGTAAGCACCGCCCCCGCAAGAGAAGTTGCGGATATTTCGGGAAGCGCTGTTGCAAAGCTGTCGCACAGATAGTTTGCCATAAACCAGAAGCAATAAAGATTGTTTCCGTTTGTGGCGTTAATAAAGGTATCCGATATCATATTTGACGATCCACACCAAATGAATTTTGCAACATCACCGTTTTCAAGCTCTTTTTCGGCGGAAACGGCAAGTGCGTATGACTGCGCATCGGTTTTTTCATCTGAAGGCTTTGTATAAGCCTTGTCGGAGGTGGAAAGCAAGGTCGAAAACGTAATGCCCGTGGTTTCCGAAGTGAGTATTGCGTGGCTTGACGGAGCAAGGAGCGTATAGCTCGATATTGCCGAAACAGCATCATGCTCGCTATTGACATCGGGAATTATATAGGCGGGCTGTTGATAATAATTATCCGAAGCCCCCTCGTATAAGGTGTCCGCACCCGCGCTCATACCCCATGCGGCAGAAAGCGCGGCAAAGTTTGAAAGTTTATCTGCCCCAACACCGCTGAACATAAGAATATTTCCGCCCTTGTTAAGGTAGGCAAGGAGCTTGTCTTTCTCTGATGCGGTAAGGTCTAAAGTGGGGGCGTTTATGATAATGAGGGAGCAGTCCTCGGGTACGGCATCCGCGCCAAGCGCGATATTGAGCGTTTTATACATCATACCATAGGAATCAAAAAGACCTGTGATGTTAGCAGAGAGAGCGCTTTCTCCGTGACCGTCCAAAATATAGATCGAAGGAACGCTGTCCGCCGTAACGTACTCGATAGCACCCGTAATGCCGCTCTCTCCCGCAAAGAATTCCTCCACGTCGGTAAGGTATGCGGAATAGCCCATCTGATAATAGGACTGAAGCTGATTGTACGTCATTTTCCCAAGCAAACTGCTGTAATAGTAGAACATATCGTCGTAGCTCACGAGCTTGCTTCTGCGCTCACTGCTGACCACCACGCTATGGTTTACGGCATCATCGACGTTATGCTCGGTAAGGAAATTTGGAGAAACTATGGGATCTACTACCTTTACCTTGATATTAGGAGTCGCCCCCGCGTATCTGTCGATAAAGTTTCTGATCACATCATCCTCCGTACCGCCCTGACATATAAAATTGAGTGTGATCTCTTCGTTAAGTGTACCCAAGTATTTTTCAGTGGTCTCCGACAAAGTGTAAAGACCAAAGCTCGTAGTGTCAACGTTCTTTATTCCGTCGGGCAGAGCGTTTACAAGAAGATTTACAAAAACGATGGCGGCAAGGAGAATAGCGGTGATAACTACGCTGTATACTCCAAGCTTTCCGCTTTTTTTGTTTGAATTAAATGATAATTTCATCTCTCGCACCTCCCATCAGCTCCAACGGCGCTTTTCCATAGACTGCACCGTGAGGAAAACAAAGAAGACGGAAACAGACAGGAAATATGCCACAGCGGTAACATCAAATATACCGTCTACAAAGCTATAAAAACGGTCAAACACCGCAAGATACTCTACAAGGCGGGGGAAAAGTCCCTCAAAAAGCGCAGAGTTTACAAAATACACTATTGCCGTAGGAAGGGCGCATATTACAAACGCCCCGATGCAGATAATGAGATTTTTTGTCAGAACATAAACTATCGCCGCGAGCGCCGCACCGAGTGCAAGGAAGCACAAAAGCGAGCCGACAGCAGTAGCGGGAAGAAGTTCCACAAGGCTTGTCAGAAGATAAATAGCCAAAAGCACGGCTACACCGAGAACGGCAGAGATACTCTGACTCTCGGTAAGCGAGGACAGAAAAACGCAGATCGCAATAAGCGCACTGCCAAGCAAAAAGAAGCCGAATATCGCAGAATATGCACCGAGAATATGCACCTCGCCAAAAAATGACAAAACAAGCGGATAAAGGCACAAAACAGCACAGCACGTACCGTATACCGCAACGGCGGCAAGATACTTGCCCATTACGACGGAGCTGATCTTCATCGGCAGCGCATAAAGAAGCTGATCTGTTTTTGATCGGCGCTCCTCCGCCAGCGTGCGCATGGTGAGTATCGGTACAACTATCATAAGCACGATAGTCATATTTGCAAGCACATACTCAAACGAAGGCGAGAGCTGAAGCAGATTTATTGCCATGGTATAAATACCCGCAAAAACAAGCATTACGGCAAGAAATACATAGCCCGTCATACTTATAAAATAAGATTTGAACTCTCTTTTAAATATCGCTATCATTATTCCTCGCCCTCCTTTTCGTCATCGTTTGAAGAAAACAGCGGTGTATAGCCGCTATCATTATTCTCGACATTTACAAAACTCTCGTCATTCTTCCATTCTCCGTCCGCTTCCGCGACATAATTATCGCTTGTAAGCGAAAGGAATATTTTCTCAAGCGTTTTCTCATCGCGGTGAAGCTCGGTCAAGGCTATACCCTCCTTTGCAAAAGCAAAGAAAATATCACTCCTCACCTTTTCCCCATCGTCGATATCAAGCGTGACAAGAGTAGAACCGCCCTCCGTACGATAGTCGGCACAAGCCTTCGGCAAGATGCTTGAAATAACCTTTTTTGCTCTTTGGGCATCGCATTTCACAGTCAGGCAAAGAGGCTCGTCGGCAGAATTTTCAAGCTGGGCAAGAGGTGCATCGGCAACTATTTTACCATTTGAAATGATAAGAATATGGTCGCACACAGCACTTATTTCAGCAAGGATATGACTGCTGATGATAACAGTTTTGCTCTCCCCAAGGTGTTTGATAAGATCTCTTATCTCAATTATCTGCTTGGGGTCAAGTCCTACCGTCGGCTCGTCAAGTATTATGGTATCGGGATCGCCTATCATTGCCTGAGCTATGCCCACGCGCTGACGGTAACCCTTTGAAAGATTTTTGATAAGTCGGTCTCGAACTCCCACAAGTCCCGTGATGGTCATAACCTCTTTGATTTGTCTGATGCTCTTTTCAAAGGGGACTTTTTTTGCGTTTGCCACAAAAACAAGATACTCCTTTGGCGTCATGTCCATATAAAGCGGCGGTTGCTCGGGCAGATAACCTATGCGGCTCTTTGCCTTGACGGGTTCTTCAAAAATATCATGACCGTCAACAAGCACCGTTCCCGAGGTGGCGGCAAGACAGCCTGTGATAATATTCATCGTTGTGGATTTTCCCGCACCATTCGGGCCGAGCAATCCGCAAATACCCTTTTCGACCTTAAAGGAAATATTCCTTACAGCCATGTGGTTTCCGTATTTTTTAGTAAGATTTTTGACCTCGATCAAAACTACTCCTCCTTATTAAGATGAAGTTACATATTACAATATCATTTTACTGTGTCATAAGTATGATATATTTTTGAACAATCATTGATATTTGAAAAGGAAGTGCCGCAAATGCCAAAACACTTGCAGCACCCTTTTGTCAATCTATATCCTCTACTACAGTCTGGGGCGGAAACTCAAGCGCATCGGGACGCTCGATAAACTTTTTATAGAGCTTAAAGGCAGATGCAAAATAATGTCCGTCGCATATTCTTTCGTCAGTTACCGCCTTTATATCTATATAGCGGTATTTTTCAAGATTACCTTTTCGATCATACTCGTAAACCGATTTTTTCGTACCGTATGATATAAACACGGGTAAATTTCCAAAATCGTAAATGTGATGATATATGGGATTTATACCCAAAGACCCCATGCTCGTAATTACCATACTACCGTGGAAGGGCGAGAGCTTGAGCAATGACTTGGGAAGCCAGCCCCAATAATCAAGAACGTTAAGGAACTTGACCGTCCAACGCAAAAGCAAACCCGGAATAAAGCCCAAAAGCTTCGCCAAACGGTCAAACGCCGTAGGCTCATCCATAGATTCTATTGCCGCTTTTGCCGTGCTGTTGAACTTTTCATACACATCATCAATCGTGTCAGCAGGGTCAAAATCGACCTTGATGACCGTTTCGGGTGCATTCAGCGAAAGCTCTTTTTTCACGGTCATAACCACGGATATGGAATTTCTCGCAAATATTTTTTGTCCGCTGATAAAGCGATTTATTCCCGGGCGTTGGGAAATCGTGCGCACGTATGCGGCAAGCATAACGTGCAAAAGCCCAAACGAGGTCTTGCCCTCTCTTATCTTGCGACGGCACAGATTATCCGCCTGACTTATCTCTATCCTATCGTAAAACGTATTCAAAGAATCGGAGCGACGGGGCATTATGTAGGGCATGAGCCTGTGCATAGGCTCTATCGTCCGCAGTTTTCTGCCATCCTTTCGATCACCCAAGCGGCGCTTTCTCTTGCGGTATTTAAGAGATGTTTGTTTCTCGTCAGATTCATTTTGCGCAGTTGCTACGCTGTTATTTATCGGTTCGGCATTGGTCATAACGTTTTTCTCGTTTGCCATTGTGTTACCGCCTTTCACGTTTTTTTGTGACATGCAGAACAATTATACACTATGTTTTTTAAAAAAGCAAGAAAAATATGTACCGTTCGTTAAATTTTAAGAATTTATATAGCGATATTGACTTTTATCAATGAGTTATGATATAATTTTACTCAACAGGAGATTTAAAATGGATAAAGTTTTTATTTATACAGACGGCGCTTGCAGAGGCAATCCCGGCCCCGGCGGATGGGGAGCGGTCTTGATCTGCGGCGAGCATAAAAAAGAAATGTCGGGCGGCGAGGCAATGACCACCAACAACCGAATGGAGCTGATCGCCGCAATAGAGGCACTTGCTGCTTTGCGCAGACCGTGCGAGGTAACACTGACTACCGATTCAAAATATCTTTGTGACGGTATCTCCAAAGGATGGGCTGCATCGTGGAAAGCTAAAGGATGGAAAAAATCTGACGGAAAGCCTGCGCTTAACCCCGACCTTTGGGAAAGACTGCTTTACCTATTGAACATTCACAAGGTGGAGCTTGTTTGGGTAAAGGGGCACGCGGGACATGTATACAACGAACGCTGTGATGCTCTTGCCACAGCTTACGCAGATTCTCTTCGCTGATGCGGGAAAGGATGTAACAACATGAACTCTAAAAAAATGATGCTGGCTCTTATAGCTTTTTGCGCTTTTCTTTTGTTAATGGTGCTGATATGCGGAATATTTATGTTCGGAGACTCTGCCGATGCGCCGAGCACAAGCAATACGGGTGCGGACCGCACGCAAGCCACCGTGCCAAGCGATACTACCCCGAATAAGCCAAATATAACCACAGCACCGCAAAATACATCAAGCACCCCCGACACCACGTTGTCTCCGACCACGACCGTTCCCACCCCCGAGACTACCGTTCCCTCACCCGAAACGACCGTTCCCACACCCGAAACGACTGTTCCCACACCCGAAACGACCGTTCCTACAACTCAAGCACCCGGTCAATATCCCGAGGCAAAGGGTAGTTTTTCATCCAGTTCCGACTTCAAGCTGACAGTAGACGTTGATTGGCGTACTATAAGCCGTACCAAAACCGAGGCAGAGATAGAATTTACCGTCGTTTTAAACTCGGACAAAATAGGCGTTGGCACAAGAAACAACAATTACCTTAAAATCGGAGACAAATCCTACCGTTTCTCCTCCCCCAAGGTAAGCGTGGCCGAGTCCGGAAAAGCCGAAACGGTGCTTGGCGTAATAACCGCAAAAGTCCCCTTGACCGACGGTGTCGGAACATTTGATGCATCGTGTGCATGGAATTTCAAAGGCACTTACAGCGGCGTCAAGATGGATAATATAATTTCCGAGGGTGTTATTGAAATAAAATAACCGCCGCCTCGTTTGTTTATCAAAAACTAAAAACGCGCTTGCGCTATCTTTGATAGCGCAAGCGCGTTTTTGCCATAAGGCGCGGTTATTTTATTTTAACAAGCGAACGCATTCCCTCGGAAAGTGCGAAGATAAGCGCATCGATATCTTCCCTCGTGTTTTCGGGACAGAGGCTAACGCGAATGGTTGAATCCGCCGCCCTATCATCAAGACCAAAGGCGCGTAGTGCGGAACTTATCTTTTTGTCGTGAGACGAGCAAGCCGAGCCGCTCGAAACGCAGATGCCTCGCGCGGAAAGGAAATTGAGCATCGTCTGGCTCTTTATATTTGGCACAGTTATGCTGATGATGTGGTCAACGTGCTTTTCGGGGACATTGAGAACAACGTCAAGCGCAGAAAGACGTTCCGCGGCGTAAAGATAAAGGCGGCGAAGCTTGTCCGCGTTTGGCGTTACGGCAAGTCTGCCCTCGCTGACTGCCTTGCCAAATCCCGCGATCCCGATAAGATTTTCAGTTCCTGCGCGAAGCCCCTCTTCCTGACCGCCGCCGTATACGACGGGAGTGAGTGCGCGGCGCTTGATCGCCGCCGGCGATACTATAAGCGCACCCACGCCTTTGGGCCCGTGTATCTTATGCGCAGATATGCTTATCATATCTATACCGCTTGATGCTCTCGGAAGATTTTGGCGCAAAAAGCCCTGCACGGCATCGCAATGTATCAGCGCATCGGGGCATACGGCTCTTATGGCGCGCGCCGCCGCATCAATATCGTAAAGCGCACCTGTCTCGTTATTAACAAGCATGAATGAAGCCATGAAAACGCCCTTCATAGCCTCGTTGCGAAGCTGAACCATATCAAGTGCGCCGCCGCGTGTGGATATCTGCACCGCCTCAAAGCCCTCGCGCGTGAGAGCTTCAATAGCTTTTGCCACGGACGGATGCTCCGAATCCGTGGTGAGTATACGCTTTGATGCAAAATGTTTCTTTGCTCTTGCCGCCCCGAGAATGGCAAGGTTATTCGCCTCGCTTCCCGAAGCTGTAAACACTACCCGCCAGCCCTCGATCTGCCTTACGCCGACAGCGGAATATACCTGCTCACGCGCCGCATTCAGAAGCCTGTGCGCCTCGTCTCCCGCCGTGTGCAAAGATGACGGATTACCGTATATCTCCATGGCGGCAAGCATTGTGTCCTTTACGCCTTGCGAAAGCGCAGTGGTCGCGCTGTTATCAAGATAAACTCTATCTTTAACTTCTATTGCCATAATTACTTAAAGGTGAAATAGGCGACGATGGAATCAACGTCAGTAAGGTGAGCATCAAAGCAATCTACGGTTGAAGTATAAGTGAAAACGTAGAATATATCCTTATACGCGCTGACTATCTGGCGATATTTGTATGGAATACCGTTTACGGTAGCCGTATAATCAAAGGTGAGTGCCGCCGCGCCGCCGAGTTTTGTTTCGGCGGGAGCGGAAACCACAGCGAAATCATCAAGGAGTTTGCCAAGTGATTCGGTAGTATGTGACACGTACTGCTCAACGCTAAGATAATTATCATCAGGGAGAGTACAAGTAAGGCTGACGTTTGAACGATCAACGCTTGCAGAGTAATATGCCGAGGCAACCCCCGACGAATTGTTTACGGTCCACGACTTCGGAACGAAGAGATAAAATCCTTCGTTTTCGGAAGCGGCATTCTGCATTCCCTCGGGCGCGCCCTGTTCCGAACAGCCAACAAGCGCAACAAGCATAAAGGCACAAACGATCATAATAAGTATCTTTTTCATTTTTATTACCTCTTTAGTTCATTTTACTGACGTAATCTGCGGCAGTCAGCACACCGTATTTCCCGCTTTCATAAGTAAGTCCGCCCTGAAAAAAGACGGTATAGGGGGGGCGTATCGGGCCGTCGGCGGAAAGCTCAACTGATGCTCCCTGCACAAATGCACCTGCCGCCATTATGACCTCGTCCGAATAGCCGGGCATTGCCCACGGTTGCGGCTCAACGTAAGCGTCAACGGGCGAGCCTGCCTGTATTCCTCGGCAAAAAGCACAAAGCGTGTCCGCACTGTGTGTAACGACCGTCTGGATTATATCCGCGCGGCTCTCGCTCCAATGCGGCTCTGCCGCAAATCCCAGCTTTTCAAAAACGTACGCGGCAAGATGCGCGGTCTTGAGCGCGGCGGCGGTAGTGTGCGGCGCATAGAAAAGCCCCAGAAACATATTTCTGTTTTGCCCGAGTGTTGCTCCTACCTCTCCGCCCGTTCCAACGGTGGTGAGTCTGTAGGATGCGAGGGTAACCGCCCTCTCGCTTCCCGCAAGATATCCGCCCGTGAGTGCCATTCCGCCGCCGGGGTTCTTTATAAGCGAGCCTACGAGCAGGTCTGCCTTCGGCTCTGCAGTGCAAGTAAACTCTCCATAGCAGTTATCCACTACTACGTAGACGTTATCGCGCACAGCGTGAACCGCGTTATACGTTGCCGTTATCTCATCGGGGGTGAGGGTGCGGCGGTTCTGATAACCCTTTGAGCGCTGTATAAAGACTACTCGCACGCTCTCATCCTCTCGGACTCTGCGGCAGACAGCCTCGTTATCTATCGTTCCGTCGCGCATCTCGATAGCGTCATATTTTACGCCGAAATCAGCAAGTGAACCGTCCCCGTTAGCACCGCCTATACCGATAACACCATCAAGTGTATCGTATGGCTTGCCCGTAACGGCAAGAAGCGTATCGTTCGGGCGGAGAAGTCCAAACAACGCGGTAGAAAGCGCGTGAGTACCGTTGACGAAATTATGTCTGACAAGTGCCATTTCGGTGTCAAACACACGCGCCCAGACTCGGTCAAGCACCTCTCTTCCCCTATCATCGTAGCCGTATCCCGTAGTACCCGCAAAGCAGGCATCGCTGACACGCTCCTCCTTGAACGCTTGCATCACGCGGCAGGTATTTTCATACGCCGTCTTATCAATAGCGGCAAAGTTATGTACAAGCGCCGCCTCTGCCTCGGCGGCAATATTCATTACTCTTTCTGAAAAAGACATTTTGTAACTTCCTTGAAAAAATTTTCTATATACGCATCATCCCCGTCGGTGGAAATAAAGCGTATGTGTCCCGCCGTGCTGCCCGTAAGGAGCCCCGCCTCGGCAAGTCGGCGGCGCGTCTGCACAGCCGTTCCTACCGCGCCGTCAAAAATCTTGACGTTACGGCCTGCAGCGGCAAGTATTTCATCCTTTACAAATGGGTAGTGGGTACAGCCGAGAACGATACCGTCAAAATCCGAAAAGCCCGAAAGAAGCTCTCCCAAATACCCGCTTACATCCTCTTTGTTCTCTATCATTCCCGCAAGGCTCGGACACGGCACGGGTATAAGCTCACAGCGCCCCGAATTGGCTGCCATAAGCCCCGAAAAACGTTCAGACGCGACCGTTCGCGGAGTTGCAAGTACCAATACCCTGCGGCACGTCGACTCCGCGGCGGGCTTTACCGCAGGCTCTATGCCTACTATGGGAACATCGCCGTGCTTTTTACGCAAATACTCCGCAGTAGCGGCTGTGGCGGTGTTGCAAGCTATAACGAGACATTTTGCGCCAAGGGCGAGAAGCCGCTCGGCATTCTCCATCGCAAGTGCGCGCACCTCCTCGGCAGACTTTGTGCCATAGGGGGCATTTTTCCTGTCACCGAGATAAATGTAGTCCTCATCCGGCATGCACCTGACAAGCTGAAGCAGGACGGAAAGACCTCCAACACCGGAGTCAAAAACACCGATAGGAGATGATTTTTCTATCATTTGAACGCCTCTGCATAAGCTACGGCAAGGTCAACGCAAGCGTTGACGTCTCTCATATCAACCGTTTCAACGGCAGAATGAATATATCTCGCGGGAATCGAGAGCGCACCCGCGGCGCATCCCGCCCCCGCAAGCTGCAAGGACGAGGTATCCGTACCTCCGTAGGTGAGTATCTCGGTTTGATGGTTTATCTTTTTATCTCTTGCGATAGCGTGAAGCTCGTTCACAAGGCTGTCGTCACATATCACAGAAGAATCCTTGACCTTTATCGCAACGCCGCCGCCAAGTTTCACCGCCATCGGCTTTGCACCGGGGGTATCGCCCGTTCCCGTAACGTCAAACGCTATGGCAACGTCGGGAGCTATGGCAAACGCGGCAGGCTTTGCGCCGCGGCATCCAACTTCTTCCTGCACGGAGAAAACGAAGTAGATATCGCCATCGCTATCCTTTGCACGCTTTGCCACCTCTATCATAATAGCACAACCAAGCCTGTCATCAAGCGGTCTGCCGCTTATGCGGTTTGCGGACAGCTTGGTAGTGTGATGAACAATCGAAAAGCAGTCCCCCACGCTGACACGGCGAGCCGCCTCGCCATGCGAGGATGCGCCGATATCGACGTAAAAGCGGTCTGCGGTAAGGGCATCCGCCTTTGTCCCGCTATCGGGGACGAGAACGCCGCGTGTGCCGTTTTCAAATACGACCTCGCTATAAGCCGCGGCTACGAAATTTATACCGCCTATGGGAGCAAGGCGGAGCATACCGTTATCCTCGATGTAGGTAACGATAAAGCCTATCTCATCGCAATGCGCGCAGAAAAGGAGCTTTCTGCCGCTTCCCTTTTTGTGCGCTATAAGATTACCGAGCGCATCGGTGTAGCATTCATCAACGAACGGAGCTATCTTACTCTCGATAAGTGCGCTGATATTTTTCTCTCTGCCCGAAACGCCCGAGCAACAAACTATATTTTTAATAAGGCTGTACATTTTTCCTCCGAACTTAAAAGCTGTATTCACAAAGGAATGCGTATATCAGCTCTTTTATTGCTTCATAGTCGTCGATTGACGCTACACATGATGCGGAATGAAGATATCTTGTCGCCGCTGACACCGCAACGGTGCGGACTCCGACACCCGATTTGTGTATATGCGCGGCATCATTTCCGCCCGAAACGTACTTTTTGGTCTGCGCGGCTATGCCGTTTTTCTTGGCTATTTCAAGCATACCGTTAACAAGGTCACGATCGTATATCGTAGAACGGTCAACAATTGATATGACTCCGCCGCCGCCAACCTCTGCTACACGCGAATTCGGCTTTACGTCGGGCAGATCGGCAATAGCCGTGGATTCAAGCACCACGGCGTAGTCGGGGCAGATCCTTTGTGCCGCCACCTGCGCTCCCGAACGCCCTATCTCCTCGCGAACGGTGAATGCGCAAACAAGGTTTACAGGGAGCTTTTTGCCCTCCGCCTTTAGCCTGCGGAGAAGCTCTATCATAACGGCGCACCCAAGCCTGTCGTCTATCGCCTTGGATTTTATAAATTTGTCATTCTCGCCGAAAACAACGAAATCCGAATCAAATACTCCGTAGTCTCCGAGAGCAAGATATCGTTGTGCATCCTCACGCGAGGTCGCGCCGATATCCACGTACATATCTTTTATCTTGGTTGCTTTTTTGCGTTCCTCGGCGGTTTGGTGGTGTATCGCCTTTGAGGCGATAACTCCATGCACATCGCCCTCATCTCCGCGCAGGATAACGTGCCTGCCGCAAAGCACACGGGAGTCAATACCGCCAACGGCGGCAATGCGGATATATCCCGAATCCTCGATGTGCTTCACCATAAAGCCAACCTCGTCGGTATGAGCAGAGAGCATTACCGTGGGAAGCCCCTCTCCGTCTCCGTCAAGCCTTGCGTAAAGATTGCCGACTCTGTCACGCGTAAGCGAAGCAACGCCAAAAAGCTGACGCTCAATTTCGTCTGCCACAGTCTCCTCGCATCCCGACGGGCCGAATTCAAGACAGAGCTTCTTTAACAGCTCTATGCCGTAAAGCAGATAGTTTTCAGTCATTGGCGTTTATCTCCTTTACCGCATTTTCAACCTCCGGAGAGGTTATATAAAGCTTGATCATCTTTTTGAGAGTCTCGGCATCCTCAAGGGAGATGACTTCAGCCGATGTGTGCATACTTTTAAGCGGCAGACCTACGTCCACCGTTGGTATACCGCGACCGACAAGACCGATAACGTGTGTATTCGTTCCCGTGCCCGAGGGCGCAACCGTGCGCTGGGTAGGCACGCCGTTTTCTTTGGCAAGTCTCTCCAGAGTGCGCGTGAGTTTTTTGTCCGTCAGCGGCGAAAACGCAATCGACACGCCCCCGCCCACCTTTACGGTCTCGCTCTCCTTGGTATCGGGAGTGCGTCCGAGGTCAACGTCTGCGACAAGAGCACAATCGGGCGCGGCGGCAAAAGCCCCCGTGGAAGCACCGCCCATATATGAGCCGGCTTCCTCAAAATTTGAAAACTGCAAATACACGTCCGCCCACAGCTCCTCGCGCGGGGTTTCGGCAATGGCAAGAACCGCAACGGCGCCGCACGCCTTATCGTCAAAGCCTTTACCTGCGATAAGGGAATTTTTAAGCTCGGAATATTTAGGCATAAAGCCTACGGGAGTTCCGATACTGACGTGTTTTTCAAGCTCTTCCTTCGTAAATCCCGTATCTATCAGAAGCTCGTCAATGGGCAGGAGCTTGTCTGCATCCCCTGCGCGTTGCAGATGTGGTGGAGTTGATGCTACTACGCCGTATATCTTCTTTTTATCGCGGCAGTAAACGACTACCTCACTCGCTTGAAGGATCCTCGTATCAAGTCCGCCGATATTGGTGACGGTGAGAAAGCCGCCGTCCTTTATACCCGTGACTATCATTCCTATTTCATCAAAATGAGTGTCTATGAGTATCTTTTTGGCGTTTTCCTTACCGCAACGGCGGATGAAGGTGTAGTTTTTCAGCGGGGAAATCACGGTTTCGTCAAAATATCCGCCGATAAGCTCCATAAGAGCGTCTTTATCGTAATCGGTGTGTCCCGATACGGACATAAGCCCCGCAAGCGAGAATATCATATCCTTAAGTTCGTTTTTCATTCCTTCTCCTGAAAATCAAGAACTAATTTCCTAAAATAATTTCCGCGCTCCTCAAAATTGGAGAATCGGTCAAAGCTCGTACAAGCAGGGGAAAGCAAAACTGCACTTCCCTTCTTTGCCGAGTTGCGTGCGGCTGTGACGGCGGCGGCAAAATCGTCCTCGCGTATAACTTTCAGCGACTCGCCCATGCCTGTCTCGGCTCGTCTTTTTGATATCGCCGCGTCTATCTGCGGTGCGGCTTCGCCCGTGAGAACGGCAACGCTCGCGCGTTCCAAAAGCGCATCCGCAAGCGGTTCAAACGGAACGTGCTTATCCCTGCCGCCGCAAATAACGACAGGACGGCACTCAAAGGTCGAGAGCGCCGCAACGCTGCGCGAGGGGCTTGAGTCTATGGAGCTGTTGTAATATTTGACTCCGTCAAGCTCTCTGACAAACTCCAGTCTGTGCGGCACACCCGCAAACTCACGCGCGACCTCACCTATAACCTCAATGGGAACATATCCCCACGTAAGAGCCGCGGCGGTCATATAATTTTCCACGTTGTGTATGCCCGGAATCCTTATTTCCGATGCATGAAGAACGACAACCTCGCTCTCGCCGTCGGAGTATATAACGTCATCGCCGCGCAAGAAGATGGCGGCGGACTTTTCCCGTCCGCAAGTCAGCTCGGCAAATTCAGCGCCTTTTTGTGTACAATGTGCCGAGAAAAATATCACTCTGCCGGAAAAACGCTCGGCGGCGGCTCGGGACAGCTCATTCTTGCCGTTAAGCACCAAAAGCTCGGTGCTATCCCCGAAAACATTGTATTTTGCAAGAGTATATTCATGCATATCGGTATGCCAATTAAGGTGATTTGGCGTGATATTCGTTATCGCGGCACGAAGCGCGCGTGAGCGCATGGTCTGGAGCTGAAAACTCGAAAGCTCAAGAACTGCGGCATCCGCTTCCGTCATCTCGGGGGCGAGGGTAAGAAGCGGCGTTCCGATATTTCCGCCGACGTACGCGCGTTTTACGGACGGCGCACGAGACATAAGCAGATGAGTGAGCGTCGTTGTAGTGGTCTTCCCGTCACTGCCTGTAACGGCGAATATTTTCGCATCTGTCGAGTCACAGAACCACTCCATTTCCGAGGTGAGAAGCGCACCGCGGCGTACCGCCTCGCAAAGCTCGCCCGCGTCGGGACGTATGCCGGGGGAACGGAAAATGACCGTATCACTCATATCCTCGGCAAGAAAACCGGCAGTAGGCTCTGCGCCGCAAGTGAAGCTCACGCCTGTCTCCAGAAGTGCCGCGGCATCATCACCAAGCTCGGCAAGGCTCTTTGCGTCACGCACGGTAAGGCGCGAGCCCATTCCTGCAAGCAAACGCGCAAGCGGACGGTTTGACACGCCAAAGCCAAGCACTATGGCGTTGCCGTTATTTATGCGCTCATCTATTATTTTAGTGTCTTTCATAAGAACACTCCTTACAAGCAATATTGTATCACTTTATTATATATTATATTTTAACTTAACGCAATAGTTTTATTAAAAATTCACTCCAAAAACGCTTTTTTGACACAGCGGATATGTTTTTCCGTAATTTGGAGTATTCACAGTGTGGCGGTTTTATGATATAATATACATGCATATATGCGAAAGGAGAGTGAAAACAAAGCAAAAATCCCCAAAACAACCCGAAGGTCAGGCGTTTGCTTAACCCTTGATTTTTGCCTGCCTTCAACGTGACAAGAAAGGATGTTGCAATGAAAAAATTTATTATTTTTATTTTATCGGCTGTGATGTCAGCATCGCTGTTTATCCCTGCGGCAAGTGCCGCAAGCACTACCTCACAGCTTGGAAGAGTATCTACATCAAGCAGTAATCTCAACGTACGCAGTGCGCATACCACAAGCGCCCCCATCGTCTCCGCTGTCCCTAAAGGAAACTACATTACTCTCATGTGGAAAACCGGAGCGTGGTGGTACGTGGAATACGCAGACGGCAAATACGGCTACTGCCACGGTGACTACATAAGCTCTGTAACGAGTATCCCGAAAACGGTTTCCGTTTCAAACGGAACGCTGAACGTAAGAAGCGGCGCAGGTACCCCCTACGCAAAAATCGACTCGCTCCACAGCGGCGACGTGGTGCTTCAAACGTCCGTCGCAAACGGTTGGAGCAGGATAGTTTACGATGGCGTAAAAACGGGATACGTAAGCGCAAAATACCTGATCACTCCGCAAGCCTACCCCGCTGTTTCTCTGTCTGTTCCCCTCTACAAGCAGGGGGATAGCCGTTGGGCAAATATAAAGCTCGGAAGCTCGGGAAAGACAATGGCAAAAATCGGCTGTGCAACCACAGGACTTGCTATGACGGAGTCCTACCGCACGGGTACGACTATCACCCCCGCGGCGATGGCAAAACGCTTGACCTACACAACAACGGGTAATCTCTATTGGCCCGAAAACTACGTGGCGGTAACAAGCAGTTCGGGATATCTGCAAAAAATATACGAGCTTTTGCGCTCGGGCAAGCCCGTCCTTATCGGGGCAAAAAACGCAACGGGCGCACAGCACTGGGTGGTTATTGACGGCTATGTTGGCGGCTCTGCGCTTACTGCTTCGGGATTTACCGTAAACGATCCCGCAAACGCCTCGCGCTCCACCCTGAAAGAGCTGTTTGATACTCATCCGAATTTCTATAAATATTTCTATTATCGATAAAAGCAAGGGCAGCGCGTTGGCGCTGCCCTATTCCTCATATTCCTTTATTCCCGCCATTTTGGATATCTCACGAAAGCCGCCGACCTCGGCGCGCTGTATCGCACCGTATATGCGATAGCGGAGTCCGCGGTTCTCACGTTCAAGCCGTGCAAGAAGCTGCTTCATCTCCTGCCTCTCGGTATTTCCGTCAGCAGGGCAGGTCGATACCACTATAGGAAGCTCCGTTTTACCCGCAAAATATCTAATATCCTTTTCTGGCATATATATAAGCGGTCTTATCACCGTCACGCCGACGCGTGAAAGATAGGTCACGGGCTGAAAAACGCCTATCCTACCCTCGAAAAAGAGGTTGAGCATAAACGTTTCCACCACGTCATCAAAATGGTGTCCGAGCGCGACCTTGTTACAGCCAAGCTCTGCGGCGGCGGAATTGAGCGCACCGCGGCGCATCTTGGCGCACAGCGAGCAGGGATTTGATTCCTTGCGTATATCGAATATGACCTTTGATATCTCGGTTTTGATGATCTTATGCTCGACGTCAAGTTCTCGGCAGTATTCTGTAACTCCCGAGAAGTCCATTCCCTCAAGCCCCATATCTATACTCACGGCAATAATAGAAAAGCGCTTGGGGTAAAAACGGCGAAGCCCAGCCATAGCCGTCAAAAGCGCCAGCGAGTCCTTTCCGCCCGAAACACCGACGGCAATAACGTCGCCATCCTCTATCATACCGTAATCGTCAACCGCACGGCGCGCAAAACTGAGCAATCGCTTGGTATCCGCGCCCCTTTTCTTTTTCAGTTCGGCAACAGCCTCTATCTCTTTTTCACTCATTGAAAAGAAAATCCTCCAGCATATCCGTGCTATCAAAGCACGTTTGGCAATTTTTACGCATAAAGCAACGGATCTTTTCGCTCGGCTGTCCCCACAACGCGCCTACAAAGGCGACTTTCGCGGCGTGCGCCATATCATAGCCCGTGCGCAGATCGTCCACCATCAGCATTTGAGACGGCGAAAAGCCGAATGTTTTTGAAATATCCTCAATAGGTCTTACCGACGGCTTGCGCCATTCCGCGCCCATATCCCAACTATATATCATATCGGGGAGCGTACCGAAATTCTGCTTCCAATCTCTTACGATAAAACGCTCGTGAGAATGAGAAACTACACAAACTATGCCGCCTGCCGCCCGCTGACGCTTAATTATACGTCCTATACCCTCAAACGCATCCGGCACTGTCGAGTCGGCAAAGCGTTGCCAGACCCGAAGCTCCTCCGCCATTTCCGCATCGTCAAAACCGAGTATGTCACGGCAATAGCATTCAAAACCGGGTTCAAAGCAATAATCGACGAACTCGGTATAGCTCGGCTTATGCTCGGGGCGCAGTTTCGAGAGTATTTCAAGCCATGAGGGATAGTTGACCGCAGGTGTTGATGCAACGGTAGTATCGTCATGGTCAAGTATTAAAACGGGGAATTTTGTAGTAAATGACATTATTTTATCCATTCCTTGGGAAAAGCGCAGGTGTTTTGTATTTTTTCAAACATAGCAGTACGGACGCGCGTAGTATCGCGCGGCTCGTCAAGATAAAGTATAAGCGGCGGTGTTACGTCAAGCCGCGGTGCCGCGCCGAGCTTTCCCTCAACGATAACGGCAGAGGGACGTGAAACTGTGTCGGGGTAGATCTCTGTCATCCGCTTTGGCTCTATCTTAACACTTCGCATCGCCTCAAACAACTCGGGCAATCTCTCCGTTCTGAAAACGCAGTAAAAATTTCCGCCGTGCTTCAACAGCTTTGCGGCGGCGGCACAAAAATCAGCTATTCCGCCGTGGTTCTCGTGTCTTGCGTCCTGTGCGGCATCGTCTGCCTTTGCCTGCCCGGGATGCGCAATATACGGCGGATTGGCAAAGACAGAGTCAAACCTGCCGCCAAACTGTGTTTCATGAACATCTCTTATATCAGCGGTGATGACATTGACGCTATCTTCAAGCGAGTTGAGCATAACATTGCGCCGCGCAAGCGCCGCCATCTCCGCCCGTATTTCAAGCGCGACGACCTCTTTTGCCTTGCCGTAAGCGGCGGCAAGCAGCGAGACTATACCCGTGCCGCATCCAAGCTCGCACGCACGGCGAACGGGGCGCAGGGCGGCGGCAAGCAGATATGCATCCGTTCCCCACGCAAGCCCGTGTCCCTCATATATCAGCTTGAGCTTGTCTCCAACCTCGGAGATGCTTTCGCCCTTTGCAAGTTCAATATCCATAAAAGTTCCTTTCAATTTATGAAAAACGGAGCCGTCCTTATAGGGCGGCTCCGCTTTCGGCAAAATATGTAATTATTCAGCCTTGGGTGCTCCTACGGGGCAAACGGACTCGCAAGAACCGCAATCGATGCAGGTATCAGCGTCGATAACGTACTTGCCGTCAGCTTCCTTGATGGCGCCTACGGGGCACTCATCAGCACATGCACCGCATGCGATGCAATCGTCGGAAATCTTGTATGCCATAATAATAACCTCCGTTGTTTTATATGGTTTACTATATTGTATCACAAAAAAACTGTTTTGCAAATACCTTTTTTAAAAAAAGTTGTCTTTTTGCGAAAAAACATTTTACCAATAATTTATTCGTCGCGTTCCTTTTCATCGGATACCGTTCGGCGTGCCTCCTTGAGGATCTTGATATCCGCAAGCTTATATGATTTCGGAGCTTGATCGGGCTTATCGTCAAGCTTTACCCGCACTGCGGATGATATGGGCATGAGATCGGTAACGACGCCCTTTCCGTCCGCGGTTTCAACAACAGAGCCCTGCGGCGGCATAAGCGCTATCTCGCGCTCATAGGTGTCCTGCTCAAAGCGCAGACAGCACATAAGTCTGCCGCAATTGCCCGATATTTTGGCTGAATTCAGGGAAAGTCCCTGCTCTTTTGCCATCTTGATGGACACCTGTGCAAAGTTTGGCAAAAATCCCGAACAGCACAGCTTTCTGCCGCAAACACCAAGTCCGCCGAGCATTTTAGCCTCATCTCTTATTCCTATCTGGCGAAGCTCTATTCTCGTGCGAAAGACGGCTGCAAGATCCTTTACAAGATTTCTGAAATCCACCCTATCGGCAGAAGTAAAGTAAAAAATCAGCTTTGTATTATCAAAGGTATACTGCGCCCCGACAAGTTTCATATCAAGCTTGTGGGCATCCACCTTCTGCATACATATTTTAAGGGCTTCATCTTCCTTTTTGTGATTGTCTGCATTGTGAGCAACATCCTCGTCCGTGGCGCGGCGAAGGACTGTACGCAAGGGCTGAACTGTCCTGTCCTGCTCCACCATGCGGTTTTTAAGGGCTATCTCTCCAAACTCCATTCCGCGCGCGGTCTCGACTATAACGTGGTCGCCATTCTTAAATTCAAGTCCATCGGGGGCGAAATAATACACCTTGCCACCGCCCGCAAACCTTACACCAACTATCTCAACACCGTTTTCTATTTCCTCGGGAGCGGTGTCGGGAACGTCATCGGAGAAGAGTGCATCAAGCGTGGGATCGGGGGGCAGAGGTTCATAGCTCTCCTCTGTACGCGCCTCGCGCGCGTGCGATGAAAAGCCCAAACTAAACGAGCGTACTCCAATACCGTTGTCATCGGGGGCATCGAATGCGGCGATAGCCTCTATAGCCTCTGACGTGGGCGCGCGCTCGCTTTTCTTTGGTTTTCCGCCAGAGCGCGGTTTTCCGGAGCGGCGTCTGTCGCCGTTTCTGTGGCGTCGGTTGCGGTTGCCGTCGTGCTTTGCACCCGAACCGCCATTGGCGCCGTCGGAAGCACCGTCGGCTTGTTCCATATTTATAATCTCTTCAATCATTTTTATCTCCATAATACGCTTAATTCATCATTCCCGTACGCGAAAGCAGGGATATGAGAGTAAGGCGCACATTCATATTTTTTTCAAGCAATTCTATTGCCAACGCGACCTCCTCGGAAAACGCAAGCAAGCGCCGCAGAGGGTAAGTGTCCGAAAGCTCGGACGCCGCCTCCCTATCCGTATAAAAACGAAGCGGTGCGGTTGGACTTTTTTTGAGCAGGCACAGGTCTCGAAAAGCAAGCTCTATATCCGAAAGCACCCGTATAGCCTCGTCGCGCGAGGTGGTGCAAACAGCGCACAAATGCGAGAGCGCCTCGGCGCTTTTCTTTTTATCGGAGCAGATAAGACAGAATTTTGCCGCCGCCCTTCTCCTTGTCACGACCTCGGCAGAAGCATCCCCCGAGAGCAGTTCAACAGCACGTCCGAGAGAGCCGCCCGATGCCATAACAGCCGCATCAAACAGTTCTCCATCCTTGCCGGCCGATGGGCAAACCTCGCGAAGCGCCGATGCTAACTCATCAGTCGTCAGCGGTTGCATACGAAGCACGGGAGCGCGGCTCCTAACCGTTTCGAGAAGCGATGCCGCACTTTCGCAAAGCAGTAAAAACACAACGTACGCGGGTGGTTCCTCAAGAGTCAGCAAAAAGGCGTTTTGCGCCTGCACGGTCATAGTATCGGCATCATTGATTATATAAAATTTCAGATCAAGGTCATTGGGGTAGATACAAACGTCGCCTTTAAGTGCGCGGATGGCATCCACTCCAAGAGAAGCCTTATCTCCGTCCCTGCCTATTTCGATGATGTCGGGGCAGATGCGGGAGTATATCTTTCGGCAGTTCTCGCACACTCCGCACGGAAGAGGTTTTGTACCGTCCCCCCTTGCCTCGCAGACGAGTGATGCCGCGAGTGTGAGGGCGAGAGTATGCTTGCCGATTCCCTTCGCTCCCTCGATGATATAGGCGTGGGCAGTATCGGGAATGGGAGCAAGCAAGCTTTTTCCAAGCCTTGCCTTGAGCGCGCCGTTGCCGTAAAGCTTCGGAAATATCTCCTTCATCGCCGTTTGTCCTTTCATCCTTTTATCATCTATTTATTATAACATTTTAAATTTTTATTGTCAATCCTTTTGGGCAAGAAAACGGCTGTACGGCAAATCCGCCAAAGCGGTGCTTTGCCAAAACAGCCGTTTTTTTCACTTATAGATAACAAATCCCATTATCCGCGCATTTGCTGTCACGCGAAAGTTAAAAACCGAGACTCTCGCCTACGATTATGACTTTTATTCTCCGCGGAATGCTTGAACGGCGGGTGTAGACGAACTGACTGCACATACACTCACCCTCGGTAAAGCAGTTGCCGCATTTGCCCAGCGTTGCGCAGGGCGTTTTCTTACCAAGTCTTACGGCGTTAGGCGGTGCGGCGCACAGTCGAACGCGGTCAAAGCCGCCCTCGGCATCGGTGACGAGCTTGTTCATACCCACAACAACAAGAACGTTTTGCGGGCCGTAGCAAAGCGCGGCTACGCGATTGGCATTGCCGTCAATATTTATAAGCTCGCCCTCTGCCGTAAAGGCATTGGCGCTCATAAGAAACCAATCCGCACCGAACATTTGCAGATATTTCTGCCTTATCGCCTCGGGAGTTTTAGCCTCGGAGCGGTCAATAGCGGTGTAATTTCCGCCCTTTATGGCATCGATAAGACCTATTTCCGACACAGTAACGGAGCCGCCCCAGCCGACGCTTGAGCCTTCGGGGATCAGCTCAAGAGCCTTTTTGAGCGCCGCTTCTCTGTCGGGGCAATAATAGCCCTCCATTCCGCGGACAGCCATTTTTTTAATCACGGCAGTTGCTATGTTTTCATAGTTTTTCTGTATTGGTGTCATTTTTATTCTCCTTTTTTATAAACAATCTGTCCGCCTGCTCAACTTTGACGCACCAAAGCGCACGGAGCATATAGACGAACACGAAAACGCCGAGAACGGCTGTAACGGCAACCGTGGCAATATCCCATATCTTGCCGCCGCCAAGCGTAGGCACAAGAAAGCCGCAAAAATCATACACGGCATGAATGGCAACACACACCCATATCGAGCCGGTTTTAAGAAGTACAATGGAAAGCATTCCGCCGATAAGGGTGGAATATCCCGCTTGAAGCAATGTTGCACCAAAGCCGCCGCCGAAAAACAGGTTGAGCAAGTGTATCCCGCCGAAGATGAGCGACGCGGAGAGTGTTGCGAGAAATATCTCGCGAGGTGAGCCCCTATGTGACTCAAGTATCGAGGTATAAAGCACTCCTCTGAAAGTAAACTCCTCAAAAAATCCTATCATGACCGCCTCAAGAGCGAGAAGCGCGATGTGCGAGGCGGGACTGCTTACAAAGGCGTTGCCGCTGACAAGTCCTATGATGGGAAGATTGTTTACCGCAACAGCAAGAGCCGCCAAGGTAACGAGAAGCGCACTGCGGCTTTTTTCAAGTCCGAAAATACGGTAGCCGAAAAACGCACTCAAAAGCATAAAGGCAAATCCGCCGAGGGCGCGCGTGATGCTTACCGATATCAGAGAATTCAGCGTATCGTCCGTCGAATAGGCGGGTGGGAAGAACTCAAGCCACGCCATCACAACGATTGGAAGAATAATAAAAACCCCGTATAGCAGGCGTTTATTCCTCATAATAGTTTAAGCCTTTCTTTTTGTAATAGAGGTAAACGCAAACGCCGAGCACCGCGCCGCCTATGATGAGAAGCACGGAGACAAGCTGTGAGGGCGACCAGAAGCTGACAACGGTGCTCCCCCTGTCGTCTGCCCTGAAATACTCGGCAAAATAGCGCCAGATACCGTAAGAGACCATATACACGGCAAGACCGTTTATTCTTTTTTGGGAAGTACGGTAAAACATGACCGCCGCAAGAGCAAAGAGGAACAATGCCTCAAAAAGCTGGACGGGAACGTATTTCACCCCCGCGCTCACATGGTAGATACCATACCAAGCGTCCGTAACAGCTCCGTGACAGCACCCCGCCATAAGACAGCCGACTCTGCCAAGTCCGTGCGCCAAGGGGATGGCAACCGAGGCTATGTCGGCAATAGCAAGAAACTTTCCGACGTGGAGCTTGTCGGGAAAAACAAACGCTCCGCCTATAAAATACACGGCGATAAACGAAAGCGCGCCGCCGACAAGTCCGCCAAGAAACGTAGCGCCCGTAGATGCGGTCAGGGCAAAGCCGTCGCCGTCAAGCGCATTGTAAACAGCCTGCGTAAGCACGGCACCTGCGTATCCGGCAACGACGGCAAAAATACCGTCAAAAAGGACGAAATTGTGAAATTTCGCAGAGAAGTTCAGCTTTTTTGAAAAATGCGCAAAGCAAAGCATCGCGGCGATTATGCCCGCGCCAAGAAAAATATCGTAAAGTCCAAGTCCGAATATTATTTCGTATGGGTACATTTTTACTCCTTTTTCAAACTACCATCATAATAACCGTAAGCACGGCAAGAAAACCGAAATTAAACAGCGAAAACATGCCTATATAGTAGAGTGCCTTACCGGGATTGTGCTTGACATACTCTCTGAACGTAATGAGGCTTGCAAGCGAGGATATGAGTGTTCCGACACCGCCGATATTAACTCCCACGAGCAGATTGGCATAGTTTTCCGTAAACTGCGAAAGAAGTATCGACGTGGGTACGTTACTGATAAACTGACAGGAAATAACGCTGAAAAGCAAAGTGCTTTTTTCAAGAAGCATTGAGAAAAGCTCTCTGACAACATCCATCCTCGCCATATTTCCTGCAAAAATAAAGAAGAAAACAAAGGTAAGAAGCAACGGATAATCCACCTCGGAAAGCGCGTGGCGGTCTGCTAAAACCAACACCGCGGGTATGACGATAAGCCCTATCCAATAGGGTATCACACGGAAAACTATAACTATCGAAAGTGCAAAAAGCACAAGATAGAGTGTCGTTCTTGCGGCGTTAAGGTGTATCTGCTCATCCGAGACCGAAAGCGGCTCGGGTTTTACAAAAACAAAGCAACACAGAGTGATCAGCGCAATTGAAACGATAAAGGGCAAAAACATTATAGAAACGAACTCGCCCGTGGGGATGTTGAATTTAGTGTAAAGATAAAGGTTTTGCGGGTTTCCAAAGGGAGTCAGCATTCCGCCGAGGTTCGCCGCAATGTTTTGCATAATGAAGGTAAACGCCATATATTTCTGTTTTCCCGCCTCGGAGAGAACTATGTATCCGAGAGGCAAAAACGTGAGCAGCGCCATATCGTTGGCGATGAGCATCGAGCCCACGAAGGTTATGTACACGAGGGCGAGAACGCTCATACGCGCATTCTTAAAAAGCTCTACCACCTTATGCGCGAGAACGTAAAAGAACCTGATGTCCTTCAGGGCGCAGACCACGGCAAGCACGCAAAACAGACAAGTGAGCGTTTTAAGGTCAAAATAATCCAAATATTGCGCGTCGGGCGCAACTATAAAGGCTGTTATGATTGCGGCTAAAAGTGCTATGCACATGACCGCATTACTTTTTACAAAGGATGCCGCGGCGGTAATGTGCTTATGCCGGGATGGCTCTATTGATGACGTCATTTTATGCCTCGTTAAAAATTATTGTTCAGTCAGCGTCGGCAAGGGCGTTGAATTTTTTGATAAGCGCTATCTCGCGCGGATCGTACGGGCGCAGGTTCAGGCGGAAAAGATCGTGCTGCCACTTGGTGAAATCGTAGCGGTCGCCTCCGCCGCGGTCACATTCCTCCCACAGCGACGGCCACGGCTCGTGTGTTTGCGTTTTTCCGACCACAAAGCCCCAGCAGTAGTTTGCCACGTTCGTGATATACAAAAGCGGATATATCTCGGCAAAATTGTTGTGGTTGATACGGTGAAGCCACTCGGTAAGCATGAGCGGTCTGCCGTATCTGCCAAGGTATTTTATCGTCATAACGAGCTTTTCGTATGCCTGATAGCTGTGGAAGCTTATAACATCGGAAAGCTCGACTGCGAGCTTTTCTTCCTCGCCGGCAATGCCGTTTTTAGTGCCGCGCCACACGTCGGCACAGAGTGGCTGTATCGGGTCCTCGGCGCGAACGAGAGCAAACAGCTCACGCAGGATGTCACAGGAACGTGCGCCGATGGTGATACCCGGCTCGTTGTAGATATTCCAGCAAATTACACGCTCGTCGCGCGCGTAGCGACGCACGGTCTCGCTTATCATTGTAAAGAATCTTTCGCGCAGCTCGGGGTATTCAAGGTAGTGGCGCGGTGCTTTTGCCGCCTCATCCGCAGAAAGCGGTATTCTGCCCTGATGCTCACCGAGCGCGTACGCCTGCTCGCCCATTTTCTTGGGAACGAAAACGTCGCCGCGCGGCAGATCTTCCTCGTGTGTCAGCACAACCATTACCTTTTGTCCGTGCTTGGCACAAAGCTCTATATATTTTCCAAATATTTCAAAATATGAGTCGGGCTCGGCGTAGTAAACGTCAAAATTCGCCCAAATGCGCACGGTATTAAAGCCTATCTCACGGCAGAGCGCAAGCTCGCGGTCGGCGGTGGCAAGCTTTGCCTCCGCACCGTAGCTCTGAAACATATCAAGGCGGTTTACGCAGTCGCTTCCGATGAAGTTACACCCGCGAAGCCAGCCCTGCGCCGCATACCATTCATTCGCCCTCTCGGGTGTCCATTGTTCTTTCATGATATTTTTCCTTTTGTTTTATTTTTGTTCTACAAGCTTCTGATACATTTTCATAAGCTCTGCCACGCAGGCCGACTCGGTATTCAACTTACCCCAAAAGCCGTAGGCTTGCATAACAGCTTTGTCGTTGGCTTGGTGGGCCTGTAAGAGCTTGGTAAACATATACATTTTTTCTCCATACATATCCGCAAAACTACATTCAGAATAAAGTGCACGAGCATCGAGAATTGCCTGTGCAGTTTGCTCGATTCTTGATCGTTGCTCATCCGTCGGATTGCACCAAGGAAAGTTGTTATATACAATATCTTTGGAATAGCGATAATCGCTTTTGATTCTACCACATACTGATCTCAGCCAAGCCATATGTACATTTGATGTCAACACGCCAAAATGATATAATGTTGCCTCTGGAATGATAGTTGCTGAATCGGCAGGGATATAATTATCGTCAAGAAATCCTATCGGGACATATTTTCTACTCTCCGATGAATGGCGAGGAACGATAATATACGACTTAGGATTTTTTAATTCTCGGAATAGTGTTGGCGTGTCAGCGAGCTTTTTTCTATCATCTGCACCATTCAATCTGTCTTGTCGGCAAAATTCCACACGCTTCATTATTTCCGGCATTTTTATCAATTCAGCAGGATTTGCATCAACGAGCCACAGACACCATCTGTCGTGTCCTTTAATATAGTCTTCCGCTCCAATAAGTTTCTTGATGAATTTTATGGAATTCGGTTCTTTAGCAATAAACTCATCATATTCATCTGCTTCGATTATTAAATGTCCACCATCAGCAGGTCTGTTTCCTGTTGTCATACATGGAACATCACAAACAGGTTTGCTCCTGCTCTCTACAAATACGGTAGGTGCCTCAATTAAGTAAAAATTTATATTATCTACAAGCTGAAATCTCTCGGAAGAATAAAGCTGCTTTTGTTTATAATTTGGAGCAGTGCTAAATCCAACAATTACGCAGTGTACATGTGCTTTGATACTTGCTTCACTATCCCAACGGAATGTACGATGTGCAAAATCAATATGAATATTGAAACGGTCATAAAGCGGTTTCCATACTCCTGCAACTTGCTCGCCCTGCGTGATAGAGTTCGTTGATACAAAGGCGGTACGGATACGAGTTCCTTCCATCAATGCAGCCGCCTTGAAATACCAACCTGAAACATAGTCAATTTTACCTGCCGTTTTATAGGGCTTGCCTTTTTCGTCAACATAGATTGAAAGAATATCTTTCTTTTGATCTTCGCTTTGCAAGGAATATCCCACAAAAGGCGGATTGCCCATAATATAATCAAGTTTGCCCTTCGGCACGACAGTTTCCCAATCGGTTCGGAGAGCATTGCCCTCTACAATATTGGCGTAGGATTTCAGCGGGAGAAAATCGAGGTTGGTATTCATAATCTCCTCGGTTTCCTTCATCATCTGCGACTCTGCGATCCAAAGAGCAGTCTTTGCAACGGTTACGGCAAAATCGTTGATCTCAATGCCGTAGAATTGACCGATAGATACCTTTATAACTCCACCGAAATCTACTGCTATCTGATCCTCATATTTGATCTTTAACGCCTCGTTTTCCAAACGGCGCAAGGATATATAGGTTTCGGTCAGGAAGTTACCCGAACCGCATGCGGGATCAAAAAACGTCAACTTTGAGAGCTTTTCGCGGAAGGCTTCTGCCTTATCTATACGAATCTTTTGAACCTTTAAAGCCCTGATCTCATCAAATTCCTCACGAAGCTCGTCAAGGAACAACGGATCAATCACCTTATGAATGTTCTCAATAGAGGTATAGTGCATACCGCCGCTGCGACGTGTTTCGGGGTTCAAGGTCGACTCAAATACCGCGCCGAAAATCGTCGGGCTGATCTGCGACCAATCGAAATCCTCACTCGCCTTACGCAACAAAAGGTCAACTATATCCTGCGTAAAGTTTGGAATTTCAATATTTTCATCGGCAAACAAGCCGCCGTTTACATACGGGAAGGATGCCAACTCATCGTCCATATAGGGATCGCGATCCGCTGTCTTTGTATCGAGAACACGGAACAATTCTATAAGTGCACGGCGAACGTCCTTCGGCGCAAAGCTCTTAATATAATTGTGAAATTTGAGGTGTTCGCCAAAGATACCCGAATCTTCCGCATAAAGGCAGAAAACAAGGCGCACGCAAAGAATGTTAAGGCTGTGAAGCGAAGCCTTGTCATCGGGGTGTATGTACTGTTTTAGAATTGCATCGTAGAGCTTTCCAACAAGCTCGCCCGCTTGAATGGAGATCTGCTCCTCATGATGCAAAAGCTCGCTTTTTTCCTCAACAAGGAACTGCAACCGGTAGTATTCCTTTGCAAGGTCCTTGAGCAAAATACTTTCCGGCTCACCATTTGGTTTCTCCATATCGTAAATGAGAAATTCTTCAAAATTGCAAGTGATGATCCAACGGGGGCGTTGTGAATATGGAAGCGCGGCGGAGTATCTCTGCGCCTGCTGAAAAGGATTGAGCAACGTACCGTCCGATTGACGAATAGGACTGCGAAGGTTGAGCCCCTTCTTTTTCTGTTCAATGAGAACGTGCGTCGAAGGAATATGTCCGTCAATAAAGCTCGTATGATCGAGTTTCACGCGTTCCTCAAAGAGTATAAACTTTTCGGGTTCTGCAACGCCAAGAACGTCACGGGCAAGCGCAAGCCAAAATGATTGGCTGTCACTCTTTTCGTCGCCACGGTCTTTCCAATATTCCGCAAAAGCTTTTGCTGCTCTTTTTCTATCTGCTTCTGTCATTAGCGTTCTCCTTGTTCTTGTGAAACCACACTGTTTTCGCCTATCCGAACACCTCGGCGGCGGCAATTATTTTGAGTTTTTCCATATCTACCCTGTCCCTACCGTAAGCATCAAGGAAGCGATAGCTGTATTTATCGGTTTTAAGATTATACCAAAGCGTCCACGCGCCCCAGAAGATATCAACATGTCTGTCTCCCACACCGCCGTTTCCGACGTCGATAAAGCCCGTGTGCCGCCAAGAGTCAAGCATTATATTAGGCAAGCAATAATCGCCATGCAAAAGAGTATCGCGCTCAAGTGCGTTCTTCCCTGCCTGCAACACCGCATACGCCTCGTCCGCCGAGACGAAAGCTATTTTATCCCCAAAAAGCGAGAGATCGTATTTTCCCGCGCAATAATTTTCCTCGGCAAGAGCTATATATTCACTCATTCTGTCGGGTACGGGACAGCCCGCCGTGTCGCTATCGTGGAGCGTGCGAAGCAGCTCCGCGATGGTGTCACAAAGGCGTTCGGGGTATGAAATGTAGTCTGCGTGCGTGCAATCCTCGCCCGCGACGCGCTCGGTGAGAAGCCAATCCTCCGCCGCCGTCGTAGTATAATCAAGCACGCGCGCCCCAAAGCCCTTGGATGCGAAATACGCGCTCATTTGCGCCTCGCGCGCAAGACTTTTTGCACGGCACTTTTTAAGATAATATCCGCCGTCCTTATCAATAAAATACACGCGAGCCTCGGGCGAGCATGAGCTGTCGTAGACTGCGCCGCCCTCTATTATTTTGCGCATCGTGTCTGGGACTTCGTCGGGAAGCCCCATCAAAAGCATTCTTTTCATAAATTCACCGTTTACCAAATGAATGGCAGAAGTCTATATTTTACTTTTTTCATATATTCGCTATATCCCTCAAGTCCTTGCGAGAGCACCTTTTCCTCGTTGAGTATGCGCATGACCGTTACAACGATATAAAGCAAAAACGGGATAAGTCCCCAAAGTGAGCCGAGTATCAATGGAAGCGGCAAAAACATAAACAGCGTTGCAAGATACATCGGATGTCGAACGATGGCATAAAGCCCCGTGCTTATGACCTTTTGCCCCTCTTGCACCTCGACGGTGCGCGAGAGGTAGGCGTTTTCGCGCATTACCTCGGCATACATTCCATAGCCGAGCAAAAACAGCGCAGATGCGGTGACGGTGAGCCACGCGGGAACGCGCGACCACGAGAAACGAAAATCAAGCGCGGAGAGGATAAAGCCTATCGGAAATATCAATCCGGACAGCGCGATAACGCCGCGCTGTGCTTTTTCTTTTTCCTTATTATTAAGTCTTTTTCTCAAAAGCTCGGGCGCTTTTATGAAAAGGACTATCCCCATAATGCACATCGGAACGAACAAAAGCGCAAGGAATAGCCACGCGCCGCCGTAAGCGAGCGTTCCAGCGGGCAGGAACAAAAGCACGCCCACAAGGATGAGACCGAGAATGAATTTCACAAGTGCGTCAAATAACAGCTTCATCGAGCGCTCCTTTCGAGTTTTATACACATATTATAATAGTTGCGCGCGGTTTTTTCAATAGGCTACGGTGAAATGTTATCAAAAAAATAAAAAGGAACTTGAGGTAAAAAATATTTTTTCATTTTTTGAAAAAATTTCAAAAAAAATAAAACCGTTTTAAATCCCGATGCATCATATAGTCGAAAGCAAAAACAAAAAACAAAAAACAAAAGGAGTTTAAAACAATGAACACGAACATGAAAAAAACTTTTTGCACAAATTGCGGCAGCGAATTGACAGGTAACTTTTGCGCTAACTGCGGCACTCTCGCAAACGAACAAACGTCACCTCAACACGAGATAGGCGGTCACAAGATCCACGAAAATGCCACCGTCAAAGCAAGATACTCCACGTTTACGCAAATATTAGCCGGCGGTCTCGGCTTCTTCCCGGTTTTGCTTGGAGTAATGATTGCTTTATCCATGGCGAACATGCTCAGCAAAAAATTTAGTTTCGTTGGGCTTCTCGAGTTGGTAGCGGGAATGGCACTTTTCTTCGGTTTATTTTTCCTAGCCTGCTTGCCCGGCATTTTGATGATACGCAAGCGCGCCCCTGAAGGTACAGTCTTTAAAACTTGCGCTTCCTTTATGATAAAAGCCGCGCTGTGCGGTTTCGCTTGGCTCCTTTCCATAGTAGGATGCTGCTTCATCGTCGGTATTGTTCTCGGTGCTTGGGGACTTGGTATGGCTACCATAAAATGCGGTGATAGTGATTATACCGTATTCGAAGGAAATGAGAAGATCGCAGTTACCCGTATGGAAGACCCCGAATTTTCCACTTTTGATCATCCCAGATACATTTACGTTGACGAAAAAGGTGAGCTTTATCGCCCCCGCCTTGCTTAATGTATATTACGTCAACATCATAGCGACAAAACAAGAGCACTCTAACATATCCGTATGACGAAAAGACGCTTGCGCCGACAAGGACGCAAGCGTCTTTTTTACAAAACAAAACCGCACCCGCGGCAGTAATCCCAAAAAGTTTTAGTTCTCCTTCTCGTTTGGAAAGCAAAAAATATTTTTTCGAAGATATATCTTAAAACATTTAGAACAGATTTTCTTATACCGCTTTTGAATTCACTTGGCGCAGATTGAAAAATTCACATTTTTATGATATAATGAGTTCGGAAAATCAGAATTTGACAAAGGAGTGAGATTATATGAAAAAGAACGTTTCAAGAATTATCGGTTTAGTAATGGTGATAATCGCCATTGCTTTTGTGGCGTTTGCGTTGAACCACCCCGAAATGAGTTTTCCTTGGAGTAATACAATCACGTGGACACTGTATGGTGCATATGCCATTCTAACAGTAGTTCTGCTGATTGCACCTACAAAGAAGAAGTAATCCAATTACAATTTACTCGAACAGTTAAAGGGGCTGTCTCAGTTAGATGCAGAAGCCGCGATTTTGCCGTCGTCGGCGTACGAGGGTACGCCAGAGGGCAAAATCACAGCTAAAAAATACGTATAAAATTCGAAATCCGTGAG
The DNA here is from genome assembly GCA_045546615.1 of Eubacteriales bacterium. Classification (GTDB taxonomy): domain Bacteria; phylum Bacillota; class Clostridia; order Oscillospirales; family CAG-272; genus CAG-390. Next base: position 127 of record JAZQDD010000048.1, on the reverse strand, counting down.
GATTTCTACCTAAAAAGATCGCTTTCTTCATCCTTTTGGACGAAAAAACGGTCTTTTTTTCTTCACTTATTTTTGTATTTTTGTTCTGCGCTAAATGGGACAGCCCCTTTCTATACTATCAAAAAGC
>JAZQDD010000047.1:0-4541 GCA_045546615.1 Eubacteriales bacterium | reverse complement strand
AGTATATATAGCAGTACTTTTTGTTTGCGGACTTCTATTTTTGCCTCGAACGGGAACAACAAAAATACGAAATCTGCCTCTTTTGCTTTTTATACTCTCGCTCGTTTTGATATTCATATTGATTCGTTTTTTCAAATATGTTCTTCTGGTTGTGAAAACCCAAAAGCAACTCAAAAAGAGCGGAATAAAGGAAGCAAAAATCAAGTTTCTTCCTTGGGCTTCCTTTTTTCACGGTCATTACAGTATTACATTTTTCCACGAAAACAAGATCGCACAAATTATTCTGCTTTCAAGGAAAAGGAAATATCAACGCTATCATTTTGACAGTGTAAATAAAATAGAGTTTTATCGATCAAATCGAGTAGTTTTCAACAACATAAAAGCAAAAGGTGCAACCATTTCTAAGCTTGTAGAAACTAATTTGGTGGGAAAACAGAGATTGAAATGGGACGATGCCGCAGAAGTCCGCATAATCATTTTTGATAAACTTCCAAAGCAAATCACGGACTGTGTGAAAAAGGAGAATATTGGTACAGGAGAGCAAATATGCGCCTCCCATATGTATCTATTAGATTTGTCAACTTTTTGTGATTATATGAAGAAGTAAATTCAATTCATAGAGGATCCAGTATCGAAAAGCTACTCGATGCTTATCACTCGCAGGATATTGAGGAAGCATTGGGAAAAGGTTACGAAGAACTTAAATCCGATTGGTTAGTACACTTGTATAATTAAATTTTTAGTAAAATACAATACCGCCGAGAGTACCGTTTGGTCGCTCTCGGCGGTATTTCCTTACACATATATTATACCACAAAAATGCAAAAAAGTCAAGTCTTGTATTTGTGTTTTTACTGTGCTATAATAAATAACTCTCAAAACGGCGCAAGAAAGGGTGAAAAGCTTGAAGAAAAACGGTTTTTGTGACGTACTCGCGTCCTTTGCTTATTCGGTAAAGCAAGCAGCGAAATATTTTCGCGGTGTTCTTGTCTGCGACGCGATATTGACGGTCTGCGGAAAATTCATCGTGTTTTTCAGCAACGCATATATGCTCCGATATATCGTTAACGGCGTTCAGACGGGCAAGAGCGTAACTGCTTTATTGGCGTATACGGCTGTTGTTATAACTCTGCGCGTTATCTATGAGCTTATACACAAGTATTTTATAAACGTTTGGCTTCCGATTGCCAACAAGCGCGGCGAGGTGTGCCTTCGTAAATCGCTTTATCAAAAAGCGGTCGAAGCGGATCTTGTAAATTACGAAATGCCCGATTCATACGCGCTGTTCGACAGAGTTTTGTCAAACACTCAAGTGTCGATGGATCAGACGCTCGGCTTGCTTATAAGCTGGATCAGCGTTATTATGAGCATATCGCTTTCCTCGTGGCTCGTTTTTGCGATAGATCCCGTTCTTATATTTTTCGCTATAATTCCCGTGCTTCTGAATCTGTATTACGTAAGGCTTATCAGAAAAAAACATATTTACGACTCGCATCTGCGAGAGATAGAGCGCAAAAAGAGCTATGCACGCAGGGCATTTTATCTTAAAGATTACGCAAAAGAACTGCGCCTTTCAAACATTTGGCGAGTGCTAAAGCGGCAGTTTGCCGATGCCTCGGAGGAGTATACCGCCGCGGTGAAAAAAGAGGGGCGCAGAGTTGCGCTCGGCTACTATATAGTAAACAATCTTGGTCTTAATATCCCAATATATGCGGCGCAGATATACTGCCTTTATCACACGCTCGTTACACACACGATTTACGCGGGGGATTGCCTTGTGGTGCTTGCGTCGCTGAGCGCTATCGTAAATCCGATAAAGGGCGTGGCGAATTGGTATGCAACAATGAGCGATATTTCACTGAAAATGTCCGATCTTCGCGCGTTTCTGAAAAAGAAAACGCAGATCGACAGCGCTCGCGGCGGTCTGAGTGCGCAGGCGGGAGACATCGAGCTTGCAGACGTTTCTTTTACTTATGAGGGAAGCGCTACCGAAACACTAAAGCACGTAAGCGTTAAGATACGCAAAGGAGAGACAATTGCCATCGTAGGCAGAAACGGCGCGGGTAAAACCACACTTGTAAAGCTTTTGATGAGGCTTTACGATGCCACAAGCGGTAAGATCATGCTTGATGGGCGCGACATCAAGCAATACGATCTGACGAGCTACCGCGATACCATTGGGGTGGTTATGCAGGACTACAAGCCATTGGCGCTTAGCGTTGCCGAAAACGTGCTTGGGCGTCCGTATGAATCCGAGGACGAGGAAACTGTTCTTCGTGCGCTTGATAGGGTAGGACTTCTTGACAAAGTGCAAAGCACAAAGAACGGTATTCATACGCTACTGACGAAGGAATTTTCAAAGGACGGCTTGATACTTTCGGGCGGCGAGGCGCAAAAGCTCGCAATCGCGGCGATCTATGCCAAAAACTGCAATACCGTTATTTTAGACGAGCCATCCTCGGCACTTGATCCGTTGGCAGAGCGCCAAATGTACGACACGATGCGCGCCGCCTGCAAGGGAAAAACGATGATATTTATCTCTCACAGGCTCTCCACAGCTGTCGATGCCGACAAGATACTTCTTATGGATAACGGCGAGATCAAGGAATCAGGCACTCACGGTGAGCTTATGGCGCTCGGCGGACTGTATGCCGAGATGTTCACCGTTCAGGCAAGCCAATATAAAGAGGGTATGAAAGGGGAGATGCTGTGATGAGCAAAGAAAGAAATTCGTGGCGGCATATTCTTAAAAACAACCTCTTTTCCATGCGCTTTCTATGGCAGTATTCAAAGCCGTATTTTTTCTTTTCGATTCTGCGTATTCTTACGCGCGGCATCGAGTCCCCGATATCCTTGCTTCTGATCAGCAGACTCTATACGATGCTTGACGGCAACGGCTCTTTTGCCGAGGCGCTTTATATCACACTCGGGATGCTTGCGCTGAAGGTCGGCGTCGGCGCGTGGAATCAGATCTACAATACTTATATAACCCCGATATATAAAGAAAAATTGCACTACCGCATACAGCTTGAAATGTTTGAAAAGGCGAGAAGGATCGAGCTTGCAAAATACGACGATCCCGCCTTTTACAATGATTTCATTTTGTCCATGCAGTTTACCGATTCATATTTTATGACGGCGATAAAAAATCTTTCGGATCTGCTCGGTGCGGTTTTGACGATAGCCTCGGTATTCCATATTTTGATCAGCGTAGACGTCACCACCTGCCTTGTTATACTGATAAGCTCTTTCTTGTCGGCGTATCTAAACAGAAAGCTGAAAAAGCTGAGGCTTGACGAGAAGATCGCACTTGCGGAAAACGAAAGAAAGAGCAAATACGTTGAGCGCACCTTTAAACTTGCAGACCACGCAAAAGAGCTGAGAATGACGCGCTTTAAGGAGTGCATCGACAATAAATACGATGAGGCGACCGAGGAGTTCAGCACGCTTACCAAGCGTTTCGGCAAAAAGAAAACGCTGTGGGACGGCTTGATATTTTTGAACTTACAGCTCGTATACGGCATCGTTATCGCTATGCTCTTATACAAGCTTGCTGTCGCGGGAACGATCACGCTCGGCGAATTTGCCGTAGTCGTCAATGCAAATATGACCTTTAGAGATAAGCTAAAAAAGATAAGCGATTTTATTACGAAGCTACCGACGCAGAGCAAGCAAATGGATATGGTAAGGGCGTTTATCTCAAAGGATGCGCAAGAAGAAAAGCGCAAGGATATCCCCGCGCTTGAGTATATTGAGTTTCGCGGCGTTTCGTTTGGATATGCCGATGGCAAGGAGATCTTACACGACGTTTCACTCACCATTCGCAAAAACGAAAAGCTCGCGATCGTAGGCTCTAACGGCGCCGGAAAGACCACCTTCGTGAAGCTGCTTTTGGGATTATATCAGCCGAGCAGCGGATGTATCCTTTATAACGGCATAGATATTCGCGAGTTTGATGAGGAAAGCTATAGGCAAAGGCTTTCGGCTGTTTTTCAGGATTATCGGATATTTGCCGCGACGTTAGCCGAAAACGTCCTTGGTGACGAGTTTTGTGCCGACAAAGAGGAGCTTGTGAAGAATGCGTTGCGCTTTACAGGCTTTGAGCGCGACGTGCTTGCGTGGCGCGACGGAATACACACGGTCCTTACTCGAGAGTTTGACAAAAAGGGCAGAAATCTGTCGGGCGGTGAGGCGCAAAAGGTCGCTATCGCCAGAGCATTTGTGCAAAACAGCGCTTTAGCCGTTTTGGACGAGCCATCATCCGCGATAGATCCGATAGCGGAGCATGAGCTTAACGAAAGCATTATGAAGTATTCGAAGAACAAAACCGTTGTCTTTATTTCGCACAGACTTTCCACAACTGTCGGCGCGGATAGGATATGTATGTTTGACGGCGGGCGCATAATTGAGATCGGAAGCCACCGTGAGCTGATGGCAAAAAACGGAAAATACGCTACGCTATTTCGTATACAGGCAGAAAAATACGTTATATAGGTGCGCAATAAAATTTAATTAAAACGCGAAAACACCACCGCCGAGAG
>JAZQDD010000046.1:0-36384 GCA_045546615.1 Eubacteriales bacterium | reverse complement strand
GATAAAGTAATTTTCTTCTTCACTATTGGTAGCGAGGAATGGGATCCACTCCCACTCCCAATCGCCCTCGTCATCATTGAAGTTAAGGTGGATCATATTTTTGAAGCGCGCCAAAGTATTGAAGTTACCCGCCTCAAACGCAAAATAGAGACGTACGTACGCGCTGTAATCGCCCGTGTTCTTTACGAACACCATCTTATCAACTTCGTTGTTGATCTTAGCGGGGTCCCAGATGGGCGAGGTGTAGTTGGTGCCGGGCTTGATTTGGTTAACGTCGCTGTCCCAATCAACGTACGTATCGCCTGCGGTGTAGTCAAAGTCCTTGTCTATAACCGCGGGAAGCAAGGGCTTGTTATCCTTGAACTCCTGCACCTTTGCGTCATCGTTCTTGGTCTCGGTATCAATGCGCTCATACTCAAGCAGCTCGATGGCAACTTTGCCGATGGTCATAACGTTATCGGCAGTTACCTCGTCCGTGAGGTATGCTATCGTTGCGCCTATAGCAATAGCAAGAGTCAGCACGATAGAAGCAATACCCAAAACAATGTTTTTCAGTTTCATGACCATTTTCCTCCATATTTTTAATATAATGTAAATTACAGCCTATGAATCTTTTTCAGAGAGCCAAATGACGTATTATTATATTTATTCAGTATTATGATAGCATATTTTAGTACACCTGTCAAGTTCTGCGAATGAATTTTCTGTGTTTTGATGATTCTAATAATAATGTAGATTTGCTTTAAAAGGCAAAGAACCTCATAAGCGTATTTCCGACGCGAGTCTTGTGTTCCAAACATCAAAAAAGCCACCCCGAAGGGTGGCTGATATAGCAGAATATTTTACACCAAGAGAAAGGACCGCGGATATAATTCTCCGTCCTATTACAACCACGACAGGATCAAGAGCCAAGCCAAGCCGTAATAAGCAACAACAGCCACAAGGTCGTTGATCGTTGTAATAAACGGGCCTGACGCCACTGCCGGATCGATGTTTATTTTTTTGAAAAAGATTGGTATCGTAGTACCAAATATACTGGACAGGAACATTGCCAGCACAAGTGCTGTTCCCGTGCAGAAAGATATGGAAAACGCCAGAACGGGGGCTTCGCCTTTAATAAAGGTCAAATATATTCCGATCAGTCCAAACGACAGTATTCCGAGGATCGAGCCGTTGCACAAGCCCACCCGCGCCTCTTTGAATACCAAATATAGTTTTTGTTTTCCCGTAAGCTCTCCCTCGGTCAAAGAACGAATCGTGACCGCAAGGGATTGTGTTCCTACATTACCTGCCATGCCCAAAATCAACGATTGGAAAGACACCAACAAAGGAAGATAGGACACGACCTTATCAAACAACCCCACGATGCCCGATACGATAAGCCCCAGACCAAATAAAATTATTAACCAAGGCAATCTCTTGCCAATGCTCCTGAACAAAGGCTCTTCGATATCTTCCTCGGACGTCAGACCGCCAAGCTTTGCATAGTCATCTCCGATCTCGTACTCTATCATTTCGGCAAGGTCCTGTGCAGTCAGTACGCCTCTCAATTTATTCCCCATATCCAAAACGGGAATAGAATCCTCGGAATACTCTTTGAGTCGCTCAACACAATTCTCCACCGCCTCGTTAGCGTAAACGAAAGGATACGAGCTCATAACAATATCTTCAAGCGGCATAGTTGCTCTTGCTCTGATCAGATCCTTCAAATCGATAGCGCCGATGAAGGTATCATCATCATCTACCACATAAATGGTTGAAACATTGTCTATTTCAGCCGCCTGAACGATCAGCTCGCTCATAGCACCTCTTACACCGATCCCCTGTCGGACAGAAATGTAATCGGTACTCATTTTGCTACCGATCTCGTCTTTGTCATACGAGGCAAGCAATGCGATCTTCTCTCTTGCTTCTTCGGGCAAGACTTCTATAATGGAGTCGCCCTCTTCCTTATCAAGTTCTTCCAAATAAGCAATCGCCGCGGAAGGCTCAACGAGAGAGAGTATTTCAACCTTTTTTTCCTCACCGAGTTCTTCCAGATAATCGCCCAGATCGTCGGCGTATTCCAAAATGCTTGCCAGTATATCAACATCAAGAGCTTCATAAACCCTTTTGCGCTCATCCTCTTGCAGAGTAGCCAACGATACAGCAATATCGTTCTCATGGTATTGGAGAAGTTCTTCTCTATTTTCTGAAACATTTAGATCGCTTTTGAGGATCCGAACGATTTCAGATCTGTAATCCGGCAATGCCGCTGTTACTTCAAATTCATCCTGCATTATATTTATCTCCCCCAATGTATTTTAAATACTTTTCCTGTTTCAGTGATACGCTCAAGACCGGTTGTTGAACAATCTCATCGACATCGCCACGCTGACAAATTTTCATTTATCTGTTAGTATTATAGCGGCAGTAATCTCCGCTACCTCTTTTCCCTCGTTGTACGAGTCCATAAATTTATCGTATATTTCGCAGAACTCGTCGCTCTGCGTCATTCCCATTCCCCAACAGCCCATGTGAGTACCGTACCACCTTTCCGTTTTTTGTGATTATACCATAATTTTGTGAACATTTCAACCGTTTAACATCCCTATCACGCCGAAGGCGTGTATATCATCAAAGCCGCAGGAATTGTATATCATCAGCCCAAAGGGGTGGTATTATCAAGCCGCAATAAAATGCACGTCGGCACATGATGAGATACAAGGGCGGCTTGCCGGGTATTCGCCGTCGTTTCGCGGCTCGGTCGCATTTATGCCATCCCAGCCAACAAAGAGGGCGCCCGCATGGGCGCCCTCTTTGTTGCGATAAAGCGAATAAAAGGTGTCTGAACAAAGGTAAAAACGAACAAAAGGGGCGTAAAGCGGGGGAAAGAACGACTAAAAGTAGTTCAAGCATTCTGTTTTACAGGTACACTTCCTAAGGCAAAAGATACCAAAAAAGATGGCCAAAAAGTCAGCAGATATATATCTCCGGTATAGTCACGTCCACTCGCACTTACGAAATTAAACACTTTCAAAACAACAAGACAATAAAAAGCAACTGAAGAAAATGCCAAAATAGCCGAAACAAGAAGGCATATTCCGATCCATCTCCTCGGCTTGTGCTTCAGCATTTTATAAACGCTTCTGACAAAAGAAAGCTCTGATCCCAAAACTGCGATTGTAAAGAACATACTAAAAAACAATGACATCTCTAATCCAAACCTAAATTGTGTATCGGTATTTTCGGACAAAATGCGATCAAGTTCTGCTTTGGCTTCACAAAAATATACGATGACTGAAATTACGGAAGCCACGAATAATGCAATGCTTATCATTAAAAATATTACGTGCTTCTTACTTTTCACGATAATATCTCCTTAAAAATCTTTATCATATGAAAACAAATTTTGGTATTTGTATCGTTTACTTAATTATATCACATTATCGCATATAAATCAAGGCGTAGCCTTGTATATCATCCGCAACTTGTTGCGGTATATCATCAATGCGAAGCATTGTATCTCATCAAGCCGCAGGTAGATGCACGCTGGCGCGTGATGAGATACAGCCCCAAAGGGGCTGATGATATGCACCGCACGTTGTGCGGCGATGATATACCAAGCCTGCGGCTTGGATAAACAAAAACAGAACATTTGTCGGTAGACAAATGTTCTGTTTTTGTTGGCTGGGATGGCCGGATTCGAACCGACGCGTGCGAGAGTCAAAGTCTCGTGCCTTACCGCTTGGCGACATCCCATTATTATGCTATTATGCGCTGTTTTACGGCGCACGGTAGATTTTATCATATTTGCGGACGTTTGTCAATAGAAAACCGCGAAATCCCTTTCCTTGGTTTTTCATTTTTCTCTTTTCAAGAATGCGATCTTCACTTGCAAATCATTCATTCGCCTATATTAAAGGGGGCTTGCGCCGCAGTTTACTGCGGCGCAGGTGTGTTTTACCCCAGTGTGAAGTTCAAATTTACGGAGCTTGTATCCTTGAGATCATCATCTACCATTGCTATAAAGCTCGTTCCTCTGTTTATTGTCAGAGGCATTCCGCTGGCTGTGGCAAATCTAAAGGTTCCCGTTTCAAAATTGCGTACCCATCTTATTTCCGCGTATTTGCCGCCTGTTATGTAGTAGCCCGTTCCGCTTCCAACAGTTTCCACGTCAATTCTTCCCTCAGAATCCCCCTCTATCTTTTCAGAGGAAGTAAAGAGGACAAACAAGTTTTTGAAATTCAACTGCTCGCCCGTCTCGGCATCGAGATGTGCTTTGTTTCCAAACTGATATCGATAATATGTACCGGTCGTAGCACTGTAAATAAACTGAACTTGTTGATAATTGGAATATGACAATACAACGTGCGCCGAACGTCCGCCATTCAGAACCACGTCATTTCCCAAAGGGGCAAAAGTGAAATTCTGCGGAACGCTCTCAACGGTAGTATTAAAGCTATTAATAGCCGCCATCTGCTTTATACCCTTTGCCGTGATCATCAGAGAATGGGTATAACCAAAATTACTCACTCTTTCGGGATCGCGGAAAAACCAAGAGCCTGCGTATCTGTCGTGAACGCCATTGATATAATGCAGGTTATTGTTTTTGATAGCGCCATAGCCCTGATCGCTGTAACCCGCGCCGACCATAAGAGAACCAAATGCCGCAGACAGTTCCACCATATAATGGCGGGCAGAGCGTATCGGCCCAAAAACATCCGTGCCGTTTTCATAGTCGTTAGTAATGGCAATGAGTCTCGAAACACCGCCCTCTACCATCACCTCGATAAGCACGTCCGCCTTGGCAATACCGCTTTGGGGTGCGGCAGAGCTGACGTTATCGTAGAAAAGCGCGATGGGGCGGATGTTGGTAACGTCCTTCAAGCCCTCAACACCCGTGAGCGGATCCACATACATGGGCAACGGCTCGGCATTCGGATCCGTCGTTTCATCAGTTGGAGAGGTGGTAACATCACCGTCTGGAGCAGATGTGTCTAACGGTGAACCCGTTGTGTTGACGTTAGGATTTTTAGTTGTAACGTCGGGGGATGCGGTAGTATCCGGCGGCACAGTATTATCGCCACTAAAAAATCCTGAACTGCATCCCGTTGCAGTAAGCATTGCCGCCACAAGGAGCAACGCTACCGCAAAGCGAAACACTTTCCTTATTTTTACACTCACATTCATCATTTTACACGATTACTGCCTATTTGCTCTTTCAAGCCATATCATTCCCATCGTAAGGGCGTTGTGAAGGCCTTCCTTTTCTCCCTGCTTTACTATCTTTGACGGATCGTCCGACTCAACGACCTGAATAAAGATCTTGTCGGGCAGGTTATGTCCGTTTTGCTCCTTATATGACATGATCTCAAGGATCAAAAAGCACTTTTCGCTTTTGTCGCCATAGCAAATGGTGTTGCCTTCGCGGACGAGGGGTTGCTCCATATATCGCAGATACTTTCCCTCAACCGGTGCAAATTCTTCTGTTTTTGCCATTTTTTCCTCCCATAAGCACAGTTATAGATTATAGTTCAGTATATTGTATCACATTTTCCGTGATAAGTCAATTAATTTTTACGATATTTCCTTAATAAAGGGGGATTTGGTGAGAAAAAAAGCGTTTTCGCGTTTTTGCGGCATCGCAAGCGTGTATATCGCGTCAAGATTTCGCGCAAGCTCACTCTGTCTGCGCGCCGCATCTGTCTCGGGGATGCGCGAGGGCTTTGTAACTATCGCTATCTCACCCTTACGCTTGGCGGCGCTGACGAATGCTCTGCCATCGCCGCTGACCGCGAGTAAGCAGAGATACGCGGGAAGCGCGTCAAGGTCATGGTAGGTAACACCCGTCATTCCAAAAAGTGCCGCACGGCGAAGACGCGCGTTCGTGTATTTTTTTGTGGCGGCAAGAGAGAAAAACTCCTCGATGCTCGACGCACGCAAAGCGGCGGAATGCAAACGCCCCGCCACACCGCCGCCGCATTCCGCAAGCGTCGAAAGCGTCTCTCCATCCCTTGCCATGCGCCAGAACGCAAGCATTGCTGTTTCTATATTTTTGAGGCAAACGGGGGCTTCGCCGTTAGATATCGATTCTTTGAGTAATTCCGCCGATGCGCTTGGAAGTCCGAATTGCTCCCCGCCCGAAAGGATAGCGGCTCTTACGGCTGTTGCCGACGGGTGCCCCTCTCCCCTTTCGGCATCATTATAGCCTGCACCAACACGGCGTATCACTTGAAAATCAAGCGGCAGTTTCATCTTGTACACCGCCTTCAGATACTCTACGGCAAGAATATCGTTGGGGCTTGGTTTAATATCGCCCAAAGCGCTAAAATACTCCTCCGCGCTGCCCGTTGCACTGACGTCCTCTGCCGTGCGCGGAGAGAGACGCGCGGCTCGACGCGCAGCGGCGCTGAGAGCCTCGGCATCCGCGCACTCCGAGCCAAAGGCAATAGTGTCAACACCAAGCGCCGAAAGCGAGTACACGCCCGCCCTTGCGAAAAATTCCGCGCTCGCTGCGCACCAAGGATAGGGCAATTCAAAAACCGCATCAGCCCCAGCCATAAGCGCTGCGGCGGCTCGCTTATCCTTCGGAAGAATGGCAAGCTCCCCTCTCTGCACGGCATTTCCGCTCATTACGCAGACGATTCTCTCCGCGCCGGCACAGCGAAGCTCGTTTATCATATATTCATGCCCCGTGTGAAAGGGATTGTACTCGCAGATTATGCCCACCGTCTTCATTTTTTTACCTCTTTGTGTGAAATTATCCGCTTTTTCCGATAAAGGTATTGAAAAAAGAGATTTTATGGTGTATAATAAAATGTATTTTAATGAAATCCTAGGAGGATATTTTTATGAAACTTCTCGTTGTTAACGCAGGATCAAGCTCCCTTAAATATCAGCTTTTTGATACCGCTGATTACACCGTTGCCGCAAAGGGTATTTGCGAGCGAATCGGTCAGGAGATCGGTGTTCTTGATCACAAGAACCTTGTGAAGGGTACACGTACTCAAAAGGATCTTGCTATCCCCACCCATACCGATGCCGTTCGTATCGTTATCGACGCTCTTACCGACGCAGAGATCGGTGTTATTGCCGATATGGCAGAGATCGAAGCGGTTGGCCACAGAATAGTCCACGGCGGCTACTATTTCTCCGAGTCGATGCTCCTTAACGATGACGTTCTCGCAAAGCTCGAGCTTTGCTACGACTACGCACCCTTGCACACCGGCGCACACCTTCAGGGTATCCGCGGCTGTCTTGCAGTTATGGAAAACGTTCCTCAGGTGCTTGTATTTGATACCGCATTCCACCAGACGATGGCTCCCGAGGCTTATATGTACGGTCTTTCCTACGATATGTATGAGAAATACGGCATCCGCCGCTACGGTGCGCACGGCACGTCCCACCGCTACGTTGCAGGCGAGATGATCAAGCTCCTCGGCGGCAAGGCAGAGGGTACGAAGATCGTTACCTGCCACATCGGAAACGGTTCGTCCATCTCCGCTGTCAAGGACGGTAAGGTAATGGACACCTCTATGGGCTTCACTCCCCTCGCGGGCGTTCTCATGGGTACTCGCTGCGGCGATATCGACCCCGCTATCGTTCCTTATATCATGCAGAAGGAAAACATGAGCGCGGACGAGGTTGCTTCCTATATGAATAAGAAGTGCGGCTACATTGGTCTTACCAAGGGCTTCTCCTCCGACTCCCGTGACCTTGAGACGGCTATCGCCAACGGTCCTTCCGATCCCAACTACGAGACCTCTAATCTCGCCGTTAATATGCTCAAGCACCAGATCAAGAAGTTCATCGGCGCATATTCCGCTATCATGAACGGTCTTGATGCCGTTGTTTTCACCGCAGGTCTTGGCGAGAACAACCCCAGACTCCGCGAGATCATCTGCGAGGATATGGAATTCTACGGAATCAAGATCAATAAGGAAGTCAACGACAAGACTCTCCGTCAGGGCAACATGGTCAAGATCTCTACAGACGACTCCAGAGTTGCAGTTTACGTTATCCCCACCGACGAGGAGCTTGTGATCTGCCGCGACACTGAGGCTATTGTTAACGGACTCAAAAAGTAATTTAAAAAAATTCAAGGGCTGACATCTGTCAGCCCTTTTATTTTACCATAAAAATAAGCATTATGCAAGAATGTGTTCACAAAGATAACGGCTATATGCTTCTTTTTTTGAAAAATCCATAGCAGAAACATATATATCCTCAAGCGCAAAATGCGCACTCGATGCTTCGGCAAAAGCTGATTTTGCCGATGAAATTGCCATTTCCTTTGCCGTCTCAAGGGCGCTCTCCTCGCGCCAGACTGCCTCGTACGCGCCTTCATCCACAAAACGCGAAAGGTCTATTTCCTCCCCCTCAATCACCGCTGTATCGCCCGCGATAAGCCCACGGCAGAGGTTTGGAAGTAAAAGATCGGGCGACCATCTGCAATTACCGCCGAGTGCATCCCTTACCGCACCGAAAAAGACATCCGATATCTTACACCCATCGCTGTCCTTTACACCAATGAGGTGCGCCGCAGATAGGCGGAAACTGTCATAGAAAAGATATCCGCGCATACCGATGGCGGCAAGCGGCGTTCGCATTTTGCGCGACGGGGTAAGCTTTTTTGCCACGCTTGCGGCAAGCTCCGATATACCGCCCGGATCGGCGCAGGCGAGGCGAAGATCGTGTGCCGCCTGCGAAAGCTCCCCTGCCGCCGCAAGACATTTGTACGCGCGTGAAAACGCCGTTTGCTTTTTGTGCATCAAAGTCTCTATCTCGGAACACCTGCCGCGAAGGAGCGGTGCGTTCCAGAACGCACCGAGGTCAAGGAGTTCGTCTCTTGCCCCCGGAACACCCGCATCCTCGTCATGCGGCGAAGTGCCGTCAAGCACCGACAGCGTAGCTCCGTCCGCAAGAGTTATAAACAAACCGTCAAGCGACATCGGATCGGACGAACAGTAGTAATACTCCACCTTTGCGCCCTTTGCTTTGGCGGCATCGGCAAGCTCGCTCATCAGGCGCGCCTTGCCAACTCCCGGGCCTCCCTTGATTATATAGCATCTCTGCGCCCTGTTGCCGCGAAGATTCTCGGCAAAATAGCTTATAAACCCCTTTGCGCTGTTTTGCGCCGCGAAATATTTTTCGCCCATTATTATTTCTCGATTATAACCGTTTTGTCGGGGGTAATACCCGTTTGCTCAAATACTATAGTATTTATCTGCGCTATCTGCGATGCGTTGAGTGTCGAATCCACGTCAACCACAACGTTTATAGAGTCACCGCCGATAACGGCTACGCATTGTGCAAATCCCTTTGCCATGACCAACGTTTCGACGTTTGCCTCAGCCTCCATATCGCTTGCCATTTTAGCGATGTCCGCAATAGCCACGGCCTTGGCTTCATTATCCGCGCTCTCGTTGTCAATAACATTTTGAAGCACCTCAAGCGCCTCATCTCTTGCGCGTTGGCGGCTTATCTGCGAGGCGGTAAAATATCCGTCCGCGCTCTGCTCTGCTCCTGCGCCCGTCGTATTATCACCCGATACTCCTGCCCCCGCATCCGCGGCATCATCTCCCGTAAAATAGATGACGTTCACCGTGGCGGCAACACCGATAAGTAATACTGCGCAGATTATGATAAGATTGCGTCTTCCGAGTCTCAAGAAAAAGTTCTTTACTGACTCTAATTGTTTTTCGAATTTCATCTCTTTCCTCCAATGTTTTATTGTGATACATTTTATTACGCCATCGCAAAAAATATTCTTAATCCGATGGAGATATGTGAATTTTGTTCATTCCGACGTCAAATGCGGCTGAAATAAGCGAAATCAGTTCGTTGCAAATCTCCTCCTTTTCTCCGCCACGGCAGGTTATACCAATTCCCGATATACGCGGGGCGGCTGTGCGTATCTCGGCAAGCCGCGCCCCCGAACCACTCCCAAGTACAAGGTACTCGCCGCCGCTATCGGCGGCATATACCTTTTCCGCGCCGCCGCCAAGGGTTATTATGACATTTACGTTCGATACACCGTAAACACTCTCCGCAAGCTCTTTTGCTCTATGCTCAAGATATGCACAGTATTTTTCCGGAGCAAAATAGCTCGGATCAACTGACAATTCCTCGTTCCCATCTCCCCTTGCTCCCAAAATCAAAAGCACAACTCCTGCCGCCGCAAGCAAAATGATGATAAGCTGACGCGGGGGCTTTTTAGTTTGTTTTTTCTCCCTTTCCATATTTCCTCCTTTAAGTAACGACCTCGCACTCAAAAGCTGTGACATCGTAGATGAATTTTTTTATCTGGCGCGGGTCTTCCCACATTGCACGCCCCGACAAATACACAGTAAGTGAGGTAATACTTACGGCATCGCTAAAATCCAGCGTTAGTTTTATCTCAACACTCCCTTCGGGAAGCGAAAAATGCTCCTCGGTCTGTCGCGCAAGAGTTGCGGCAAGCTCCTGTGCGCTTATTTTTTCCGCCTCACCGATCATATCTGAGAAATCTCCTTGTTCGCTCTGTTCAGCGTCAATATGATATTCTCCATTTTTGATCCCGTCCAAAAAATCCGAAAGAAGTCCGCCAAGCGGAAGCATAACTGCCGACACCATGGCTACTGACAAAACGTATGACAAGGTCTTTTTGATTCCTCCGCTGTCATCCGATAGCAGTAGCTTTATTAGCGACACAGCCGCAGATGCGCTGACTATGCCTATGACGTATTCCCCTGCTGACATTTATATACCTCCCACTACTGACGAAGTAACAGCAAACGCAGTAAGGGCAAAGACAAAAAGCAAAGCAACCATCGCCGCCGCCCCCATGAGATATCCGTATATCGACGCTACCGCTCGAAGCAATCTCACCTCGCGCGAGCAACCGAGCATATCCCCCACAGCGGCGGCGGCAAAGAGTGAAAGTCTGGTGAGCCAGAGGCTTATGAGTGTCGGCAAGAGCATGGCGGCGATAACGATGATACCCGCAACCCCAACCGTACTCCGCAATAGCTTGGTGCTTGCCGCCACGGTGCGAAGCGAATCGGCAACCGTAGAACCAAGCACGGGTATCATATTTCCCGCGATAAACTTGAGCGTTTTTGCCCCAACACTATCTGCCGATGCGGCAAGAACGTTTTGCATCCCCATTGAAGCGGCAAACAATGTCGAGGCAAGTCCAAAAACAAAGGTGATCACCTTTTTTATCATATCCGAAACGCCCGACAATGACGGTCCCTTGCCTATCTGAAGGCTGTCCGCAAGCGCAAGCGCAAGACAAGCAACTGCGGCAGGTATGAGCAGACCTGTGATAAGAATGCCGATAAGGTCAAGACATAAAACGAAGGTGGTGTTGCTTACAGCCGCACTGCTGACGTTGCCACCCGAAAGATACAAAACACTCATAACGGGGACGAGCGATGTCATAGTGGTGCGCAGATTTGCAAAATATGCACCTACCGCCTCAAATCTGCCGTACTGCAACCCTACCACGGTCGCCGCCACAGCAAGCGAGGATATGTAGCTTACTCCCTGCGATGCTGAACCCGAAAGGGACTCACCGCCTGCCGCGACAAGTGCGCAGAGTGCGAGAAGAACAACAAGACTTGCAAAAAGCGATATTGCGCTCCCCATTCCGCCCGAAAACGCATTTATCACGAGATTTATAAGACTATCCGCACCCGATGCCTCACTCACCGCCGTCGACACATCGCCCGAATCGGCTGAAAAAAATCCGTCGGGAAGAAGTTCAGCAACATCTTGTGGGATCGAACCGATAAAATCATCATAACCAACAGGCATTGTTTCCTCGCCGGAAGTTGGAACGGAAAGCAAAAAGCCAAACGATACGGCAAAGAAGAACACAAGAATTTTTTTCATAATCCCGATGACGAAATGAGTGAGCTAATGGTGTCGAGTGCCGATGAAAGCAGGGGGAGAGATAAGAGGAGCATTTCGATCTTCCCCGCCATCTCAACAGCGGATGCGACTGACGGCGTACCCATGTCGCGGCAGAAATCCGCGCCGAGCTTTGTAAGAATTGCGATGCCGAGGGCGCGCAAGACGAGAGACGCCGCCTCTCCCGATATGGGTGAAAGTCCAAAAAGCTCTGTCGCGTATTTCACTATCGGCTCTGCCATTGCCACGCAAACCGTAAGTATACCAATTGTAGCGGTTAGGCGCAACGGCAACTCAAACTCACGCCGTACCTCTCGAAGTATCATAGCCCCCGACGCACCGATTATGGCAAATCCGCACAGTTTTAGTGTACTTATTCCCATTTCAGAATCCAAAAAGCTCGCTTATTTTAGTAAACAACGCGGACACCTCGCCAACAAGCAAAGCGATTACTGCTACTATCCCTGCAATTATTACAAACGTCACCTGCTCGTCCCTGCCCGTTTTTCCGAGTATCTGTGCGGATACGGCAACTATAAATCCTATTCCGATGACTTTTAAAATCAAACTTACGTCCATTTTTACCTCATATAATTACTATCACGGTCGCCGCCGCGGCGCATAATCCTATTACCGCTCGCGCTTTTCTTTTTTTAGGAAGCTCGTTTGCAAGCTTTTCTCTGAGTGCGCAAAGCTCTTTCAGACATTCGTCACACTCACGCACACTTTCCTCCCTGTACGATCTGCCCAGATTATCCGCGAGAAGGCATATAGCTTCCTTGCCATCCTCAAAATACTCACCTTTGCGCAAAAACAAAACAAGCTCTGATACGTCACTCGGCCGCGTGCTCAACTTCTCACTAACACCTAAAAAACATCCGTCAATTATCTCGCTATCGCATTGGCGCAATATCTCACCGATGGGAGTCAGATATCTGTCTATTTTTGAGCGTATGTACTTGACAAGCGTAATAAGGCTGTCCAACCTATGAAGTCTTGCTTTGTCGGTTGTCAGCTCTGAATACGCACCGTAAGCACCGCCGCCCAGCAGAAATGCGACACCTGCAAACTTAAACAACAAGGGCGGCATTTTGTGCATCCTCCCAAAGAACTATATTGTATTCGTAATCCTCCAGCGCATCTCGTCTCGCAATTCCTACGTATGCACCAAAGCCTGCGCTTTCGTGCAGTTTGTCGATCCCTGCCCTGCGTATCAATCGTGCAACACTGTCCGCGTGTGCGCTTGCCACAAGCGGAACTCCGCAGTTGTGCGCACCTCTCACTGCCTCGGTCTCATCGCGCCCTATCTCGTCGCATATTATCACCTGCGCCCCAAGAGTTCTTGCCGCTATCTCGATACCTATGGATTTCGGATACCCCGAAAGCACGTCAACGCAGAGCGATGGACTGTCAAGAAAACATCCCAGCTCATCGCGCGTGTCCACCACGGCAACGCGCCTTGCGCTCTTACCTGAAGCGAGCCGCGCCGCCACTGCGCGAAGAAGAGTAGTCTTGCCAACTCCGGGCGGAGAGTATATCAACACGCCGGAGCTGAACGACAGCTCTTCAAGAAGTCTACATATTCTCTCTCCGCAAGAATCGTGCCTGTGGGGGATGCGCACGGCAATAGTGCTTATCTCATAAACACCGCGCACCCTCTCGCCCTCGGTCACAGCCCGTCCGCACACTCCAACACGTATCCCACCTCTTATGGTCAAATACCCCTTGCAAATAGTGTCATTGTAAGCGTAAACAGAGCCATCGCAGAGTGCAAAGAGTGTGGCATCCATTTCGGCACGCGTAAGAGCAATAGCGGTAAAAATATTCTTGCCATCAACGGTTAGAGTGGCTCGTCTATCAGCGTGAAGGCGAAGCTCCTCAACGCTTGAAAAACGCTCCGCCGCCAGAAGGATCTCCCCCCTTACACGAGACGGCAATGACTGCAAAACGCGGGGCGGAATTAAATAGTTGTCCATAGCCCACCTCCGATACAATATATTCACAACAACTTTCCCTTATGCCTAAAGATGAGCAACGTTTTTTAGCAAGATGAACAAGTGTTTTTTATATAAATATTGACTTTTGACACCTGCGATGATATAATTAATTATCTATGTTGAAATTGAAAGGACAAACTGTCATGAAATGGACATCACTTAACGACATTCGCGAAAAATACCTTGCCTATTTTGAATCCAAGGGACACCTTCGCCTGCCGTCCTTCCCGCTTATTCCGATAAACGACAAATCCCTCCTCCTCATAAATTCGGGCATGGCGCCGATGAAAAAATACTTCACCGGCGAGGAAGAACCGCCACGCAGCCGTGTTACCACCTGCCAGAAATGCATCCGCACGCCCGACCTTGAGCGAGTAGGCCACACCGCACGCCATGGCACGTTCTTTGAAATGCTCGGAAACTTCTCTTTCGGTGATTATTTCAAGGATGAGGCGATTCCCATGGCATGGGAATTTCTCACCAAAGTCATGGAAATTCCCGCTGATCTGCTCTGGCCTTCCATATACGAAAACGACGAAGAAGCGTACGCTATCTGGCATGACGTTATCGGCATTCCCGAAGAACGAATCGTAAGACTTGGTAAGGCTGATAATTTCTGGGAGCATGGCACAGGTCCTTGCGGCCCTTGCTCCGAGATATATTTTGACCGCGGCGAAAAATACGGTTGCGGCAGCCCCGACTGCAAACCCGGTTGCGAATGTGACCGTTATATGGAAATATGGAACAACGTTTTCTCGCAGTTTGATAATGACGGACACGGTAACTATACCGAGCTTGCACAAAAGAATATTGATACGGGTATGGGACTTGAACGTCTTGCTTGCGTAATGCAGGGTGTTGACAATATGTTTGAGGTCGATACCATACGCCGCGTTATCGACAAGGTATGCGAGATCTCGAAAAAAACCTACGGCGATGACAAGAAAAATGACATTTCCATCCGCGTTATTACAGACCATGCAAGAAGCGCGATGTTTATGATCTGCGACGGCGTTGTTCCATCCAATGAAGGACGCGGATACGTGCTTCGCCGCATCATCCGCCGTGCTTGCCGCCACGGTAAGCTCCTCGGTATTGATCACCCCTTCCTTACCGACGTCGTCAGCGTTGCCATCGCTGAAAGCTGTGGGGCTTACACCGAGCTTTCCGAGCGCGCTGATTATATAAAGAAGGTTCTCTCCATTGAGGAAGAACGCTTTGATGCTACTATAGACGCCGGTCTTTCCATTCTTACCAACCTCATTCGCGGTGCAATTGATAGCAGCGCAGACACTATTTCGGGCGAGGAAGTCTTTAAGCTCTACGACACATTTGGCTTCCCCATCGATCTTACGCGCGAGATCGCAGAAGAAAGCAAACTCTCCATTGACGAGGATACCTTCAATGCTCTCATGACTAAACAGAAAAACCGCGCGCGCGAAGCTCGCGCGAATATCAGCGGCTGGAGTTCTTCTTCCAAATCTCTCATTTCAAAGCTCGGCGCAACCGAGTTTACGGGCTATGATGCATATCGCTCCGATGCGAAGATTCTGGCGATCCTCGTTGGTGACGACTCTGTTGATTCCGTCAATGAAGGCGACTGTACCATCATCCTTGACCGCACTCCTTTCTATGGCGAGGGTGGCGGACAGATAGGCGACACGGGTACTATCTACAGCGAAGGAAAGCTCATCAATGTTTATGACACCAAGAAATCCGATGGCGTTTACATCCACCTTTGTACCGTTATCAACGGTTCGTTCAGCGTAGGCGAGAGTGTTGTAGCCGATATAAATGATACACGCCGCCGTTCCATCGCACGTAACCATTCCGCCGCACATCTGTTGCAGGCTGCACTGCGCCGCGTCCTTGGAAACCACGTTGAGCAGGCAGGCTCTTACGTCAGCAACACCGTTTGCCGTTTCGACTTTTCACACTTTCAGGCTCTTACCAAAAAAGAGCTTACAGCGGTTGAGGTTTTCGTAAACTCGTGTATCCTCAGTGCGTTGAAGATTGAAATGGTAGAAACCGATATAGAAACCGCAAAAGCCAACGGCGCAATTGCTCTGTTTGGTGAGAAATACGGCAAGATAGTCCGTATGGTAAAGATGGGCGATTGCTCGACCGAGCTTTGCGGCGGTACTCATTGCTCAAACACGGGCGAGATCGGTCTTTTCAAGATCATATCCGAGTCATCCGTTGCCGCAGGTGTACGCCGCATTGAGGCTGTTACAGGCATAGGTCTGCTTGAGCTTATAAGCGAGAAGGATGCTTTGATCGGAGAAGTAGCGCGTGAACTAAAGTGCCAGAATCCTGCGGATATCGGCACAAAAGCCGCATCGCTATCCGCTGAACTTGCCAATGCACGCAAGGAGATAGAAGCCCTCAACGCAAAGCTTGCCTCAACCAAGCTTGACTCTATTCTCTCCTCCACAAAGCAAGTTGGAGCTGTAAAACTTGCCGCCGTACGCTTTGACGGCATGGCGATAGAGGTCGCTCGCTCGCTTGCTGACGAGATAAAGGCAAATTACCCCGACACAGTTGCTGTTATTGCCGTAAACGGCGAAAAGCTAAACTTTATTTCCGTTTGCGGACAGGATGCCGTAAAGGCGGGCGCACACGCAGGAAAACTTGTAAGCGCTGTTGCATCCGTAACCGGTGGTAAGGGCGGCGGACGCCCCGACAACGCAATGGCGGGCGGAGCTGATTCAAGCAAAATCGACGAGGCTCTCGCAAGTGCTGAAACTACACTTTCAAGTATGCTCAAATAAACATCAAAACGGCTCGAACGCAAAAGCATTCGAGCCGTTTTTTGATAAAGAAGAGGCTGTTGCAAATTGCAACAGCCTCTGATTTTTTAGCCGGTGATACCCGAACGTTCGATACCTTGTACCAGGAATTTCTGGCAGAAGAGGAACATAATTACCAGAGGAATCATAATAAGCAAACCGCTGGTATTTCGGATAGCAGAGGAATACAGGTTCCAACCTGCGTAACCATTATAATGCTGGCTGAGCGTCTTCGGGATGGTGCTGTAAATGTTGGACATAAGCACCGTCTTGTTTGTTGTAAAGAACAGTCCCGTGTAGAAATCATCAGTCCACTGCCAAGAGAACGAGAACAGGAATACAGTTATCATCATAGGTATGGACAAGGGGAGGATGATTCGCACGAAGGTGCGCAAAACTCCCGAGCCATCTATGTATGCCGACTCTTCAAGCTCATCAGGTACTCCGCGGAAGAACTGGCGAAGCAGGAAGATGAACAAGCCGTTTTTGAACGCAAGTCCCGTAAATGAGAGGATCATCAGCGGCCAGTTGGTGTTCATAAGGTTAAGCGCACCGTCGGCGGCGGCATTCTTTATAAACAAGCTGCTACTGTTGGGATCAAATACCTGAAGTCCCTCAAAAACGTGTCCTGACAGTAATTTTACAATTCCAAATACGTCAAAATATCTGAAATTCATGAACAGTGACATCTGCAGTGCGCTATGCGGTACGACCATCGTAAATACAACAGCTGCGAAAACGAACGTCGCGCCCTTGAATTTAAACTTTGCAAGGCCGTAAGCAATAAACGAGCAGGTGAGTGTCTGTACCAATGCCGTGGAAGCGGCAAGGAACAGAGTGTTTCCGAATGCCTCGAAGTAGTGGTTCTCAAGAAGTATGTATTTATACATATCCAGCGAGAAATCCTTCGGGATAAGCATTACAGTAACGTCTACGAAGTCATTGGGGCCCATGAATGAACCTGCGATCTTCGTGTAGAAGGGGAACAAAATGATATAGGCGATACCAAGAAGAAGCGCAAAGCGTATAATGTACCAAATAACACTTCCTACAAATGCCGCATTGATAAATTTGGCTTTAAGACGCTCTTTAAGAGGGGTTCTTTCAAACTCGACTCTTATCTTATTCTTGGACTCCTTCTTAATGAGGGGAGTAGTTTGCTGTGCGTTCATTATTTTGTCCTCCTTTCATTAATCTCTACGCTGGTAGAAGACGAATGCCGAGCACAAGCCTGCCACCACTGCAATGATCAGAATTATCAGCGAGAAATATATCCAAGACATAGCCGCGCTGAGCTCTTTCTGAGTGTTGTAGGTATTTGAGATAAATCTCATAACCGTGTTGGAATTTGTAGTAAAGGAGTCGATGACCGTGTAAACGGCGTTAACAAGGATCATAGGGCTGATCATCGGGAAGGTGATCTTCCAGAAGGTCTCCCAACCCGTTGCACCGTCTATCTGACAGGACTCGTAAATCGCGGGAGAGATGGACTGCAAGCCCGCAAGGAAGATGAGCATCTGAACGCCCGAACGGTTAACTATGTCATATATGTTATTGATCATTTCAGCAACATATGTAACAAGTCCTTGGCCAACCTTCATGCTTTGGAATAGCAATGCTATATCCACGGCAGATACTATCTGGCTAGCGGCACTTGTTCCAGTGCCACTAGCGATACTACCGTCAACGGTTGAGTTTCCGCCACCCATACTCTGTTCCATAAGGTTTTCTGCGTTTATGGTTTCAAACAATCCCGTGGAAACTATAACAGGAATGAAGAATATAGCACGAAATACCGCACGACCGACCATCTTCTGGTTAAGAAGAACAGCCATAAAGAGCGAAAACAGAATGATCGCGGGAATGTCAAAGAGAAGCTCCGTCATACCGGTAACCAAGGTCTCCGCAAACTTAGGGTCTGAGAAAAGTGCGTAGCTGTAGTTTTCAAAACCGACAAAGTGCGTCACGGGACCAAAATCGGTATATTCGACCGTACTGAAGCTATATACAAGCGAATCAAGTATGATCGGAATATAAACGATAAAGAATCCAAGCACAAACGGCATTACAAACCACCAGCCTGCTCGAGCTTTGCGCCTATCAAGAGATGCAGCGCGTTTCTTTTTAGGCTTTTTCTGGGGAACACTTGTGATGTTTTTCAGTTCCATTTGATTAGTCACTGTTCTGCACCTCCTTATTTATTAACGGCAAAGGTTGTCACTGTGCCGTCAGCGTTCACTCTGATACCGCCGTAGTTTTCTACGGTGTACTGCTGACCGTTGTATACAACGGTAACATCAAAGTAGTTGAAGTTGAGAATGAAGAATACGCCGTTTTCATACTCGATACGAACGATCATATCGTTGTCATCGGTATACTTGGTGTATTTATAAGAACCGTCGTCAGTATTTTCGGGGTCTTTCTCTTCGGGTTCTGCGTTGGGATCAACGAGAACGTACTTGAGCTCACCGAGGATCTCGGTTGCTTTGGCAAATACTGCGGAAGCCTCGCCATAAGCCTCGGTAACCTTAGCAGCTATGTCAGCGTATGCTACTGTTACACCGTTATAGCTTGCAGTAACATCATCCTTGAACGCCTGCGAGAAGCCCTGAGCGTTTTTAACAACGTAATGGTCGTATGCGATTGCTACATTTGTATTAGCCTTATTAGCTATTGCAAATGCCTCGTTGAGCATTGCGTTGTTTGCCTGAATCGATGAGAGATAGCCGTCGATCTGCTCAAGCAACTTCTGGATCTTAGTCTCCGTATCTTCCTCGACAGGGGGCTCTGTGCCCTCGGGTGTCTCGGGAGTTACAGGAGTAGTGGTCTCGGGAGTTTCGGTTGCGGGAGCTACAGGAGTCTCGGGTGTTTCGGGTGTTTCGGGTGTTTCGGGAGTTTCGGGTGTTTCGGGAGTCGTAGTACCCTGCTGAAGAGCAACAAGCTGATCAAGGAGACCACGAAGAGTTGCGGAGTAGTTCTTGGTAGTTTCTGTTCTCTCAGTAACAGTTGCAAGCGCCTTGCTGATTTCGGAGAGAGCAAGAGTTCTACCGTGGTTTATAGCTGCCTGATATGCCTTTTCAGCGGCGTCCTTTTCAGCCTGAGCCTTGTCGGCGGCTTCCTTATCAGCCTGCTCCTTGTCGGCAATCTGCTCATCTTCATCGGGAACACGCTCACCGATGAGGAATTCGTGAGCAACTATCTTGGAAAGCTGGAGATCCTTGGTAAGGCTGTTAAGAAGAGTATAATACTCAACAACCTCGCTCTTAAGGATGTCGTAACGAACAGAATAGTATTCGCTGAGGTCCACATACTCTTTGAACTCATCATAGTTCTGATAGCAAAGAGTGAAGTTAAGGTTTGCACCGTTCTCAATAGCCTTCAAGAAGCTGTAACCGATGTTTCCTTCCATGTTAAGGGGTGTACCTGCAAACTGCAAGCTACCGTGGAGAACAACACCGATGAAGGGGACGGATGCGCTTGATCTGATGTAACGGCTGGAGTCAAGAGATACGTTTACGATATGGTCGATATACTTCCATGTATAAACGTTAGCTCCGTCAGTCATTACAGAGGAGAAATCCTTATCAACCTTTTCAAAGATCGATACAGTCTGAGACTTGGAGTCCTCGCGGTTGTAGGGTTCATCCTCATCAAAGTCGGAGTTCAGCTCCGTACCGAGAGTACCGATCGAGATGGTGGCAGGAATGCCTTCTGCGTAAGACTCAAGAAGATTTGCGGCAAGCTCATCATAGAAGGTTGCGTAATATGCGGGAGATACAGCAAGCTCAAAACGTCCGATGTAGGTCTGTCTTGTTGCACTGTAATATCTCTTGGACATATAGGTGTCGTTGATGGACTTAACGAGGTGCTTACGGAATACGAAGCTATCGAACATCGAATCCTCCATCGACCTTACATAAGTAAAGTTGAAATCGGGGAAGAGTTCGAAACCATTAGCTTTAGCATAAGCCAGCAGCTCCTCAAATCCATCCTTACCGCCGACTGCCTTTTCCCAATCAAGATCGGCAGGCATATTTGAATACATACCGCCGTTTGCATAGCCTGTAAGCTTGAACTTGATGTTAGATACACCCTCAGCCGCAAGCTCGGAATGCATGGTCTTGATGTCCTCAAATGAGGTAAGAGGAGTCATTACGTTGATCGGGATAGAAAGGAACTTTTCGAGAGTTTCGAGAGCGCCGAATGTCTGGATATATACGGGAATATCGCTCTTGATCTCGTCTTCGGTCAATGCATCAAGACTGCCCGAAGCATACAGATAATCGCGATAAGCCTCTGCCATACCCATCCAGCTTGTTTCGTAATAATCGGTTATACCCTTTTCCTTTGCAGTAGCATCGTCAGTGAGCATAATATAGCGGATGGAGTAGTTGCCCGTGTACTTACGGGAAGAAACGACCGTCCAGGATGCATTGGATGCAACGGAAATAGCACTTTGAAGGTTGTAGGTATCCTTAGGTCTGGGACAGAAGAGCATGTTTACGGTGTTGTACTTGGAAAGCGATCCTGCGTGATACGTGGAAAGCTCTGCAAGCGCATCACCCTCTTCAATGATTGCGACGAAGCCGCGGTCCTGATCGACTCTTTCAGCGCCGACCTCTACCATTTCCTTAACCTGCTCGGTGATAACGTTGCCGTTCTCATCCTTCTTCTCGTTGCCCTCTTCATCAAGAACGGGCTTTTCAACGAGCTGTTCCTCGTAGGTTCTGTTATAGTAGGCATCATTGGAAACTATACCAAATACGGGATATCTGATGATTTCCTGATGTGAACCGATAATGGTGTTATAAGCGTAATCCTGACCGTAAACTTTTCCGGAAACGGAAGTTGCAACACTACCTGCAAGATCCTCGTGACGGAAGAGAGTTCCGGAACCGTCGGGGAAGAAGTTATAACCTGTGATAACGTCTTTCTTATCCTCGCCGACGTAGTTTGCTCCTGCTCCCATATAAGGAAGCACGCTGATGTTTTCGAGCTGATATACAGACTCGTTGAAACGCAAGCCGTTTGCAGGGAGGCAAACACTTACGCCCCATTTATCAAGTGTGTACTCAAGAGCCATCTTGAATACGGGGGGAACGAGGTCGGAGCTTACATACTGTGTCTTGGTATGGTCAGCCTCAAGATCCTCGTAGGTGTAAGTGGGAACATAGGTCTTAATAAGGTTTTCGACCTTGCTGAGCTGTGTCAAGTTGGTGTTGGTCTCAAAATAGTAAACACTCATTGAGCCTACTACCTTTGAAACGTGCTGGTCACCGCCGGTACTGCCCATCTCATGATAGGTGTAGAAGTTTCTGAGCATATTGAAGTTATGCCAGAGCTGGTTTTTAGACTCCTGTCTTATCTTATCGCGAAGGGTAAGATCGTAGTGGTAATCTCTCCACTCCATAACGCGAAGTCCCTGCTCTTCGGAAACGGCGTTGATTTCAGCTGCAAAGGGATCGAGGATCTTGGTCTCGAATCTTTCCTTCTCGATAAGACGGGGAACGAGCATTCTCGCATCCTCACGTCCGACACTGTACTCTACTCTGACACCGTTCTTGATATGCTTTACGGTGATCTGACCGCGCTGTGCGGCGTCAACAAAGCTGTTCATCTCTTTCTTCGCATCGTTATCCATGTACGTAACGATGATCTGAGACATGATCTCGGCTCTGGTAGCGGTAGTACCCGTGGTAGCTACGTCATAGGGGTTGGAGAAGAGTATCTCGCCAGTTGCAACATTTACGGTTGCGACCTCACCCGTAAAATCGTCTACCCAAAGCTGATAGCCCTCTCTCTCTACCATCATAGACATGGTAGCAAGCTTCTGCTGGGGTGTTTCAAACTTACGTGTGAGATACTGGGCAACAGTCTTCTCATAGTCGATCATATCTGTCGGCTTGCCGTTTTCATCCTCTTGGTAGATGATATCAACGGCTGTTGCCGCTCCGACCTCAAGCATAAGAGTTCCGAGAAGCATTACGACAGTCAGAATCAATGCAATAAATCTGTTTATTTTATTCATTTTTTTATCCTCCTGTCGTTATAAGCGATATCCGATCTCGGTAACTATATTTGCTATGAAGCTTACGATCTTTGCAACGAGGGTTGTAAAGAGAATTGCAACAAACATTACAAATACCATAGCTACGAGAGTTCCAAGAACGGTAACAAAGTTTTTGCTCACGGTATAGTCGTGAGTGATCATCATACCCGAGAAGATCAAGAGTCCTGCCCAAATAAATGCAAAGGAGTTAAGAACGTTGATAAGATCAAGCTCCTCGGCAAGCACAAAGTTGGAAGCGATCGTGGTCGGTATGAAAATAATGATTATGGGGAGAAGTGCGTAGCAGCAAGCGATCAAAATATCCTTGAAGCTACCCTCACCCTCAAATAGAGTGGTAAGACACCAGTTGGATACTACCCACAGCATAATGGGGAGCAGTACGCCGATAATGTGTATAAACACAGAGGACTGGTTCTCATAGGGATTTACAAGATATCCGGAGCCTATCGCCTGGTAGAAGAATACGAATACCGTGATAACCAGATAAACCAGTGCGGCACGGAGCGAACCGCGTTTTTCGTGCTTCAGATCCCAGAAACCGTCGAACGGATGGAATATGAGGTGGAAGCCGTATACAAGCTCCTCCGCAAAGGTTCTCTTTCCGCCTGCGGTAGCAGCTCTCTTGTTGACCTTAGCGGCCTTCTTGAAGAGCTTGGAGATAATAAGAACTACTGCTACGATAAATATCGGAACAGTCCATACGTACTTGCTGATCCATTCCTTACGGATCTCGGCATAAGCCTTGGACCAACCCTCGGTATCGTAAGCCGCCTTATAGTAATCCTGCGCGAGAGCATATTCACCGTTACGGTAATATGCATCACCGATTCCGATGTATGCGGCGTCAAAGTTGGAGTTTCTCTTCAGGATCTCGAACCAGTCGTCAATAGCTCTGTCGTACTGACGGGAGTTCTGGTTTGCAAGTGCCTGAATGATGATGTCGCCGTACTCGGTACGCTGGTAAACGGTAATATTATCAAGCACCTTATCAAGAACAAGGAGCTTACCGTCGCTCATATAGCACAGTCCCTCGATATTCTCAAGGTTTCCGAGCTGATTACCGAAATCACCGAATGCGAACAAGAGGTTACCCTGCTCGTCGTAGGTAAATACCTTACTTCTCTTCTCATCTATGATGGACCAAGTCTTTTCAGGACCTACTGCTACGTCAACGATCTTCGATGCGCCAACTGCGGTAGAACCGTCTGCAGTAGTAAGAGATATATCAAGCTCACCGGAGGGAGGCCAGAAACCGTTTCTCGCCATGACCTCGTCGCCTGCGGGATTGAGTTTCTTTACAGGTGCGAAGTCGCCAGATTTATCCTTATTGTATATCGCATCCTGTTGGTCTTTCTCATCAATACCGTCGGTAGTGATATAAATAAATCCATCTTTATCGATGTCTATATTATTATAAGTTGTAGAAATGTTTGCCTCGCTGAGCTCTCTCTGCTCGTCGGTCTGGAACATTCTCCAGAGCTTTTCCCAAGCGGTAAGAGAAACCTTCTGCGCACCTACGAAGCAGATGAACTCTCCGTCGTAGTCCATAACGATGATGCCCTCGTAGTTAGAAATAGATACTACGTAGAGCTTGCCGTAATCGTCAACGGCAACGGCAACAGGCATATATGCCGAACCTTCATCAAAGAGGGAGCTTTCAGGCTCTGCTATAATGCGAAGGAAGTTACCGTTTGTATCAAATGTTACGATACGCGCGTTGTCGGTATCGCAAACGTACATTACGCCGTTCTTTACGAACACACCGTTAGGATTGTTAAGGCAATCGTCAACGCCCTGCTCGTTTACGAAGGAATCGACATCGTACTTGAATTTAAAGTACTTATCAAGAACCACGATCCTATCGTTTTTGGAGTCAACGAGATAAACGTTATCCTTCTCGTCAACAACGATATCACGAGGCTCGTCGAACGCTACCTCAAGTCCCATGTAAGCAGAATCTACCGTTCTTATGGGAGTGTAAGCGTCGGGAGAATGGAGAGCAAAGCCGTCTATCGAGTAGGTATAAGTCTGATAGGGCTTGAATGCGCTTGCAGGAACTGCAAAAATCATAACAAGCGCAAACATCAAGGCGATTATGCTGATAAATCTTTTCATTGCAATAACCTCCTTAATCCTTCATACCACTCGAACCCATCGTTTCAATGATGTTCGACTGGGTGATAACGAATACCATGATAGGAACCATCATCATTACAACGGTTGCCGCCGCAGATGCGCCCGCACGCTTGATACCGCCCGCGGTGATCTGTCCGATCGCGTAGTTGAATGACTTGAGCTGCTCGGAGTGAATGTAGATCGAGGAGCCGGAGTTCCAAAGATTCTGGAAACAGTAAACGATAAGCGTAAGCCAACCGGGCTTAACCATGGGCATTGCGATAACCCAGAAGGTCTTGAGCTCGCTCGCACCGTCAAGTCTCGAGGACTCAAGAACGGTGTTGGGTACGTTGGTTTCCATAAACTGCTTCATCAGGTAGAGACCGAGGGTAGAACCCCACGCGGGAATGATAATAGCCCATTGGGTATCAAGCATACCGAGCGCACTCATGATGATGAAGTTTGTGATCTGCGTAACGGTCTGATGGAACATCAGAGACATACGGATCGTTTTGAATATAGCCTTGCCGCCGGGGAATGCGATCTTTGCGAGTGCGTATGCGGCGAGCGAACCGAAGAACAAATTTCCGAGTGTACCGGTTACCGCAACAAATACGGTGTTGAATATGTAACGGGAAAAAGGTACCCAAGAAGTGTTCATAAGGGTGAAGAGATCTCCGAAGTTGGAGAACGTGGGGTTAATAACGTAGAATCGCGGAGGGAACATCCAAAGCTCATCAAGGGGCTTGAGCGACTGCATGAAAACATACAGCATGGGGAGGAACATAAATGCACCGAGAAGAGTAAGGATTACAGTGATACCCGCGTCGCCGCCCGCCGAACGGTTAAGGACTACTTTATGCTTTCTGGTTCTTAATTTCTTTGCCATATCACTGTCCTACCTTTGACAAGATTTTCTTGACCAAGCCGTTGGCTCCGATCATGATGGCAAAGAGCACAACCGCTATTGCCGAAGAATAACCAACCTCAAAACGCTGTCCTCCGTAGTCGTCGAGGTGGTGAGTAATCGTCCATGCGGCGTAGTCGGTGGAGGGGAATCCGCAAAGCGCGGTAACAACTCCGCCAAAGCCGAAAGAACTTGTAATGGACATGACCGCACCGAACATGAGCTGGGGCTTCATTGAAGGCAGGGTGATATACCAAAGCTCCTGCCAACGATTTCGAATACCGTCAACCGCGCCTGCCTCGTACATAGCACGGTCAATTCCCTGCAGGCCTGCGATAAAGCTAAGGAAGGATGTTCCCAGCGAGGTCCAAAGGGCAACCACTATACAAAGCGGCATAATGTACGATGCATTCTCAAAGAATGCTATCTCCTCGCTTATCAAGTTCAGATTAAGAAGCGTTGCGTTTACCCAGCCGTATGAGTCACTGGAGAAAAGCGTACCCCAAATAAGATATACCTGACCTGAAATGGAGGGAGCGTAGAATATAAGCGTTACTACCGCACGGATCTTAGGGCTAAGCTCATTAATGAACCACGCAACCATAAGAGACATCAAATATGAAGCGGGGCCGACGATCACGGCGAAGATGAATGTGTTTTTGATGGCAGTCAAGAAAAGATCGTCATCAAGGAATAGGCGAATGTAGTTATCCAGCCACACGATGTTAGGGACCTGCATAAGGTTAAAGTCTGTAAAGCTTATCAAAAGCGAGACCAAAACCGGTGCTACCGTGAAAAGAGTGAAAACGATGCAGAAGGGCGCTATCATAACGTATGCTACCCAGTTGCGCTTCATCTCTTTCCATGTCCACTGCCAGCGTGTCATATCTTTTCTGGATACAGCCTTTTTTGTTGCTGCGTTACTTGACATGTACTTGTTTCTCCTTACGTTGATTTTGGTTCAAATGCTTTATCCCTTGATGGGAGCGGGGTAAGATGCCTGATATGTCTTCAGCGCATCGGCGCAAGTGTCAATATACTTGCAGATGTCGCCAAACACAGCAGCGTTTGCTGCCTCAAGCGCATCTCCCGCAGCTCTGAGGGCGTCGATGTAAACGTCCTCACAATAAGCCTTGTATGAAGGAATATCTTCCAGCGCCTTTTTGAGTGCATCTATCTGCGTTGCGTATGTCGCCTTATCGGCGTCGCTGATAGCGGTAACAAGTGAAGTATATCTATCAATTTCAGCATTTGTAAGTCCCTGTCCGTCAAGAGCACCGAGGGCTGCAAGGATCATATAATGACGCTTGCTTGCCAGTGTCTCTCCGACCTCAAGAGTTTCAAGTCCGAACTCTGCTCTCTTACGGGATATTTCCTTATTTATAATAGGAATATATCCGAGAAGGTCATCTGTGGGATCGAGCTTGTCGTTATACGCAGACAGGAAGGAGAACTGAGTATAACGCTGAATGATGTATGTACCGGGGTAATTAGGAATGGAAGCAAGGTTCTCAAACTGAGACTTGAGGTTCGTGTATTCCTTATTAGTCCAAGGCATAGAATCAAGTGCTGTAACGTTTGCAGTTGCGTGCTTTGCGGAGTCACCGAGGATAGCAACCATCTCGTTGGAGTAGTTGATCTGGCACTCAGCGCCCGAATACCACTTCATAAACTCCCAAGCCTTCTGGTGAAGTGCCTCGGCATTTGCACCGTCGTTGTTAATAAGAACAGTTGCGGTAACGGTAGAAACCGAGCAATTGTTTATCTTGGTCTCGCCGTTTGCATCTACATACTCATAACCGGGCAGCGGAACGAATTCCCAAAGACCGCGAAGCTCAGTAGCAAATACGATGAGCTGGTTATACGTTGCATTGTACGCAGATATACCGATAGGCATTTCGCCCGTACGGAAACGGTTTGCAAAGTCAAATTTATAGGGGAAGGAGTACTGGGTAAACATATCGCACATAGTCTCAAACGAGTCAAGTGCAAGGTTAGAGTCAAGGTTGACTCTCATTCCGCCATCAACGAACAGCTCACTGCCCATCTGATAGAGGAATATCTTGTAGTCATTGGAAAGACCAATGGTCATATTATTCTGACTAAGGATAGTAGCTGCAGAGAGCAGGTCTCCCCAAGTATCCAGCTTTTCAATACCGAGATTTGCAAGAATGTCGGTACGGATAAACATCATCGGGAAGGTCTGTGTTTCGGGAAGTCCGTAGTAGTGCATAACTTCTTGTGCGTCTGCAATACCAAGAACCATCATTGCCGCCTCATTGAACTGAGTCGAAGCAACCTCGTTGAATCCCTCATAATTCTCGATTGGGGCAAGCGCGCCACGAATAGCGTAGTTGATAACGTCGTTATCGCTAAGTCCGAGATAAGTATCGGGTCCGCTACCCGCAAGGATCGAAGGCAGAAGCGTATTAGCCGCAACGAGCTTGAGGTCAACGGGAATACCCGTGGTGGGGGTAAAGTCATTGTTTACAAGGTTACGGAGAACCTGGCTCTGATCGCGTCCGGTTGCTATCCAAACCTCGATGGTATCGTTACCCGAGATATTTTCCTCGGATGCGCCCATGTTATTGTAGTCACGGAAGAAGCTCCAGAAGAAGCTCTTAAGCTCGTGCCAGAGAGCTGCAAAGAAGCCTGCTTCGCCTTCGGGAAGCTCTTCCTCGGCGCTCTGAATTACAATGTAGTCGATCTGGAGGGGCTGGCTCTTAGCATCGCTGAGCCAAGTACCGAGAGTACCGATATAAGTTTTAAGAGTTTCGAGGTTCTTTGCTATCTCATCCTCGTCAGAACCCATTCTCTCAAGCAGACGCGCGATCTTCTGGAGAGTAGCAACGTTAGAGCCTGTCTCGCCCGAAAGGGATGCAAGCTGGGTTGCGATTCTCTTGAGCTTTTCGCCCTGAAGAATGATGTTGATAATGGTATCGGGCATTATTTCGCTGAAATAATAATCGCGATACTCGTCGGGGTTAGAACCTGTAAGTCTTATTATGTTAAGGTAAGCATTATTGATGACCGTAAGAGAATTCTCGATCTCGCTGATGACCTCACCCATCGAGCCGAGAGATACCTCAAGCTTCATGGTGTAGGTTACACCCGCTTCAAAATAATACTTGGTGTCGCAAAGCTCCACTTCGCTCTCGCCGTCCGCGTTGACAACGGTCTTACCATACTGGAGAGGAGCAGACTGCCAATCGGTAGAATAATTGAATCTGAGTTCTCTTGCCTCGTCAAACGGAATTCCGTTATAGTATCCAAGCGCACCCTCTGCAACAGTATCGTCGCTGTACAGATAAAGGACTCGGGAGGAATACATACCGTCATTGATATTCTGTCTGTAGCGAGTTGCGATCTCATACATTCCGCTGGCATCAACGGTAAACTGATAGCTTACCCACTGACCGGATGTTTGCCACTTTTCACCGCCGATGGTGTTGAGCAACGTGCAGGATGCATCAACGGGGCTGGTGAGAGCGGAAGTACGATCCTCTACGGGATATACGGTATTGGTGGAGAGCTTAAAGGGAAGCTCTGCCTCGAATTTGATCTTACCCGTACCGTTGGGCTGTCCCTCATACTTCTTGATGTACTCGTCATAAGACACGGGCTCTTCGTAGGGATACAGCTCGATGGAAGCAATTGCCATTGACTGGCTTATGCCCTCAAGCGTGATAGTGTTTTCGCCCTGAGTGAAAACAAACTCAAACGCATCCTTGTAGAAGCCGTCAATATCCTTCAGAGAATACTCGCACCACTCAGGAGCGGTAACCATCGTAGGTCTGATCTCGTTTCCGAGAACGTCAGCCTGGAAGTAACGGTCCTCGCCTGTTGCGAGTGTGTGCTTGTTAGCCTCATCGTAAACGTTTTTCCATACTCTGGACAGAGTAATGTAGTAAGCCTCTACGAAAGGAACAGCGCCGTTTATCTTAAACTCACGCTGGATGGACGCGGGCTTGCCCTCAATCGGCCAATAGTTCAGCTTAATAGCATACTTGGCTGTTTTGGGAACATTGACCTTCCACGTTACCTCTCCGCTTTCGGGTGTAACAAGAGCCTCAACGCCGTCGTAGGTCTCTTTGCTTACCTCTGCGGTCGTCTTTTCGGCGTAATAGTCAACACCATTTATAACGATGCTGTCGGTAGCCGTGGGGAACAATGTCTCATCACCATACAAAGCTAAATAGTCTGCATAGGTGATAGCATTGAGTAGCTCCTTTGCATCTGCGATAGCATTACTTGTGACAGAGCCGTTGCCAGCTGCCGCCGACTGTGAATCAGCAGCAAAGGCAGTGAGCATAAAACAGCTCGCCATAGTGCAGATGGCAAGGAAGAGAGCTACAATTCTTTGGAATTTTGTTGTCATTACAACTCCTCCTACCTTTGGTTTTTGCGAGGTTTCCCCCGCCGAAAATAAATTTCTAAAATATATATTAACATATTACGAAAAAAGTGTCAACAAAATTATTTTGCCGCACCCGTTTTGGGCGATTTTTCAGCGCATTTTTTCAAAGCTGTGCATGATGCGGTCAAATGAACGCATTTGCTGTAAAAAGCGCTTCTTACCACAAAAATTATCAAGAAAGCATAGTAGTAAACAAAATTTACTTTTTCTTGATTTCAAGCTCTCATTATTTAGAGGTTTTTGCGCGTTTTTTCACAAACATCACCGCTGTTTATGCACACGGTTAATTATTTTTACCTATCTTATCGTCTGTGGTTGCGCACGCAACAAGTTGATATATCATATTTTCTCTTTTTTGCTCACATTCTTATACATTGTTTTAACACCATGGTCAAATTGCACAAATTTTTGATTTATGAATTTTTTTCAAAGTTTTTTCGGTAATCAAAGCGAGTTTGTTTGCTTTTTAAGGGATTACTGTAATTTATATCCATTTTTGTTTCGTGCTTACAATAGCATAAAAAATCTCCGCTTGACCGTATCGCGGTGCAAGCGGAGATCTCTGATTATTTAGGTATGTATTCGCTGAGTATAAGCCTTGCCGCAGCATCATCCACGCGATATGCGTCAAACACGAGCTTCTTATCATTTTCACCGTATTCTTCCACGGCTTCCTCGTATGCGTCCATCGGGGCGAATACCCATATCTTTTCTTCGGTGAGATAATAAAGCTTTCCCGTGTTCGCAGTCAGAATAGCAG
Source organism: Eubacteriales bacterium (assembly GCA_045546615.1). Taxonomy (GTDB): domain Bacteria; phylum Bacillota; class Clostridia; order Oscillospirales; family CAG-272; genus CAG-390. The sequence goes on along the minus strand of JAZQDD010000046.1, from coordinate 5,452 downwards.
AACCGCCAAAAGATACCCAAATATCGTAAACACGATATTGGTATTTGCCGTTTTCGTCGCGGTATGAGGAAGGCTTCATTTTAAAGCTTGTTGAACTCTCTCCCGAAAATGCCTCGCTGACAGTTTTTGCGCTTATCCCTTCGATCACCACGGAGTAATCGTCGAAAACAAGTCTGGTTACAAAGTTTTCATCTGTTTTTATACCATCCTCGAGCTTTCCCGACTCTGTATACAGAATATTTTTGTCTCTGTCAGCAACGGCGTAATACTCCTCCGTCTCATCATCAAGCACGCGGTAAAGGGACGGGCCAAAGTTACTATCACCTATCTTGCCGAGATATTTGCCATATCTGAACCTGTAATTCTCTTCCCCTTCCACGGCAATAAGTGTTTTTCCATCATAATTTATTCTGGTGACATTTCCGTCATAGCTCGCCACAACAGGATTATTGTTGCGATAGTTCAGATAAGAACACAGGGTAACGATTATCGGGAGCAAAATAAGTATTGCTATGATTATTAAGGTTTTCTTTGACATTGCAAGCCACCTTTCTGTTTGCAACAAATACTATTTTACAGTGTTAGATATACACTCGGAGATGATCGCAAGCGCCTTTTGAACAAAACTTGCATCCCCCTCAACACAGAGAGCCGTATCCGCATGCTCGCGGCACAATGCAACCCCATCTTCAAGACTGATCTCACCGCCAAATTGAGAACAAATGCAAACACGCTTGTCCAACAAGGCACAAACACGCTCAACATCATTCAAAAGCTGTACTTTACGCACGCCCTCTCTGCAAGTGAGCGTTATTATGCATGGGTTGTACGACACTATCGTACAGCCATGCTCGCTCACCACACTTGGGAGAGTCGCTTCGATATCCGCCTCGCTGATATTCATCCCACGCCTTTTTAGGGCGCATATCACCAAGACGGCGGCGCAAGCACTCGTTACCATGCCGAGCGAATGTCCGCGCAAAGCGTATCTATGGTCCTTGAATGAGAATTCTATTCCTTTATATGTAAGAATTTGTGAAGAAATTGCGGAGGCGGAAACAACGTTGTGGCGGCAATTTACAGAAGCACAGACTGCCGATACAGCTCGGTATTCATCCTCGCCGTGCAGAACGCTTACCACTTCTTGAACGCCTCTGCGCACAATGGCGCAACTGTCGGCGGCACCTGCCTCCGACGGCAATATAGCAACGACCCGCGCAAGGGGAAGAAGCTCATAAAATGCACGCGATATCTGCGGTGCGTCGAAACCGAAAATAATGTTTTTACATCCCATAAGTCCGCATAGCGCAAGAGAGCAAACTATCCTTGCCTCGGTCTGCGTAGGGATCACCCCAAGAGCAGATGCGGCTCGGCGCAGCTCGGTCACGGCTTCAGCCACCGTATCATCCGCCACAGATTTTTTGCCGATCTTAACAAGCGCTTCGGCAGGAGAATCGGAGGACAGCGCTACGATCGCAACGCGATGTCCCGCATGCTCCATTGCAGATGCTACCGCGCGGCAGGTATAGGAATATTCTTCCCCCACAACGGCAAGAACGGCAGAGGTCGGCACCTCAAGCTCCAAAGCTGAAAACACGTTCTTACACAGGGCATCAAACCTTGCGCGAAGCCCCTTTCCTGCCTCGGTAGGCAGGGACGAAAGATATTTGTTAGCGGTATGGAGCTTCATTCGAGAGACTCCGCAAAGAATTTTTCCTCACCTATAAGAAAACGTTTTATATCCTCATATTCTTGGAGAGCTTTTTTAGCCTGCTCTCCCGTGGGATCAAAGTTATTTTTTCTTACCGCGCGAAGAAGAATGTTTTTTGGCGTGTCATCGGGATCGACAAGCTCCGCCGCCGAAACCGAATATCCTCGGCTTTTTAAGAATGCGAGACGCGCGGCATCGGTAAGAGCATCGCACATTTTGCGCTTCAACATAGGATAAGCTGACACAAATCCAAGCGGCTGACAATCAAGCTTATTTGCAAGCTCGTGATGACAGCAAGGAGTTGAAAGTACCACTTTAGCACCCCACTCCGCCGCACGGTGAAGAACGATGTCGGTAGCGATATCGCAGGCATGGAGGGAAACAACGAGCGCGGGCGGAGTGTCGGTCTCGTATTTTATTGCGTCGCCGCAAATAAACTCAAGCCCCGAAAAGCCAAGGCTTTGGCTAACGCGATTGCAATACTCAACGACGTCGGCTTTCAGATCCACACCCGTCATATTGACGCATCGTTTTTTAGTGATGGCAAAATAATGATAAATAGCAAAGGAGAGATAGCTTTTTCCGCAACAAAGGTCGCAAATACGAAGCTCGCCGTCAGCGGGCAAATGCGGCTCTATGTCCTTTACATACTCAAGAAATCTGCATATCTGCCTGAATTTTCCCTGTTTTTTATCGTGGATGCGCCCGTTTTTATCGCTTATCCCAAGCTCGTACAAAAACGGCTCTTCGCCCGTAAGTATCCGATTTTTTCTTCTGTCGTTTTCCTCCGGGGCGAGCTTGCTTTCATCGGATACTCCATCACCTATGGCTCGAAGCAGTCTTTCACCACCAAGCAATGTGGTTTTTCCCGATCTTGAGCGGCGAAGCTCACAATCTCCAAGCGTGGTAATGATGTTTATCTGTCCGTAGGCGTTTTCTTCAAACAGCACCGACAGCTCGCTTGCGGTAATATTTTTCTGTATTGCCTTACCGTCCTTCATATAGGTAACAAGGCGCAATGCATTTTCGCCGCCCAGACGAAGCATTGATATTTCCGAGCGAAGCACGCCGCCATCTGTGGGTTTTGACAGCGTACATTTACGCAACACGCTTTGCTCTGCGGCAAGCGAGGCTATGCGCACCGCCGTTCTTACGTTATCTATCATTTTTTATTCCTTAACTTTTTGCGGCTGGTGTTTTTATCCGCCTTTTCCCCTCTGGGATGGCTTTCGGGGATAACTTCCTCGGGAATATCATCAGAGGTTTCGGGGAGCTTTTTCTTTTTGAAAAGCTCCATTTTGGACTCCTCGCCATTGTATATGCGCTTGATATTTGCTCGGTGCATAAACACAACGATGCCCGCGGTAAGAAAGATTATTATCATTCTTATCGCGCCTGCCGCACCGCCGTGACCGACGAGGACCTTATAATAGCTATCAACTATCACAGGCAAAAGAAGCGCACTCATAACGGATGCAAGCGATACCATTTTTGATCCGATAAAGATCACGGCAAAAATAACGAACATTATCAAAAACACAATCGGCTCGACAAGCAAGAGAGTGGCGGCGGTAACAAGCACGCCCTTACCGCCCTTAAACTTATAGTAAAGCGGGAATATATGCCCAAGCATACAGAAAAAGCCCGCAACGTACGCCCCCTCGCTTCCAATGAAAAACAGACCGTTGCCGAGAAGTATTTCCGCAAAAAGAACGGATATGAGAGTTTTTATAAAATCCCCCGCAAGAGTGAGCAGTCCGCCCGTTTTTCCGTAAACGCGGAACATATTGGTCATTCCTGCGTTTTTGCTTCCGTAATTTCTGATATCCTGCCCATACTTTATGCGCGATACCACGATAGCGGAATTTACACTTCCGAGCAGATAGCCAACCGCCATGCAAAGAACTATTGCGATGGCGTACGCGCCGCCCGAGGCAAAAAATGCACTCTTTCCAAGCTCGCCCTCAAATAAACTCCAAAAAACACCTCTTATCATAAACTCTACCTTTATCCTTTATTTTTTGAAAACAGAGCGGCAAGCATGGACTCTGCCTGTGCCTTACGCCGTGCTGTTTCTTCGGGCAACGCCCTGACAAAGCGCACGCCGCCGTTATCCTCGGCAAGGAAGCAATCGCCCTCTCCCATACCCGCGAGCGTCGACACAGGGATGACAAAGGTCTTCTCACACTCGTCCATGCAGATGGCAAGATCGCCCTCTACCCTATCAATCACAAGTATGAACTCATTTTTCATAACGCACCTCTGAAAATATTTACATTACATTATATCACAAATTCGTCCACATATCAAGAAAAAGCAGAAAATTCCTTCGTAAACAATGAATTTTCTGCTTTTTACGTTTATTTCTTTCTATTCTCGGCAAATAAAGCCTTGGCACAAATCTTCAGTGCGGCGCGCGTTTCGGGGTCAGCCTTTACAATTGCACGCCAAAGTGCAGGGCTATCGGCGGCAAGTTCGGTCAAGGTAGTTGCCTTTGTGGAATACAGCAATCCAAAAAATGACTCTACCACCGCCGCCCTCTCCGCATCATTCATTCTCGCAAGCCACGCACTCAACTGTCTGTTCACCTTCTTATATTTAGGTGCGACATCCACAGCCGACACAAACCCGCGCGGTTCTGTGAGCCACGACATCGCATCGTGCTGATAAAGTCCGCGAGCCGAGCTTTTGACCGTACGATATCTTGCTCCGTTATAAAAAAACATACCCACGACCGAGCGCTCGGGAACTATCGCATGTATGCGTTTTTCGAGATCGCGATACCCCTCACTGCTTCTTACGTCATGTAAGAAGCCCGGGCCGTCAAAACTATAAACCGCTTCTATTCTGTCTCGCACGCTTTTGGGGGCGTGCATTGCCGCCCAAAGTGCAAGATTTCCGCCCTTGCTGTGACCGCAAACTATAATCTTTTCTTTGGTCTCGCCGTCCTCCGTCCTTGATTCCGAAAGACTTTGCAAATACTTCGCCGAGCGTGTTTGGGCAGGAATTTCCCCCATAAAAGACATACAAAAATCCTCTTTCCAACCGAGGATGCTATCGTCCGTTCCGCGAAAAGTTACGCAAATAGTAGCCTCATCTATCCCAAACGTCACCGCAGAAAACTGCTCCCCTTCCGCTTGGTCGAGAACGTTGCAGTATCCAAAAACTCTGACGTCCGCAAATCTTTTGGTATTTGCCACAACGCGCAAAAGCGTTACTATGCTATTGGGAACAAGCTTGCCAAGGCTTATATCCTTGCCCCTGTTAGCATCGAAATATCGGCGTGCGGCGTTTTTCAAGCTCATCCCCTGCCCGCGTCTCTTATTAGAAACTATACCGTCAAAATTGATATAGGAAAGCTCCGCGAAGATGAGTGCATCCACCTCACACATGGATGATGCCGAAAACGTAAGATCTCCGCGCCATTTTAGATAATCAAACAAATCTGCCATTTTCCTACCTCCACGACAAATTATAGCACCGCCATATGTGCTTGTCAAGCACGGCGCGGATAAAAAGAAAAGGCCGCAAGCACGACTTGCGTTCCTTTTCCCCATTGGGTATATTATATATACGCCAAGAATTACGCCATGGCGTTGAGCTTCTTTGTGAACTGGCTCTTCTTGTGAGCAGCGGCATTCTTGTGGATGATTCCACGAGCAGCAGCCTGATCAACAGCCTTAACAGCGGCGGTATATGCTACGGTTGCAGCAGCCTTGTCACCGGACTCAACAGCAGCAG
>JAZQDD010000045.1:0-44964 GCA_045546615.1 Eubacteriales bacterium | reverse complement strand
AATGCTCGTAACGCTGTTGGGGATAATAGTTATGCTCGTAAGCGAGTCGCAATTGTGGAACGCATTAGAGCCAATGCTCGTAACGGGCTTGCCATTGTATGTAGATGGAATAACTATGTCTGCGTCTGTACAGGAGCCGATTCCGTCAACAGAGTAGCTTTTGCCGTCATATTCAAGAGTGAATGAAAGACCTTCGCTTGGGTTCCTTGCACCGCAAGCGGTGCAAGCGCCGTTTGCGTAGCTGTGTCCCTTGGCGGCGATCTCGGTCTGCTTTACAGTAACAGTGCCGCAAACGGAGCATTTCTTGCCGTCGGAGAGTCCTTTTTCGGTACAGGTTGCGGCTTTTCCGCTAACCGTGACCTCGGTATGACCTTTTGCGGCGATCTCGGTCTGCTTTACGGTAACAGTGCCGCAGACGGAGCATTTCTTGCCGTCGGAGAGTCCCTTTTCGGTACAAGTTGCGGCTTTTCCGCTAACTTTAACCTCGGTATGACCTTTGGCGGCAATTTCGGTCTGCTTTACGGTAACAGTGCCGCAGACGGAACATTTCTTGCCGTCGGAGAGTCCTTTTTCGGTACAAGTTGCGGCTTTTCCGCTAACTTTAACCTCGGTGTGTCCTTTTGCGGCGATCTCGGTCTGCTTTACTGTAACAGTGCCGCAGACGGAGCATTTTTTGCCGTCGGTAAGTCCCTTTTCGGTGCAAGTTGCCGCTTTTCCGCTGACCTTGACCTCGGTATGTCCTTTTGCGGCGATGGTTTTGGTTTCAGCCGCGCCGCAGGAGCAGGTGCGCTTTTCCTCGCCTGCGGTGGTGCAGGTGGGAGCTTTGCTCTCTTTCCACGCGCCGTAGCTGTGGACGTGGGGCGCGGTAGTCTCGGGAGCTTTGGTGGTTTCGGGGGCCTTTGTGGTTTCGGGAGCTTTCGTAGTTTCGGGAGCCTTTGTAGTCTCGGGCGCCTTTGTGGTTTCGGGAGCTTTCGTAGTTTCGGGAGCCTTTGTAGTCTCGGGAGCCTTTGTGGTCTCGGGTGCTTTTGTAGTTTCGGGTGTAGCCGTTGTTTCTTCGGTAGCAGTCGTAGTTTCGTCGGGTGCTGCAGTTGTTTCATCTGACGATACGGTTGTTTCATCGGGTGAAACAGTAGTTTCGTCGGACGGTAATGTGGTATCCGTCGCGGTTGTGTCTGCTGCCGTTGTGTCAGCCGCCGTGGTGTCGGCTGCAGTAGTGCCCGCCGCTGTGGTGTTTTCTGCTGTAGTATTAGCTGCTGTTGTGACAGCCGCAGTTGTGTCGGGTGCGCTCGTGACGGGTGCGCTCGTGTCAGGTGCGGTGGTCGTCTCGCCCTCGCCGTCGTCACACGCCACGAAGCATGAGGCGCACATGAGAAGCGCAAGGATGAGAGCTAAAATTTTAGTCGTTGCTTTCATTTTTTCCTCCCAAAATATTATATGTGTATAATTATACGCCCAAAAAACACAAATGTCAACTATTGCGGCAAAAATTAACAAAATGGGAAGAAATGCGCGCATTTCTTCCCATTTTATTTTTCTAAAATGCTTTTTGCGGCGCAAAAAGCTACCTTAACTTTGCACTCTGCACTTTGCACTTTGCACTTAAAACGCCGCAGGCGTTTTCTCCACCCTCACCACGGTAAGCGTGCCGCCATCAACCTTGAAATATATCTCAAAGCCGCCGAAGGACATTCCGTACTCGCGCTCGGGATCGTCCTGATACGACGGGCGCGGGTCCTCCGCCAGCACCGCAACGGCGGCTGTGCGCTTGTCCTCGGGAAGCAGCGAAAGCAGCCCGTCGGGAAAATCAACCCTCAACGAGTAGTCAACAAAATCAGCCGAAAAGCCGCCGCGCGCGCCCTCAATGGCGTCGGCGTGGGGCAGATACGGCTTGATATCATATATCGGCGTACCGTCCATAAGGTCAGCGCCGCTGACGGTTAGGCGCGGAGCGTCATTGCCGTCAAGCTCGATACTCTCAAGGCGAACCACGCTGAGTCCCAATGGATTCGGGCGGTAAGGCGAGCGCGTGGCAAAAACACCGACGCGGCGGTTTCCGCCGAGCCTCGGCGGACGAACGGTAGGTGACCAGTCAGTGTGCGCATTTGCCGAAAATCCCCACACCAGCCAGATATGCGAATACCCTTCAAGTCCGCGAAGCGCCTCGCGGTTGCGGTATTCGGGCAAAAAGACTATCTCACCGCGAAGCTCCGATACTCTTCCGCTTTGCCGCGGTATGCCGAATTTTTCGGGAAAATCCGTCCTTATCCTTGCTATCTCCTTTATCTCCACGCTCACACCTCTTTTCTTTATATTGAATTATATCTTAATAATATAAAAATGTCAAGCGCGAGATTGACACACGGACGGTTTTATGTTATAATTATTGTGTATTACTATGCAAAGGAGGCGCAAAATGGTCAAAATAATCGGAGTTGAAAAAAAATCACTTGCCGAAAAAGCAGGCGTGCGCGAGGGTGACGTCCTCGTAAGCATCAACGGCAAGGAAATAGCCGACGTTCTTGACTACCGCTTTCGCCTTTGTGAAAAAAAGATCGTTCTCTCGCTTCTGCGCGACGGCAAGCCCATATCCGTCAAAATAAAAAAAGACGAGGATGACGACGTGGGGCTGGAGTTTGAAACGCCCCTTATGGATAAAAAGCAGTCCTGCCGAAACAAGTGCATATTCTGCTTTATCGACCAGAACCCCGGCGGAATGCGTGAGTCCTGCTACTTCAAGGACGATGACTCGCGCCTTTCGTTTTTGCATGGAAACTACATTACCATGACGAATCTTTCGGAACATGAGATAGAGCGCATCATAGAGATGCACATCTCACCGCTGAATATTTCAGTACACACCACAAACCCCGAGCTGCGTTGCAAGATGCTCAACAACCGCTTCGCGGGCGAGGTATTGGGACTTCTTGAGCGTTTTGCAAAAGCGGGCATTAAAATATGCGCGCAAATAGTTCTGTGCCGCGGTATAAACGACGGCGCGGAGCTTGAGCGCACGATGCACGACCTTGCCGCGCTCCACCCCGCGCTTGAGAGCGTTTCCATAGTCCCTGCGGGACTTACCAAGCACCGCGACGGACTCTACCCCCTCTCGCTCTTTACACCCGAGGAATGCCGCGCCGTCATCGGTCAGGTCACGGCGTTTGGCGATGCTTGTCTTGATTTTTACGGCTCGCGCCTTTTCTGGTGTTCTGACGAGTTCTACGTGCGCGGCGGAGTTGCCCTGCCGCCCGAGGAATATTACGAGGACTTTTCCCAGCTTGAAAACGGCGTTGGAATGCTGCCGCTTTTCGAGGCGGAGGCGAATGCCGAGCTTGATTTTGCAAAGGAAGACAAGCCCGAAAACCACCGCACGCTGTCGGTAGTCACGGGATACGCCGCGTACGATATGATATGCCGCATCTGCCGCCGCGCCGAAAGTGTGTGCAAAGGGCTGAAAATCAACGTCCTGCGCATCAGAAACGACTTTTTTGGAGAGAGCGTGACGGTTTCGGGGCTTCTCACGGGCAAAGACATTGCCGCGCAAGTGCTTGAAGCAAAAAACGGCGGCACGGACATCGGAGAGGTGCTTCTGATACCTCGAAACGCGCTCCGCGCCGACGGCGACCTCTTTCTTGACGGCACTTCTCCCGACTGGCTTTCACAAAAAACGGGAGTAACCGTTTGCGCTACCGCTTGCGACGGCGGAGAATTCGTCTGCACCCTAATCAACGAAAACTAAAGAAAGGATTGGTGAGAATATGAAAAAAACCGTAACGCTCAAAAAAACAATATCTTTTGTTTGCCTTGCCGCGCTCGTTTGCGCCCTTTCATCCTGCGCACTGTTTAGCACCGACGGCAGACAAATGCAAACTCTCCATTCCGGCGAAACACGCCCACCCATCCCACACGAAACGACTTCCGCGGTGATATCGTCCGACACTACCGTACCCGATAATACCACCGTCCCCGACGAAACTACCGCCCCCAACACGGACGTGACCACTGCCCCCACGTCGGACGTAACTACCGCACCCGATGAAACTACTGCAAATGTTGATATAATCACATACGACTTTGAAGTTATCACCGTCGTTGAGGATCTCGGCTCGGGCGGTTCGGGGAAAAGCTCCCGAACTCTGCGGTATCCAAAGCTGACCGGTCTTTCAAACGAGACTATTCAGACCAAGCTCAACGATGCCCTCGCATCCCTTGCCGATATTGAATTTGACGCAAAGATAACCAACGTAGAGGAAGATATCGCGGCGGGACTTACCGTAAAGTACGAGGTCACCGATACCGCCGTAACGTACCTTGGAAACAACCTCCTTGCCGTACGTTCAAGCGCAAAGGTGGTATATTCCGACGGTAGCGGAGACAACGAGTTTGCATACAGCTATCTCTTCAACCTCAGCACGGGCAAGACCGTTTCAATGGCAAAGCTGTATTCCGACTTCGGCTCTGTCATGTCGCTCTTTAATGCGGGAGATTTCACGCAGATAAGCGGAAAGACCGACGTTACAAAAGATGTCAGCCTTTCGGAGATGATGGAGCAATACAAAAATTACAAGCTCTACTCCACATACCCCGACAGCTATTTTACCCCCACGCATCTCGTTCTCATAATCGAGCTGAACGCCATGGCGGGATATTACGCCGAGTTCTCCGTTCCGCTTGAAAAGGTAAACGCATATCTCAACGTCAGCCCGACGAAATAATAATAAAAGGTACAGAAAATGTCAAAACCCGTAATTGCAATAGTAGGACGCCCAAACGTAGGCAAGTCCACACTTTTTAATAAGCTCATAGGCGAGAGACGCGCCATAGTCGAGGACACCCCCGGCGTTACGCGCGACCGCATCTACGGCGAGACCGAATGGTGCGGAAAGCCTCTCATCGTCATTGACACGGGCGGAATAGAGCCCAAGACCGATGATATAATCCTTGCTCAAATGCGCGTGCAGGCAGAGATAGCCATCGAGAGCGCAGACGTTATAATCTTTATGTGCGATGTTCGCGCGGGTCTCGTTGCCGATGACCGCGAGATCGCCGTAATGCTGAAAAAAAGCGGAAAGCCCATCATTCCCGTAGTCAACAAATGCGATAAGGTAGGTCAGACGCCATTTGAATTCTATGAATTCTACGAGCTTGGCTTTGACACAGACCCCATACCCGTTTCCTCCATACACGGAACGGGAAGCGGAGACCTGCTTGACGCAGTCCTTGCGGTACTGCCCGAAACGGACGAGGGCGAGGATGAGGACACGGGCATAAAGGTTGCCGTTATCGGCAAACCCAACGCGGGCAAGTCCTCTATAATCAACCGCATAGTTGGCGAAAAACGCCTGATTGTCTCAAATATCCCAGGCACTACGCGCGACGCGATAGATACGAAGGTGACCAACTCATACGGCGAATACACCTTTATCGACACGGCGGGAATTCGCCGCAGTGCAAAGATAAAGGACAGCGTTGAGCATTATTCGGTGCTTCGCGCGCATACTGCGGTCGACCGTGCGGACGTCTGCCTTATAATGATAGACGCCGCCGAGGGAATTACCGAGCAGGACGAGAAGATAGCGGGCATCGCACACGAGGCAGGACGCGCGTCCATAATCGTAGTGAACAAATGGGACAGCATAGCGGACAAGGACAACTCCACAGTCAACGAATATAACGCGAAGATACGTACTGCCCTTGCTTATATGCCATACGCGCCTATCCTCTACGTTTCCGCGCTCACAGGACAGCGTATAACCAATATCTTTGAGCAGATAAATTACGTTTACAACCAGAGCGTTACGAGAATTTCCACGGGAATGCTCAACGACGTACTGCACGATGCCACCATTCGCGTACAGCCCCCGTCAGACAAGGGAAAGCGGCTGAAGATATACTATATGACGCAGATTTCCGTAGCTCCACCAACCTTCGTTATTTTCTGCAACAATGCGGAGCTTTTCCACTTCTCATATCAACGCTATATCGAGAACTGTCTGCGTGAGACCTTTGGCTTTAAGGGTACGCCGATACGCCTCATTATCCGCGAAAGAGACGAGGACAAAAAATAAGCGCACAGCGCAAGAGGAACAAGAATGTTTATAGACAGAATACAGATATTTGTTAAGGCAGGAAACGGCGGAAACGGCGCAGTTTCCTTCCGCCGCGAGAAATACGTTTCCCACGGCGGCCCTGACGGCGGCGACGGCGGAAACGGCGGAAACATTGTTTTCCGCGTTGACGAGGGTTCAAACACCCTGCTCGCCTTCCGCTACAAGCGCAAATTCATTGCCGAGGCGGGCGGAAACGGTATGGGGCATAAATGCCACGGCGCTACCGCGCCCGACGTGGTTATTGACGTGCCGCCGGGAACGCTTATCCGCGATGCCGCCACAGGCAAGATAATACACGATATGTCCGACGATGATGGCAAAAACTTTACCGTTTGCCGCGGCGGACGCGGCGGTTGGGGCAATCGCCATTTCGCAACTCCGACACGCCAAGTGCCTATGTTTGCAAAGAACGGCACGCGCGGCGAGGAAAAAGAGCTTATTCTTGAGCTTAAAATGCTCGCGGACGTGGGACTTATCGGATTTCCGAGTGTCGGAAAATCCTCTATCCTCTCACGCATAAGCGCGGCAAAGCCTAAAATTGCCGACTACCACTTTACCACCCTTTCCCCCAATCTCGGCGTTGTGTCGACGGGCGATGACGGTCAGGGCTTTGTTGCGGCGGATATCCCCGGACTTATCGAGGGTGCATCCGACGGTGCGGGACTCGGACACGAATTTCTGCGCCACGTTGACCGTTGCAGACTCTTGCTTCACGTCGTGGATATTGCTTGCACCGAGGGCAGAGACGTGGTTGAGGACATGATAACCATCGACCGTGAACTGCAAAAGTATTCTCCCGAGCTTGCAACACGTCCGCAGATAGTAGTTGCGAACAAGACCGATGCGCTCATGCGCGAGTACGTGGACGTTGATGCATTTGAAAAGCACGTCAAGGAGCTTGGCAGAGAGCTTTTCTACGTCAGCGCGGCTACGGGCGAGGGACTCCGCGCCCTTGTGAAGCGGGTTGGCGAGTGCCTTGCTGACCTTCCCGAGATCAAGATATACGAGGCAGAGTACACCGCCGAAGATGCCGTGGTAAGCACCGCCAAGGAGACCACCATCCGCCGCGAGAACGATACCTTCTACGTTGAGGGCGATTGGCTCTTCAACCTCTGCGGACAGATAAATTTCTCCGATTACGAATCCCTTAACTTCTTCCAGAAGGTACTGCGCAAGAGCGGCGTTTTCGACGCGCTTGAGGCAAAGGGATGCGACGAAGGACACACGGTCTCCATCTACGATTTTGAATTTGATTACGTTAAGTGATTAAATATACAGCAAAGGGCAAATAATCAAAATAAAAAAGAGGTTTCACATGAATATCTGGCACGACATCGATCCCGCCCTCATCGCACCCGAGGAATTTTCAGCTCTGGTAGAGATATCAAAGGGCAGCAAATGCAAATACGAGCTTGACAAAGGCACGGGACTTTTGCGACTTGACAGGGTGCTTTACACCTCTACCCACTACCCCGCCAACTACGGTTTTATCCCGCGCACGTATGCGGACGACGGCGACCCGCTCGACGTTCTCATCATCGGTACTGAATCTATATTGCCGATGACGCTGGTGCAGGTATACCCCATCGGCGTTATGCGTATGATAGACGGCGGAAAGCTCGACGATAAGATAATCGCCATTGCTACGTCAGACCCGAACTATAACGACATCAAGACCATTGACGAACTACCGTCACACATTTTCGATGAAATAATGCACTTTTTCACCGTTTATAAACAGCTCGAAAACAAGCAGACCGCAGTCCGCGAACTTTTCGGCCCCGACGAGGCAAAAAAGATAATTCAGGAATCCATAGACAGCTATATTAAAAGTTTTGTAAAAGCATGAAAACGCACAGCGTTTTATAAGTGCTAAGTGCAAAGTGCAAAGTGCAAAGTTAAGGAAAAAAGTGGAAGAAACTCGCGTTTCTTCCGCTTTTATTTTTATAAATCGCTTTTTGCGTAGCAAAAAGCTTCCTTAACGTTTGCCGATAGGCAAACACTTCATACGCCGCAGGCGTGCTTCACGTGCGAAGCACGCTTCTCTGCGCCAACGGCGCAACTTCACTTGAAAACGCTTACAGCGTTTTCATATACTCTTCAAGCTCGCTCTTAATAACGCTGACCTGCGGGCCGTATACAACCTGTATACCGTTGCCGCGGCGGATAACGCCTGCCGCACCGCTGCTCTTTAACACCGCATCGGTGACAAGCGCGCTGTCCTTGACAGTCACGCGCAATCTCGTGGCGCAGGCATCAAGATTTACGATATTATCCTTGCCGCCAAGTCCGCGCAATATCACCGAGGAAGTAGACTCCGCCCCCACAGCGGCATCCGACAGCTCGGGATCACGTGCCACCTCGGGCGCGCCCGCCGTTGCCTTTTTCGCGTTGTAATCCGCACGCGTGTAAAGCCTTGACTCCTCGCCGTCAGCCTCTCTGCCCGGGGTGAGATAATCGAATTTCTTTATCATGAAGCTGAAAAGCGCGTAGTATATGACAAAATATATCACTCCCACAAGGGGTATCATCAGCCAATTCGTCTTCGCCGTACCCTGCAATATTCCGAACAGCGTAAGGTCGATTATACCGCCCGAAAACGTCATTCCCACGCCAACGTTCAGAACGTGCATCAGCATATATGAAACGCCCGCAAGCAGAGAATGGAAGAAATACATCACGGGCGCGACAAAGAGAAAAGTGAACTCAATAGGCTCGGTAATACCCGTGAGCATTGCCGTTAGGGCGGCGGAAAGAAGAATACCGCCGACCACACGCCGTTTTTCGCGCCGCGCGGTAACGTACATGGCAAGCGCCGCCCCCGCAAGACCAAATATCATAAAGGGGAATTTACCCGCCATAAAGCGTGTTGCCTCAACGGAAAAGACCTCGGTTGTGGGGGACGCAAGCTCCGCAAAGAAGATGTTTTGCGCTCCCATCACGGTAACGCCGTCAATAACGGCTGTACCGCCGAGTCCCGTTTGCCAGAACGGGAGATAGAATACGTGGTGCAGACCGAAAGGAATGAGTATGCGCTCAATAAAACCGTAAACAAGCGTACCAACGTAGCCCGAACCCGTAACGAGTCCGCCGAGAGCGTATATTCCCGACTGGATATAGGGCCATACGAAAAACATGACCACGCCGACAAGCGTATAGACAAAGGTGGAAATTATCGGCACAAAGCGTGTTCCGCCGAAAAACGAGATAACCATTGGCAGTTTTATCTTATAAAAACGGTTGTGGAGCGCGGCAACGCCAAGACCGACGACTATGCCGCCGAAAACACCCATCTCAAGCGATGTGATACCGACAACGTCGGCAATCGTTCCCTCGTGCATGACTCCCGCCTCAAGTCTGCCCGTAAGCAAAAGCAGAGTGTGGATAGTCTCGTGCATGACGAAAAACGCTATCGCCGCGGACAGCGTTGCCGTTCCCTTTTCCGCCTCTGCCATGCCAAGCGCAACGCCCATAGCGAAAATTATAGGCAGATTTGAAAAGATTATTGAGCCTACACCCGAAATTATCGTCAAAATCGAGTTCAGTATCGTTCCCTCTCCGAGAATAGCTGAAAGTCCGTAGGTCTCTATCATCGCGGGATTGGTCAGCGATGCGCCGACACCGAGGAAAAGTCCCGCTATCGGTAAAAGTGCGATGGGAAGCATAAATGCGCGTCCCACCCTCTGCAATACGCCGAAAAGGCGCGAATCCCGCCTCGGCTTGTCAAGTGTTGCTGTTCTACTCATTTGGTTTCCTTTCCGCCGCGGTTCAGCTTGACCACAGCTGTCCGCCCGCCCTCGGCATAGCCAAGCCTCGGCGCAAGCTCGGTATCACCGTCAATATTTGACATAAGCACGGGGATCACGGTGTCGTATCCCTCTTTTTTGATCTCGGCAAGGTCAACGTGGGCAATAACGTCACCCGCACGCACCTCGTCGCCCGCCTTTACCGTCGGGGTGAAGCTCCTTCCGCCCATGTGAACGGTATCAAGCCCTATATGCACGAGTATCTCAAGCCCGCCGTGCGAAAAAATGCTGTATGCGTGCTTCCCCTCGGAAACGCCCATAACCTTTCCGTCAACGGGACTGTAAACTACGCCGTTCGCAGGCTTGACGGCAAATCCCGCGCCGAGCATTCCCGATGAAAACGCCTCGTCATTCACCATGGAAAGAGGTATCACCTCGCCGTCAGCCACAGAAAGCAGCTTTTGCGTGGAAGATGAAGATGAAAAAAGACTCATTTTTATTCTCCTAATCGATAAGACGAATTTTTTCTTTCAATTTAAGCAAAAACGGCGGTGAAACGGAAAGCTCGTCCGCGCCGCACTGCAAAAATCTCGCCGTCAGCGCGGTATCTGCCGCAAGCTCGCCGCAAATTCCCATCCACTTTCCCTTGCCAACAGAATGAATAGCATCGGCGGCGTTTTTTATCAGCCTGAAAACGCTTTCAAGGTCGTCCTCCGTCGCGGCAAGATGCGAAAGGGCGGGATTTTGCCTGTCGGCGGCGAGTGTGTATTGGCAAAGGTCATTAGTGCCGACCGAGAAAAAATCCGCCTCGGCGGCAAGCTCGCGAGCCATTATCGCGGCGGCGGGTGTTTCTATCATCACGCCAAACGGAATATGCTCCGCCATCGGCACACCGTCGCCCGCAAGCTCCCCTCTTACCTTTTCAAAGGCATCTCGCGCGCTGATAAGCTCCTTAACACTAACGACCATAGGTATCATAATGGCAATTTTACCGTGCGCCGATGCGCGGCACAGCGCACGAAGCTGGGTGCGAAGCACGTCGGGATGCAAAAGCGCGAGCCTTATCCCCCTGACTCCGAGCGCGGGATTTTCCTCGCTTGCGCCGGCAAGTGCGCTAACCACCTTGTCCGAGCCTGCATCAAGCGTGCGCACCACAACGGGGCCTCCCCTGTCTTTCATAATACGCGCCACGCGGCTGTACGCCTGATATTGCTCCTCCTCCGTCGGCAGGGAATCCCTGCCGAGAAAGAGAAATTCGCTCCTGAAAAGACCTATCCCGTCAGCTCCCGCGCGATATGCCTCCTCCGCGCCCGATATGCCTCCGATGTTTGCAAAAAGCCCTATCTTCTTGCCCGAGCGAGTGAGCGCGGGGAGTGAAATAAGCGCACGCAGCCTTTGCTCCTCTGCTCTGCGCGCCGACTCCGCCGTTGCGAATTTGAGGAGCATATCGGGCGTTGGGAAAAGTGTAAGCGTGCCGTTTTCCGCATCCAGCAATGCCTCTGCTCCGTCATATTCATCGTTTATCTCACCAACACGCACAAGCGCGGGGATGGAAAGCGCACGCGCAAGAATGGCTGTGTGCGAGTTGACCGAGCCGCCAAACGTAACAAAACCAAGCACCTTGTCGCTGTCAAACGCCACCGTGTCGCTGGGCGTAAGCTCATCGGCTACTATTATCACTCTCCCATCGGGAAGCTCTCCGACGCTGCCTAACAGCTCATCCGCCACTCTGCCGCCAACGTCGCGCATATCGGCGGCGCGGGCGGCAAAATACTCGTCATCCATAGCCTCAAAGACAGCCGCCATTTCCTCGGCTACCGCCTCCACAGCCTCGGCGGCGGTCTTTCCGTTATCTATCTTCCTCTTTACTCCCTCGGAAAAATCCGCATCGGCAAGGAGCATATCGTGTATCTCAAATATCTCCGCCGCATCCTCGCCTGCGGCATCCTCGGTACGGCGTGCAAGCACTGCCGTGCGCTCCCTCGCACGCAAGAGGGCATCGGAAAACGCCTGTTTTTCCTCTATCGCGCCCCTGTATGGCATAGCCTTTCTTTTTTGCGGTCTCCAAAAATGTAAAACTCCCGAGGCGCAAAGTCCGCCAACGCCCACACCGCTAAAAACGCGCGTGCTCCTTTGCACCTTTTGCTCCGCGTTCGTCATCCGAGATGCTCCTCGCATAGTTTTTTCATGGCGAGAGCCGCCGCCGCCTCGTCCTCGCCGCTAATGATAAAGGTAAGCTCCTCGCCGCACGTTGCGCCAAGACTCATGACTGAAAACAGACGTTTGGCATCTGCCTCTTTGCCGTCCGATTTTTTCCTTATTATTATATCTGCTAAAAACTCCTTCGCCGCGTTTACAATTCTACCCGCGGGACGTGCATGTATCCCTACCTTGTCTGCAACCTTATAAACAAAGCTTTCCATGTTGACCTCCGAAACTTTCGTTAGTTATATTATGAAATGTCTGCGGAGAAAATATTCATTCTTTTGATCGGCGCATCAAAAAGAGTTTTTTTGCCTGCTCGGTGAATAAAAATCCTACACATGGGAAAACTTTTCACAGAAGTTGAAGCGGCACGCCGTCTTTGACCGAAACGCATAAAGGAGGTTAAGCGTATGATCATCGATAAGATAGCATTGATCCTTTCCATCGTCGGCTCACTCAACTGGGGCGGCATTGGTCTTTTCAAATTTGACACTGTAGCGTGGATATGCGGCGGTCAGGACTCGCTCTGGGCGCGCATCATCTACACCGTCGTGGGACTTGCGGGACTTTGGTGCATCTCGTTGCTTTTCAGAGAGAGAGAAGACATAGTAAGCTCCGGTAATATGTAAAAAAAAATGGAGTCAAATGCGGTTTCGCATTTGACTCCATTACTTTTATTCCTCTGTAACGTAGGGCGTAACGTCCTCCTCCGCCAGCTTTTGCGGTGTAAGTCTGCCCTTGGTGCGCTCGTAATATTGAATATTGTTGCGAAGCATGAAAAGGAATTGATTGTTCACGCTTCTGCCCTCCTCGCGGCTGATTATGAGCAGCTTGCGCAAAAGCTCCTCGGAGAGCTTAACTTCCACTTTATAATTGTTTTTCATTTCTTTCTCCTATTTTTCGATTCTGTTTTTAATAATGGCGGCGGCGGTATTCACAGCCTCGCACCTGTCGGCAAATCTTTTATCGGTGCGCAACGCTCCGAACTCAACTCGCTCGGTGAGATTATCGAAGAGATAATCCTTCATATCCCCCCATCCGTAAAGCGAGGACAGCTCTATCGAAAGCGAATCCACGAGCTTTTTTGCTATAAGACGGGCATCTCCCTCGGCGGGGGCAATAGTCCTGACGATTCTCTCGTGCGCATCCCCGAAAGTCTCGGAGAAGAAGGCAAAAACATCTCCGACAAGCGAGCCGTTAGTTATTCCGTCGGGCACGGCAAGAACGGATGCCATATCGATGTCTATGGGAGTTACATATTCCTTTTGCTCGGCGTTCGCCTTGGGCATGGGAAGATATATCCCCTCCCCGTTTGCCTCGGACAGCTTTGAAACCTTAAATATTCCGCCGTCCTGCGTAATTGATGATGACGATGCAAACAAAGCTCCGTACGCCGCAGAATCGCCATCCCCGTCAAGGGAAACGGCGGGGAGTCCTGCCTCCCCCATCTTAAACAACTTACCGCCCAAGCCTTGATAAACAAGAGATATCCCCTTGGCATTCAAATCCGTGCTGAATGATGAATCAAGGCTCTTTGCTTTGTTGATGAGAGCCTCAAGAGTAAAGCCGCCGTCAAGCACAAGGCTTGCAAGCTCGCTATCCAGCGTGTCTGCGCGGTAAAGAACGCCGCAGGCTGAATCATATTTCGACGAAAGAGCATCCGAATAAAGCATATACATACCGCCGCCAAAAGTGAGCGTGCGATTTATATCATCCTCGCTCAAATGCGCATCCGCCTCAATTCCCGCCGCAGAAAGGTCCTGCAAATGCCCCTCGCAAAGGAGTGAGACGGCATTTTTCGAGGTGAGCAACAATGCGCCGTAATCATCGCTCCTTCCCGACAGCACAGCCGTGCGTACGGTTTTAACGATGTCGGCATCGTCCCGCTCTATTATCTCCATCCCAAACTTTTGCCTGAACAGCTCGCCGCGTGCGCCAAGGGAAGAGTCATTTACCTCGCTCACGATGTGGTCAGTAGCATTTGAATCACGAAGGATCAAAAACTTATCAAGCTCGGGCGGCGGTGCTTCGGTGGTGATCTCCGCGTGTGGTGCGGTAGTAAGCGCACCCGTATCGGGTGCGGTAGTCTCGACTGCATCATCTCCCGAACAGGAAATAAGGGCGAGCGACACCGCAACTATGAGCATCACCGATAAGATCCTTTTAATTTTCATATTTCACCAACGGGCTTTTGCCCTTTTTTATTTTTCACACACAAATCTCGGCAATCTTGCTGACAGAACACTCACCGTCTCATGCTCGACGGTGTTGAGCCTTTTCGCAAGGTCAGTTATCTGTCCGCACTCACCCATGAGAGTAACTACGTCACCGCGCTTTACGTCAAGGTCTCCCACACTGACAAAGCATTGGTCCATACATACCTTACCAACGACTCTTCCCTCTCCGATATACTCACCGTCCTCGGAGTGGATAACAACGCGGCTTCCGCTGTATGCACGCAAAAATCCATCAGCGTATCCTATGCCGACGGTAGCTATGCGCTCCTCGCCGTTTGCACGGTGCGCACCACCATAGCCAAGCTCCTCGCCATCCGAAAGGGTATGCACTTGAGCAACGCGCGCCTTTAATTTCAGTGCACCCTCAAGACTCAACGCCTTCTGCGAAGGAAGACCCAAACCGTAAAGGATTATACCAATACGGCAAACATCCGAATGAAATTCGGGGTAATACACCGTTGCGGCGCTTCCGCAAAGATGCAGCTTGTCAAAATGAACGCCGCGCTCGGAAAGCTCATGCGCGGTCTTATAGAACAGCTCCGCCTGATGCCTTGTATGCGCCTCGCCGTCCTCGCTTCTCTCGTCGGCACGCGCAAAATGAGTAAACGCGCCTTTAACGCAAAGACCGTCAAGCGCAACCGTCTCGCAGATCTGATCGACCGTCGCTTTTCTTTGCTCGTCGCTGTTTGTGCAAAAACCGAGGCGGTTCATTCCCGTATTTATCTTGACGTGTACCGAAAGCTTCTCCCCGTGCGCCAGAGCCTCATTTGAAAGCTCCCTTGCGTAGTCAAGCGAAAAAACGCTCTGGGTTATGCGGTAACGCAAAAGCTCCGAAACGTTGGCGGCAGGTGTGTAGCTGAGCAAAAGTATCTCTGCGTCAACGCCCATTTTATCGCAAACGCCCCTGATAGCCGCCGCCTCGTCAATTCCGACCGAGCAGAAAAAACGGCACCCCTCAAGAAGAAGAGCCTCCGCAAGCGCCTGCGCACCGTGACCGTAGCCCTCTGCCTTGATAACTCCCGCGACCGTTGCGTGAGAGCCGTTTTCCTTTATATAATCGCAAATAGCACGGTAATTACGCCGAATTGCCGCCGTGTTTATTTCTATCCATGCCCGCGATTTGTTCAGAAATGGCAAAGCGGAGTACACTCTGTACGAACTTTTCATATTTCCTCCAAAAAAGAAACTTCAATTCAGTATATTATATCATAAAAAACTTATTCTTGCAATATATTGATTACAGAAACACTTGACTGAGGGGAAAATGAGGCGTGTTTTCAGTATTTTTTTATCCATAATAAGCGTTTCTGCTCTGTTTTTTTGCTCGGGCTGTGCGCCGATCGAAGCACCGAGCGACGTGCTGGCGTATCAGAGGGGCGCCGCCACAGCTACCGTTTCGGGAAGCGTCGGGAAGCTTGAGTTTTCCGCCGTCATAACTCTTTGCGGCTGCGAAAACGTCAATGAGCGCGATTTTACCGTGGAGTATACCGCCCCCGCCGCGCTGTGCGGGATCGTTGTAAGTCGGCGCGGCGGCGTGTACGAGGCAAAACTTGATACGGTGCGAACTACGGGTAAAACCGCCCTGCGCCTTTCAAGACCTGCCGAGGCGTTTGCGCTCGGCGGCGAGATATCACAAATAAGTACAAAAGAAAGTGAAACGCTAATAGCGTTATCAAACGCAGAGGTCTGCTTAAAAAACAGCGCGCCGACGCGCATCAGGATGGTGTGCGAAGACGGCGTTGAGTTGATATTGAAAATTGAAAAATATATAAAGGAAGGATAGAAGCAATGTTAAGAGAAGTAATATCCGCAATAATTGCGGCACTGATGGCAATGTCATTCATGCTTGGAATACGCCCCGAGGACACAAGCATCGAGGCAGGCTCATCGGCAATTGAGACTACAGTCAATGCCACCGACACCTCTGCCCCCGAGCAAGAGAGTGAAACCATCTCACCCGTCCCCGAAACGACCGTTAGCGAGGCAGACAAAGTGCCGCTTCCAAAATATCCCGACGAAGCAAAAAGCGTACCGCTCTACATAAACGGCAGACAAGCACCCGACGGTTTTGCCGCCGACATCGGCGGCATCGTATACGCGCCGATCGAGAGCTTTTGCTCACTCCTCGCCGTCGGCAACATAAGCGCGGCGGCGGGCGAAGCGTATATTTGCTCCGAGGGCAGATGCATACCCTGCTCCGTCTCCGATATATCTGTAAAGGTGCTTGACGTATCGGGGCTTCTCTGCGCCCCCGTATCCGCACTCGCATCGGCATCGGGACAGAGCGTAAGCTGTAAAAAAGACGGCACCGTTATATTAAGCGGCGCTCCCACCTTTCCCTCTGCAGAAGATGTATACGGCGAAGAGGACCTCTATTGGCTCTCGCGCATCATATCTGCGGAAGCTCGCGGAGAATGCTTTGAAGGACAGCTTGCCGTGGGATGCGTAGTTATCAACCGCACGGCGCACAGATCCTTCCCCGACACGATATACGAGGTGATATACGACGATAAATTCGGCGTGCAATTCACCCCCGCGTACAGCGGAAGCGTAAAAAACGAGCCTACGGCTTCGTCGGTGTGCGCCGCCAAGCTGTGCCTTGAGGGATTTTCACTATCTGACAGCATACTGTTCTTTTTCAACAGCTCCATCGCCGCAGGCTCGTGGATAACGGCAAACCGAACGTTTACCGTTACTATCGGAAATCACGATTTTTATTCATAAAACAAGCCATCTGTGCGAGGCACAGATGGCTTGTTTTATGAAAATTTCCTTTTTTTCAGCGCAAAATAAAGCAAAAGTCCGCCGATATACGCACAAACTATCTCCCCTGCGCCGACGGATAGAGCAAGCAGCCACCACGCCGTTTCGACGCCGTAAGCATACGAAAGAACGAACGGCACTATCACCACGTTTGCAAAAACGTAGGGCAAAAGCGCGACGAATGGCTTTTTGCGAAGCGCGTACGCACCAAGCATACCGATAAGGGACGCAAGCGAGCCGAAAATAACATCGAGCGCGGCACAGCCCGTGAGCAGGTTTGCAAGGAAACACCCAACGCTCACGCCCGGTATTGCCGCAGGTGTGAAAAGTCCAAGCGCACAAAGAGCCTCGCTTATCCTGAACTGGATAGCCCCCGATGCAAGTCCGAGAGAGTTTGAAAGATAGGTAAGCGCGACGTAGGCGGCAGCTATGACCGCCGAGGTGCAGACAAAGCGAGTCCGCATAGCAGTTTTTGTTTTCATTTTTCTACTTCCTTAGTTTTGTTTTAGGTGAGGATGGTTCCGAACTCACCAAGAGGTATTTTACCATTTTTTTAAAAATGTGTCAAGATAATTACAAATTTCTATTGCAATGGCGAAAAAAAAGTGCTATTATATACACAATGTAAACAGAGTAGGTTGGTCTGCGTACAGTGCCGTGGGGACGGGGAGTTGTCCCGCGGACGAAGCCATCTGGCGCGGTAGACCGTCCGCATCCCGCTGTTGCCGAAGCATATTGCCTCCGGTCGCAAGAGAGTCTGTTTGCGAAAGGAGGATTTTTTATTTATGAAAGAAAGAAAACGCGGACTTGCCAACATCCGCACACTTACCACCGCCGCAATGCTTACGGCATTGAGTGTAGTTATCGGCATCTTTTGCAAGAATTTTCTGAACTTTGGCAACGGTCTGTTCAGAATCACCTTTGAGAATTTCCCGATAATATTATCGGGCATCATGTTCGGGCCTGTCGTAGGCGCATTCGTAGGCGCGGCATCCGACGTGGTAAGCTATTTTCTGTCCACTCAATCCCTTGCAATAACGCCCATCGTGACCATCGGCGCGGCGCTTATCGGCGCGGTGTCGGGCGTGGTCTCGCACTATATCGTAAAAAAAGAGGGCACGTGGCGCATCATTCTCTCGGCGCTGTCAGCGCACGCCGTAGGCTCGATGATAGTAAAATCCTTCGGACTTTACGTTTACTACGGCTGGGCTGTGCTTGTGCGCGTTCCCCTTTATATCGTTATTGCCACCGTTGAGATAATTCTTATGTGTTTCATTTTCAAAAACAAGGCTTTTTCAAAACTCATCTATGGCAAGGGAGGCTCAAAATGACCTGCGAGGAAGCAATAAAGTATATCCACGCAATAAACTGGACGTTTACGAAGCCCGGACTTGAGCGCATCAGCGAGCTTTGCGAGAGGCTTGGAAATCCGCAAAACGATCTGCGCTTTATCCACGTTGCGGGTACTAACGGAAAGGGCTCGTTTTGCTCGATGCTTGATTGCGTGCTTCGCGCCGCAGGCTACAAAACGGGACTTTTCACCTCGCCGTATATCTCGGAATTCAACGAGCGCATCCGCTTTTGCGGTGAGAACATCGACGGCGGCGAGCTTGCCGCGATAACCGAGTACGTAAAGCCATACGCCGACGCAATGACGGACAAGCCTACGGAATTTGAGCTTATCACCGCCATCGGACTTGAATATTTCAAGCGCAAGGGCTGTGACGTAGTGGTACTTGAGGCGGGAATGGGCGGAAGGCTCGACTCGACGAACATCATCCCCGCAAGCGTGCTGTCCGTGATAACGGGAATCTCGCTTGAGCATACTGCATACCTCGGAGACACGATTGAAAAAATAGCCGCAGAAAAAGCGGGAATAATAAAAAAGAACGGCACGGTGCTTTTCGGCGGAAACGGCGAGGATGCCGCGCGCGTTATTTCGGCGCGTGCCGCCGAAATGGGCGCGGACTACCGTTTTGCAGACAAATCCACGCTGAATATACTTCACTCCGACCTTTTCGGAAGCGTTTTTGACTACGGCGAGCGAAAAAATATAGAAATTTCCCTATCGGGACTTTATCAGCCGCACAACGCCGCAAACGTTATCGCGGCGGCGGATATCCTTAACACAAAGGGATTTTCCATATCCGAGGACGCATTGCGCAAGGGACTCCTCGCGGCTCGCTGGCAGGCAAGATTTGAGGTAATCTCAAAATCTCCCCTTATAATTTTTGACGGCGCACACAATCCCGAAGGCATCGAAAAGGCAGTTGAAAGTGTAAAATATTATTTTGGAGAGCAAAAGATCCTTGTCCTTACGGGCGTAATGAAGGACAAAAACTACCGCTACATCGCAGGGCGGCTGTCCGAGATAGCGGCGGCGGCGCTGACCATTACCCCCGATAATCCGCGCGCGCTTGACGCGGCGGAATACGCGGCTGTGCTGTCAGAGGCGGGCGTGAATGCCGCGGCATACACCACTCCCGCGGAAGCGGTAAAGGCAGGAAAGTCGCTTGCGGCGGAGAAAGATCTCCCGCTTATCTGCCTTGGCTCACTGTATATGTACAAGGAAATTGCGGATAATATATAATGTTTAAAAGGCAGAGAAAGGTTTGCACGTTCTCTGCCCTTCTTATTAATAAACTTAATGCGCTTCCGCTCTTTTTTGTGAGACCGCGGCACGCTTTTGGGCGCGTTTGAGCTTATACAGCTCCTCGGTGGCAAGGCGTGCGCGAGTCACGCTTCCGTCCTGCTCACGTGGAAAGCAATAATACAACCGTTCCTTATCACCTATGCAGATAACGTCACCTTTTTCATACCAATAAAGGTCGGCGTTGAGTCCGTGAGAAGCAAGCGGGGATTGAAAATACTCCAGCTTTCCATCGCCGCCCGTGAGATGAAAACCGTCGCCATCGTGGACGAGCCTTCCGTTTCCTATCATATACACTCCCCTAAAATCGGCAAGAATGCCTATCTCCACCTCGGTGTCAAGGCGGTACGTTCCCTCTTCGAGAGAGCGGCGCACGCATTCGCGCTGCCAATGATACCACGCGGGAATGTGCGAAAAGCGCGTCTCCCCCTCGGTGGCGGTAAGTCTGCCGAGAGTTCCAAGCTCATACGTCTTGCCGCATTTTTTGCACTTGAGCTGCGTTCCCTTGCCCTCCATGGAAAAATCCGTTTCGCACTCGGGGCAACGGTAAAGCACCCTGTGAAGTCCGTCCGCGCGGAAATCCTCGGTTACCTCCACGCCGTTTTCGTACTGATTTTTAAAATTGTCAAAGGAAAACGCCTCCTCAATGCCCGCGTCAAGCTCCGACGAGGGGAGCGTTGCCACCTCCTCGGCTGAAAACAGACACCGCACCTTGGCGGTAACGTTCACCCTGCGCGTTTGCAGATAGTTGTAAAGAGGGTCGTACAAAAACGCGCCGTCCGTCATAACGGTGACAACGGGGACTCCCAGCTTTTTGACAAGCAGACCTAATTTTTGAGGGATGGTCGTTGAGCAACCGTCAAAGCTGTAGCCCGCCTCGGGATACATAAGCACGCTGGTCTTTTTTTCATGCAGAGCGCAGTAAATGTCGCTGATGAGGGAGAAATCGCCCACAAATTTCTGCGTTGGCGTACAGCCGAGCGCGCGCATGAGCCACGCCTTTCCCACGAAAGCGTCGGCGGTCGTCACTATGCAATAGGGCTTTGGATAAAATATGGCAGATGCTATTTTTAAGTCAATAAAGCTCGAATGGTTCATAAGAATTAGATAAGGCCCTTTTCCTGCCTTTTCCATATTTTCATTATCGTATTTGAAATGCGTTTTTCGCAGTTCAAATCCCGAAAGAATACGCATGGCAGTGCGGAAAAGTATATCGGGAGAGTGTGGCTTTTTTCGTTTGTACGGCTTTACCGCCATCGCCTTCTCGACACAGACCTTCTTTAGCTTTATTTTCATTTTTGGCTCCTTGTGTGTTTTCACACTAATTATACAACATCTCGGGCAAAATTTCAATATAAAAAATCTGCTGTCAAACAGCAGATTTTTTATAGCAACTTATTTAAGAATCTTTATTGCGCCGAGCAAAGGAAGCTCTTTTGCCTTACCCTTAACAGCGTTGTAAATACCAAAAATCATTTCTGCCACGAAAACGAGGGAGAGAATGCCGAAGATGGTGGGGAAGAAGGTTCCGACAACGGGAATAAGACCGAGAAGCCATCCGAGCAAGCCCGTAACTACGCCGTAAGCAAGACCTGCGATGCAAAGAACGAGACCCTGATTTGCATGGTATTTAGCATAGGGGGAATTTTTAGCCGCAAAAATGGGGATAAGAACAAGAATTCCTATGTAGGAAAGAATAGCCATTATCTTGTTATTAGCCTTATCCTCTGCCGCATAGGAGTCAGAGGTATCGGGGGTATCAACAAGCATTTTAAAAGCATCACCCACTTTTTCGGCCTCAAAAATCTGCTTGAAGTTTACGTTGAGCTCGATGTTTTTCATCTCCTTTTTGGGGGCAGCGTTTGCCTGTGCTCCCTCAATAGGCGCTCCGCAAGTAGTACAAAATCTTACGTTATCCTCAACTGCAGCACCGCATTTTGTGCAAAAAGCCATAATATATCTCCTTGAATATAAATTTTAGCATTAATATAAGCAATGCTCTTTTATATTATAAAACATTTTTGCAAATTAGTCAATACTTTTTTGCATTTTTTACAGCAATTCCGCTATATCGTATATGAGCCTTTCGGTCTTTTCCCAGCCAAGACAGGGGTCGGTGATGGATTTTCCCCACACTTCTCCTTCTCCTATTTTCTGGCAGCCGTCCTCAAGATAGCTCTCTATCATAAGTCCCTTAACGAGAGACTTGATATCGGCGGAGTGGATGCGGCTATGGATGACCTCCTTGGCTATTCTTATCTGCTCAAGATATTTTTTGCCCGAATTTGCATGGTTTGTGTCAACTATAGCGGCGGGGTTTGCAAGCCCCGTTTTCGCATACATCTCGGCAAGTCCCATAAGATCCTCGTAGTGGTAGTTGGGCAAGGACTGACCGTGCTTGTTAACGTATCCGCGCATAATAGCGTGTGCAAGGGGATTGCCCTCGGTATTGACCTCCCAACCGCGGAAGATGAACGTGTGCTTGTGCTGTGCGGCGGTGATGGCATTCATCATTACGGAAATGTCGCCGCCCGTGGGATTTTTCATACCTACGGGAATGTCAAGTCCGCTGGCGGTGAGACGGTGATCCTGATTTTCAACGGAGCGCGCACCTATGGCAACGTAGGAAAGAAGGTCGGAAAGGTAGCGGTAATTTGCAGGATAAAGCATCTCATCGGCACAGCCAAATCCCGTTTCGGCAAGCGCGCGCATGTGGAGCTTTCGAATAGCAACTACACCCGCAAACATATCGGGCTTTTCGTGGGGGTCGGGCTGATGAAGCATTCCCTTGTATCCGTCGCCCGTGGTACGGGGCTTGTTGGTGTATATGCGGGGGATTATAAGTATCTTATCAGCAACCTTCTCCTGCACTTCGCGCAGACGCATAATGTACTCTATAACGGCATCCTCGCGGTCTGCGGAGCATGGGCCGATGATGAGAAGAAAACGGTCGGATTTGCCCGTAAAGACCTTTTTTATCTCCATATCCGTTTTTTCCTTGGCTATAGCCATATCACCCGTGAGGGGGTACATCTCCTTGACCTCCATGGGTATGGGGAGCTTTCTTACGAATTCCATAGTTTTTTCTCCTTTTCTTATTTTTTATCGAATTTAGTTCGTCTTTCGGAGGACAAGCGCATCGTAGCACGCATCGACTCCGTATCTCCCGCCTCAAGGTCGCGGCGGAAACGTTCAAATTCACGGCTGAAGGCATCCATCTGCTCAAGCAGTGCCTCCTTGTTGAGCATAAACAGCTCACTCCACATAAGGTCGTTTATCTTTGATATTCTGGTCAGGTCACGGAACGAGTCACCCGTGTATTTTTCCAATCCTTCGCAGTTATTACACGTCATCAGCGTTACGGCGATAACGTGCGTAAGCTGGGAAAGAAACGCTATCATCTCGTCATGCTCCTCGGGCGACAGCTCCGTTATCCTCGCAAAGCCGAGTATCTCGCCAAGCTCGCGGCAGGTGGCAATAGCGCACTCGGTATTCGCCTGCGTAGGAGTAACGATATAGTTTGCGCCCTTGAACACGGCGGCATCGCTGTATTCCACGCCGCTGCGCTCTCTGCCCGCCATCGGATGCGCGGCGATAAACTCCACGTCGGGGCGCAGAATGCTCTGCACCTTTTTGACAACGCCGCCCTTAACACCCGTAACGTCCGTGATTATCGTTCCCGCGCGGAAAAGCGACTGATTTTCTTCTATCCACTTGATAAATATCTCGGGATAAAGCGCAAACACGATAATATCCGCCTCGGCAACGAGGCTCGGCTCTACCTTTGTAGTACCGTAAGATATCATTTTGCGCTCAAGCGCGTATTTTATGCTCTCCTCGCTTTTGGTAATACAGCTTACCGTGTATCCCGCGCGTGTAAGAGCCTGCGCGTAGCTTCCGCCTATAACGCCAAGACCGACTATTAAGAATTTTGTATTTTTTGTAATTATTGAACCGTTCATTCTGTTACCTCAATTTTAACACCGAGAGAGGCAAGATCGTCAAAGAATGCGGGGTAGCTCTTTTTTATTGCCTCCGCACCGTCTATCTCACCTCCGACGAGCGTGAGCAGGATGGCAAGCGACATTACGATGCGGTGGTCGCCGTAGCCGCAAAGCACCTCGTCGGGCGCATGGAAGTCGGCAGGGTAGACAACGATGCTGTCATCATACACCGTTACGGATGCTCCAAATTTTGAAAGCTCCCTCGCCATCACCTCGCCGCGGTCGCTCTCCTTTATTTTGAGCCGCGCAGTCCCCGTGAATATTCCGCCGTGCTTTGCCGCCGCAAGTGCCATAAGTATCGGCCCAAGGTCGGGGCAATTTCCTATCGGCAGAGTGGGAATACCGTTTGCAACTGCTTGAAAATACTTTGTGTATATCCTGTCTCCCTGAAGGCTGTCGGAGCAAAGACCGTCTATCTCAACATCGCCGCCGAGAATACCGAGTGCGGCAAAGAACGCCGCGCCCGAATAGTCACCCTCCACACGCACGTCAGCCGCGCGGTATCGTTGCGAACCACGGATAAACAGCGTGTGGTCGTCGCTCCACTCAACCTCAATACCGAAACGGCGAAGTGCCATAACGGTAAGGTCAAGGTACGAACGGCTTACAACGGGGGGGATAATACTTATTTTGCTGTCGCCATCGACAAGCGGAAGGGCAAACAGAAGTCCGCTGATAAACTGACTGCTGACGTCGCCGGGTATCTTATATTCTCCCGAACGCAAAGGGCCGCGCAGGACGATGCTCGTGCCGTCGAGCAGATAGGTGTAGCCGAACTCACGGCTCAACTCCTCATAAATGCTCATCGGGCGGCGCATAAGAGAGGGCGCACCCGTCATCATCACGTTTCTGCCCGAAACAAGGCAGATGGGAAGCATAAATCTGAGCGTACTGCCGCTTTCACGGCAAACAAGCGGAGCTGACGGAGTAGCTGTGCGCATATCCGCCCCCATTACGGTAACGGTGTCACCGTCCCTTTCCCACTTGACACCGAGCGCGCCGAGGCACTCGAGAGTTGCCTCAACGTCATCGCAATCCGACATACCCGATATCACGCTCTTTCCCCCGCTCATCGCGGCACAGAGCAAAAGGCGGTGCGCCATACTTTTTGACGGCGGCGCTGTTATACGCCCGCTTGCCGAGGAGGGAAATATCTTTACCTTCATTTTGCGCACTTTTCAATAAGGGCGTCGATGGCTTGCAGATAG
This sequence comes from Eubacteriales bacterium, assembly GCA_045546615.1. GTDB lineage: Bacteria > Bacillota > Clostridia > Oscillospirales > CAG-272 > CAG-390. The sequence continues at coordinate 20,044 of JAZQDD010000045.1, read as the reverse complement.
CCGTCAGTTCCCTTACCGTTGATAAGCATAAAGCAAGAGTCGCGGATATAGCTTACTCTGCGAAAATACTCTCTCTCGTGTACCTTGGAAATGTGTACCTCAACTGCGGGGATAAGCACGGAATTGAGCGCGTCGCGCAAAGCAATGCTGGTGTGCGTATACGCACCCGCGTTGATAATGATACCGTCAACCTTTGCAAAGTACGCCTCCTGAATCTTATCAACAAGTGCGCCCTCGTGATTGGACTGGTAATTTTCAACCTCTATTCCCTTTTCGGCGGCGTATGCGTTTATCTTCGCGCAAAGATCGTCATAGGTCTCGCGTCCGTATATATCGGGCTCGCGGATACCGAGCATATTGAGGTTGGGGCCGTTAAGTACAAGAATTTTCATTTTAGTTTTCTCCTTTTTCAAAATAGTGTCTACCGCGTGGCTTACCACCCCGTCGGTTCTTATTATTTCATCCGCACAAGCGCGGTATCTGTTTATTCTCGCGGCGTGAAGCGCGCGTATTTTTTCCTCACTTGAGGCAAGAGGTCTGTCATCGGTCGGAAGAAGCTGTTCAAGCGGTCTGTCAAGGAAAATGAGCCTGCCGTTTCGTCGCAGGAGATGCAGATTTTCATCTCGCAGAACAGCACCGCCGCCCGTTGCGATAACGGCGCTCGTAAGCGGAGATACTCTCTCGCGCAGAACGCGCGTTTCGGTATCGCGGAAGCCCGCCTCGCCCTCGCGTGCAAATATCTCGCTTATCGGCATTCCCACGTCCGCTATTATCTCGGCATCAAGGTCATAAAGTTCTCTGCCAAGCTCGGCGGCAAGAGAGGCGCCGATGGTGCTTTTTCCGCACGCGGGCATACCCACAAGCACGATGTTCTCACGCCGTGCAAGTATCTTGGAGTATATTGCATCAAGCGTTTCGGCAGGATATTTTCTGCCCGTAAATATCTCCGAGGCGGCAACTGCCTGCGCTACGAGCATATAAAGTCCGCCCTCGGCGCGTATTCCGCGCTTTTTTGCCTGAAGCACAAGGTCTGTGCGAAGCGGATTGTATACCGCATCAAGCACGCGTCTGACCTTCTTGAGCTTTTTTAAGTTCACGGGCGCTCCGTCACAATTCGGGAACATTCCCACGGGCGTGGTGTTTATGAGTATTTCGGCATCGGCATGAAGCTCATATACCTCCTCGTAGCTCACCGCGCCCTCGCGTGCGGTACGGCTCGCAAACACTATCTGCCGCGCACCGCCGTCCTTCGCCACCGCCTGCGCGGTCTTTGAAGTTCCGCCCGTGCCGCAGATGATCACCTTTTTGCCCGAAAAATCAATTCCTATCTTATCCGCAAGCGTCTTCATGCCGAAAAAATCGGTATTGTAGCCGCAGAGCCTTCCGCCGCGGTTCACAATGGTGTTTACCGCGCCTATCTCCGCCGCCTGCGGTGAGATCTCATCTAAATACGGAATGACCGCTTCCTTATACGGTATCGTCACGTTGATAGCGGCAAAATCCCGCCTTTTCATAAACCCGTCAAGCTCCGAGGGAGCAACGGCGCAAAGCTCGTACTCGTGCGTGTCGAGCATTGCGTGTATCTCGGGCGAAAAGCTATGCCCAATGCGCTCTGCTATAAGTCCGTATTTCATTTTGCGCCCTCCGAAAGATAATCCGTGCCAAACCTCTGCGTGAGCATATCCGCAAGCACGAGGGCGGTAACGCTGTCGATAACGATTCTAGCGCGATGCACGATGCACGGATCGTGTCTGCCGTGAACACAGATAGTTGTGTCCTCCATCGTTTCGGCGTTCACCGTAAGCTGTTCTTTTGCGATAGACGGCGTGGGCTTTACGGCACAGCGGAATATTATCGGCATTCCGTTTGTAATTCCGCCGTTGATGCCGCCGTTGTTGTTTGTCAGCGAATTTGGCACGCCGCGGCACATACGCCAAGCGTCGTTAGCCACGCTTGCGCGCATATCGGCAAAGCCAAAGCCCGCGCCAAACTCAATGCCCTTGACAGCGGGAACGGAGAACACCGCGTGAGAGATGAGACTCTCAACGCTGTCGAACCACGGCTCTCCAACGCCTGCGGGCATACCCGTGACGGCAGTTTCAAGCACACCGCCAACGCTGTCGCTGTCTGCGGCGGCGGCGAGAATAGCGTTTTTCATCCCCTCCTCAACACCGTCGCCAAGCACGGGAAATTCCTTGTCAGCGAGGCTCATAATATCCTCATTAAGATTGCCAAACTCCCTGTCGGCAACACCGCCGAGGCGCTTTATATGCGTTCCGACGTATATTCCCTTTTGCTTGAGCGCGGGAATCACTACCCCCGCGGCGGCAACAAGCGCGGCTGTTATCCTGCCCGAAAAATGTCCGCCGCCACGGTAGTCCTCAAAGCCGTGATACTTGCAAAACGCCGCAAGGTCGGCGTGTCCGGGGCGAGCCGCGCCCCTCTGATAATCCTTACTGCGTGTGTCCGCGTTCGGAATAGTTATGCACAGCGGCGTTCCCGTGGTACAGCCGTTCCAAACACCGCTTAAAATGCTGAACTCATCCGCCTCGCACCTTGCCGTCGAGATAGCACCCGACGGACGGCGAAGCCCGAGCTGATGGGCGATAAAGCCCTCGTCTATCCTTATGCCGGGCGCAAGTCCGTCTATGACCGCGCCGATGGCGGCACCGTGACTCTCACCGAAAAGAGTGACGCTCACGCTTTGTCCAATGGTGTTTTTCATTTTTCGAGCGCCTCCCTGACCTCTTTTTTAAGCTGGGCAATAGGCATTTTTCTAAACTCAAACGAGCCTATCTCGCTGACGTATACTGCGGTAATGCTCTCACCGTCGAGCTTTTTATCATGCCCCATAGCCTCAAGAACGGTATCCGCGTCCACCTCGATGCGCGTGGGAAGTCCAACCTTCTCAAGCACGGGAATGAGACGTCCGCGCACGCTCTCCGAGCACATCGGGAGCATTCCGAGCGCAACGCTCTCGCCGTGGAGAAGTCCGCCAAGCCCTGCCGCGCTCTCGATACCGTGACCGACGGTGTGACCGAAATTTAACACCTTGCGAAGTCCGCCCTCGCACTCGTCCGCCTCAACTACTGATTTTTTTATTTTAAGCGCGTTTATTATTATCTCGTCAAGCCCGTCCATAACATCCTCGCGCTCAAAAAGCGCAAAGCCGTCAGCATCGGACGTGAGACTCATTTTTATCGCCTCGGCAAGCCCTGCCGATATCTGCCGCGGCGGCAGAGTGGCAAGAACGTCGGGGTCAATAAGCACTCCGCGCGGCTGTTTGAACGCGCCGACGATGTTTTTGACCGAATCCAGATTTATCGCGACCTTGCCGCCGATGGAAGAATCCACCTGCGAGAGCAAGGTAGTGGGGACGTTGTAAAAATCTATGCCGCGCATATACGAGGCGGCAACAAAACCCGCAAGGTCGCCCACAACGCCGCCGCCGACGGCAACGACGCAATCGCTCCTTGTAAAGCCCTCGTCAAGCAAGAGACGGCAAAGCCCCTCGAAAACACGAAAGCTCTTGCTGTCCTCGCCCTCGTCCACGGTTGCGATGACGGAATTTTTGCACGCCGCCGCCACCTTTTCTGCGTAGACGGCAGGAACGCCGCTGTCCGTAACGACAAGCACCCTGCGCTCAAGCGGGAATATCTCGCCAACACGCGAAAGCGCGCCTCGCTCGACGGTTATATCATATCCTCTCGTACCAAGGTAAAGATGAAGTACCATTTTTATTCCTTAATTATCCTTTACATAAGAGCCGACGACCTTCAGATGGTCGCAATACCGCGAAAGCGCACCAAGCATATCCGCGCCCGCCTCGGTATCAATATTCCCCTCCGCCTCAACGTAGAAATAATACTGCCAAAGAAGCTCCTTCATCGGGCGGCTGCGGAGCGCAAGCATATTGTAGCCGTGCTTACCGATAACATCAATGGCGCGTGCGAGACTGCCCGCCTCGTTACGAACCGTAAACGTCATGATGAAGCGCAAATCGCTTCGGCTTCCGCCGTGGATGTTTCGCGCAGGAGACAGCACCGCAAAGCGCGTGGTGTTGTTAGCCTCGCCGTTTATGGCACGCGCGGCTACGTCAAGACCGTAGAGGCGTGCCGCCTCCTCGCTCGCTATCGCGGCTGTGGCGCGGTCACCCAAAAGCGCGACCTTCTCGGCGGCGCGGGCGGTATTTGAATACTCCACAGTCTCAAATCCGTGCGCTCTGATATAATCGGCGCATTGACCAAGCGCCTGCGGATGGCTGATAACGCGCTTTATCTCGTCGGGGCGCACACCCGGAAGCGTGAGCAGATCGTGGGTAACTGCAAGGTCATACACGCGGTTTATATAAAGCGGACCTGAAAAGAGCAGATCCGTGACCGCCCCGACCTCGCCCGCGCTGCTGTTTTCCAGCGGAAGCACCGCAAGGTCACAATCCCCGGAAACAACCGCCTCGTAAGCGGAAGTAAAATCGCCAAAAGGAACACGCGCGGCATCGGGAAATATCCTGCCTGCGGCAATCGAGGCAAATGCCCCCTCAGTACCGCTGAACGCCACGCGAAGCCCCGTCATCATCTTTTGCTGATAGTGGCGGGAGATCGCCATAGTCGAGCGCAAAAAGCAAGCGTAGCCCGCGCGGACATCCTCATCCGCATTTGCAAGGTACTCGGCATTGCGTGCCACAAGCTCATCCTCGCGCCGTTCATCAAGCACGGGCAAGCCGCGCTCCATTTTATATCCGCCGATTATTTTTGCCGCTTCCATCCTGCGACGGAAGAGCGACGCCATTTCCCTATCGACCTCGTTTATTATCTCTCGCGCTTCATTAAGACGATCGTCGTGCATCTTTAACTCCTGATTCTTTTGTGTTAACAGTGTTAACTTGTTATGAATTATACACCCAAATCCAACCCTTGTCAATAGAATTTTCAATAAAATCCTTGATTTTCATAAAAATTTATGTTAAAATAACAGTGTTAACTAATTTTATCGGAAGGTTGCCATGGACGAATATTATTATACGGAGGACCTGCCGCGCGCGCTTATCGCCGCAGGGCTTCGCGAGCTTGAGGAGCATCACGCCGCAGACTTCTCCCTGCGCCGTGTTGCCAACGCCTGCGGCGTTTCCTGCGCCGCGCCATACCGCCATTTCAAAAGCCGCGAGGGGCTGATCCTTTCCATAATCGCGCACATCAACGCCCAATGGATGCTTATGCAACGCGAGATCTGCAAGGTGTACGAGGGCGATCGCAGACGGTGCGCGCTTGAACTGTGCCTTGCGCTGTTGCGCTTTTTGCTTGCGAACAGCGGTTTCCGCGCCGTGCTCGTCTCGGATGACAGGGGACTCAGCGAGGAACACAAAAGGGAGAAATCGAAGATATCCGCCGCCCTTGCCGACCATATCCGCGAGTATCTTTCGGAGCTTGGCGTAACGGGCGCTGCCGCCGACAGACGAATTTTCTCCGTTCTTTCGATGATATACGGCGCGTGTCTTATCACCGACGCGCACAGCGAGAGCTACGACAAGACCGTGCAAACGACTAAAGAAAATATCGAATTCTTATTAATGTAAAAGAGGTTGAAGCACGCTTCAACCTCTTTTTACCTTAATGTTTTGCGAAGCAAAACATATCACTGCGCCGAGGGCGCAATATCCCTGAAAACGGCAAAGCCGTTTTCTTATTCCGTCCTGAGCGCAACTACGGGGTCTTTTTTCGACGCACTGCGCGAGGGGATTATGCCCGAAACGAGCGTAAGCGCCACGCTGATAAGCACGAGGATCGCCGCAACACCAATAGGGAGCTGGGCGCGCAGATTCGAAATATCGGTAAGGAACAAAAGAATAGCGTTAAGAGGTATGCACAAGAGATACGTGACTCCAACGCCTATGATACCCGATATAAATCCGATTATCACAGTTTCCGCATTGAACATTCTCGAAACGTTTCTCTTGGACGCACCGATAGCGCGGAGAATACCGATCTCCTTGGTGCGCTCCTGTACCGAAATAAGCGTGATAACGCCTATCATTATCGACGAAACGATAAGAGATACCGAAACAAATCCGATAAGAACGTAAGTTATCGCATCAATTATAGTGGTAACAGAGGACATCATAAGTCCAACGTAGTCGGTATAGGATATTTTTGAAGCCTCGCCAACACCGCTGTTATACTTTTCGATAGCCGCCTCAATAACGTCCTTGTCCGCAAAGGTCGAAGCGTAAAGACTGATGGTGGCAGGATCCTCAAGCTCCTTGCAACCGAGAAGGTGAAGATTCATATCGTAGCTTGTAAGAGCAAACTCCATGACCTCATCATAAAACTTGCCAAACTGCTCCTCGGTATACGTTCCGATAGCTCCGTCGAGCATCGCCGCAAGCTGGTCATCAGGTATCTGGGCAAACTGCTTTTCGACGTTTTCGGCATACGCCTTCTTTACCTGCTCGGTAATTATACCGCGGAAGGTCTCCGCGATCTCCTCGTCACTCATTGACTCAAGGTACTCGGAAACCGTCTGCTCATCCATTCCCATCTGCTCCGAGAGTGCGGCGGCAAGCGTAGCACGCATTTCCTCGGGCTTTGCCGTCATCTCGCCGAGTATCGCATCGACCTGCCCTTTGAGAAGCTCTTCGTGGGGGATGCTCATAATTTTAATATAGGTCTGCGCCTTGGCTTTAACGTCAAGACCTTCGACATATTTCAAAAACACATCCTTCTTTTCGGCGTTTGAAAGGTCACCCTTGCTCTCGTCAAAGGGAAGTCCCGTAAAGATATCCGTGCTCGGTGAGGCAAGTTGAGCCTTTATCGCGGCAGACGCCTTTGATTCGGTGATGATATGCTCGGTAAGTCCCGAGGTGTACGCAATAGAGCCGGTGAGCATTCCCGCAACGGCATCCTCGTTCGGGCGGATAACGCCGACCACCTTGAGCGGCAGACCGTTGTCATACAGATACTTAAGGCCGGCAGACGTGGTGCGCAGATCGGTATACAGACCGCTTACCTTGTCGTAGGTATAGCAATTTGCGGGGAATACCGTGCGGAATTCCATATCGAAAATCTCCTGATACGTCCAACGCTTGGTGTTGACGGTCAGGGGCTTTTTGTTTATCGCGGCATCCACAATGGTATCTATTTCAGCCTCGGAAATAAGTCCGAGGGCGTAAAGCGCAATATCGGGGATCTCGTTGTTCTCGTCAAGCACGAGCACGACCTCGTTATACGCGGCAGGCCAATTTCCCTCTACTATGTCATACTGTTTTTTAAGTATGGGGTTTATCAGCTCCTCATCGCCCGGCAACATCTCCTGCCAAAGACCGCCGGCGTTTTGCGAGCCTGCCATCATCGACATCATGCCGCTGTTTGACGAGGTATTTTCATCCTTATCCATAAGCGAGCCCATAAGCTGTCCCATATATTTCATGAAAATATCCGTGAGCATCTTTTGCGAGTCGGAAAGGATAATAGTTCCGTCAACGTTCTTTGTATAGATGGGAACGTTCAGCTTGTAGCCGTAGTGAACGCCGTTCAGCGCACTTGACAAGCCCGTTTCGGACTCCTCATTGGCGCGCTCGCTCTCAAGAAACGCCTTAAACGCTTTGAGGTCGTTCTCCTGCGTCTCCATGCTGTTGAGCAGATTGGTAAGATCGTACATTACGGGCTTTTGGTAAACGCCGTCAAGCGGGTGATCCTCCTTGGACTGTGCCATTTCCATCATGGTGACCATAAGAGAACCAAGGTCAAGATAGGTGGACTCAAGCACTATGGGGTATGAGGAAAGCGTATCCTCCTGCACGGTGTTGATATATGCTGTCATTCCGTTGGAAACCGCGTATATCAACGCGATTCCGATAATACCGATGCTTCCCGCAAAGGACGTAAGCGCGGTTCTGCCCTTTTTGGTAAAGAGGTTTTTGAGAGACAGACCGAAGGAAGTAAGGAAAGAGAGAGACGGCTTCTTTTCATTCTTGCCGTTCTTTTCCATCTCTTCTCTGATGCGCGCTTCTTCAGCCAATTCCTCATCGGTGACGGGGGCGCTGTCGTCGGTGATAACGCCGTCAAGCATTCGCACTATTCTGGTGGAATACATATCTGCAAGCTCAGGGTTGTGCGTAACCATAACAACAAGGCGGTCACGGGATATCTCCTTGAGTATCTCCATTACCTGAACGCTCGTTTCGCTGTCAAGCGCACCCGTAGGCTCGTCGGCAAGAATGATATCGGGGTCGTTAACTATCGCGCGGGCAATAGCAACTCTCTGCATCTGTCCGCCCGACATCTCACCGGGGCGTTTTTTGAGCTGATCTCCAAGCCCCACGCGCTCAAGAGCTTCCTTGGCGCGGCGGCGGCGCTCCGCCTTTCCCACACCCGAGAGGCTGAGCGCAAGCTCTACGTTTTGAAGAACGCTCTGATGCGGTATGAGATTATAGCTCTGAAAAACGAAACCGACCGAGTGATTACGGTACGAATCCCAATCCCTCGCTTTAAAATCCTTGGTAGATCTGCCATTTATCACAAGATCTCCCGTAGTGTATCTGTCAAGTCCTCCGATGATATTGAGCATAGTGGTCTTTCCGCAACCCGACGGGCCGAGCACGGACACGAACTCGCTCTTTCTGAAGGTCAGGTCTATTCCGCGAAGTGCCGCAACCGAACCGTCGCCTACGGGATATTCCTTTGTGATTTGCTTTAATTGAAGCATCGTTTTTTTCCTTTCGAGGGCAAACTACCCCGAGTTTATTTTACATATAATTATATACTCAATTATATTATATTTTTTCAACAGATAATTAACAATTGATAAATTTTCGGGCTGCATAATTACAGCCCGTAAAATTCTATCGTTTTTGTTTTTGCCGAAAAGCCGCCGAATACGTTTTGAATCAGGTCACCCCTGTTTTGCGATGTACTCGTCAAGTATTCGGGCGGCAGTCTTTACAGCCAGAACGCAAGGGCGCTCGCGGTAATAATCCGCCGTTCTTGCCTCGGGCATTGGCGAGGTATCCGCGCGCTTGCCCGCGTTTTCGAGTATTTCGCGGCAAACTACCGACGACATCTCGGCACGGTAAGCCTCGGCAAGCTCTTGAACTCTTTTATAATGTGCGCTTTTTTCGCTTTGCTCGTGCGGAAAATCAAAGCCGTACAGCATACCAAGCACCATTACAGCACCCGAAAACGCTCCGCAGACCTCGCGCAAGCGACCGACGCCGCCGCACAGCGACGACGTAATGAGCGCGGAAGTGCGTCTGTCCACACCGTGCAGGTCGCAAAAGGCACAAAAAACCGCTTGCGCACAGCCCGCACCCGAAAGAAAATATTCCGCAGCTAATTCCTCGTGTTTAGTCATTTTTCACCTTGTCAAAAAGCATGGGGAGACAAGCCTCAAGCAAAACGCCGTCACGCATCGGCTCGTCCTTTCCGTATTTTTCCGAAAATTCTATAACCTCCGCCACATACTCCGATGCAAAAGACGATGCCCGAAAAACGCTATCCTCGTTCACACCGTCCGCCAAAAGAAGCCGACCAAGCATTACGGAAGCAAACAAATCACCCGTGCCCGGATATCCCCTGCCCCTTTGGCGTTCCACGTGCAATCCGCGCGAGGTGTAAGTGCCGACTCCGTCGGCGGTAAGTATTCCCGTTATCACGCATTCGGCAGGAGTGTACTGCCTTATTTTTTTCGCAAGATGCGCCCCCAGCGCCTCCGCGTCGGCATCGGCAAGTCCGGATGTAGCGCAAAAGCTCTCGCCCGTAAGCAAGCACGCCTCGGTAAGATTCGGCGTTATCACGTCAGCGCGCGCGATAAGGCGGCGCATCTCATGCACAAGCTCGGGAAAGCAGGCGGAATACAGCTCACCGTCGTCTCCCATCACAGGGTCGATGAAGATGAGCGGCTTGGTTCTTTTTGAAAATCTGTCAATAAAGTCCTCAACCGTGCGCACTTGCGCCGCACTGCCGAGAAATCCCGTATATATGGCATCAAGATCCACCCCGATGCCATCAAGATGCTCGGCGGTTTTTTTGATATCGTCCTCAAGGTCGAGAAAATGCATCCCCTCGAATCCGCCCGTGTGGGTGGAAAGCAACGCCGTAGGTATGGGTATACACTGCGCGCGCATAGCCGACAGCGCGGGGATTATCACCGTAAGGGCGCACCTGCCGAAGCTCGACAGATCGTGGAGCGCCGCAACGCGGGGAAGCAACCTCTTTTTATTTTCTGATTTGATATTATCCGTCATTTTACAGTCCTCACTCGGCAACTTCTCCTTCTGCCCACGCGCCGATCCCAAAATAGCACTCCATAGCCGTGCGCACGGATTGCGCCGCGTTAAGTCCCTTTGCTCCCTTTTCGATCACGCAGGAAACGACTATCTCGGGGGCATCAAGGGGAGCAAACGCCACGAAAACAGCATTATTGCTTTGATTTTTATTGATCTGCGCCGTTCCCGTCTTTCCGCCTATCGGTATGGGGAAATTGGAAAACTCCTTGGATGCCGAACCATCCTCGATAACGCTGCTCATCGCCGCTACGATAGTTTTATAGTTTTTACTGCTGACGTTGAGCTTGTCGATAACGGACGGCTCGTATCTATGAAGTTCCTCACCCGAAAAGCTCTTTACAGAGTGAAGAAGGTGGACAGAGTATCTTGTTCCGCCGTTAACTATGGTGGAAATATAGTTAGCTATCTGCAACGGCGTGAACTGATTGTACGCCTGACCGATGGAGGTAGCTATCGTATCACCGCCCGTCCACACGCCCTGCCCCGAGCTTTGCTTGTATTTACTGTCGGCAAGAATGCCCTTCGCCTCGGGAAGCTCAATGCCGGTCGGTTGTCCGAGTCCATAGCTCGTGCAATATTTATTTATATTATCTATTCCAAGCAACCTGCCCACCTCGTAAAAGAAGCAGTTACAGGAGACCTGAATAGCCTTTGAGACGTTTATCGAACCGTGGTTGCCCTTGTATTTGTTGGTATATATCCAGCACGTGGGCTGATAGTCGCTGTAATAGGTATATTTTCCCGTAGTCTTTATAACGGTACTCGAATTAAATGATGAGCCGTCGCTCATTTTCGTCCCCTCGCAGAGCGCCGCCATAGCAACGCCGACCTTAAAGGTCGAGCCCGGCGCATAAGTTCCCTGAAGCGCACGGTTGAACAGCGGCTTCTTTTTGTCATTTATAAGCTCGTTGTAATCCGCGCCGAAGGTTGAAAGGTCGTAGGTGGGGTAAGACGCTATTGCAAGTATGTCACCGCCCGATGCGCTCTGTACAACGAGCGCACCCGAATCGGCATCCTCGCCGTCAAGCGGATCGTCGTCCTCTGCCGCCTTTGCGTTGATGTCCTCGATATTCTTTTTGAGCGCATCTTCCGCCGCTATTTGAAGCTTGATATCTATCGTCAGATAAACGTCCTTGCCCGCAACGGCATCCTTGACTATTTCGGCGTTGACCATGTTTCCGTCATCATCCTCTGTGATAAGCATCTCGCCGTCCATGCCGCGCAGATATGGCTCAAAAGTTTTTTCGCATCCGTCCACGCCGACAAGTGCGGTAACGGGATAGCCCTGCGAGGTGTAATACTCCGCATCCTCGGCGTATATCTTGCTTATCCTGCCGAGAATGTGTGATGCATATCCCGGATAGTGATACACGCGGGAATACGAAACACTCGTATCAACACCCCTGATACTCGCCTCGGACACTGCGGTAATAACGCCAAGACCCACGTCCTTCGCGAAAACATACGGCTCTATCGCGGAAAAACGGATGACCTCCATCTCGTATCTCACACGGATAAGTTCAGAAATTTCTTCCGCGCTGTAGAGAGGAACGCCGTCCTTATCAACCATTCGGTATTTCTCGGCAAGCTTTTTGCCCAGAGTTGCGGCATCCGCGTCCTTGTCAAGCTCGTTTGCATTCAATATACGGTTAAGGCGCGAGCGTGCCGTCGAGCTTTTTAACATCTCGCTATCATAGTACAAGTAAGGATAATTGCCGCGTATCGGCGATGACGTTTCGGGGATAGCATCGCTCGCTCCCTGCGCATTTATGATATTCAGAACCTCAAGTATGGCGGCATTCTGCTCCGCCGAGGAACGCGGCATTGCCGAATAATCAAATATCAACGAATATTTGTAGTCATTCGTTACCAGCGCAACACCGTTTCTGTCGAATATCTCGCCGCGGACAGCCTGAATCGCGACCTTGCGCTGGCGATACGTGCTTTCCTTTTCATCCGAGGCGTTTGCGGCAAATTCAAGCTGTATGCGTCCGATAGATATGGCGTAAAGTATCGCCGCTATAACAAAGGAAACACTTATTATTATATATCTTGCCGTAAGATTTTTTCTTGATTGCTTTTGTTCCTCTTCGGAAAAATTATTTTCAACCTTCATAAGCGTCTCCTTTCATAAATTTTTGTTTTACGCCGCTGTCGCGGCAAGAACCATAAACGCCGCCATCACAAGCACAAAAAGCAATACTCCCGGGGCAAGGAAAATAGTGTCGCCTATGCATCCGCCCTCTATACGGCGCTCGGGGTTTTTAAAGCAGAGTCTGCGGTAAAAGCGGAAAATTACGATAATGCCGGCCACAGCAAAGCCGAGGACTATGGCATTGTAAAGCATTGATAAAGCCATACCGGGCAGTACGGCGGACAGGGCAACGAGCATCTCACGCATCAGCTCCGCGGGTATATCCTCGGGCTTTGCGGCAGAGAGCGCCGCCGCCGAATATGCGTTTGAAGCATCTATAAAGCGTTGAAGCTCCGCCGACGAAAAAGAAAATCTGTTTATCAGCAATGGCAAAAATCCCGTGACGGAATTTACCGCCATGTGCAAAATGATGGTGTAACGCAGTTTTCCCGTATAAAGGTAAACGTACCCCAAAAGCATACCAAAGAGTGCGGCATAGAAAAATTGCTCGAGATTTCCGTGGAAAAGTCCAAAAAACAATCCGCCAAGCAAAATAGCGGTTTTCCATCCCCACGGGCGAAGAGCCTCGGTCACGCCGCGCCTGAAAAGAAGCTCCTCCGCTATCGGCGCTAAAATGACCATGATAACAAAGCTGAGCCAAAGCGGTTTGCCGCTTATAAAGCTGTCAATGCCCGAATACGAGCCGTTGCCCGAAGTGCGCTCTATCAATGAATTGACCATAGAGCCGATCTGTCCGCCAAAAAGCATTACGGACACGCCGGCGGAAAACCACATAAGCAGCTTGCCGCACCCGAGCTTTTTATCCTCCCTGAGCGCCCACGGCTTAATTACGGTGTTGAGGATAACTACCCCTATCGGTATCGCTATCAAATAATTGCACACCAAGTTGCAACAGGTGGAAAAATATTTTAATGCATATATATTCGGAAAAAATTTACGGAAAAATACGCTCGCCGCTATCTCAAGACCGATACCGATACAAAACACCGCAAGCAGGGCAAAGCCCACCCGCGAAAACATCTTTTTGTCAAGACTGTATTTTCGCGTATCGTTGGGAGCTGTTCCCGTATTATTATTATCAAATTCGTTCACACAAACACCCCCTTGCCGTTATTCCAGCTCGCTCTTTCGGTGAAAAGGTTTCGCGCAAGCACGGCACAAAAAATACATAGGCAAGGAAAAAACCACCGTCATAAAAAACTCGGGGATTATTATCCTTGAAAAAACCGTTACAAAATTAAATCCCGTTTCGGTTGCGGCGAGATAAAGCAAAGTCCAAACTCCCCTCGCAAACGATGCTATAAGCATGTAAACTATCCATGAGAGGAAATTTCGATTCAAAAAAATTCTCGTTACGATGCCGAAAACGTATCCCGCCATCATATAAAAGACGGGCATCAGCATTACGCCCGTTCCGCCGAGCGACTCGGCAAAAACGCCTGCGGCAATACCCGATATCGCGCCCGTGCGTTCACCGTCATAAATCGCCAAGCCCATGACTGCGGCAAGCAGAAGGTCGGGCGTTGCGGCAAACACAGCCGTCGCTGAAAAGAAGGATGCCTGCGCCGCGGCAGTGAGGAACAAAAGCGCGGAAAACAACAAACACCGCCCCAGCGTTTTAGACGATAACAGCGGGTCTTTGGGTTGGTCCTGTATCTCCATTTTTGCCCTCCTTCCTTAATTCAGGGTTATTTGCCAATTCAGAGCGTCACTCTCGCTCCGCCCATGTCCGCGCTCTTATGCGCCGCCTCGACTATGCGGATAGTTTCAGCCGCGCCCTCGGGCGTGCTTATCTCATTCTTTTTGCCCGTTTCGGTAAGCTCAAGCATGTATTTGAGCTGGCAGTACATTCCGTCCTCGCTCTTGAAATCCTCGGGAACGTAAGGCTCTGAACCGTCGTTGGGGTAAACGGTGGGCTTACCCTTTTCAAGTATTACAGTCGCCTTCTCAAATCCCATCCAATACGCCATTTTAAACCTTGCGCCGTTCTGTGACCAGTCACCGATGCAGGTAACGGGAAAATCGTAGCCCATCGAAACGTGAGCGCAGTCGTATTTTACGTTTTTGGATGATGCGTTACACTCGACAAACGCGGGAGTACCGAAAAGATATCTTGCCATGTCTATGTCGTGAATGAGCATATCGGAGATAACTCCGCCCGCTTTGTCATAATCGTGATACCAATTCTCCCACGACCACTTGGGAAGTCCGCTTAACCTTTGGAACACGGCTGACGTGGGCTTTCCAAAGCGAGCATCGCTCACTACCTGCTTGAGATATACGTACTCGGGGTAGAAATGAAGCACCTGACCTATCATCAGCACCTTGCCCGTGCGACGCATCGTATCAAGCATTCTGCGGCAGTCCTCGCTCTTCAGCGCCATCGGCTTTTCGGACATTACGTCATATCCGCGCTCCATCATGTCGATAGCAAGGTCTGCATGAAGGTACGAGGGTATGCAGATATCAATAACGTCTATTTTCTCATTGGCAAGCATTTCCTCAAGCTCGGTGTAGGTATTAAAGCTACCCTCGGCTGTCTGCTCGCCGGTATCGATATTTATCTTTATTCTTTTTTCAAATGCCTCGGGAGTAATATCACAAACCGCTACGAGCCTTTCACTGCCCTCCGCCTCAAGTCTGAGATGCGCGTTCTTGTGCGCCTGCGCGATTCCGCCAAAGCCTATCATTGCCACGTTCTTCATCGTTGGTATCCTTCTTAATAATGATTTTTATTGCCCTTCCGCAGAGCTGTCGGAATAAACGTTATAGTCCGTAATTATCATGACCTTTGAGACGTCCTCAAAGTCCACGGACGGCTCTACCACCGCCGTAAGCGTCCTTGTGTTTTCGTCGGGGGTGACGGAAACGACCCTTCCCACGGTCAGACCAAGGGGGTATATACTTCCCATTCCCGAGGTTATTACCACGTCACCCTCTCTGATATCGGCATCGGGAGATATATGTATCATTTTGCACAGCCCCTCAAAGCGAAGCTCATACTCGCCCTCAATAAGCCCAAGGTCGCCAGAACGCTCGATGCACGCACCGACGGCAGATGCCGTCTCGATGATAGAAACCACCCTGCACCACGTTGCGCCTATCTCCGTGACGTAGCCGAGAAGTCCTTGCTCGGTCACAACGGGCATATTTTTTTCAATTCCGTGAAGCGAACCGCGCGACAAGGTATACACCGTGCGGTAATTGGTCGTTTCACGCCCTATTACGGTAGCTGACTCAAAATGAAAGTCCGTATGCAGATTTTTAAGTCCGAGATATCCGCGCAGATACTCATTTTCTTCCTCTATGAGCGAGGCATCGTATATCTTACCCTCATACTGCGCAAGCTCGGCTTTGAGAGCCGCGTTTTCCTCGCGAAGCTCCTCAAGGCTGGCAAAATACTTTGCATATCCGCCAATTCCCTCGCCTATTTTCGTAAAGCACCACTCAAACGGCGTTGCAATCACCTGAAACGCGGAACGCACGTACGAACCATGCCCCATAACGCAAAGCACACCGGGGATAATCGACAGGAGCATTGCCGCCGTAAGTGTTATTATAAAAAATTTACTCTTAAAGAATCTTTTAAAGACTCCCATATTTATCCTCCGAAAAGGTTATCTTGCCCTATATCTCACTACGTTGTTGTAGTTTCCGTCTATCACGCGGCCTATGCCGAGTGCCACGCTGTCAAGCGGTTTTTTGGCGACGGTCACACGCACGCCCGTGCGCTCCGTGATGAGATCGGGCAGACCGCCGAGAAGCGCACCTCCGCCCGCAAGCATTATGCCAAAATCAAAAATATCTGCCGAAAGCTCGGGCGGTGTGTTTTCAAGCGCCTGATGTATGGTATTTATTATCTGCTCAACACGATCGCTCATAGCCGCGCGTATGTGGGAAGAATTTACCGTCATCACAGCGGGCAGGCCCGTACGCAGATTTCTTCCCCTTATCTCCATTTCCCCCCTGTCCTTACTGGGGTGAACGGAGCCGATGTTCTTTTTAAGTGCCTCGGCTGTGCTGTCGCCGATGAGTATCTTGTACTCCTGCTTCATAAACTGCACTATCGCCTCGTCAAGCTGGTTACCCGCGGCTCGGAGCGAGTGAGAAATTACGATTCCCCCAAGGCTGATAACGGCAACCTCCGTAGTTCCGCCGCCGATGTCAACTATCATAGAGCCGCGCGCGCCCGCAATACGCAGTCCCGAACCGATGGCGGCGGCTATCGGCTCGTCGATCAGCGCAACGTTCTTTGCACCCGCCTCAAACGTCGCATCCTCGACGGCGCGCCGTTCAACCTCGGTAACGCCGTAGGGAATGCAGATGATAACGGACGGACGAGAGATGATTCCGCCCGCCGATACCTTGTTGAAAAAGGAATGGAGCATCTTTGCCGTAACGTCAAAATCGGCAATAACTCCGTCTTTAAGCGGTTTATATGACACGATGTTGCCCGGTGTTTTACCTATCATGCGCTTGGCATCGCCGCCAACGGCGACCACGCGCTTGCGCAATTGATCCACGGCAACGACCGACGGCTCGCGCAAAATTATCCCCTTGCCCTTCATATAGACAAGCGTATTTGCCGTACCGAGATCTATTCCCAAATACTTGGACATTTCCTTACCTCTTAATTCTCAAATTCCTTCGGTGAGATCCCGAAGCTGTCGCGCAAAAGCGCGTAGAAAGCATGGACGGGCAAGCCTACAACGTTGAAATAATCCCCCGTAATGCCCGCAATATAAAGCCCTGCTCTGCCCTGAATGGCGTAGCCGCCCGCCTTGTCGTACGGCTCGTCGGTGGAGATATAATCCTCTATCTCCTGCGCACTCATATCGTCGAAGGTCACGTACGTTGTCTCGGTATGAGTCACGGCAAAGTCACCGCGCATTACGCATATACCCGTATGCACCGCGCTTCCGCAACCGCAAAGCATGGTGAGCATTCGGCGTGCATCATCCTTATCGTGCGGCTTTCCGAGTATCTCGCCAAAGCACTCCACCACCGTATCAGCGGCAAGTATTACCGCGCCGTCAAGTTCTGCGCCCCGGGAGAGAAGCCCCTCGCGCGCGGCGCGAGCCTTGCGCTCAGCAAGCAGAGTGACAGCCTCTGCCGCCTCGATGCCTTCGGGGAGAGTTTCGTCAGCCTCGCTGACGGCTACGGTGTGCGGAATACCCATCGCCGTAAGTATCTCGCGGCGGCGGGGCGATGCGGATGCAAGATAAAGTCTCATCATTTTACCCCCGTAGAGCCGAAGCCGCCCTCGCCGCGCTCCGTATCGTCAAGCGTGTCAACGGTATCAAAATCCGCGCGTATCATGGGCAAAAACATCATCTGCGCGATCCTGTCGCCATCATGAACCTCAAACGGCTCGTCCGACGAGTTATAAAGCGCAACGCCTATCTCGCCGCGATAGTCGGCATCGATAACGCCGATGCCGTTTGCAAGGCAGATGCCCTTTTTGGTAGCAAGTCCGCTTCTTGCGGCAACAACGGCAACCACGTCGCGCCTCTGCGGAGAAATAGCAATTCCCGTGGGAACGAGCGCACGCTTGCCGGGAGCGATAACGATGCTCTCCCCCTCGAGCGCGGCGCGAAGATCCACGGCGGCACTGTCCGCGGTGGCATATTCGGGAGCTTTTGCTCCCCTTGTCAGCTTTATTTTAACGTTTATTTCCATAACGGTCACCCTTTCGGTCTAATTCGCCTATTATAACTATTATATTATATCACATTATATTATTACTTTCAATAGATTTTCACCTTTAGCTTGTTAACATTTTGTGTCCTGCCCCTTGCGTTTTTCGTCGGCGCATGATAAAATGATTATACCGAACGAAATGGGGAAAGCAAATGAAAAATAATAAAAAAGACCTTGGCGCGGCAGTCGCCCGCGCCCTTGCGAAGCTGTATCCCGATGCCGCCTGCTCGCTTGAATGGGGCGGCAAAGAGCCTTGGCGGTTGCTCGTAATGGGGCGGCTCTCCGCACAATGCACGGACGCCCGCGTAAATATAGTTTCACGCGAGCTTTTTGCCGCATTTCCAACCCTTGACGCAATGGCTGACGCGCCCATCGAGGAGCTTGAAAAAATCATCCGCCCCTGCGGACTGTACCGCACGAAAGCCGCATCGGTAAAGGCGGCTTGCGAACGTCTGCGTGACGAGTTCGGCGGCGTTCTCCCCGCCGACATTGACAAACTTTTAACACTTTCGGGCGTGGGGCGCAAGATAGCAAATCTCCTGCTCGGTGACGTTTTCGGAATAAACGCAATAGTCGCGGACACGCATTGCATACGCATCTGCGGCAGACTCGGCTTCTATCCCGAAACGCTCAAGGATGCCGTGAAGGTGGAAAAAATACTCTCCGAGGCTATCCCCGAAAACGAGCAGACCGACCTTTGCCACCGACTTGTTGAGTTCGGGCGCGAGGTCTGCCGTGCGCAAAGCCCGAAATGCGATACCTGTCCCCTTTCGCACCTTTGCGCGAGGAAACGCCGTCGATGAAATCCATTCCTTGTGGAATGGATTTCATAATGATATATTTGCCTTCGGCAAATGTGATATACGCCTTCGGCGTATGATGAATGATATATTTGCCCTACGGGCAAATATGAAGGTAGCTTTTTGCGTTGCAAAAAGCATTTTATAAAAGTAAAAGCGGAAGAAACGCGCGTTTCTTCCGCTTTTATTTATTCGACGCTAAAGCTCATGATCTCAATAGCCATCCTCGCTCCGAGCCGAAACGCATACACGAATATCTCGCGTTCGTTGATATCCGAAAGCTCGGAATGGCAATCGTCGAGCCTTTCAAGTATTTCCTTTTGCTTATCGGTGAGCGTCGCTTGCAGATTTGCGTGATGGTCGGCAACGTACCCGAGCAGCTCCTTTGCTTCCTTTGCGGCACATCGATACTCGTCGTTGGGGCAAATATTGCCGTACCACAGCTCTTCAAGTATGCTTCTCATAAAAAACCTCCTATGTAAATTGGTAAAGAGTGGGTTCTAAAAATAATTTTATCACATTTTGAGATAAAAGTCAACATCTCAATACGAGATGTGCTATTATTTTTATATAAACATAAAATAGGAGTGGAGAATGCGTATTAAAAATTTAAGAGAAGACAGAAATTTAACACAGCAAGAGGTTGCAAATTATCTGCACATAAAGCAAAATACATATTCGCAGTATGAAAACGGACAACGGCAATTACCGGTATCGTGCTTGATTGCATTGGCTAACCTTTATAAAACCTCGACGGACTATATTTTGGGTTTAACTGATAATAAAACCCCATATGCCTAAAGCTTATGGAAGCGGGAATAGCGCAACCTTTAGCGTCATTCCGAAGTCGCGGCGCGTTGTTCCGCGCCACGGCGAGCGAATCTCGCCGTTTTTCCGCAGAAAAACGGCGCTTGATGTTAGCACCCAACCGATTTATTAGGGATTAGCACTAAAAAACACGGCTACGCACTATTTGCGACGATTGCACTACTTTGCCTTCCTCCGAGAGGAAGGGGGACCACGAAGTGGTGGAAGGAGCCTGCGCCTTTATGGAACAAGCGCTTGTTATATTATGCGCGCACTCTCCTTCCGTCACGGCAAGCCGTGCCA
>JAZQDD010000044.1:0-58110 GCA_045546615.1 Eubacteriales bacterium | reverse complement strand
ACTATTAGCGTAATCAAATTACAAATTCAGCCAAAGGAGGCGATTATTATGATGAACACTTATATTTATCGGATTGTCTTCGTATCGCCTGCGGTATGCTGAACGCAAGGTTTATATGGTTTTCGATGCACATCCGATCTCGGGTGTGTTTTTTGTTTGCCTGAAACATCTTTGGCTAACGTATAGCTTTATGCACCCGTAGGGGTGCTTTTTGTTTTTCGTGGGAAGTCCTCGAATATGAGTCAAACGGAAAATTCAGCAAAACCGAAAGGAGAATTTTTTATGATGACCGCTATTACAACACTTTTGAAAAATGAAAGAGGGGATGCCCATGAAGAGATTAAAAAACAAAATATTATCTATGGAGCCTAACACGACCACATACAAGGCGATGTATGAAGGACTTATGATAGTTGAGAATCCTACGCATCCATCGATGGAAGCATACGTCGATTACAGTCCTGTGTACTACAAAGAAAGCGTAGGATTCGAAATATCTACAACGCACAAGCTGGCGCAGGATAAGCCAACGGTGGTGATCAGTATTCCTTGCACCACACTTGGAATCGATATTCCCGATAAATCCACCGAGAGCGTAGAAGCGGACTTTTGCCTCCGCGCTTTCAAAAAATACATTGATGAGCTAAATGCTGAACTTTATAACCGCAGCCGACCCGATAACGAAAACGGCAAGTATTATCTGTGTGCGCCGGGTGGAGAGATCATAAAAAGAAACACAGCGTATTTTGCACTGTGTCCGCAGAAGGATTATACTAACGGTCCGGGCTCAAAGGTTTATATTTTATCTGACGGAATATCCCGTCAACCGCTTATGTGTCTTTGTATACGTGTTCAAGTACAACTGCCGAAAAGGAATATTAAAAAAACCTTGCGTATGTTGTGCAAAGACCTTCCGGATGCCGTTAATCGCTTTATTATGAATTTCGATATCAATACATTTATGAGCGCAACCGAGCTTGCGCAAAAACAATCGGCTATAAGAGAATGGCTGAAAAATAGCGACTATTGCGCTTTTGTTGCCAACGGCAGCATTCTTCCTCGTGCCAAAGGTACAGATTTGCCGATGCTCGATGCGATTCCGTTTAGATCCACGCCTAATGACGAGATTGAGGTTTGCGGTGTGAGAGGTATGGGTATTAAAAAGGGCGTTACCGTCATCACGGGCGGTGGCTATTCGGGTAAATCCACCTTACTTGATGCAATATCCGCTGGTATTTATGACCACGCGCTTGGTGATGGGCGCGAACTCTGCATTACAGATGCAAGCGCCGTTACCATCTCCGCAGAGGACGGCAGAAGTGTGAAGCACGTTAATATTTCTCCCTTTATCAAGTGGTTGCCGGGTGGTGACACAAGCGATTTCTCCACCGACCACGCCTCGGGCTCGACCTCGCAAGCAGCGAACATTATGGAGGCGGTAGATTGCAGTGCCAAGCTGTTGCTTATTGACGAGGACAGAAGTGCCACCAACTTTATGATCCGCGATCGTATGATGAAGGAGCTTATCGAAAAAGAGCCGATTACGCCCTTTACCGATCGAGTCAACGAGCTTTACAAAACACATGGTGTTTCTACCATTCTTGTTGTTGGTGGAAGCGGTGAATATCTTTCTGTCGCAAATAAGATATATATGATGGAGGATTATTTGATTCACGACGTAAGCGAAAAGTCCAAAAACATCTGTAGTTCTTATAATGTGAGTACCGTATTGCCGTCGTCTGCAAATTGGCAACAATGCAGAGCACTTTATTCAGATGGTTTTTCGTCATATCCCGATGGTCGTGGAAGCGAAAGACTTGAAGTTTCGGATATGGGATTTATCATTATCGGTGACGAAACAATAGACGTTCGCGGACTTCACGATATAGTTTCTCCACGTCAGCTTGATACGCTTGGCTTTATGTTGCGTTATTTAGAGGTGACAAATAGCGATATAAAGATAGATATTGAAAAGAAGATAAACGATATGTATGAACGGATTGATGAAGAAGGAATTGACTTTTTGTATTCATCTTTCTTTACGACTTGCGAAAGATTCCTTGATCTGCCTCGCAAGCAGGAGTTGATGGCACTTATCAACCGTATGCGAAAGATCAATATGGTAAAGGGCGGTGGTGTGGTATGAGTATGCCGACTTATCATATAACGATTGCGGAAAAAATCAAGGCATACCGCAATGAAAACAATCTCTCGCTAAAAGAATTCGGCGAGCTGATAGGCGTATCCCCGCAGGCTGTCTATAAGTGGGAGCGGAATATCTGCTATCCTGATATTATTTTCTTGCCGCACCTTGCGAGAATATTGGGTTGCAAAACCGATGATTTCTTCGATATGCCTTGCCAAGAGTTAACCAACAGTTGATAAAAATCTTCTCATCGGTGATTGACATTTAATGGAAAATGTGCTATAATGTTAGCGTAATCAAATTACAAATTCATGCCAAAGGAGGCGACTATTATGAAAACTGCAATTGAATACATTGTCGGATGCCATGTGTCGCCGAGTGCAGCATGACGCTTTTAAGCGTGCTTGAATATGATCGGCTAATATTTTACGGTATATCTGACGATATACCGTTTTTGTTTTTCCTTCGAAAAATGGTTTGACAATGTGTTCTATATCTATGCCCATAGGGCAACACATCTCAAAATCATTTCTCGGAGGTATTTTTATGCAAAAATTAAACGAAATTATTAAATCACTTGACGGAAAAGCCGTATCTTCATATACAAAGCTATACGGAAGATACGAGCGAAACGGAATTGTCTATCATATTCGGAATGTCTATGGCGGACAATTCAAATTTGCAACGGTGTCGATTGAGATACCTTGCGGGCGGATCTTTGAAAATTACAGATTTGATGAAAACGATAAGACCGCATTAACGTCCTATTTTATGCGGGAGTTTTCACTTGCGGCGCACATGGCGAATGATGCTATGCAACAATCGGAAAGTGACGTTCAAAAGGGGCTGTTCCTCGTTTACAAGTTCGGAACCCGAGTGCTGTCAAATTCCGTAGTGCAAATTAACGACGAAACGATAACTATTTCGCTAACAATAAAATTGCCGTTTAATAATACGGCTTATAATACGGGACGGCGTGCCGATCCCGCGCTTGGTATCAAAGCGCAAAGCGGAAGCGTTTTAGCTCTGTCAGCACAAGCTCAAAAGGATTCCTTCAACAATCGCAAGAAAGGAATCATATCCGAAAAGGCATTAAAGCTTCTTTTGACCAAGAATCTGCCCACGTTAGTTGAAGACTTTGTTTCAAGCTTTGATTCGAATGCCCTTCGGCAAGCTGTGGAATTATGGCGAAATCAAGAGTATATACGACGCTATTTGAAAAACAACGGGTATGTATCCTTTGTCGCCAACGGCTCTGTGCTTCCTCGAAAAGGCAAAACGGATTATAAGGATAGCAAGGGGGCTGTTCCGTTTACTTCTCCCAAATCAATGCAGATAAATATTGCGTTGCCGAGTGGGGACAGCATCAGCGGAATGGCTATCCCCGAAGGTATAACCTTGATTACCGGTGATGCTTATCACGGAAAAAGCACGATCTTGGAGGCTTTGAAGGAAGGTGTTTACAACCACGTCCTCGGTGACGGGCGTGAATACGTCATAACAAATGAAAGCGCTATGACTATTCAAGCAGAGGACGGAAGAAGCATCAAAAATACCGATATATCTTTCTTTTTGCGGGCATTGCCTGTTAAGTCGATCCTTCCGCAAAACTTTTCTACCGATAATGCAAGCGGTTCTACATCGCAAGCTGCGGCGGTTACCGAGGCTGTGGAGGCAGGCTGTCGTTTGATGCTGTTCGACGAAGACCGAAGTGCGAATAATTTTATGTACAAAGACGAAAAGATGCGTTCGGTTATAAAAAACGCGTCTACCGTGCCTTTTATCGATAATGCCCGTATGTTTTATGAAAGGCACGGTATTTCCTCTATCATCGTTGTCGGAGCTTCGGGAGAATATTTCCGTATTGCAGACAAGGTCATTTTAGTGGAAAACTTTACTGTTTCTGAATATAAGGATTATTCCAAGGATCATAAAAATTCGAAGTGCGCTTTTTCGCCGTTATCGCGTACTGTTGACTTAGGTGATCTCAGAAGAGCTTGTCTTGCCAGAAACATCGAAAATAAAGACGACTCAACACTGAAAATTGGCAATGAAACGGTGAATATTCCCGAAATTATACCGCACGTTACGCGCGGTCAGCTTGATTTTATATGTTCTTTCATTTACTGTTTAACCGTAATTGAACAGCATAAAGGCGGTAATTTAAGGGAATCGGTCTTGCGGTTGTATAAAAAAATCGAATCGTTAGGATTTGATATGATTCATCAAACGGGATTTCGAGGAGCATCGGGCGTCATTGAATATGTTCGTCCGGAAGATATTCTTGCTGTCCTGTATCGACTGAAATCTGTCGGTTTTAAGGAGAGATGACTATGCCCATATACCAAATTACAATTGCGGACAAGATCAAGGCTTATCGCAATGAAAACAATCTTTCTTTAAATGAATTTGGCAAGCTGGTCGGTGTATCTGCGCAAGCCGTGTGCAAATGGGAGAAGAATTCGTGTTGCCCCGACCTTGTTTTGTTGCCACTAATTGCACAAATATTAAACTGTACGATCGATGAGTTCTTTGAAATGAACGCCGGTGGTTTAAGCAAATAGCGTGATTTACCTACTCGCGGGAGAAAGTCATTTATATAAAGAAATCCGAACCCTTCGCCTACCGGCTTTGGGTTCGGATTTCTACTGTTTGGTGCGGGTAAAAGGACTTGAACCTTCACGAAGTTGCCCCCACTAGAACCTGAATCTAGCGCGTCTGCCAATTCCGCCATACCCGCATATTAAATTTGGCGCTTGGTGGAATTGCTTCCGCACATAGCGCTTAAATCTAAAACAAAACCGACCTTGCGGTCGGTTTTGCTTGGTGCGAGAAACGGGACTTGAACCCGTACGGTGTGAACCACACGCCCCTCAAACGTGCGCGTCTGCCAGTTCCGCCACTCTCGCATGTCGTTTTGTCGACAACGTTGATATTATACACCCTATTTACGGATTTGTCAATAGTTTTTTTGAAATTTTTTGAATTTTTTTGATTTTTTTGAATTTTTTTATTCTTTGCAAAAACTATTCATTACAGCTTCCGAAATGCACCGCATTCCGATGGCATTCGGATGAAGTCCGTCGGGAAGCATTTCAACGCTGAGTCCGGATTTTCTCAAGTCGATGCATGGAACTCCGTAGTGTGCGCAGATTTGCTCGATCACTCCAACAAAAGCATCAAGTCTCTCTGTGGGATAATAGCTTTTTGTAAAAGAGGGAGTCATGGCGTATATTTTTGCATTTGGATAAAAGTATCTCATTCGCAGTATCGCGCAAACGTAAGAATCCGCAAAGGAATCCCATTTTTTTGATGTCAGATCGGCAACGGCGGGAGCGCTTGCGGCATCAAATTCACCGAGCGTGTAATTTCTGCCCGCATCATTTGTTCCGCCGTAAAAGAAGATAATGTCCGGAGTACCGTTTGCACCGAGGTTTTTTATTCTTGTCAGCGATGCCATGGCGGCATCCTCGCCAACGTCTCCTTGGTTGCCGTCGATCTTGTTTCGCACGCATGAGCCTGCCCAGCTGTCGTTAATGCCGAGCGTAGCACCAAGCTCTGTAATAACACGCATCCACCATGTTTCGTTTACGTCTGTAAGCAGAGAATCTTGCGGATATCTTTTTCTGTGTTGCAGATTAACACCGTCGGCTACGGGGATGTATCCTTCAAACGTAGATATGCTGTCGCCTAATATGGAAATGATCATTTTGGTTTTCTCCTTGAAAAAGGGGTGGAGATTCCACCCCTTAAAATCAGTTTTTCTTGAGAGCGTCAAGAATATTGGAAAGCAATTTTTCCTGATTGAGCAGGGAAGCGCGAAGGGCGGCATCCTCTGCTGCCTTGGCAGCTTCAGCTTCCTCGGCGGCTTTCTTGTCAGCTTCGGCTTTTTCTGCCGCAAGTTTGTCTGCCTCGGCTTTTTCCGCAAGCTGTTTAGCCATTACTTTGCTTGTCATAGTTCCAACGATTTTGACCATTACAAAAATACAGAACGCAACGATGAGAAAATCAATAATAGTCTGTATCCACGTACCCCAGAGGATCGCAACTTCCTTGGTAACGACCTCACCAGCATCGTCGAGGACTTCGGGAGTGATAACCGTCTTTATGGTGTCAAGGCTGCCCGAACCCATAAAAATTCCGATAAAGGGGTTGATTATGTAGTTAACGAAACCTGTTACGATTTTACCGAACGCGCCGCCGACAACAACACCGACTGCCATGTCAACAACGTTTCCTCGTGTGATGAATTTTTTGAAATCGGCAATGAAGCCGCCTTCCTTTTTAGCTTTAGCCATTTTATAACCTCCATGCTAATTGAGATATACTTATTATAAATGTAAAGCGAAAACAAGTCAAGAGAAAATGTATTTTTTGTTGAAAAAAAGAAAAAATATTATCAGTTATTCTTTAGAGAAACGCTGTTTCCGTCAGAAACAAAGACAAGTGTCCCCATTTGGTCGGTGCGATAAGATTTAATGCCGTATTTGGTGAGTCGTTCTATTATTTCGGAGTGTGGATGACCGTAGTCATTGTCTTTCCCGCAACAAATAATGCCTATATCGGGGTTGATAGCTCGAAGCCATTTTTCTCCGCTCGATGATGATGAACCGTGGTGGCCGAGCTTCAATATATTGCAATTGATATTGCTGTTTCCAAACTTTTTGAGTATATCATTTTCCGCTTCCAATTCGGCGTCTCCTGCAAGCATGACTCGCGTTTTGCCCCATTCGGCAAGAACTACAACGGAGTGGTCGTTAACTTCATCGTAATCGTTTCTTACAGGCCCGAGGATGTTAAGTACAAGATTTCCGACTCGGAATTTATCTCCGCTGCGTGCTTCGAGTGTAGCGACGTTTTTTGCTGATATTTCGGAAAGCATATTTATGTAGGTCTGTGTTGAAGCGGTGCGGTTTGGAAGAATTGTGTTTTCTACTTCATAATTTTTGATTATCATATCGGCTCCGCCGATGTGATCTTCGTGGGGGTGAGTGAAAATAGCGTATTCTATTTTGTCGACTCCTTGGTTTTTTAAATAGGAATTCAGAAATTCCTCACTACTGTTTTTTCCTGCGTCAATAAGTACGTCTCCGTCGGGAGTTCTTATAAGTACGGCATCGCCTTGACCAACGTCTATAAAATGAAATTCAGCGCCATCTACTGTGCTTGGGGAGCTGTGATCAGAGAAAAAGAGCGGTACAATAAAATAAATGAGCGCTATTGCGACGATAATGACCAAAATAGGCAAAGGGAGTTTTGAGAGTTTTTTGATATCTGATCTACGCATTTGAGCCTCGCGGTTTTTATTTTATTATAGCATAAAATGAATGATTATCAAGCATATAAGTTGATTTTAGATAAAAAATATGTTAAAATATGTAGAAGAAAAGCAATGAAAACAAGAAAAAACGATTATTTTAAATTTCCGTTTTTGTGTTTTGCAAAAAAATACACACTCCTTGCTTTGGGATGCGTTCCGTTTGCCGTAGGTGTAGCATGCTTTTATGAGCCTATGCAGCTTGCTCCGGGGGGCATCTCCGGCATTGCTGTGATCATACATTCGATATTTCCGAGCCTGTCCACAGGATCGCTTATCTTTGCTATAAATGTCCCGATTCTTTTTATGGCTTGCATAAAGCTTGGTCGGCGTTTTCTCGCTGACACACTTGTTGCCGTTTGTTTTACGGCGTGGCTTACAGATCTGTTTTCCAACCGAGTCCAAGCCCTGAGCGGAGATATTGCGCTTTGCGCTATTGCGGGCGGGGCATTGGTCGCTTTGGGCCTTGGTATTGTTTTTCGTTGCGGCGCTACTACGGGCGGGGTGGACGTTGCGGTAAAGCTTTTAAAGTCGAGGGTAAGACATATTAAAACAGGGGAGATTTTTCTAATTCTTGATGGTGCTGTTGTGTTGGCTTCATGGCTTTTTCTCGGCAACGTTGATTCAACACTATATTCCGCAATAGCTCTTGCCGTGCAAACATTTGTCTTTGATAAGATCCTTTACGCCGCCGATGGCGCAAGACTTGTGTATATCATCAGCGAACGAAACGAGGGCGTTTCAAGACGTGTGCGGGACGAGCTTGATACGGGGGCGACAATGCTTCGCGGTCGCGGCGAGCACACGGGAGAAACCAAGGAAATATTGCTCGTGGTCATTCGCGCCGCCAAGATCCCCGCTTTGCGCGATATAATAAAAAAAGAAGATACGGAAGCGTTTGTGATAGTTGCCCCGTCCATTGCCGTTTTTGGTAATGGTTTTAAAGACCTTTTTGTTGAGGACTTATAGATATGGATATTTTCGGCGGTAAGACCTATGTTGCGAGCAGGTGTGCTTGCGGCTGTGATGGCGGTCTGTGGTTTTTGTTTTAATATTACGGGCAAGTTTTTGCTTGCTCTTCTGTTTTTGTTATTCATTGCTACGTATTCGCTTTTGTTGGCATTCAAAAAAATAAACCTGTACAGATTTTCTTCAAATATCATTATTGCTCTTATTGGATGCGGTGTATTGTTTAGTTCGTATTTGTATTATGACGTTGGATATACCGAATCGCTCCGTTTCACAGGAGAGGGGCGCGGCGTTGTGTGCGAAATAACAGATATACAACGAGCGGGTAGTTTTTATACTAATTACAGAGTAAAAATTTTGGAAATAGACGGTGAGAACTGCGATATTGATGCATCGTTAGAGTGTGATTATGTATCAGAGCTTCAACGGGGAGATGTGGCATCTTTTACAAATGTCAGTATTGCCGATTCGCTGGATTCGGCTTATGGAAATTCACATCCTCTTGCCAACGGCGTTTTTCTTAATCTTGTTTCGGATGAGATTGAGAATTGTGTTTTGCGCGATACCAAAGATAAAAATTTTCTCGACCGCATCTCTCTTGCGAATATGCAGTTGTCAGCGCGGCTCGTCGACAACATAAAGGGAGAAGCCGGCGCCCTCGCGTCTGCCATGGTTCTCGGAAACAGAATGGGTATAACTCCCGCTGTGTATAAATCATTTTCAAGATCAGGTGTTTCGCATCTGCTTGCTATCAGCGGGTTGCATCTTTCCATTATAGCATCCATACTGGGGCTGATCCTTGCGCTGGCGGGGATCGGGAAGGGAATAAGATCCTGTATCCTTTTGGGATTTGTTGTTTTCTATCTTTTTCTTATTGATTTTCCGATCAGCGCAGTAAGGGCGGCATTGATGCTCGGCATTACTTACATAAGTTACCTTTGGGGGATGTCAGATGACGGGATCTCCTCTCTCGGACTTGCGGCTTGCGTGATACTGCTGGTTTCTCCCGAAGCGATACTTGACATAGGTTTTGTGCTTTCGTTTGGAGCTACTCTCGGTATTCTTATTTTAATTCCCATTTTAAAGGAAAAATTTAGTAAGATACTCAAAAAAGACCATTTGAAAAGGCGAATAGAGCTTGAGAATGACCCATCAAGAAGAAGCGAGCTTAACAAAAAGCGAAAACGCTTTGTGCTTTTGGTTAAATCGGTTGAAAAAGTTGTTTTGTCTATTGCCGTGGCTTTTTCCGTATGGCTCTTAACGCTTTTTCCCGTGTGGTACAGCATAGGGAATATGTCTTTGGCATCCGTGCTGTCTAACCTTTTGGTTGCTCCCGCTGCATGGTTGTTCATATTCCTGTCTCTGTTATCTCTTCTAATCGGCGGCGTTCCGATAATAGGCGCTTTTGTTAATATTTGTGCCGCCGTCGCCGGAGATTTTATTTTAAATATTGCCGACGAAATATCATCAATAGAGCATGTGCTTATTTCACTGCGGCATAATTTTGTAGGCGCGGTGGTAGTTGTTTCCCTTGTGTTTACCATCGTCTTGTTGTCTGTAAAGCTGAAAAGACGATGGCTTGCGGTATTGCCTTCATACTTGGGGCTTGCAATTGTCATTGTCGGTGTTTTGCTCACCAACCACAATGCCGATACCGTTGTTACCGATTTTATATCATCAGGTAATAACGATGCGGTGATCATGACCAAAGGAGACGGTACGGTTATATGCGATATTACGGGCGGCTCTTCTTGGCTTTTGAATAAAGGGGCAAAGATCGCATCCGAGCGTGGAGCAACAGAGGTGGAGGCTTTGGTGCTTACGCATTACCACGAACGGTACACAAGCTCTATAGGGGCGTTTATAGAATCAAATTCTGTGCGGCGTTTATGGCTTCCCGAGCCGCAAAACACAAAAGAAGCCGCAATAATGTCGCGACTTGTGGATATTGCGGACAAAAGTTCAATAAGTTGCGCAATGTATCGATCGGGTGAGGAACTGGTGGTTTTTTCTGATTGTAAGTTGAGTTTTACGGCGGAGAAAGCTGTGCAGGGAGATTCGCACTTCGCGGTGTCGCTCTTATTTACGCGCGCGGAGCAATCTTTTATGTATTTAGGGGCACTGGGATTGACGGGGCAGAGCGCAGATTCGCTTGCAAGCAAAAAACTCACCGCGTTGGCGATAGGCTCACACGGGGCAGTTGCCGATGATGATGCGAAGCGCGTTTTTCCGTCGGCTCAAAAAATCTATTTTTCAGAAAGAGAAGCGTTTGAGAGAGCCATTTCTTGCATGGATTTAAAATTATACGAGTCAATATTCGTTGATTGCAAAATTGCTTCTACTGTTTTTTATTAAAAATATACGCGTGTAATTTTTGTTTTATTCTTGACACTTTGGGGATTTATTGTTATAATATGTAGGTGAAAAAACGATTTTGTAAAAAACATTCCTTTTTTGTATTCTCGGCGCACAGCGCTGATTATAAATTTTTTACATTATGGAGGAAAACCATGAAAAAAGCATTGTCACTTGTTCTTGCACTTGTAATGCTTCTCGCACTCACCACCGCTTTCGCTTCTTGCTCGGATAGCAACGCCGACTTCAAGGTTGGCTTCATCTTCCTGCATGACGAAAACTCCACTTACGACAAGAACTTCATCGATGCCGCTGATGCTGCAGCAAAGGCTATGGGTCTTACTGAGGACCAGGTTATCATGAAGGTCAATATTCCCGAGGGACCCGAGTGCTACGACGCGGCATGCGAGCTCGTTGACGCAGGCTGCGACCTCATCTTCGCTGACTCTTTCGGACACGAAGACTTTATGATTCAGGCAGCTAAAGAGTTCACCGACGTACAGTTCTGCCACGCTACGGGCACTAAGGCTCACACCGAAAAGCTTTCCAACTACCACAACGCATTCGCTTCCATCTACGAAGGTAGATATCTTGCAGGTATCGCCGCAGGAATGAAGCTCAATGAGATGATCGCCAGCGGCAAGATCACCGCCGAGCAGGCTGTTATCGGTTACGTCGGCGCTTGGCCCTACGCAGAGGTTAAGTCCGGTTACACTGCTTTCTTCCTTGGCGCTCGCTCTGTTTGCCCCTCCGCAACCATGAAGGTTGAGTACACAAACTCTTGGTTCGATATCGGACTTGAGAAGACCGCTGCTGAAACCCTTATCGCAGCAGGCAGCGTACTCCTCAGCCAGCACGCTGACTCCGAGGGCGCTCCCAAGGCTTGTGAAGAGGCAGGCATTCCTAACGTTGCTTACAACATCAGCACCATCAGCATCGCTCCCAAGACTGCTATCATCTCCTCTAAGATCGACTGGACTCCTTACATGAAGCTCATCATCGAAAAGACCAGAGACGGCAAGGGCAGCGAGATCCCCTACGACTGGTGCGGTGGTATTCAGGAAGGTTCCGTTAAGCTCACCGAGCTTAACTCCGCTTGCGCAGCCGCAGGCACTCAGGAAGCTATCGATGCTGCTATGGCACAGTTCAAGGCAGGCACTCTGAAGGTATTTGATACCTCCAAGTTCACCGTAAAAGGACAGACTCTTACCGAGTATCGTGCAGACGTTGATTCCGATGCTGCATTTACTCCCGATACCAACGTTATCCACGACGGATACTTTGATGAGTCCGCTGATGGCAAGCGTTCCGCTCCTTACTTCGATCTCATTATCGACGGTATCGAAGCCGCTCAATAATTTATTATACCATTTGGGGATGCCGATATCGGCATCCCCAGAGGTGTTTTTTTCGTTATGAAAAGAGAGCACAGCTTTTAGGTGCGTTTTCTTTTCATAACGGAAAATAATCAGCTGAAAGGAATTAGAAATGAATCAAGTCGCTATTGAATTGCGCAACATTTCCAAACGCTTTGGTCGTATTCAGGCAAACAAGGACGTAAATCTTTCCGTATACAACGGAGAGATACTTGCGCTTCTCGGTGAAAACGGAAGCGGCAAGACCACGCTTATGAATATGATCTCGGGAATTTATCACCCCGACGAGGGGCAGATATTCATCGGCGGAAACGAGGTGTCTATCAACTCTCCGCACGATGCCTTCAATTTTAAGATAGGCATGATACATCAGCATTTTAAGCTGGTGGACCTTTTTACTGCCGCAGAAAATATAGTTCTCGGTCTTGACGAAGCGGGCAAATTCGATCTCGGTCAAGTTGCGAAGCGAGTTAACGAGATAAGCGAAAAATACGGATTTGATATAGATCCCAATAAAAAGATATATGAGATGTCCGTTTCCGAAAAACAGACTGTCGAGATCGTCAAGGTGCTTTACAGAGGTGCAGATATTCTCATTCTTGACGAGCCTACGGCAGTTCTTACTCCGCAGGAGGCGGGCAAGCTCTTTGATGTCGTCCGCCGTATGCGAAACGACGGAAAGGCGATAATAATCATAACTCACAAACTTCACGAGGTTCTCTCTCTTTCTGACAAGGTTGCGGTACTTCGCCACGGTGAGTACGTGGGTACTGTCAACACCGCCGAGACGAGCGAGGAAGAGCTTACAGAAATGATGGTAGGCAAAAAGGTGGCGCTTAATATTCGCCGCACCGATCCCGTTTGCCCCGAGGACAGAATTGTAGTTGAGCATATAAATTGCCATAGCAGAGATGGTGTTAAGCTTCTTGACGACATCAGCTTTGTGGCTCGCTCGGGTGAGATACTCGGTATTGCGGGTATTGCGGGAAGCGGTCAGCGCGAGCTTCTTGAAGCTATCGCTGGGCTTCAAAAGCTTGACGGCGGTGCAATAATATATCACGATCCTAAAACGGGTAAAGATGAAGATCTCAGAGATAAGACTCCGATTCAAATAAGAGAGCTTGGCGTTCGCCTTTCATTTGTTCCCGAGGACAGACTCGGCATGGGACTTGTCGGAGATATGGATATCGTCGATAATATGATGCTTCGCAGCTACCGCAGCGGACGTTCTATGTTTGTACAAAGGCAAGAGCCGGAGGCACTTGCGGAAAGGATCATCGAGCAGCTTGGGGTCGTTACTCCGGGAAAAGATGTTGCTGTTCGCAAGCTGTCCGGCGGTAACGTACAAAAAATACTTATCGGTCGTGAGATCGCGTCTGCTCCCACCGTGCTTATGGCGGCATATCCCGTAAGAGGTCTTGACGTAAACTCCTCATACCTTATTTACGATCTTCTCAATGAGCAAAAGCAAAACGGCGTTGCTGTTATATTTGTTGGCGAAGACCTTGATGTTCTCGTGGAGCTTTGCGATCGTATTATGGTTATCGGAAGCGGAAAGATCACGGGTGTGGTTGACGGAAGAAGTACAACTAAAAACGAAATCGGCTATCTTATGACTAAAACAGTAGGGGAGGAGGGAAATAGCGATGCATAATGAAAAAACGGCAATAAAAAAGCCCCATGAACCTTTTTTATATATCACAAAACGAAATGATCTGCCGCATCTTAAGGCTTGGGGAATAAGAGCCGCCGTACTGCTTATTGCCATGCTTTTCTGCGCTCTGCTTGTTGTGCTTTTGACTGGTGAAAACCCGATCAACGTTTTCTCTTCTATGATTGACGGTAGCTTCGGTACATCTCGTAAGATATGGAATCTTTTCCAATCTGCCGCGATCTTGCTCGGTATTTCTCTTGCCGTCACACCTGCGTTTAAAATGCGCTTTTGGAATACGGGAGCAGAGGGACAGGTTCTCATCGGCATGCTTGCAAGTGTTGCTTGTATGTTCTATATCGGTGATGCTCTGCCTTCATGGCTTCTTATTGTTATTATGTTCTGCGCCAGCGTTATCGCAAGTGCGATATGGGCTGGTATTCCGGGATTTTTTAAGGCAACTTGGAACACCAATGAAACTCTCTTTACGCTTATGATGAACTACGTTGCTATGCAGCTCGTATCATTTTTCATTATGATCTGGGTGCCCAGCGGTTCGATGATCTTGGGAGTTGTAAATTCAGATACCCAAAACGGTTGGTTCCCTTCCATAGCGGGACAGAAATATCTTCTCAACATTATCATTGTAGCTCTTATTACGGTCATGGTGTATATTTATCTTAAAAAGACCAAGCAGGGCTATGAGATCGCCGTCGTCGGTGAAAGTGAAAATACTGCGCGATATATAGGCATCAATGTAAAAAAAGTTATTCTCCGCACGGTGCTTATTTCGGGTGCGCTTTGCGGCGTCATGGGATGGATACTTGCCGCAGGAACTGCGCACTCCATTACCGCTAACTCCGTGGGAGGAAACGGATTTACGGCTATTATGATTTCATGGATGTCGAAATTCAATCCCATCGTTATGGTATTTTCATCCTTGCTCGTTTGCTTCCTGCAAAGGGGAGCGGGTGAGATCGCCTCAGCCCTTCGCCTCAATTCAAGCGTTGGCGAGGTTCTTACGGGCGTTATCATTCTTTTCATCATCAGTAGCGAATTCTTTATAAATTATAAGATCAATTTCCGTCACAAAAAGCAAAAGGAGGAGACGAAATGAATGTATTGTCATCAATAATGGCATTCATTGCCGCCGCTATCGTTCAGGGTACGCCATTGCTTTTTGGTGCTACGGGTGAGATAATCACCGAAAAAAGCGGAAACCTTAACCTTGGTATCCCCGGTATTATGTACATCGGCGGTATTTCGGGTATCATCGGCGGATATCTCTATGAGCATTTTTGTGCTGAACCAATACCTGTTCTTTGCGTTATTATTTCGTTACTCGCTTCGCTTGCGGGCTCGACATTTATTGCTTTTATATACAGTTTTCTTACAATCACACTCAAGGCCAATCAAAACGTAGTCGGTCTGGCACTTACAACATTTGGCGTGGGGCTTGGTAATTTTTACGGCGGTTCGCTTCTCAAGATGTTTGGCGAAAGCGGTTCTATCTCTCTTCTTATAACGGGAAATGCCTATAAAACGAAAATTCCGTTTTTGTCTGACCATCTCGGCATCGTTGGCGAAACCTTTTTCTCGTTTGGCTTTCTTGTGTATCTCTCTGTCTTTATTGCGTTGTTTGCGCAATGGTTTCTTAACAGGACACGCGTGGGACTCAACCTTCGCGCAGTGGGAGAGAACCCCGCAACAGCTGATGCCGCAGGTATCAACGTAGCGAGATATAAGTATCTTGCAACCTGCATCGGCGGTGCAATAGCAGGACTTGGTGGACTCTATTTTGTTATGGACTATACCACCGGTGCGTGGACAAACAACGGCTTTGGCGACCGCGGATGGCTCGCCATAGCAATCGTTATCTTTGCACTCTGGAAGCCGAGAAGTGCTATATTCAGCTCCTATGTTTTTGGCGGACTCTATATCGCCTGCATATTTATTCCGGGTCTTTCGGGCAGTACCAAGGAGCTTATCAAGATGCTTCCTTACCTTGTAACCATCGTAGTTCTCGTGTTTACAAGCTCTAGAAAGAAGAAGGAGCACCAGCCGCCCGCGGCTCTTGGAAAGTCATACTTCCGAGAGGAACGCTAATGAAGATCTTTAAATACGAAAGTATTGATTCGACCTTTTCGGAGAGTGGGCGTATGATGCCCACTCTCGACAAGGGCGAATATTTGTTTCTTGCAAGGGAGCAAAGCGCGGGCAGAGGGCAAGGCACGCATAGCTTTTGTTCTCCGCGCGGGAACGGAATATACGCAACTCTGCTTGTAAAAAGGATTTTTGACCTTAAAACGCATTCATCGCTCGTTTATCGGCTTACACCGCTTTCCGCTGTATGTGCTACGGAAATTCTTTCCGAATACCGTGACGCTCTTTCTATAAAGTGGATAAACGACCTTTTGTATAAAGGTAAGAAATACGGTGGGATACTCAGTGCTACCTCTATTGAAAAAGATGAAATAACATCTTTTCGCATAGGATTTGGTATAAATCTTGGCGGCGCAGATTTGCCGCAAGAGCTGTGCGGAAATGCCATAAGTCTTGGTATTGACTGTGATTACGATTCGATAGCAAAAGATATCGCCGAACGCATAGTTTGTTCGCTTTACGATGATTTTCTTCCAAAATACCGTTCGCTTTGCACAACGGTTGGCAGGAAAATCCTGCTTGATAGCGGCGAAATAGTGCTTGCTCGTGAAATATGTAATGATTTTTCCTTACGCACGGAAACTAAAACAGGTGATATCATAAATCTCAAAAATACATCAGGAATAAAAATTTTATAAAACAGACGGTTCGCCGTCTGTTTTTTTGTCACAAGGGGCTGATTTATGTCATAATCTATAATAGGTGCTTTTCAACTTTTGAACAGGAGGCGGTAATGAGAAATATCGAAAAAATTGCAGTTCTTGGAGGAGACGCAAGACAAGCGGCGCTTGCGGCGATGCTTGCTGACAATGGGTACGAAACGGCAACATGGGCTGTAATGGGTGATGTCGGTAATGCTGTACGTTGTTCGGAATGGAGCTTGTCGCTTTTGTCGGCGGATGCCGTGGTACTTCCCATCGTGGCAGAGGACGAAAGAGGAAGGCTTAATGCTCCGTTTGCTTCTGACTATGCAAGAGTTCCTAAATTAAACGATATACTCGAAGCATCAGACGGAATAATTTTTGGTGGAAAGTTGCCGCAAGATTTTGTAAACTGTTCAATTGCTCGCGGAAGAGAAGTGATAGATTATTTTTTAAGCGAAGAGCTGCAGATACTCAACGCCCTGCCAACTGCAGAAGGCGCAATTGCAGTGGCGCTTGAGAATCTTGATGTTACGATCTACGCATCAAAAATTCTTGTTGTCGGATACGGAAGGATAGGTAAAACTCTTTCCTCGATATTGCATCGAATGGGAGCGAACGTTGATGTGGCAGCACGCAGAGGATCAGATCTTGCACGCATAGAGATAGAGGGAATTCGTCCGCAAAGGCTGTTCGGTGATTCGCTTGCCTCGCTTGTGAGTGGAGAATATGACGCAGTTTTTAATACGGTTCCTTGTGTTCTTTTTAATTCAGAAGTGCTTCGTAATGCAAATCCTAAAACTCTTTATATCGATCTCGCATCGAATCCGGGCGGCTTTGACCTTTCGACAGCATCAGAGCGCGGACTGCGAGTGTTGAAGGCACTGTCGTTGCCGGGTAAATATTTTCCAAGGTCAGCGGGAAATATAATCGGCAAAACGATCCTTAATTATTTAAGCAACCTTGAGAACAATTAATAGACAAATATTGTGCTTTTGTTTTTTCTCAAATATCAGTTAGTGGTGATGAAATGAAGATCGGATATGCTATGTGCGGTTCGTTTTGTACCCACAAAAAATCCCTTGAAATTCTTAAAAAACTAAAGGATAGCGGGTACGATATAGTTCCTATTATGAGCGAAATTACAGCCGCGTCTGACACGAGATTCGGCACGGCAGACGCTCTTATAAAAAATGTTGAGGAAATTTGCAAAAATGAGGTTATAAAGACAATTATTGCGGCAGAACCGCTTGGACCGCAAACACCGCTGGATGCTCTCGTTATATGTCCTTGTACAGGTAACACGCTCTCAAAGCTCGCCGCGGGAATAACAGACACGACGGTAACAATGGCGGCGAAGGCACACCTTCGTTGCGACAGACCGCTTATAATCGCGCTCGCTACCAACGATGCTTTGTCTGCGAATCTTAAAAATATAGCAACGCTGTATTCACGCAAAAACGTATATTTTGTTCCGCTTTTGCAAGATGATCCGATGGCAAAGCCGCACTCGCTCGTTGCTGATTTTGACCTTGTTTCGGATGCCCTCCTTGCCGCTACGTCTGGCAGGGGACATCAGCTTCGCAAATTGTTCAACTGAACAAGGGTGAGCAAATGCGTTTTCGCGTTTGTCTCACCCGCCTTTTTGATTATATTTTTCTTGACATAATAATTCTTTTGTAGTATAATATATTAAATTATTATAAATATATTATTTTGGAAATTAAAATGAAATATAGAAACATACGTATCAGCGCGGCGGAGGAAGAAAAAAGAGATTCATGCATTTCTGCGGTCGCGGCATTAAATTGTGGCAAAACGCCTAAAATATTTATAAACACTTTTGGCTGTCAGCAAAACGAAGCTGATAGCGAAAGTCTCGCGGGAATGGCTTCGCTCATGGGGTATTCGCTCACGGATGTGCCTGAGAATGCTGATCTCATTGTTGTAAACACCTGCGCCGTAAGAGAGCATGCCGAGAAAAAAGCTCTTTCCGTTATCGGTCAATATAAGCATTGCAAAAACAACAAGCCCTCGCTCATCATTGCGGTTTGCGGCTGTATGGTTTCTCAAGAACATCGTGCAGGTGAGCTGAAGATGAAATACCCTTACGTTGATTTTACCTTTGGCACGTCGGAGCTTTACAAATTTCCCGAGCTTCTTTCCAAGAGACTCGGCGGAGGAAAACGAGCATTTCTTCTGCCCACCGACGAGCCTCCGATTGCCGAGGGCATAGCACCGTATCGCACGTCAGAATACCGAGCGTGGCTCAGCGTGATGTACGGCTGTAACAATTTCTGCTCGTACTGCATCGTTCCTTACGTGCGCGGAAGAGAGAGAAGCCGCGACCCTCAAATTATCGAAGATGAATTTTGCACTCTTGTAAACGATGGTTACCGTGATATCACCCTGCTTGGACAAAACGTTAACTCATACGGGCGCGAGTGCTCGTTTGACTGTAATTTTGCAGAACTGCTTCGCCGTCTTTCCTCGATAGATGGGGAGTACAAATTGAGATTTATGACGAGTCATCCAAAGGATGCGACGTATGAGCTTATCGACGTTATGGCAACATCGGAGCGCATTGCAAAGCAGTTCCATCTTCCGATGCAATCGGGAAGCGATTCGATTCTCAAAGCCATGAACCGCGGTTACACCATTGAAAAATATCTTGACACCGTCAACTACATTCGCAAAAAAATGCCCACCGCGACACTCACATCGGATGTCATAGTAGGTTTTCCGGGAGAGACGGATGCGGATTTTGAGGCAACTCTTGATATGTTGCGGCTCATAAAATTCGATATGGTCTATTCATTTATATATTCACCTCGCGAGGGAACTCCTGCCGCAAAAATGGCGGAGCAGATACCCGAGCAGATAAAGGGGGAGCGACTGCGCAGATTGCTTGCCCTTCAAACGCAGATAGCGGAGGAAAAAAACGCAGAACTTCTGGACACTGTTCAAAGAGTGCTGTGCTACGGCGCGAGTAAAAACAACGCGGGGATGCTGGAGGGCAGAACCGAGGGGAATAAAATTGTGCTTTTTGAGGGCGACGTCGCTTTTGAGGGCAAATATGTAAACGTCAAGGTTACCGAAACGCATCCGTTTGTGATGTACGGAAAACTAATATAAAATTTAATCAGGAGATAAAACAATGGAAAGAACAGAGATCATCGCACTTGCCGAAAAGGTCGGAGAGGCTATCAAAGACAGCGAGCTTATGAAGGCTTATGAGGAGGCAGAAAAGAAATATTCTACCGACGAGGCACTTCAGACAAAGATACGCGAGTATTCCATTCAACAGCAGGTTCTTGCAGAGGAGACTGCAAAGAATCCCGTTAATGAATTTCTCGTTGAGAGCATTCAGAAAAGACTTTATGCACTTTATGAGACTATCACTGCTGACGAGACCTTCGTTGAGTTTTCGCAAAAGCAGGACGCAGTTCGCGGGCTTCTTACCGAGGTAAATAACAAGATCATGCAGGTTGTAACCGGTGAGG
Source organism: Eubacteriales bacterium (assembly GCA_045546615.1). GTDB lineage: Bacteria > Bacillota > Clostridia > Oscillospirales > CAG-272 > CAG-390. Next base: position 37,989 of record JAZQDD010000044.1, on the reverse strand, counting down.
ATCCCAACGGCGGATGCACACACGATTGCAGCACTTGCTCAGGTTGCCACTGATAAATTGATTTTCCGCGAGGGAGGAGGGCAAAGCTATGACTCCAATGATGGAGCAATACTTTGAAATAAAAAATCAATATAAAGACTGTTTGCTTTTCTACCGTCTCGGAGATTTTTACGAGATGTTCTTTGATGACGCAATAACTGCGTCAAGAGAGCTTGAGCTTACCCTCACGGGCAGAGATTGCGGCGAAAAGGAACGCGCTCCAATGTGCGGCGTCCCATTTCACAGCGCGGACGGATATATTGCAAAGCTCATTGAGAAAGGCTATAAAGTAGCCATTTGCGAGCAGATAGAAGATCCGTCAAAGACCAAAACTCTTGTCAAGCGTGACGTTATCAGATTGATAACGCCCGGCACGGTGCGCGAGGCGGAAATGCTTAACGAGGCAAAGAACAATTATCTTTGCGCTATTTGTATCTCCGAGCGGGGAAGCGGAATATGCTTTGCCGATATTTCAACAGCACAGGTGTTCGCAACCGATTTTGTCGGTGCGGATTGCACAGCCGACCTTCTTAACGAGCTTGCTACTTATTCTCCAAGCGAGGTGCTTATTAACGTCAGCGCATCAAGCGTTCCCGAACTTTCGGCGTTTGTCAAATCACGGCTCAACGCCATGCTTGAGGACGGCAGGGGAGAGAGCTTCGAGTATTCTTTTGCGCTTTCTCGCGTTGAATATCAATTTGCAGACGTTATCAGGAACGCAGACAAGGAAAAGCGGGAGCTTATATCTGCGCTCGGCGGTCTTATTGAGTATATAGCAATGACTCAAAAGACCGATATCTCGTATATGCGAGATCTTAATATTTACGAAAGCGGTCAGTATATGCAACTTGACGTTGCGACAAGGCGCAATCTTGAGCTGACCGAGACTATGCGCTCAAAGGATAAAAAAGGAAGTCTGCTTTGGGTGCTTGATAAAACCAAGACTGCCCCCGGCAAGCGAATGCTCAGACAGTGGATAGAGCGTCCGCTTCTGAATCTTGCTATGATCACAAGGCGCCAGAGCGCAGTAGGCGAGTTTTTTGATAATTACATACTCAGAGAAGATCTGACAGATCTACTGTCGGGTGTTCTTGATATGGACAGACTGATAACAAAGGTCATATACGGTAGCGCAAATGCGCGCGATCTTCGTTGTATTTGTTCAACCCTTTCGCTCATTCCGCCGATCAGAGAGCTTTTGTCATCCTGTGAGGGAGATGAGTTGAGGGTGCTTCGTGAGAGCCTTGATCCCCTTGACGATATCCGCGATGCTATAGATGCGGCAATCACCGATGATAATCCGCCTTTTAGCGTAAGAGAGGGCGGAATGATACGCGCAGGCTATAATGACGAGGTCGATAAACTGCGCGATATCGTAAACGGCGGCAAGGGCTGGATTCAGAAGATAGCGGACAGAGAAAAGGAAGCAACGGGAATCAAGACCTTAAAGGTAAGCTACAACAGAGTTTTTGGATATTACATCGAGGTCAGCAAGAGCTTTACCGATATGGTTCCTGCTCATTATATACGCAAACAAACCTTAACCAATGGTGAGAGATATATCACCGAGGAGTTAAAGGAGCTTGAATCAACTGTTCTTGGTGCCTCGGACAAGCTTGCGGCAATAGAGTATGATCTGTTTTGCGGTATAAGAAATCTTACCGCGGATGCAGCCGCGAGAATACGGAAGGTGACAGCTTGCCTTGCGAGACTTGACGTTTATTGCTCGCTTGCATCCGTCGCGGCTAAAAATAATTACGTTTGCCCATCGCTTAACGATAAAAATATGTTTGATATCAGGGACGGACGTCACCCCGTTGTGGAAAAATTTGTAAAGGATGCATATTTTGTTCCGAATGACACACACCTTGATATGAAAAACAACCGCGTGATGATAATCACAGGGCCTAACATGGCGGGAAAATCCACATATATGCGACAGGTCGCGCTTATCATAATTATGACGCAGATAGGCTCATTTGTTCCCGCGGCATCGGCTGATATGTGTATTGTTGACCGCGTATTTACGCGTGTTGGCGCATCGGATGATCTTGCGTCGGGACAATCAACTTTTATGCTTGAGATGTCAGAGGTTGCGACGATACTTCGCTCTGCAACCAAAAACAGCTTTATCATATACGATGAGGTTGGCAGGGGAACGTCCACTTTTGACGGTATGAGTATTGCAAGAGCGATTCTTGAGTACACCCAGAGCCGCAAGGTAGGCGCAAAGACCATGTTTGCAACGCACTACCACGAGCTCACCTCAATCGCCGATGAATTTGACGGAATAGTGAATTACAATATTGCCGCAAGAAAGCGCGGAGACGGTATCGTGTTCCTGCGTAAGATCGTTCCCGGCTCTACCGATGACAGCTATGGAATAGAGGTCGCAAAGCTTGCGGGCATTCCCACGGAGGTCATAAAACGCGCAAGAGAGGTTCTTGCAGACGTTGAGGCGAGATCAAGGGCGGCGAACGTTCTCGGTGCTACTGAAAAGCAAGAGGACGATATGCTGATAACGCTTGATGATTGCATAAATGATAAAATAATCGATGATATAAGAGCCGCAGACGTTAACAATATGTCACCGTTTGAGGCACTCAATTTGCTCTATGAGCTGCAAAAAAGACTAAAATAATTACAGAAAGGAGTCGGGGATATGGGAAGAATAAATCTTTTGAGCTTCGAGGTTGCCAATTTAATAGCCGCAGGCGAAGTTGTGGATCGCCCCGCCTCCGTAATAAAGGAGCTTGTTGAAAACTCCATAGATTCGGGCGCTGACCGTATAACCGTTGAGATACAGCGCGGCGGAATCATGCTGATGCGCGTTACCGACAACGGATGCGGCATGGAGCCTGAGGACTTGCCTGTTGCTGTCAAACGGCACGCCACGAGCAAGATAAGAACTGCGCAAGATCTTGATGGCATAGCAACTCTGGGATTCCGTGGAGAAGCCCTTGCGGCAATCTGCTCCGTTGCTGATGTAAGAATTATTTCAAAGACGAAGGATGCGCCGCTTGGCGCGATGCTTGAGATAAATTCCGGCAGAACAGGCGAACTTGCCGAAAGGGGCGCATCCGACGGTACGACCGTTATAGTAGAAAATCTTTTTGCCAACGTTCCCGCGCGCCTTAAATTTTTGAAGCGCGATCAAACCGAGGCGATGGCAGTTGCAAGTGTTGTGGAAAAAATCGCCCTCTCGCATCCTGAAATAGCATTCAGGCTTATTTCAGACGGCACGATAAAGCTCGAAACCTCTGGAGACGGAAAGTTATCAGGAGCTGTAAGAGCCGTATACGGTAAGGATTTTGCTGCCAAGACCATTCCCGTCAACGCTGAGCGAGACGGTATAGGTATCAGTGGTTTTATTACCTCGCCGGACGCCCCTCGCGCCAACAGAAATTATCAGAATTTCTTTATAAACGGCAGGTACATCAAGACCAAGACCGCAATCGCCGCCATCGAGCAGGCGTATTCTTCATATATTCCTCCGGATAAATTTCCGGGATGTATATTGAATATAACTCTCTCGCCAACGGTGGTCGACGTTAACGTTCATCCATCCAAGCTGGAGGTCAAGTTTTCAAACGAACGTCCCGTTTTTGATGCTGTTTATCACGGCGTTAGAGCCGCACTTCAAGAAAATCGCCAACGCCCCGAGCTTGAACTTACAAACCGCGCTACGCTAAATTTCGGCGGATGTGCAAGCTTCAGAGTAAGCTCCGCTTTCGTACCCGTGCGCGACAAAAGGCTTGAAGGGGATGAAAAGCCGCATACACAGCTCAACATAACACAGACGTATACGCCGCCAAAAACTGTGGAAGCTCCGAGCCCCGCGGCGCAACCGTCTGCAAGCAATCCCCCTTTGCGCGCAAGTGTTAATTTTGAAAGAGAGCCGCAACCGAGTCCTCGTGAGATTCCAAAGGTGTTGCCGAATATATCATACAGGATAGTTGGAGAAGTTTTTAATTCCTACGTATTGGTTGAAAAGGAATCCTCGCTCCTTGTTATTGACAAACACGCAGCGCACGAAAGACTTAATTTTGAAAAGATGAAAAAGCTTCTGTACTCTACGGAGCGCACTTCGCAGTGCATTGCCGTTCCCATCGAGGTGATGCTGATGAGCGACGAGATTGCCGCCATAGAGGAGTACCGAGAAAGCATCGAGAGTATTGGATTTAATTTTAAAACAACAAAAAATACTCTTTACATCAGCGAAATACCTACGGGAATTGCACAAAAGGATGTTGCTCCAATGTTTGAGGGATTTGCGGATGCAATAAAAAACAACACGGGCAATATAAGCATCAACGCCGATGAGGTGTTTGAAAAGGCACTCTATCAAGCATCCTGCAAGGCATCCATAAAGGCCGGGCGGACGTATCCGCAGGAATATATAGAGGAGCTTGTTCGAGAGCTTTTTGAAAATCCCGAGATAACCTATTGCCCACACGGTAGACCTGTTGCGTTTGAGACAAGCCGTAACGAACTAAATCATAGATTTAAGAGAAGTTGAAAAATGTTTGAATTGATATTAACCGAGGGACGCGCAAGACGCGCTATTCTCCATACAGTACACGGGGATATACAAACCCCCGTGTTTATGAACGTCGGCACTTGTGCCGCAATAAAAGGCGGTATCTCTGCCGTTGACCTTGTTGACGTAAACTGTCAGGTTGAGCTTTCAAATACCTACCACCTGCACATTCGTCCTGGCGACAAGCTCATTCATGACCTCGGCGGCTTGCATAAGTTTATGAATTGGCAGGGGCCCATCCTTACCGATAGCGGCGGATTTCAGGTCTTTTCGCTTTCTCAGCTCAGAAAGATAACCGAAGAGGGTGTCAGATTTGCTTCTCACATCGACGGTAAGCGCATTTTTATGGGACCTGAGGAAAGTATGCAGATCCAAGCAAATCTTGCTTCTACCATTGCCATGGCGTTCGATGAATGTATCGAGAATCCGGCGCCGTACAATTACGTCAAGCAATCCTGCGAGAGAACGTCGCGCTGGCTTTTAAGATGCAAGGAGGAGATGGCGAGGCTGAAGACTCTCCCCGATACCATAAACCCCAATCAGCTTCTTTTTGGTATAAATCAGGGAAGCACCTATGAAGACCTTCGTATTGCTCACATGAAGCAGATTGCCGAGTATGACCTTGACGGCTACGCTATTGGTGGACTTGCAGTTGGTGAGGCTACTGAGGATATGTACCGAATCATCGATGCCGTAGAGCCGTATATGCCTAAGAATAAGCCGCGATACCTTATGGGTGTTGGTACTCCTTTGAATCTTCTTGAGGGTGTATACCGAGGAATAGATTTCTTTGATTGCGTTATGCCAAGCCGCAACGCGCGCCACGGAAATCTCTTTACATGGCATGGAAAGGTGAATATACTCAACGAAAAATATGCTCTTGATGACCGTCCTATCGATGCGAACTGCGGCTGTCCCGCTTGCCGAAACCACAGCCGAGCGTATATCAGGCATCTTTTGAAAGCCAAGGAAAACCTCGGAATGAGACTTGCTGTTCTTCATAATCTTTATTTCTACAACGAGCTTATGTCAAAGATACGCGAGGCTCTCGATGAGGGTAGATATACGGAGTTTTATGAGAAATACAGAAATATTCTTGGCGAACGTTCGGTTAATTGATAGTTAATATCTAATTTACTAATTTCTATTGCTATTTTACAATTTATGTTATATAATAAATTGAATTCATAGAAAGGAGAGATGATAATATGTTTTCTGCTGTTAAAAACTTCTTTCTGACGTTTATTATTGCTATTTTTGTTTTCATTTTTGTTGCTTACCCAATTGCACAGTTTATTGTTATAAATCTTTCCGATCCGAGTGTGAATGGTGAGGCAAACGAAGGTCCTAACGGCGACGAGACACAAGTAGGTCCGCTGGTTCCCGGCCCCGGTTCTCTGTATGGTGATGGCGGAACTTCAACCAATATATTGTTTATCATGACCGATTACCGCCCTTCCACGTATATAAATTACAATCCAGAGCAATTAAAACTTCTTTACGGTATTGAACAAAAGGAAGTTCCTGCCACGGTTGTGCCTGATGATCTTGGGCATCCTGCCAATCTGTCTGTAATGTCGGATAAGTTTATCGATTATTCGGACTACTATGTTGCCGATGACGGTTCTCTTATATTTAAAGACGGCTTTTACGAAGTGCCATATAAAAAAATAAATGCTACTTCTGTGGTTTTATTAAGAATCGATAAGGAACGAGGGCATACCAGCTTCACTTTATTTCCAACGGAGGCTTTTGTTTCCATCGACGGCGTTTACGTTAAACTTGGCAGTATTTATGCCGACTATGGTTTGCAGTTTTTGATGGATCGCATCCATGCTCTTACCGGTGTAACTATTGACAACTATATTGTATCTTCTTATGAGACTTTGCCGAATTTGCAAAATGCGCTTCTCCCCGGTGGGGTAAGCTGCACTGTTCCCGATAATCTTTATCTCAACGATCTCCAAAGGGATATTACCGTAGATCTTCCGATGGGCAGGCATCTTCTGGATGGCAACGGTGCAAAGCAACTGATTGTTTTTGATGCATATAATGATGGAATCAACACGCAGGAAACAACTACTTTCAGATATGTCAGGGAGTTTTATACTCAATATACCAATATTATCAACTATGCCGCCGCATCGAAAACAATAAGCAGTATTATTGAAAATTCCAATACTGATCTTACGGCGGAAAAATTGCTTGATAGCATTGATATGATGTTTAAATATTCTTCCTCTCAAATTGAGATAAATGTTCCTACCACTAAAAAGAATGTTGCAAACAAATCGCTCATCGTTATAGACGATGACGATGCAATAAGAGCTTTTTCAAACTATAGAAAAATATATTATTAAAAAAGGATGATAAAAAATGGACAACAAAGCAAAAACAATGGAAAAAATTGTAGCTCTTTGCAAAAACCGAGGATTTATCTTCCCCGGCTCTGAGATCTACGGCGGTCTTGCAAATTCATGGGATTACGGTCCTCTCGGCGTTGAATTTAAAAACAACGTAAAAAAAGCTTGGTGGAAAAAGTTTGTTCAGGAATGCAAATATAACGTAGGACTTGACTGCGCTATTATAATGAATCCTGAAACATGGGTAGCATCCGGACACGTTGGAGGATTTTCCGATCCTCTCATGGATTGCAAGGAGTGTAAAACTCGCCACAGAGCTGACAAGTTGATCGAGGAATATGCGTTTGCAAACGGTCTTAATGACAATCCTGCGGGTTGGACCTTTGCCGAAATGGCAGAATATATCAAAGAGAAGGAAATTGCCTGCCCCGATTGCGGCTGCAAGGAATTTACCGATATCAAAAAGTTTAACCTTATGTTTAAGACATATCAAGGTGTTACCGAGGATTCCACTACTGAACTTTATCTTCGCCCCGAGACTGCGCAGGGTATTTTCGTTAATTTCCCCGCCGTTCAGCGCTCCACGAGAAAGAAGCTCCCCTTCGGTGTGTGTCAGATCGGTAAGTCATTCAGAAACGAGATAACCCCCGGTAACTTTGTATTCAGAACCCGTGAGTTTGAGCAGATGGAGCTTGAATTCTTCTGTAAGCCCGGCACTGACCTTGAGTGGTTTGCATTTTGGAAAAATTACTGCCATCAGTTTTTGCTTGACCTTGGCATGAAGGATGAAAACCTCAGACTTCGCGATCATAGCCCCGAGGAGCTTTGCTTCTATTCAAAGGCGACCACTGACTTTGAGTTCCTGTTCCCGTTTGGATGGGGCGAGCTTTGGGGAGTGGCTGACCGTACCGATTATGACCTTGGTCAGCATGCCGAGCATTCCGGCAAGGATATGATGTATTTTGATCCCGAAACCAACGAAAAATACATCCCCTACGTTATCGAGCCTTCTCTTGGCGCTGATCGTGTTGCGCTTGCGTTCCTTGTTGATGCCTATGATGAGGAGGTTATTGACGCAGAGAAAAATGACGTTCGTGTTGTCCTCCATCTCCATCCCGCGCTTGCACCCTTCAAGGCTGCTGTTCTTCCTCTCTCGAAGAAGCTCAGCCCCGAGGCTGACGAAGTCTACACTATGCTTTCCAAGAAGTTCAGCGTTGATTTCGACGAAACAGGCTCTATCGGTAAGAGATATCGCCGTCAGGACGAGATCGGAACACCTCTTTGCATCACTTACGACTTTGACTCCGTTGAAGATAAGTGCGTAACTGTACGCGACAGAGACACGATGCAGCAGGTTCGTATCCCCATCGATGAACTTGAGGCTTATATCGAAAAATATATTGCATACTGATAAAGTATAAATAAAAAGCAGGAGTACGAATGTTTTTGTTCGTACTCCTTTTTGCTATTTATATCACAGGATGTTTATTTAATCAATAACCGCCTAAACGAGCTTGCTCAACTCGCGGTTGAAAAGCAGAAAACGCATCATCCATATAGATGGTGCGTTTTCTGCTTTGGTTGAGCCTTTTATTTCTTTCTGAGGCTTGAGGATTTGCCGTAATCGTTGTTTGTTATATGTAGCAGTAATTCCTCAAATGATGCTGTTCCTGTGATTATAGCTGTTGCAAGGCAGTAGTGAACGGCGAATGAGAGCTTTATAACATAGGGCAGACAAAATACTGCAAGCCCCGAAATTTTGTTCATTACAGTATGGAGAGATGCAAATTTTTTGTATTTAACAGCGGCAACAGTATACGCAGATCCGCGGAGGATGAGAACCACACCAACCATGCACCAAAGCCAAAGCGGAAGGGTGTCGATCAGGGTGGGGAATATCTTTAAGAACATTACACCATAAAAGGAAAGATCGGCAATACTATCAAGCTTTGCACCAAACTCGCTTGTAGTTTTGGTAGAGCGTGCAATGTATCCGTCCAGAAGGTCGCTTATACCGCAAATGCTGTAAATTGCGAAAAAAGCGATTGAAAAAGGCTTTAAAAATAACAGTAATATACTGCCTATTATTCGGCAAAAGGTAATATAATTGGGAAGCGATTTTTTCATAATAAATATCCTCGGTTTTAATTAAAGGTTGCCATATCAAACGTGATAACGGTATAATATTTTTTGTTTTCACACGCAGACAGCGAATCATCAAGCACTTTTTTGATTTTGTTTTTGTCCTTAAAAAGCTCCGGAGGGAGTGCGACGTCAAAAATCAAGTTTGTATGCTCGGTTCCTCGCACGGATCTGAAATCATGAATGGAGATATGCTCATCCTGTTTTTTTAATATAGATGAAACGACGGCTTTAATGCGATCAAGCTCCTCATCGCCGACCACTATCGGATCGTAATGAATGACCAGTTTTACGCCAAGATCGTCTTCGCACTTGCGCTCAAGGTCGTCAATAATTTCGTGGCACATGATAGGATCTTCTCTATAATCCATTTCAACGTGAAGGCTGGCAAATCTCTGACCGGGACCATAATCATGAACCATAAGGTCGTGGTATCCCAAAACCTTTGGTTCGCTCTTTAAAATATCAATGATTGCCTGACGAAGCTCGGGCGGTGCGTTCTCCCCAAGAAGAGGGCTGATGGTCTCCTTTGCAAGATTGATACCGCTATAAAGAATAAATATTGCAACAGCAAGTCCAATGAAGCAATCCAATTGTATGTCGGTCAATAGGGTGATAAGAGCTGATAAAATTACTGCACTTGTGGAAATTGCATCATTTCGGCTGTCGATGGCCGTAGCCAAAAGGGCAGATGAGTTGATGCGGCGACCAAGACTGCGGTTGAACAGAAACATCCAAAGCTTTACTGCCACTGACGATATCAGAATGATCGCGGCGGGCACAGTAAAATAAACGGGAGATGGAGAAAAAATCTTTTCAATTGACGATTTAGCAAGCTCAAAGCCAATGATAAGCGTCATTGCGGCAACGACGAGACCTGAAATGTATTCAAATCTGGCATGTCCGTACGGATGCTCGTTGTCGGCAGGTCTTTCGGAGAGCTTAAATCCTATCAGCATAACAATGGAGCTTGAAGCATCCGAAAGATTATTTAAAGCATCGGCGGTAATGGCGATAGAGCCGGTGATTACACCTACAAAAAGCTTTAGTGCAAATAAAGCTATATTGCAAAAAATGCCAATTGCGCCCGAGAGCTTGCCAATGGAAGCTCTAACAAGCGCATCATCTGTTTTTTCACTGTTGCGAATAAAAATGCGCAAAATTAAATTTGTCATGAAATGATCCTCGATTTTTAATATGCTGTCATTTATAGAAATAATTGTTTTGTGTCAACGTCGTTTTTTGAGATATAATATTTTCGAAAGTTAAGTTTCGAGGTGTGAAATGCTTTGTAAAAAAATATTATCAAAATATACAGGATTTATAGCTGTGCTGCTTGTTGCGGCATTATTTTCTATATTAATAAGTGCCAAGGAACCAAGTGCATATTCGTGGTATTGTAAACGTGCGTCCGACCACGCTCAACCCCCGCTTCCTGCGGAATTTTCGTTTATTAATGAAAACGATGGATATTGGATAGGGAACAAAGACGAAAAGGTTTTATACCTAACGTTTGACGCAGGTTATGAAAACGGTAATATCGCCAAAACACTTGATATATTGAAAGAAAAGAATGTTCCCGCTGCTTTTTTCGTTTTGATAAATTTATTGAAAAAAGAGCCGGAGCTTATAAAAAGAATGGAAAATGAAGGGCATTTAGTGTGCAACCATACCGCTCACCATAAGGATATGAGCAAAATTACGGATGTTACAGAGTTCTGCTCCGAACTACGTTCTCTCGAGATTGCCTACAAGGAGCTTACAGGAAATGAAATTCAAAAGTTTTATCGACCGCCCGAGGGAAGATTTAGCGAACAAAATCTCAAGTTCGCTTCCGAATACGGATATAAGAGCGTGTTTTGGAGTTTTGCTTATGCTGATTGGGATAATAGTAAACAGCCCTCTGTGAACGCGGCAAGAAAAAAAGTTCTCGACAATATTCATAATGGCGCAGTGCTGTTGTTGCACCCCACATCATCTACTAACGTATCAATATTAGGTGATGTTATCGATATATTGATACGCGAGGGGTATCGCTTTGGAACGCTTGAAGAGTTGGTTAAAAAATAATATTCATCGTTTTTTCGCGATATTATTATCTTTAGTTTGCACCTTAAACGTGATCAAAATCACCTGCGAGGCAAAGAAAGCGCGGGTTGTCTACTCATCGGGAAGCGGTGATGAAATGAGAATCGCGTTGACGTTTGACGATGGACCGCATCCGTATCATACAGGAAAGATCCTTGATATACTGAAAAGAGAGTCAGTAAAAGCAACGTTTTTCGTGGTAGGTGAAAACGTACAGTATTATCCCGATATGTTTGATAGAATAATAAGCGAAGGACACGAGGTTGGAAACCACACCGATCACCACACCTTTCTGACAGGTCTTGGTGAGAGTGAGGTAGTCAAAGCCATAGACGGTTGTGATGATGCGATATACCATCACAACGAATACAGTACAAGGTTGCTGCGCCCGCCGGGCGGCAGATATGACTCAAACGTATTGAAGCTCTGCGCTTTGAGAGATTATACCGTAGTTTTATGGAGCATAGACACGAGGGATTGGGCGGGAACATCTGCTGCGGAAATTGAAAACAATATCTTTCAAAATATAAAGGACGGAGATATTATTCTTATGCACGATTACGTCAGCCGAAGATCTCACACAGAGGAGTCTTTGGAAAACGTAATTCCGAGGCTGAAGCAGATGGGATACAGATTTGTTACCGTATCAGAGTTGATAGAGGGGAAGTGATCAGGCTTCTCCCTCATCATACTCATCGTCACCGGTATCCTCATCATCGTTTTCGGATTCTTCTTGTTCAACAATGACGGGGGTGATCATGTATTTTTCGATAATGGGATATGCACCGTAGGTTGTGAACAGACTGATGCTCGGAAGAAGGTAGAGCAGCGGAAGGATCAAGGGAATGACAACACCGATGGGCCACAAAACGATGGTAAGCGCAATATTTATAATAATAAGCACCGCGATGCCGAGTAACCCCATTAAATTTCTGCCTATTCCGAGTATCGAGAAGATCAAAGCGTTTTTCAGTATTTTTCTGAATTTCATATCAAATGTGATAATCATAAGATATATATATGGGCGCATGAACGCGTATAGGATAATGAGTGCGCAAATGCCAAAGAAGCTGACATCAAGCATAAAGCTGCCGCCCATTCGAGAAAAATAAATGAAATCGAAAACAAGCATAAAAATGCACAAAAGATCCGCCATTCCAATAAACAGCGCTTGCTTGAAGTTCCTTCTTGCGGAATAAACAAAGTCGCTCCATACAAAAACCGGTTCAGCGCGGAGCATACTGCGTGAACAGTAAGTTGCACCAACGTTAATAAATCCCCATATTAAAGCAAGAAGAACAGCGAGTCCAATATATCCCCATATCCTGCCTGCGGTAAACACGGGCAGATTTATTTGGAGACCGTATACACCAAACAAAGCGGAAAATGCAGTATCTCCCGAAAACAGATAGCTTCCCAAAAGCGTACTGAAAACAGGATCGGATTGTGATGGTGTAGAAGGGGCGGTTATATACATATATAGTGCCGCAAGGGGAATTATCCAGAGAGGAAGCATCACAAAGTTTATTGATAAAATCTTGGAAAAATGCCTTAAATAATATTTTGGCATATTTTTAAGGTTGGGAACAAGAGGTTTTTCGTCTTTAGATACTCCCGGACCATCTCGGTTAAGGTCAAATAATTTAAACTTCTTTTTGCGTTTTTCAGACATCTTTTTGCCTTTCTGGTTTTATATTTTATATTAGAATCGACACATATAGTATCATAGATAGAAAAATACGAAGTAAAAGTATAGCGCCGAAACAGATCATAAATAGTAAAAAATACGAAAAAAAACGTTTGGACAACAATATTGAATTATCCGATTGCGCCGAGCTCATGAAATGGATAGATGCAGTTTCGGCGAATGATGAATAAAAAATTATAATTACAGATGCAATTACGAGTTCAGCTACAACGGAGATCATCGAAAGCAATGATACGGTCGCGGTGGTTTGCATAAGTGACGAAAAGGTACAAATCATAAGTCCGATCGTAAATCCGCGAGCTATATTAACCACGCACAAAATAGAACGACACAAGCAAGTGATTCCGGAGATGAAAATTATAAGCAGAAAAACTGTATCAAGAAATGAGTAGTCGATAAGCTTGCCAAAAGCATCATATACATCCGAGGAAGAGGAAAATGGAGATACAAGGCAGGAGAGGGAAAAACTTGTGGTTTTTTCTGAATAAGAGTAACCGACAAGTGCGCCGAAAATAAGACTTGCCGCAAAGCCGCAAACCAATAAAAACAAATATCTGACAGCTACGTAATATTCATCAAGTATTGTTTTTGAACGTTTTTGGATTTTTGATAATATAGATGTAGTCAATATAATTCTCCTATGTGCTTTTTTATAAAATATACGCACACAAAAGAATTTTGATTACTCCATGTTTTGTCTGAGTACCTCGTACGCAAGTATCGCAGTAGCCGAAGCTGTGGACAAAGACCCCATAAAATTTGAGCCGTATGGGATTTTCACGTTAAAGTCGCACATTGATAGCAAAGACGAGGATATCCCGCGCTTTTCACCGCCTATAACGAGAAGGAGCGGTTTTTTTAGTTTTGCCAGATTGCAAGGGATAGCATCTCTGATCTCTGCACAGGCGACGGTGTATCCTGCTTCTTTATACAGAGCTATTGCCGCAGCCGTGTCAGATACTCTGATATCCATCAGCTCTGACGCGCCCGCAGATGCTTTGCAAAGCACGGAATCCGTCCCGTCGGGCAAATGCTCGCCTAAAATCAGAGTGTCCGCTCCGCAGGCATACAGCGCTCTGGCGGCGTACCCAAGGCTATATGGATCTTCAACACCCTCAATGAGAGCCGCAAATCCATTTGATGTATCAATACATTGCTCATCAGGGGCAGAGTATTGCGCGGGAGATGCAATGCCAAGTATTCCCCCGTGCGTTTTGCCGGAAGCCAGACTTTCAATTTTCTCGGCAGGGAGTATCTCCAATGAAAAACCAAGCTCCTCCGATGCGTGCTTCAAAAAAGCATATCTTCCTTTTTCTTTTTTTAACTTTGCGGATGAAAAATATACGGAATGCAAACTTCGCCGACATTTTTGAGCTTTGCAGGCGTTTATCAGCGCAGAAACAGAGGTCATTCCTTCAAATATGATTTTTTCTTTATCAAATAGAATCATTTTTTTTAATATGAAAAAATTTAAGAATTTTTTGTAGAAAGATCTTCATATATTATACCAAATAAATGTATTTTGAGGTTTTGGTATGATATATATTTCTCCAACAAAAGAAAGATGTGAAACCCTTGCCCTATATATGATCGAAAACAACAGCACGGTCAGAGCTACCGCCGCACATTTTGGTATCAGCAAAAGCACTGTGCATAAAGACATTACAAAAATTTTGAAATCGGTAAACTGTTCGTTATACATAAGAGTAGTTGAGCTTCTTGACAAAAACAAACTCGAACGTCATATACGGGGCGGAGAAGCGACAAGGATAAAGTACAAAATGAAGCGTCAGAGTGGCGATGTTTTGAAAAATTGATTACCAAGTTTTGCCTAAAAGCAATGCAGAAATCATTTCCACATCCTTTATTTTATCGCTATTATTTGCAAGCGATGCATTCAAAGCGCTTTCGATCTCACTCTTTTCTGTTTCATTGAGCGAGTTGGCAAATCCGTACGGATCGATGATGACGCCGTTTTCATCCGAGCATGCATCAATTACAGACATGGAAACTATTTGCGAGGAAAGAATCTGTTCAACAAGCTCAGTCGGTGTCACGGAAATATCGGTAAATACATCCGTGTCCTCTTTTTTGTCCATAATATCGTTTGTAAAATTTATCAGTGTCGTCAGAGATTCGGCTTCTTTGTTGAGCATATCGGTGTCTGTTGTGTCGAATTTTTCGATATTCTCAATAACGTTCTGAATCAAATCATTGCATACGTCGGATTTAATTTCAGATGCGCCGCCGGAGACAAATAACGCTTTGGAGACAGAGGCTTTCAAGGTGTTAGCGCTATTGGGAGTCATAGTATCAATAAAGGTTTTGACACTTTCTTTCTCGACCTTGTTGCCTGCCGCAATCGATTCTGCGATTGTAAGTCCCGCGGAGGCGTTGTGAGCAAGGTCTTCTATACCTTTTCCGCTGGAGTCCGATTCGATAGCGCTGTTTATTGAATCAGCAATTAAATTAAGGTCTACGTCCGATGAGGTCTGAGCATTTTCGAAAATGCCGCTCACAAGTCCTTGAAGTGTTGTGGTATCCACAAGCTCACTCTTTAATACAGCCGCGGCAGAGTTTCCTATTGCGTTGATGATATCAGATGATACGATCATATCCGAAGTTGCAAAGGAGTTTGCGATGGATATAACGGAGCTGACGGCGGCAGCAATATTTTCCGCTTTTTCTTCGGGATCGAGAGAGGAAGAGTTCTTGTTATTTGAAAAGCTATCCATAATGGTTGATACAGTAGCGCGATCGGTGGAGAATTTATTCTTGTCTGCAATTGCGCTCAAAACTTCTCTGTTGCTCTCGTCGCTTTCGGATAGCTGAAGCGATGCGGCAATAAATGCCGCTTTGGCTTCATCCTTATTGGTTTGTGTGCCGACAATTCGCACAAGCTTTTCCATAACAGTAACATCAGCATTTACACCATAGGTGGTAAGTATATGTCTGATATTTTCTGCTTTTTCGCTATCGGTATCATCAGTTAGCAAAACATCGCTAAGTTCAGAGAGCATTTTGTCGTAAACCTCATAGCTGTCCGCAGGGATGCCTGCTAATTCAGCCGATGCTTCCAAGCCAACGTAAACGATTGCATCGATCAATAATGACGCTCTTTCGTTTTTTGTAAGAGGGAGAATGATCTGTTTGAGCATTGCGGTATCAGAAAGTGCTTCAGTGATATCTCCGGAGTCGGAAACAATGTCTAAAAAGCCGCTTTGGTCAAATGCCAATAAAAGTTCGGCAACGGTTGTTATATCTTCGCTTATGGTTTCGGTGGTGGTTTCGGATAAAAATAGAAGCATTTTTTCCGAAACCTCGGGGGCGCTTTGAGAGATATCGCCGAACATTTCATCGTACGATATTTCCAAAACTGTTTCACCTGCGCTTAACTGTGTTGCGAAATTAGAAACAAATTCAGCGCCCAGTGTCTTAATGAAAATATTTTCTTTTGCCTGTTCAAGCGTTTTATTGACGAACTCTGCATCATATCCATCGGTTTCGCTATCAAATATTATAAATATGTTTGAAGCTAAAGAAACAGTGGATTTTATGCTATTGCGCAAAGTGGTGCTTTCACTGCCCAAATCATAAGATGTTCCTATGTCCAACGGGGTGGAGAAGGGAGTTGAAGCGGAAAGTTTTATAAAAACATTATTATCAAAATCCGTCAGTACGTTTGCTATCGGAGCGCTTTCGTCGATAGACGCCAAAATAGGAGTTGCCTCTGCCGCTATATCAATAACGTAAGAAAACGGAGCAAGTATCATACAGGCGGAAGCCAAGCCCATTACTGCACCAAGAATACTTGAAGGAATAAGGAGATATTTGTTTTTTGTCTCTTTTCTTGAGGGAACGTACTTTTTGATTATGTGATAAACGATGCAGAAAATTATTGCAAACAGAAACAGCGCGATCAAAAGCACGGGGATAGAAACGATCGCGGTGGCGAGCCCGATTTCAAAAGACCGCAAAGAGGGAACAAGAGAAAAGATTTCTTCTGCGCTTGCTTCGTCCGCAAGTGATGAAATCGCAGGAATAGATTTCGCAATGATCGGAGAGACGATGGTGGTAAGCAGGACGGCAAATACTACTGCGGCAACACCCGTTCCGATGCGAAGAAGTGTTCTGTAAAGTCCCATGCGCAATGCGAGTAATATGCCGATTGCCATAAATATAATACAGAAAATTGTAACCAATATTGACATTTTCTATTTCTCCTGTGGATATAAAAATACATATTAATTATACATTATTACATCAAACAAGTCAAGCAAAATAGGGCAAAAATAAAAGATTTAGGAAAAATCATGTCATTTTCTGCTGTAGAGCATAAAATATTATTGAAAGCATTATTTTAATGCTGTAAGTGATGTTTTAGGAGGAAATGTAATGGCCGAAAACAGATTTGGCTGTGGTTGCACCCCCGCGCCGTCAGCCCGCGACACCTGTTGCATAGACACGGGAAGAATATACGACAGTTGCCGTGACCGCGATTGTTATGAAAACGTCAGAGTTACTCTTACGGATTGCGGCAATGAGATAATAAGTCGCACGGGTAACATCCGTGCAAAGGATGCATACATTGCATGGACTTATATAGGGGTAGATCCCGTGAGATTTAATCGCGGTTTTTATACTGTCAATATCAGATTTTTTATAAAAATAACTTTTGAGGCATGTGTAGGCTCGAACCGTCCGCAGGAGTTTGAGGGAATAGCTACGATCGACAAAAGGGTAGTGCTTTTTGGCGGAGAAAGCAATGTGAGCGTATTCAAGTCCGATCCCGAAAGCTTTGGAATATGCCCGAAACCCGATTTTGCGGAATGCGAGCATAAAGCACCCACGGCGGTAGTTGAAGTAATTGATCCTATAATTCTCAGCGCTAACGTGCTTGAAAAGAATTCTCTCCCTATCTGTTGCTGCTGCTGCCCGTCTGACGTTCCTGACTGCGTACTGGAAAAAGTGAGCGCGCCGCTTTCTGACTGCGATGCTGACGGTGGCAGGTTCCTTGCGGTTTCTGTCGGTATCTTCTCTGTTATCAGACTTATCAGACCAGCCCAGCTTCTCATAAATGCCGTTGAATACTCCGTGCCCGACAAGGAGTGTATTGCCCCGCCCGAGGAGAATCCTTGCAGTATTTTCAAGAGCATGGCGTTCCCCGTTAAGGAGTTTAATCCCCCCTTATCCTGCAATTCGCAGTGTGAAAAAAACAGGTGTAACTCATAAAAATAGGGTGTTGTTGCCGAGCAACAACACCCTTATTTTATTGAATATTTTCTTTTAGAGTAATGATGGGGGAGGAGACTTCTTTTTTAATAAACTCTTCGGTTATGGTTACAGACGCCACATCTTTTCTTGACGGAAGCTCAAACATAAGCTCCATCATGACCGATTCAAATATAGCTCGAAGCCCTCTTGCACCGGTGTTACGTTCAACCGCCATTTCAGCTATCGCGCCAATTGCGTTATCGTCAAAAACAAGCTCGATTCCGTCAAGGCCAAAAAGCTTTGCGTATTGCTTAACAAGCGCATTGCGAGGCTCTTTGATGATTCTTGTCAAGGATTCCTTGTCAAGAGGATCGAGTGAAACAATGACGGGAATTCTTCCTACAAGTTCAGGAATGAGTCCGTATTTTACTATATCATGAGGAATGACTCCCGAATAATCGGACTGCTTGTTTTTTGAGGAACTTGACTTAAGTTCGCTGGAAAAGCCTATTGCTTGCGAGCCTTCGCGTTTGTCGATTATTTTGTCAAGACCGTCAAATGCTCCGCCGCAAATAAACAAAATGTTTTCAGTATTTATCTGAATAAATTCCTGATTGGGATGCTTTCTTCCGCCCTGAGGGGGGACATTCGATATCGTTCCCTCAAGTATTTTAAGAAGCGCTTGCTGAACACCCTCGCCGGAGACATCGCGTGTTATAGAACGATTCTCACTTTTTCTTGAAATCTTATCGATCTCATCGATGTAAATAATTCCTCGTTCGGCAAGTTCGATGTCATAATCGGCAGCTTGAATGAGACGTAGGAGAATATTTTCAACATCCTCGCCCACATATCCCGCTTCCGTGAGAGTGGTAGCATCCGCAATAGCAAAAGGGACTTTGAGTGATTTTGCAAGTGTTTGGGCAAGATAAGTTTTTCCTACACCGGTAGAACCAAGCAGCAAAACATTGCTTTTTTGAAGCTCTACACCGTCAGAAACGACGTCGGATGCTTTGCGTGAGCGTTTTTTGCGTGAGGTTGAAGCCTTGGACAAAATACGCTTGTAATGATTGTAAACCGCAACGGAAAGTGCTATTTTCGCTTTATCTTGACCTATAACGTATTCATCAAGAGATGCCTTGATCTCAATGGGCTTTGGAAGCGTTTGGAGCGTAAGTTTGTCAGCTTCCTGCGCGTTTTGGGCATATCTTATGCTTTCCTCAATAAGCTCCTCGCATGATTCGACGCAAAAATCGCATATAAATGCTCCCGTGTTTGACGGAATCAAAAAATTTACTTCTTCCTCAGTGCGTCCGCAAAAAGAGCAAACGTGAAGCTCGTTTTTTTTGTATGATGACATATTGTTGCCTTTCAAAATCAATGATGCTCAATAATGCGGTCGACAAGACCATATTCAAGAGCCTGTTCAGCAGTCATAAAATTGTCTCTTTCGGTGTCTCTTGCGATCTCCTCAATAGAGCGTCCTGTGTTTTTCGCAAGAAGCTCGTTGAGTGTTTGGCGAGTGCGAACAAGAAGCTCTGTGCGAATAAGGACATCAGAAACCTGTCCCGAGCTTTGTCCGAGGGGTTGATGTATCATAATTTCGCTGTGGGGAAGAGCAATGCGTTTGCCCTTGGTTCCTGCGGCAAGAAGGAAAGCTCCCATGCTCGCCGCGAGACCAAGACAGATGGTGGTGACATCACACTTTACAAACTGCATTGTATCATAAATAGCCATTCCTGCGGTTACAGAACCGCCGGGGCTATTGATATAAAAGGAAATATCCTTGTCCGGATCAACAGATTCGAGATAAAGCATTTGAGCGATTACAAGGGAGGCTGTAGTATCGTTAACTTCATCGGAAAGGAATATTACGCGATCGTTGAGAAGGCGAGAAAAAATGTCAAACGAACGCTCGCCTCTGCCCGTTTGCTCGATGACCATTGGCACGAGTGCCGCGCGCCTTTCATCTCTTTTGATAAAATCATTCATTGGTATTACCTCCTGTTTGTAATGCGGAAATGATTATTTTAATTATTCGTTGCCCTCGGCTTCAGGCGCGGGTGCGCTTTCGAGATAAGTTACCTTTGCGGTTGACTTAACAGCGTCAAGAGCTGCGCGAATGGTGAGAGAGTGGCGGATCTCCTCGGCAGGAAGATTAGCCTTTGCGTAATCCACATCAACATTGTATGCGGATGCGATGGTGTTATATTCGGCATCGATAGCTTCATCGGTGATTTCTACCTTTTCAAGCTCTGCGATCTTTTCGAGAGCAAGCTCTGCCTTTACGCGATTGATAGCGGCGGGACGAATCTGTGCCTTATATGCATCAAGCGTCATATCGAAATACTTGAGGTAGACGTTGAAATCCATACCCTGCATCTGCATGCGGGATTCGCTATCGCGTACCATGCCCTCAACCTCATTGTCGATCATGCACTCGGGGATATCGCCAACGAGCTTCTCGCAGATAGCGGCTTCGATCTTTTCGCCGAGTTCTCTGTCAGCGGAAGTCTCGTGTCTCTTTTCGATTTTAGCCGCAACATCAGCGCGATATTCGGCAAAAGTATTAAATTCGGATACGTCAAGTGCAAAATCATCATCAAGCTCGGGCAGTTCGTCAAAAGTAAGAGCATTGAGCTTTACCTTAAATACAGCTTCTTTGCCTGCGAGATCAGCGGAGTGGTACTCGGTGGGGAAGGTTACGTTTACGTCAAAGGACTCACCAACATTCTTGCCAACGATGCCCTCCTCGAATCCGGGGATGAACTGACCGGAACCGAGCTTGAGGTGGTGTCCCTCTGCCTTGCCACCCTCAAAAGCTACGTCTCCGACAAAGCCTTCGTAATCGATAACGGCGGTGTCGCCCATGGCAGCTGCGCGATCGGTGATCTCGATCTCGCGAGCGTTTCTCTCACGTACAGTCTGGATCTCACGGTCGATCTCCTCGTCAGTAACAGGAGGACGAACTACGCTTATTTCGAGTCCCTCGTATCCCTCGATGGTAACGTCGGGCTTTACAAACATGGTTGCGCTGAGAACGAGCTCGTTTTCGTCGTAGGAAACAACGTCAAACTCGGGGCGGGAAACAACAGTCTTTTCAACTGCGCCCATTACTTCGGAATAGGAAGAGCTGATAAGCTCATTGATAGCATCCTCAAGGAAAATTTCCTTGCCGTACATCTTTTCGATAACATTGCGGGGAGCTTTGCCGCGTCTGAATCCGGGAACGTTGAAGCTGTTGGATTTCTTCTTGAAGATCTTTGCCTTTTCAGCCTCTACAGCAGCGGCGTCAAAGGAGAATTCAACAAGTGCTTGATTGTTTTCTTTGATCTCTGATTTTTTGATAGTCATTTTTTTATTCCTTTCAAATTTCATACATTCTTATATATTTTACTATAAAATTTTTATCTGTCAATAGATTTGTGGGAATTTGCTATTTTTTTCGGAATGAAATCGAGGTAATCAGCCGAAATCATCTCAAAAATGATTCCCTCGTATTCAAAAGACGGCGGGCAGGTGTAAACACCGTGAATGTGCCCGTAATAGCACCGTTTTACGGAATATTTTTTTAGAACGCTTATAATGTCATCGCATACTATTGAGTTCCATACCGGCGGAAAGTGCAAAAAAACTATTCGTTCAATTTCTTTTGGGAAATTATTTGAAGATGAAAGACTTATCTCAAGCCTCGCCGCCTCACGGTTTACAATCTTTTTCCAATCTACTTCACCAACTGTTTTTTGGTTGGTCTCATCAGGAAACCATCCTCTTGTTCCGCAAATAACTCCCTCGGGCAGAAGGTAGGAATTGTTGTGAAGCAGATTTAGAGTTGAGAAATTGTTTTCCTTAAAGAATGCAGTTATTTTTGCTGCCGTAGTCCACCAAAAATCATGGTTGCCTTTCCCTATATATTTAGTACCGGGTAGGGAATTGATAAGCTCAAAATCCGCCCTCGCTTCATTGAGTGTCATAGCCCATGAAATATCTCCCGGAATAACAATTGCATCGTTTTCAGTGATTATTGCATTCCAATTATTTATCAGCTTTTCTTCGGCGCCAATCCAACGTCTGCCAAAGCAAGACATAGATTTTCGCTCTCCATCCGCGCCGGGAAGGTGAAGATCTGCTATAACGAACAAGGACATGTTTTCACCTCAAAAAAATCGATATGAATATATGGGGAGAACAAGTGACATAATTATATTGAAATCACTTGAAAGGAGATTTTGAATCATGAGAGATTGCAGTAGCGAAAAGAACTCTGCGAAGATGGGATGCTGTGAGCATATCGAGGGCATTATTTGCGACGTTAAGAATTGTCAGTATCACGACAGTGACACACATTGCACCGCAAAGGAGATTCTCGTTGGACCTTCTAATGCACAGCATAGCGGTGACACTGCTTGCGTCACATTCAAGCCTAAGGCAGAATAAGCATCCTTACGGGGTTGTCGCGATGCGACAACCCTTTTTATAAATTCTCGAATACGTCGTTAAGCATCTCTTCGGGATTGCAAACTCTCTCAAAACGTATCTTTCTGGAGTCAAGTCCCGCGAGGGGGGCGGGAATCGATACGCCTGTAAGCGCGGCGAGATCCTCAAGCGCGGCATATCCGTCGGAAGGCTTGCAATCGGTGAGAGCTTTATAAACACTTCCCGCAAACTTGTAGGGGCTGGCGGTGGATGCCGTAATTATCGGGAGCGTATCACCCGTTTCAGCTATATATTGTTCGGCACAATTAAAACCGACGGCGGTATGAGTGTCGCAAAGATATCCGTAAGCATCATAGAATTTGCGAAGCGTGGCGGCTGTTGCGGCTTCGTCTGCAAAATATCCGCAGAAATTCTCGCGTATTTTTGCAAGGATATTGTCATCAACTTGATAGAATCCGTTTTCATTAAGCTCCTTCATATACTCGCGTGTCTTGTCGCTTCCTGCGCAGAAGTACAAGAGTCTCTCAAGATTGCTTGATATGAGTATATCCATTGAGGGAGATGCGGTGGTGTAGAACTGGCGGTTTCTGTCGTATTTCCCGTTTGCAATAAAGTCGGTAAGTACGTTGTTGGAGTTTGACGCGCATATCAGCTTTTCAATGGGAAGCCCCATTTCCTTTGCGAGATAAGCAGCAAAAATATTACCGAAATTTCCCGTAGGAACGCAGACGTCTATTTTGTCGCCCACGTTGATCTTGCCCATTTTAACAAGATCACAGTAGCCGGAAAAATAATAAACTATTTGAGGAGAGAGCCTACCCCAGTTTATCGAGTTTGCGCTCGAAAGGAAATATCCCATCTCGTCAAGCTTTTTAGCGGCTTCGGAATTGGAGAAAATCTGCTTAACGCCCGTCTGCGCGTTGTCAAAATTGCCTCGGATCGCGCAAACGTCAACGTTGCTTCCTGTTTGTGTGATCATTTGCAGTTTCTGAACTCGGCTGACGCCGTCGACAGGGTAGAATACCTTTATTTTCACTCCGGGGATGTCCTTGTGTCCCTCGAGAGCCGCCTTGCCCGTGTCGCCGGAAGTGGCAGTAAGAATTAGTGCGGTGCGAGTTTCCCCCGTCTTTTTAAGCGCGCCGGAGAGCAGTCTTGGCATGATCTGAAGTGCCATGTCCTTGAAAGCCGAGGTGGGACCGTGCCAAAGTTCAAGCGAATAAATGTTGTCATTTACGTGAACGAGGGGGGCCGCCCCGCCGGGGAAAGATTCTTCGCAGTATGCGGCATCGCAATATCCCTTTAATTCGGCGGCGGAATAATCATCAAGGAAAAGCGAGAGTATATCAAAAGCTCTTTGGGCATATTCCTTGTTTACGAGAGAGGAGATAAAGTCGTTATCGATACATGGGATGCTCTCGGGAACGTATAGTCCGCCATCGGGCGCAAGTCCCTGCTTTATCGCCATAGCAGAGCTTATGGGCTGAGCATCATTTTTGTTTCTGGTACTGATGAATTTCATGGTTTTTCTCCATAATTATATAAAAATTTTATTTTCTGCGTTGGTAGGGACGTTTTTTATCGGTTGGGAAAATCTGCCCGCCAAACGCCCCTTCGATATGGTTTATTGATCTTATCGAATAGCCATCGGGTGTTTTATTGACATATATTTCAACAATATCAAGCCTTGGTTTTTTGCTGTATCCGTGTTCTCTAATATACGCTTGCGCGGCGGTTTTGATATTGTTTTTCTTTTTGGCGTTGACTGCGGCAGACGGTGGCCCGAATTTATTATTGTCGGAATAAAACGTTCGTGTTTTTACCTCCGCAAAAACGAGGAAACGTTCATTTTCCGCTATAATGTCAATTTCAAGCTTTCCGTATTTTAGATTTCTTTCAATTATATTATAACCGTGAAGAAACAAATACTCTGCCGCCTTGTCCTCACCGTATTGCCCGACACCGCCGAGCTGATTCGGGTTTAGCCTTGAATGAGAATCGGGCGGAGAAGGGGGATCGGTTTTCTTTTTTCTTTTGAAAAAGTCAAGTATCATTTCCCAAAAAACGTATAAACTTTTTTCTGTGGATATCCGATGGTCCATATTCCCGCAGGGCGGCAATGTGGGCTTTTGTTCCATAGCCCTTGTGGGATGACAGACCGTATTGAGGATATAGGGCATCAAGCTCCATACATATTCTGTCACGCGTTACCTTGGCAAGTATCGAAGCTGCGGCAATAGATGGGGATTTGGCGTCTCCACCAACAACAAAGCATCCGTCTGTGTCAAAGCTTCTGAAAACATTACCGTCCACAAGCAGATAATCCGGCGGTTGTTTTAGTCCCGCCACGGCTCTTCGCATTGCGAGAAGCGTAGCTTCAAGTATGTTCATATCATCAATTTCAGCAACACTTGCCGAGGCTATCGAATAATCAATGGCAACACTCGTTATTTTTTCAAAAAGAATCTCTCGCGTGCGCTCGTTGAGCTTTTTCGAGTCATTCAAACCGGCTATCTCGATTCCGAGGGGGAGAATGCAGGCCGCGGCAACAACAGGACCGCACAAAGGTCCGCGTCCCGCCTCGTCAATGCCGCAAATTCGGGAATAACCGCGTTCTGAAAGCTCGTTTTCAAGCGTGAATTCAAGAGGGGCGGTTGCTTTGTTTTTTTTAGCCATTACTCATTCTCCGTGCGGTCAAGCGTTATGCGCCCGATTACGCCCTCTCTGAACTCATCGAGGATAACAGAGGCAGTTCTGTCAGGATCTATCTCACCGCCGCGTACGAGAAAACCGCGCTTTCTTCCGATAAGCTCAAACAGCTCAAAGGGTTGAAGATCGCTTATTTCTTCGGCGGACCCAAGTTTGTATCTCGTGCACAGCAATTCCGGATAAAGCCTAACGAGCTTTTTAAGGAGCATTATAGAGATCTCCGCGGTGTCAAGTATGTCATCTTTGATAGCACCTGTTACGGCAAGATTTTCTCCCACCTCAACGTCATCGAATTTGGGCCAAAGTACGCCGGGCATATCAAGAAGGTCTATTCCAACTGAGGTAGCTACCCATTGTTTATCTCTTGTCACTCCCGGGCGGTCCTCGACCTTGGCTTTTTTGCTACCTGCCAGCTTGTTTATAAGCGACGATTTTCCAACGTTTGGTATTCCAAGCACCATTGCACGCAGGCGGCGTCCCATCATGCCTTTTTCGGCATATCTATCAAGTTTTTCGGTACATAATTTTTGAATTTCGGGGGCTATTTTGTTAAGCCCTTGTCCACTTGAACAATCGGTCAGTATGCACACGGTGTTTTTTTGATTAAGTTGATTGAGCCAATATTTGGACTTTGCATCGTCGGCAAGTGACGCCTTATTGAGCAGAATTATTCTCGGTTTTCCGCTGACGAGCCGTTCGATCTCGGGGTTTTTTGAGCTTATCGGGATCCTTGCATCTCGCATTTCTATGACGGCATCAACGTTTTTGAGGTTGTCGGAGATAAGTCGGCGGGTTTTCGCCATATGCCCCGGAAACCACTGTATTGTCTGTGATGGCATAATAGCCTCCAATCGTTTAGTTTACGCGTCCGAATTTATCAAAAGGCGCGACTCTCAAAACAACTTTTCCGAGTATTCGCCTTTCGTCAACAAACGAAATAGGTCTGAATCGGCTGTCAGACGAATGGTTTCGGTTGTCGCCAAGAACAAAAACCTTGCCCTTTGGTACTTGAACGGGGAAATTATGATCGCTGTTTGAAACAAAATAGTCCTTATACGCCGCGTAATCTTCGTCAAGAACAATTGGGTTTTCCTTGTTTTCATCGTAAATGGTTATGACCAGCTTGTTGTTTTGCGTTTTTATGTCAACCCACTCGCCGCCGGTGGCTATAACTCTTTTTACGATGGGTTCATTATACGATCCCGTCTGATGAAACACGATTATATCTTCTCGTTGGGGGGTATACAAGATATCTGAAACTATCAAAACCTCTCCGTGGTATAGCGTGTCCTCCATTGAGCGTCCGTCTACGGTGCATATACGCGTAGCAAGACTAAACAGCAGAAAAACAAAGCATATAGCCAATAAAAACGTTTCGGTCTGATCAAATATCTCGGACAAAACTTTGTTCTTTTTGGAGGGCTCATCAGCACTATTGTAATCGTCAATAAATTCGTTTTCGTTATTATATGAAAAATTCATTTTTCACCTTTAATTACAAATATCAAAAAATCTTTGCATCAACTCGGAGCCATCAGCTATATAAAGTCCGGATTTTTCCGCATTATTTTCGGTAAACGGGGAAGATACGTTGAACTTGTGGCGCGAGCAATAGATAATATAAGGAACGGGATTCGGCGCGTGCGTTCCGGTTCGGATAAACGTCGGATGATCGGGCAATATCATGATTCCGAAATCCTCGCCGCAGCCATTAAGGTACTCATATACCGGTTTAAGTATCATGCTGTCGATGTTTTCAATGGATTTGACTTTTCCATCGGGGCTGCGTTGATGTCCGCACTCGTCCGGAGCTTCAACATGGCAGTATACCCAATCCATTCCGGATGAAAACGCGTCAATAACAGCTTGTGCTTTTCCCGAATAATTGGTGTGAAGATTTCCGGTTGCGCCCTCGACGTTAATTACTTGCATTCCTGCGCAATATCCAATGCCTTTGATAAGGTCAACGGCGGATACAACAGCGGCATCAAGTCCGAATTTTTCTTTAAAAGAGGGAAGAGTCGGGCGTTTTCCGGGGCTCCAAAACCAAACGGCGTTTGCGGGTTTAAGCCCTTTTTTAATTCTTTCGATGTTGATGGGGTGGTTTTCAAGTACTGCTATGCTTTCTTCCATTATCTTTCTGAAGGGTTCGCCGTATTCGCCCGAGGGGATGTAATTTCCTATCGGTTGACCTACAATATCATGCGGACGGGCGAAATCATATTTGTCGTAAGCATTTTTCCATATAAGACAATGTCTGTAAGAAACACCCGTGTAGAATTTGCGCTCGGAATTTGAAAAATGCTTGTTTAGGGCATCTATGAGAACGGAGGATTCTTCGGTGCTTATCTCACCGGCGCTGTTATCAAGCATGATTCTGTCCTCATAACGATCGGCATTCGATAATGTTACCGTATTACAACGTATAGCAACATCGCATTCATCCATGTTTATGCCCATACTGACCGCTTCGAGGGGCGAGCGTCCCTTTGAATAAACCTTGGGATCAAATGACATTATAGCCATGTTGGCAGTATCGGATTCAGGAACCATACCAGCAGGCACGTTTTGAACCATTCCCATTTCGGAGGAGCTTGCCAGAAAATCCATTGTAGGCTTGTCGGCTGCCTCCATTGGCGTCAAACCGCCAAGCGCAGGAATATGCTCATCTGCCATTCCGTCAGGTATCAAAACAAAATATTTCATGATTTCATCTCCAACGTTGAGTAAATTTCAATAATTCATATTATTATATCACATTTGATGGATTTTGACAAGGTCTACTTTAACAAATATGTAACAATAAAATAAAAAATTATATTGAAAAAAGCAAACAAATGTGATATAGTTTATATAATAAACCGTATGCGAGGATGTTTTATGAATTCACAAGGCAGAAACACAAGAGAAGCGGAACGTTATTCCGCACAGAGAGTTCGCTCAAAACGGATCATCATGATTGCTTTTATGGTATCTATAGTTTTTATATTAGCATATTTTATCGTAAGCGCACTAATAAATAGCAACGCGGATGATACGAGCAGCCGACGTCCCATTTTTTTCTACGAAGCAGATTGGGAAAAAGATATTATGAAGGATAAAGTTTATCTCGGCTTGGATAGAAATATATATTTTCATGATACACGCAGAAATGAAAAAATCAGTGTAAGCGATGAAAATTCAGCCGAAGTTTCGCAGGATTACAAGGCAGGTGTTGATTTGTTACGCAAGTATATAAAATATGCTATTGCGGGAAATCACACCGATATAAATAAAATGTTTTCCGATGCGTATTATGCCGCCGGCTACGAGGATTTCGATGCGTTTACAATGCAACAGATTTACGATATCTGCATAACGACTATAAAATTAAGCTCAACCGAGGAAAACGGAAAAACATATCAAAGCTATGAGTTTTGGCTTGAATATAAGATTCGGGAAAATAACGGCACATTCAGAGATGATGTTGGAAGCGACGGCGCAAAGCCTGAATTATTCATATTAACCGACAGAGACGGTGATATTAAAATTGATGCCATTATCCCATATAGCACAAAATAAATTATCCCACTTCCCCTAATTGCGCAAAATATTGATTTTGCGCAATTATATGTATTTTAAAATAGCGGTATACGCTTCTCTGTTTATTTTATTTTGGATAAAAAATAAATCCATACTTGATTTATAGTTTAATTTGTTGTATAATAATCAAGCAATGCAATCTGTACGAAAGGAGAAATTTATCAATGCCAAAGGCACGCGGAACGAAACAAATAGCGGCAAATCGCAAGGCTTTCCACGAATACTTCGTTGATGAGCGATACGAGGCAGGAATTTCTCTTTGCGGCACCGAGGTCAAGAGCATTCGCGCAGGCGCAGTCAATCTTAAAGATAGCTACTGCGACATAAAAAACGGCGAGCTTTTCGTTATCGGAATGCACGTAAGTCCTTATGAAAAAGGTAATATTTTTAATCGTGATCCGCTTCGTATGCGTAAGTTGCTGATGCATCGTAAAGAAATTTTAAAGCTTCATGCGCAAGTCTCCCAAAAGGGCTACACGCTTATTCCGTTGTCATTGTATTTCAAGGATTCGCGGGTTAAGGTGGAGATTGGACTTTGCAGAGGTAAAAAACTTTACGATAAGCGCGACGTAGCCGCTGAAAAGCAGACCGCACGCGAGGTTGAGCGTTTTCACAAGAACAAGTACGATTATTGATATAACCTCTTCCCTGCCCAATATGGGGGCGTAATGGTTTCGACGGGGATTTTGAGGTATGGTAAGCGGGTAGAGCTGAGCAACTCTTTAAACGGTTCACCTTTAAAATTAAACGCAGATAATAATCTTGCATACGCAGCGTAAGCTGTGACGTGACCTTGTAAGGTCACCCGTCCACGCGGGGAGTATCGCGGCCCCGATGCTGGGCGTCATGTAGCGATGAACGTGCATTGCTCTTTATCCTTTGAGGCAGTCACGCAGAAAAAGGATACCCAAGTCAGAAGAATGTCGGCTTTCGTCTGACGAGGGGAATTTTAAATAACCGACTGCACCCGGAGAAAGCTGTATCAAGAGATTTTCGGACAGGGGTTCGATTCCCCTCGCCTCCACCAAACAAGTTAAAGGCGAACCCATGTCCCTTGGGAGATGGATTCGCCTTTATCGTTTATTTTTGAATCTACATACGCAAAGCCACAGACGGTTCCCCGCCTGTGGCTTTGTGGTTTTGGGTATCCCTTAGTTTTTATCACTAAGCTTAATTTCTTCTTTTGATTCCGTGCTCACGGCGCAATTTACACCGTCTTTCACTCGGGCTTGCCATTCCTGCCAATCCCGTTTTCCTTCCTCCGAGTCAATATACCTCTTCAAAATCGGAAGTAACATTCTTGCCAAAGATTCCATTTCGTACTCCGGAATACCCAAATCATTTCGAGGAATTTTCTTCTTTCTCGGCATGATCGAGTATCCTTTCCTATTGCTTGTTTTTTGCTTTGGAATCAGTTTTGGATGGGTTGGTTGATCTGCTTCATCCAGGAATCAAATGACTCTTTAGGGATTCGATACAGCTTGTCGATTCGGATCACGACAAACGGCTTACCGGTTGCCATAGCCTTATCCAAATAAGCATACCCTTTGGATTTTTTCAAATCCAACATTTCCATGACTTCCTTAGCGTCATAAAACAAGCTTTTATTCTCAGCCATATTATTACCTCCTTTTTTGTAGATTCATCAACTCCTCCTTCGTAAATAAAAACGGCAAATATAAATGCCTCTATTTAAGTAATATGAGTTTTGGCCCAAAAAGTCAAGGGGTAAACAGAAATTTTTTAAAAAATTAAAGCCGGAAACCAACATTTGTCAATCTCCGGCTCACTTTTAATACACTTGTATCTATCCCGAACACGTCAAGTTTCATGAAATGCCAACATATAACGGCATATTAAGATTGTTCGTCAAGAATACTCGTCATGCGTTGAATATGCTCACTAAGAGCACTCACGCACTCTCGCAATTCCTCACGCACTGTCTGCTGCGAGGATATTCCTTGTTCTTCCCTGTTCAAATCAGCCTCTATCTTCGGTATGAAGTACTCGCTGAGGGATATACCATTATTGGCTATATACGCCTTTAACTTTCGATGAAGTTCCGTATCAACACGGAAAGCAATTGTTGATGTATCTGCCATATTATCACCTCGTTTAGTATGTTTACAATATTATTATACTTGTTAACATTTTAGTTGTCAAGCATTTTTTCAAAAAAAGTAAACATACAAACACGATATAGCATCAGGTATCAAAACAACCACCAGACAAGATGACTTAAACACGATCAGCAAAGAATTCTAAGAACTCAGTTTGATTAAATTCGGACAAATCGGAATTGTATATATGTGTAGACGCAATATGTACAATTTCTTTTGGTAGCTCTTGGAGGTTAAATCCAAAAGGCTCTATTCGCGGATTGCTATTAAACCCACTGTTTGTATTATTTAGCACAAACCACTCTCCGTATAATCCTCCCGGCACTTCCAATAAGAGCAGATTAAATCCACGCCCGGATTGATCGCGCACGTGACTCCAAGCTTGAATGCTTCGCCCCTTGCACTGTGGAATATAATTTTTACGAATAGTACCACTATCTCGAAAGATGGGGTCCCTCTGCACTTCCCTTGTGTGGTTCTCCCTAAATATCACTTCCGTATCGATACATATCCATTTACTCTCTGGCATTGAAATCTTAAGCGAGAACTTTTCTGGAACAACATTACTCTTTGTTTCTTCAACACGAAGCCGTACATTGCCTACATACTTTTGGTTAAAAATTTCAACAAAGCTACGAATTGGCGCATAGATTACAGCTTCATACTGTGCATATACCAATCGGCAACGCTCTTGAATCATTTCTTGTGCCTTCTTCCGTTTTGCCTCTTCTGTTTGTTTCTGCAAATCTGCACTGTTTCTTTGTGCCAAAGCTCGCTCCACTACAGATGCAAGTTCGTCCACAGGCTTTGAAAAATTGGCTTTTAAAGCTGCCACAATGCTATCCCATTCAGAAAACCGTTTGTATGTGGGCTTTTCCATCATCTTAATAATTGTAGAAATAAAACTCTGCGGCAAATCTGAATTTATTTGCCCTGGGTTCTTTGCCACGCCAAACAAATGCGCATCCCTATAATCTAAATTGTCTGCGTTCGCCGCAATACGATAAGGATATTGGAGGGTAGCTATCTCAAAAAACACTATTCCCATAGAATATATGTCCATTTGAATTGTGTTTTTGTCGTTTCCCCATGCTTCCGGAGCCACATATCCGGCAGTACCATACCCTTTGAATGTCAACGTCCGCGTAGCATCTTTTGAATATTTCGACAAACCAAAGTCGCTAATTTTTAAGATTCCGTCTTTAATTAATATGTTTTCCGGTTTAATATCTCGGTGTACTAGCGATTTACTGATTGCATTCATTCCATCAGCAAGCTGCGTGCACATTTCAGTAATAACATTAAGGTCAAATAATTCGCCTTTCTGCTTCTGAGAATCAATCAACTGTGCTAGTGTTCCTCCATTGGCATACTCCATGATTATGTAAGGAGGATATTCGGGATATGTACTGCCATCATGAGTAAAATAATACTTAATGACATGTTTCGAATCAATTACACCCGCTTGCAATAATTCCCTTTGAAAAGATAATAGTCCTTCTGCACTTTCAAAAGAATTTAACAATGTTTTTACTGCAACAATAAGGCCATCAGATTCTCTACGACCTTTAAACACAGTAGCAAAACCACCACTACCAAGAATCTCATCAAGAACATACGTATCCCCATTATTTCCTTTTATTCTTGATCCTACTGTCAACACCATAAGTTCACCTCGTCTGTAACTTTCTGCAACATCACTTTTGTTTTACTCTCTAACAGCTTCACTTAGGCAGATATTATGTGTGAGCACAATGATGTTTTAAATCATAATGCCATATTTGTGAAACAGTCTAACGAAGAATGCTTTTATATTATCCAACATTCTCTTGTTAGCTTCTTCATCCGTATCTGCATTCAAAAATTCATAACCGCCAAAGCGGTATACATCATAACCAAACAAACTCATTTCGCGGTGAGCTTTAACCATTTCACTGTATAGTCTTGGTTCTGCTGTATCCCCAATCGCATAATGCTGTTTCCCATCTATCTCAATAACCACTCGATCTCGGTGCGAAAAAATGATAAGGAAATCCATTTTTTGATGTTCAAACAACCTGTAACCGCGTTCTTTTACGGTCAACGGATCATAGTACAAATACACTTGCGGAATAAGAGCGGGTAAATCTATACCCTTTTCCCTCTTGAGTTCATAGTATGCTTGAAGCATCCAGGTCTCTGGCCCTGCTTTTGCTCCGTTTTTCTTAAAACTTGTATCTAAACAATCACATAATCTGCGTATAAAGCATTTTTCTTGATTACTGGTTATATCTTGTTTTTCAGCATACCAGTTCACTAATTCATCCCACATCAAACCGTTTTGCGGAATGGGATAATCATAAATTAAACACTGATCCTCATTTCGTGTTATACGGATATCATTATTTAATGCATCATCAAATGCGATCTCAGGCTTATATTTTGCTGCAAAAATGATATTCTTAACCGATCCTTGCACTCCTACGCGGGTGGATACTCCGTGGTAAAAATATTTATCCCCTATTACATCTTTCACGATCAGTTTATACCCATCGTGCTCTAAATACCGATTAATTGTGTTCACCAATTCTTCATTCGGTATGTCTTCGGCGCATTCTTCTTGTGCATTCCATCTCCAATGGTGAATATTAGGATTTACATACTGTTCAAGAAAAAACAGAAAATCTTTGTCCGAAAGCTTTAAGTAGTCGATTACAGTATCCAGCAGATAGCTCTCTGGCCAATCATCAAAGCGATCCATATGTCTAGCTATCTCATTCAAGATTCCATCACTAAGAGAGGGACATACTAATTTGGCAAACTCATGGTATTCCTTATCCCCCTTCAAATTCCCCATCGCTAAGATTGCATCAACAATTGAGCGGCGAGTCTCATCCATAATTGTTTTCTTTTCTTGGCTTTGCATTAAGGCTTCTCCTCTCTAAACCTCAGTATACAATTCTAAAGTAATCCAAATACGCTTTAAAGCGATCTTGTGCCGTTAGACAGGTATCCATAAGGAATCCTTTTTCGTGGTCCCATTCTTTGAGGCCGCGGTAGTAGAAGAGCTTCAGATTGTCCTCGATAATGAAGGGGACAATATTATACTTCAGGCACTCTTTAAAGAGGATCAGGCGACCTACACGGCCATTTCCATCCTGGAAGGGATGAATACGTTCAAAAGCAACATGGAAGGCCACGATGTCCTCAAAGGTCTTAGAGGGCAACTCGTTGTAACTTGCCAGTAGTTTGCGAATCTCATCAGCAACATTCTCCGGCAGCGTAGTGTCGTTTCCGCCTACCTCATTGGGCAACTTCTTGTACTCCCCTACCGCAAACCAATCCTTGCGGCTGTCGCTGGTACCGGTTTTCAGAACTGCGTGTAGATCTTTGATGAACTTTTCAGTGAGAGTAGCCCCTGCGCTGTCAATCGCCATATCAATGCAGCGGAAGTGGTTAGATGTCTCGATCACATCATCCACATTAACAACTTCGTTTTCAAAACCAATGGTGTTGGTCTCAAAGATGTACCGGGTTTGATCGTGAGTAAGCCGGCTACCCTCAATATGGTTGGAGTTATAGGTCAACTCAATCTGTACCTTGTGATAGATGCCACCGGTCATCTTGGCCGCTTTCTGCTCTCGCAAGATCTGCAGCAATGTAGGTGCATCGTTTTTCTTGTTCGCACGCTCCGGCTTTTGTGCATCCTCCGGAATGTACCAAGTCTTGCCGATAAGTTTCGCATCGGCAATTCTACCGTGGGCACAGTAATTCCGCACACTTCGTTCAGAAAGCCCCCATATTTCAGCCATTTTCGCGACAGATACGTATTCCATAGTTACCTCCAGGCAAGTTTTCTTGCTCTTATTATACCATATTATCGGCAAAATATCAATACAGTTTTCAAATTTATCAAAATATTTGTTGCCGATAGTTTTTACTTCACAATACCGCATGTAATAACAAGCTACTCTATAAAAGATGAAAAGCGCCGCATTTCTGCGACGCCTTTATCATTATTGAATTTCCCTCTTTCTAAAGAACACAACAGACAAATACCAAGAAAGAATATATACGCCGATACCGACGATAGCAACCAATGCTAAAATTAAATTGGGCTGTATTTCGCTCATAAGCTGTCCTCTGAAAATACTTGAGGCCAAAACACTTGCGCCACAGACAAAGCCAATCATTATATAGTATGCCGTACGTCCTTTCTCCACACCAAGTTTGAAAACAAACGGCAGACAAATGGAAGAAGAGAATGTCGATACGATCAGCATCAATAACATAAGAACGGCAAAATCTCCGGGAACAAAGTAATGTGCAACGATCATCTTTACGGCCTGCGCAATTCCCGTAGCAACTAAAACTGTAAGTTGGGTAAGCAGTCCGATCAAGTATTTCCCACACACGATCTGCGATTTTGTATATGGCATCGTTCCACTGTATTGCATCCAACGGCTGCGTTCATCATAGGCAAGCAAATTAACAGGTATCATTCCGCAGAGCAAGCAAGGATAAAATACAAAGAACATATTATCATTGCTAAATAATGACACTGCAATGAAGACGACCGCAATAAGAAGATAGGCTCTGCAGTATTTCTTCATCATATACCAATCTTTTAAGAGAAGCCCCTTCAATTATCTCGCCTCCTTTACCATAAACACAAACAGTTCTTCAATACTGATAGGACTGACGTTTACACCTGCAGGTACGGCACCTCTCTGCACCATTGCTTCGATGCCATACGGGTTTTCCTTCTTATACTTAATTGCCGTTGCCGGAAGATTGTGCAATTCTTCAGCAGTACAGTGTATCAAACCGTACTCGGCAAGCAGCTGATCCTTCTCTTCGCAGAGTAGCAGCTTTCCTTTATGCAGGAATGCCACATAGTCGCAAAGCTTTTCGAGGTCGCTGACGATATGGGAAGAAATGAGAATGGAGTGGTTTTCGTCTCTTGTAAAGTCGCTGAACATCTCAACCACCTCATCACGAACTACGGGATCAAGTCCTGATGTCGCTTCGTCCAGGATGAGTAGTTTTGCGTTATGAGATAATGCGATGGCAATACCCAGCTTCATCTTCATACCACGGGAAAACTCTTTGAATTGTTTTTTGTCCGGCAACGCAAGTTTCTGTACTAAGCGGGCATATTCAACTTCATTCCAATTACGGAAAGTGTGCTTCATCACATTCCCGACTTGCTTCACAGTTAAGCACTCGGGAATACCAACCTCATCCATTACGACTCCGATATCCTCTTTGGTGAGCTCTATGCTGTCGCTGTTATCCTTTCCAAGAATTGTAATACTTCCGCTATCCTTGTGGATCATATCGAGAATGAGCTTTATGGTAGTGCTTTTACCGGCACCGTTCTCTCCGATCAGACCCATAATACATCCGCTGGGCAGGGTAAGATTCAAATTATCCAGCGTGAAGCCGGGATATGATTTTGTTAGGTTTTTAATTTCAAGTGCGTTCATCCTTGTTCCTCCATACTGAAATTAACCATTTCAATAATATCTTTTTTGCTCAGATTACAGGAAGTAGCGAGTCTAACGACCTCGTCTATATATTCTTCGATCTTTTTCAGATTTTCTTCCCGAAGCAGTTCCACATTCTTCGGGGCAACATAGCACCCCTTGCCGGGAAGCGTGTAGATAAAGCCATCCTTTTCAAGTTCCTCATATGCACGTTTCGTGGTAATAAAACTGATACGAAGATCCTTGGCAAGGCCGCGAATAGACGGCAGCATTTCATCTTCTTGGAGTGCTCCGCTGATAATCTGACTTTTGATTTGGGAATAAATTTGGTCGTAGATCGGAGCGCCGCTTTTATTATCAATCAGTATGTTCACGCTATCACCTCTGTTTATGCTGTGTATATCTATTATATACAGTTATGATATAGATGTCAATAGGTATTGCACAAGTTCACAAAAAAGTTAAAGGCGCCGCCAGAGCGATATCTTGAAGAAAAACGGTTTTTGTGATATAATTACTTTACAAGCCTCGGCTTGAATATTATTTTGGAGAGTGCTTTTTGAAAAATACCAACCTTTTGGAGATTGTTTTGTAAACGAGAGGTTTGCAAATACATTCTCGGCAATCCTCTCGTATCTTGGGCGTCAACGATTTATGAAAGGATCAAACAATGAACAATTTGACGATACGTTTAGAAACAGAAAAAGACTACAGAGCAGTAGAAGAACTTACCCGTGAGGCATTTTGGAATGTCTATAAGCCCGGTGCCGGCGAACATTATTACGTGCATCAGATGCGAAAGCACCCTGACTTCATACCTGAGCTTGCATTCGTGCTTGAGCTTGACAGCAAGATCATCGGCAACATTATGTACACAAAGGCTTGGCTTGAGGACGAAAATGGTATCCGCAAGGAGATCCTCTCTTTTGGACCGCTTTGCGTTGCTCCTGAGTATCAGAGGCAGAAGCTCGGCAAAATGCTGATTGAGCATTCCTTTGAGGTAGCTCGCAAGATGGGCTATGATGTCAACATTAACTTCGGCAATCCGGGTAACTATGTCAGCCGTGGGTTCGTGAGCTGTAAAAAGAAGAATGTAAGTTTTGCAGTGGACGGTAACTTCCCGACGGCACTCCTTGTTTGCGAACTTGTCCCTGGCGCACTTGACGGCAAAAAGAAGTCGGAGGCCAAGCGGTCTTAGGAAGACAACACTTAGCTACAACTCCTTGGCTCACAGAACGACATGGCTACGATCCGACTTTGGGCTGCGGCGGTATCCTCACAGCAATCGGCGGCGGTACTGGGAATATACATCCATTTTTTGCCGTCAAGCGCACCGGGAATAAGTTCACAGACAAGAAGTGCCGTTGGGAAGTTACCGTCCACTACAAAACTTACATTCTTCTTTTTACAGCTCACGAACCCACGGCTGACATAGTTACCTGGATTGCCGAAGTTAATGTTGACATCATAGCCCATCTTGCGAGCTACCTCAAAGGAATGCTCAATCAGCATTTTGCCGAGCTTTTGCCTCTGATACTCAGGTGCAACGCAAAGCGGTCCGAAGGAGAGTATCTCCTTGCGC
>JAZQDD010000043.1:0-4071 GCA_045546615.1 Eubacteriales bacterium | reverse complement strand
AACATCAAGCGCCGTTTTTCTGCGGAAAAACGGCGAGATTCGCTCGTCGCGGCGCAGAACATTGCGCCACGACTTCGGAATGACGCGAGAGAGTGCGCCGTTCCCGCTCTCTTTGAAGAATTTCGGAATGACGCGCCGGGTGCGCTTTTCCCTTTTCAATAGGTGTGCTTTTTGCCTTGCAAAAAGCTACCTTCACATTTTGCGAAGCAAAATATTTCACATTTGCCTTTAGGCAAATATTTCACGCGGCGAAGCCGTATTTCACCCGACGAAGTCGGATTTCGCTGAAAACGCGAAGCGTTTTCACAGTGATGCATTTGCCTTACGGCAAATATGATGTACGCTCCGCGTATGATGAATGATGTGTTTGCCGTTGGCAAACATGAAGGAAAAAAGAGGAAGAAACGCGCGTTTCTTCCTCTTTTAATTTATAATGCTTTTTGCCTTGCAAAAAGCTTCCTTCACATTTTGCGAAGCAAAATATTTCACATTTGCCTTGGGCAAATATTTCACGCGGCGAAGCCGTATTTCACCCGACGAAGTCGGATTTCACTGAAAACGGCAAAGCCGTTTTCACCACCGCGCCCGCTACGAGAAGTACCGCGCCCGCTATGGGGTATGCGATGAGAAGGGGCGAGTCCGTTCCGTAAATTTCCAGAACGCCCGAAAGGATACTGCCCACCGTCAGCGTTGCGATTCCATACGCCCACAGCCGCGCGGATGCGCCCGTGAAGATAAATCTCTGTGCCTTGCCGCCAATCACGCAAAGCGTGAGCGCGGGAAACGCGCCAAGGCACAACGGATAGGCAAAGGCGTACACCATTGCGCTTGAATAAACGCCGTGGCTGAAATGCTCATATACAGCACCGAAAAGCAGGCAAAACAGCGACACCGCGAGGTATATCCACCCGCCGTGCAGTCCGCGGCGATCTCTCTTATCAGTAACCGACGTAGACAATGTCGCTCACCTCTCTTTCCGAAATCTTTTTGCCGTTGGTGGTGGGCTTGTTTACGACCTTACCGCCAAAATACATTGTGGACGAACCCCCGCCGTCAAGATTATACGCAACGCGCGCACCAAGTCCCTGCAAAAATTCTGCCATCTGATAAAGCTTTAATCCCTTGCTCTCTCTTGTGCGCCCGTCGGACACGACGAGCAGGTAGTGAAGCGGCTCAACGTATGCGATAGCTGTGCGCGGATTATTCGCCATGGACTGGTCGACCTCATCCCTTGTTCCAACCGTAACCTCACCGTCAACTATCAGCGAAGGCCCAAAGGAGAGGACGTTGTACGCGCCCGCGGCGAGAAGCTCGCGCGCGGACGACCTTTGCTCATTCACAACGGAGAACGAGCCATCCACAAATATCGCAAGAGCCTCGCGGTCATCCGCCGCGCTCTCGCGGTAAAGCACGCCCTGACGAATAACAAATCCCGCGCGGCGCGCTCCGTAGTAGTCGCCGTTTATGGCGAGAATGGCGTTATTATCCTTCGCCATAGCAGATGTTTTTTGCTTGATATTTGAGCCGTATTTTCCCTTTGCAAGCGCGGTTTTGAGGTACTCTACGCTCGAAAGACGCACGTCAGCGACGTATACCGTCGTGTTCTCCACCCGATGCTCGGTTATTTTTACTGAAATATTTTTGTCGGTGTAGGAATTATCCGTCCACACCGCCTCATCGGTGAAATTTTCGTCCCAATCATCGGGAATTATCTCACCGCCGCTCGTATCGGACGGCACATCCTCACTCGGCTCGCGCGTGGGGAACGTCACGTCCCCCATGGACACTATCGCATCACCGTCTCGCGCGATAATAAAGGTATCAAGCAAGAGGTACGCGCTGAACGCCGCCAGCGCAAGAATAAACGCTACGGTTGACAAAACGCCTTTTTTCATAATTGCTCCTTAATTTATGTTTGCCAATTTTCTCATTTTGGCTGTTTGCAATATTATTTTACATGTTAATATAGTTTATTTGGTAAAATTAAGGTGATTTTTTTGTGAAAAATGCGTTTGAAATAACAAAACAGGTCAAAGCCGCGGCTTTGACCGTTTTTGCTTTTATAAATTGCTTTTTGCGCCGCAGGCGCAAATTCACTGAAAACGCCACCGGCGTTTTATAAATCCATTGCATGCTGATCAAGCAGAAATTTTTCAATTCCTACATAAAGCACCCCATTATCATCGTGCCAAGGAACGATATTATCCTTTACCACAACGATTTTCTTGAAGGAGTCCGCAATCCTTGCATACGGACGCACCTCCTGTAATCTCTTATCCTCCTCGCTTACCGTAAGTGCGGATTGAATATAATACTTGCGGCTACCGTCGGTAATAACGAAATCCACCTCAAGATTTGTCTTTTTACTTTTGCCCTCGGAATCCTTGTAATTATACTCAACAACGCCAACGTCAACAGTAAAGCCGCGTATTATCAGCTCGTTATATATTATATTTTCCATAATGTGATTTTCCTCGGTTTGGCGGAAATTCAGCCTTGCATTACGAAGTCCGATATCGGAAAAATAATATTTTAGAGGCGAGCCAATATATTTTCTTCCCTTGATATCAAATCGATGTGCTTTATAGAGCATAAACGCATCAATAAAATAATCAAGGTATTGGGAAACGGTATCCGGAGTTATTTTTATGCGCTCCACGCTTGCAAAGGTATCGGCTATTTTGCGTGGATTGGTCAGCGAGCCAACGGAGGATGAGATAAAATTCAAAAGCTCATCAAGCATTCCCTTGTCGCGAACGCTATGACGCTCAAGTATGTCCGATAAATAGATATTATCAAAAAGACCGCTTAAATATTGCGCCTTCGCCCTATGGTCGGCAAGAGTGCACACATACGGCATACCGCCGTAGGTATAATATTCTATCCAAGCATCACGCTTGTCTCCCCCGTACGCTCCGTAAAACTCCGCAAAGCTCAAGGGATGAACGCGTATCTCGTCGCCTCTGCCGCGGAATTCGGTAAGAATGTCCGATGAGAGCATTTTGGAATTAGAGCCGGTAACGTACACGTCTGCATTTTTCTTTTTCATAAGCCCGAGCAGAACGTCAACGAAGCTGACGGTTTCGTTTTCATCATCGAGATAAGGATTTTTCACAGTTTTAACCTTTTGTATCTCGTCAAGGAAGATGTAATAGGTTTTATCCTTGTCCGCAAGAATACTGCGAATATACTCGCCAAGCTCTATGGGGTTTCTGTACCTGATATTTTCATCATCGTCAAGGGCAAGCTCGATTATTTGCGCATCGTTAACGCCTATGGAATTAAGATACTTATGATAGATCTCAAACAGCAGATAGGATTTACCGCATCTTCTGATTCCTGTGATCACCTTGATCATGCCGTTTTCTTTTTTTGAAATGAGCTGATCTAAATATTGTTTTCTTTCAATCATCGCACTACACTTTCGTTAAAAATTCGTATTTACACCTTTTCAACGAATATTTTAACACAATTTTATAGATTCGTCAAGTGTATTATTCCTCTTTTAATTTATATAATGCTTTTTGCCAAAGCAAAAAGCCACCTTCACATTTTGCGAAGCAAAATATTTCACATTTGCCCAACGGGCAAATATTTCATCCGACGGAGTCGGATATCATCCACCGTAGGTGGATATCATTGAAAACGCGTGAGCGTTTTCCCTGCCGTGCGATTTGGTTGTGCCGAATGTTCGCACCAACAATTTGCCTCGCCCTTTGGGAGAGGTGTCGGCGTAGCCGACG
Source organism: Eubacteriales bacterium (assembly GCA_045546615.1). Lineage (GTDB taxonomy): Bacteria > Bacillota > Clostridia > Oscillospirales > CAG-272 > CAG-390. The sequence continues at coordinate 328 of JAZQDD010000043.1, read as the reverse complement.
GAGAGGGCTTTCGCGCCCCCTCTCAGTCGCTATCGCGCCAGCTCTCCCTGAGGGAGAGCCTTATGTTAACGTTAACCGCAAATAGTGCGTAGCCGTATTTTTTGGCTTTTACCGTTTGCAAAGCGGTCAGTGCTAACATATGGCGCCGTTTTTCTGCGGAAAAACGGAGAGATTCGCTCGTCGCGGCGCGGAACAACGCGCCACGACTTCGGAATGACGCGAGAGAGTGCGCCGTTCCCGCTCTCTTTGAAGAATTTCGGAATGACGCGCTGGGTGCGCTTTTCCCTTTTCAATAGGTTTGCTTTTTGCCAAAGCAAAAAGCTTCCTT
>JAZQDD010000042.1:0-13535 GCA_045546615.1 Eubacteriales bacterium | reverse complement strand
GAGACGAGTAGGAGTGATGGGGCAGGTCATCAAATCTCTGCTTCAAAATCCTCCTCCGACGGTAACCATTGATCCTAACACATATCGTGAGTTAGAAATCGTCCGCCAGACCTTGATTGCAGTAGAAAAAATGAAAAAGAACGGTGACTGTATTGCCGAGGGAGAACTCGGAGATGCGGTCACCGTTTCCTTATGCGGAAGACGGCGATGAAAACGATTGACGAGCTCTGGTACGGCAACGTCTCACCCTTCGAGCAAAGCACGCGCGGCGACAAGCGCTTGAAGGAACTGCTTCAGCTGACGGCGCGAAATCGCGACGAGCTCGAAAAGACTCTTACGGAAAAGCAGACGGAAACGCTCGAAAAGCTTGAGGACTGCATGAACGAGATGCACAGCCTCACCGAGCGCGACGCATTCTCCTACGGTTTCCGCTTGGGCGCGCGATTGATGGCAGAAAGCTTCTTGATGCCGATTGCGGACGATGAATAATTAGGCGGGATGGCTGGGCGTTTTGCCCAGCCATCCCGTGTGCTCAAGTGTTGCGTCGCTGTAGGCAAAGAAAGCGCCTGTCGAGATAATCAGTTTCCAAAGTAGGTCTGTCCGAGATGCAGGGCGGGCCTATTTTGTCCGAAAAACCTTGCACAGATTTGCAAAAATTACGGCAATTTTTACAGTTTTTCTTTTTTGCCGTGATTTTGTAGGTTGCAAAAGTGTGGAGAAACCAAGGATTTGGTGATGTTTGGGTCTGTTTGGTGATGTTGGATATATGGTAGGAAGGTCAAAACTGTGGTTCATTGCAGAAAACTTGCTCGGCTTGCGATGCGCGGCTTGAAAAAATCCGCTGAATATGATAAAATGAAGTGCTAAGAAAATCACACGAAAGGAGGAATATCTATGGCAAAAGAAAAGAAAAAAATTTATGGAAATATGCGAATTATGTCAATCCAAGGCAAAGACTTGCTTCGTACCGACACGCTCACCGCAAAAAAGAACGCCGTTCTGAACCCCGATGCCTTTGGCGGTATCATCGACGAGAGCCTTGACACAGACAAGCTGTGCGAGGTATATAAGGCACACAAGGCGGAGATAGGATATCCCTACCTTGAGAAAAAGAAATACTGCAGAGCTATCGTCAGCGTATCCTTTGATTACGCCGTTAAGTTGTTCGAGCAATACGGCAGACGCTTTGTGCGCCGCGGTTACACCGTCACCGATGCGGATATCGTTGACCACGCATGTGTGCGTATGGCGGACGGCGAGCCTGTGCTCGTCGCAATTGAAATTCCATACGTGAGCGATAAGAGCTATGCTCCCGTAGAAACGCCCCTCTCCGAAGATCTGCTTGGAAAGTATTTCGAGTATGATGCAAAAAAGCATGAGTACAAGATGAGCGGTAAAGATCTTCCTTCTGTTATTAAGAAGGAAGAAATCCGTGAGCATCTGTATCTGCACGGATTTGATATTGACGGCATCCATTACGTTCGCTATAAGCGAAGCGCGGGCGCAAGCCGCAACGGAAGATGTTTGTTCATCGCCGAGCCGTTGTATCAGGATATGATGGCGTGGAGCGCATGCGGTCTTTCCGCAGAGAAAGTATCGGATCAGGCATCGTGGCAGGCGTATATTGCCTTGACTCTCAGCAGAATTGAAAGCACGATCAGGCTTCCGAAAAAAGCGATTCTCATCATCCGCGATAAGGTGAGCAAGTTCAAAACCACCGCCGTGTGCGTAAAGGAAGATGCGGAAATCGGTCTTAGAGCAGATGAAGAAGAAACCGAAATCGAGAACGTGATATGGGATGGCGAAGCGCTTCTTGACGCGAGCGAGTTTGAAAATGCGGGATACGCCGACAAAGGCATGATGCTTCTTCGCAACCGCTTCTTCAAAACCTGCGCGTTCAATACCAATCTGCAAAAATGGTTCAAGGATAACGGCATTACAACCGTCGGACAGCTTGCAGGATACACCACGGCGCGAAAGGTCGAGGATATCAAGCTCGTTATCACCGAGAGCAGTCTCAAATACCTTAAGTTTATGCCGAAGGATATGAAGCTCGGAGATGCCTTTGAGCTGTGGCTCGATAAGCTTTATGAAGGAAAGACCACGTCCGCCTTCGGTGTGGTAAAGACCGATAAGAAGCCGCTGCACATGTTCGGAAAAATGGCGTACACCAACTATCAGCTTATCAATACGCTCAATGCGGCACCCGAACAGATTGCAAGGTTTGTTGCTCCCACGCTCGATTATCTCGGCAAGATACAGTCCGATCCCATGTTCTTGCGTTACTATGCAAAGACCGCAAGCTACGACCGCATCACAGGCGGTATCGCTCCAATAGCTGTGGAAAATTACCGACACCGCGTTATTATTGATATGATGGCGCGGACGGACGAATTTCAGCACACGGATTTGTATAAGACCTACCGTGCCGAGCTGTGCCGAAGCTTCAAGGAACGCATGAAAAAAGGCAGGATATTAGTTGAGGGAAACTATCAGACTCTATTCGGCAACCCGTACGAATTTTTGTATGCGACGGTACACAAGGACTATGAGCCTAAAAAGTCGCTTCTGTTCGGAGAAAACGAAGCATATACCCGAAGGTTTGCGGACGGCGAGTGGTTGCTCTGTGCGAGAAGCCCGCACATTACGATGGGCAATCTTTATATCGTTCAGAACCAAGGCTACGATGAAATAGACGAGTACTTCAACCTTACCTCTGCTATCGTTTGCGTCAACGCCATCGAAAATAATATTCAGCAAAGGCTCAACGGATGCGATTACGATTCGGATACTATGCTCGTTACACCGAACAAGCTCCTCTGCGATTCTGCCAACGAGGAATACTATCATTACGGTGTTCCCGTGTGCAAGGTCGAAACCACAGGAAAGACTGACTACGAGAATTCTCCACGCGGACTTGCGAAGCTTGACACTGTAATCTCCAACAATCTCATCGGAGAGATCGTCAACCTCTCGCAGTTCTTGAACAGTCTTTATTGGAACGAGATTGCCTACGGCAGAAGTATGGACGAGGTCAAATGGCTCTACCTTGACGCGTGCAAGCTCGCAGTTCTTTCGGGAATGGAGATCGACAAAGCAAAGAGAATGTATGCGGTGAATGCAGACAAGGTGCTTCGCATTCTCAAAAAGCCGAGAGATGCTTATAAAAAGCATAACGGCGGTAAGCTTCCAAAATTCTTCCGCTATATTACCCAAGGTGAAGCTCCCGAAACAGATGGCGCTGCCAGGCTCGATACTCCGATGTCCTTCCTCTACAATATCGTCGAGGGATATAAGAGTCAGGTGAAGAAAACGAGGAACGTTCCGCTGACGGAGCTGTTCGAGCTTGATGCCAAGGACAGCGGTGCAAACGATACGCACAAGAAGCAAAATATTATAAAAATTGTTTCGAAAGCAGAAAGAGACATCCGAATCCAAACGCTGAAAGCGCAGAAAGCCGAGGGCGCAGACAAAGCTGTCTATACGGAAAAGGCGCAAGAAATATTCACGAGCTGTCTTTCTGACGTAAGTAAAAATATTGCAAACGAGCATATACTCCTGATGCTTCTGAAGGAGCTTGATAAAAAGGAAGATAATGCCGTGTCAAAATTCAGGCATCTGCTTTTTACAAGTCTCTTGTATGAAGAAAAGCATCGGCTTCTTGATAAGGTCAAGGGAGCGCACGATTACGTCTATCCCGAGCTTGTATTATTTGACGGCGACCCCAGCGAAGCGTGGAATCTTATCACGGAAAATATCCTTGGATATCTTCACGTAATCGTAGATAACTCGCAGAACACGGATCAGCTCGAAGAAAAATTCTATCAAAAATAATTTCCGCTAAAACACTTTGAGTGTCGAGAGAAATCTCGGCACTCTTTTTTATTTCAAATGAAAGGAGAAGGGTATTGTATTTGAATCAAAACAAAAAAGATGCATCGGGAAAATTTTTCCCGATGCCGAATTCGATCTTCCGTCTCGGGCTTAGCTCGGGCGAGATACTTGTCTACGCTTACCTTATGTACTGCGAGGACAGGAAAACCTTTAAGTGCCATCCAAGCTATTCAACTATCTGCGAGGCGGTCGGCATGAGCAAAAACACGGTTAAAAAGTACGTGAACGGTTTGTGCAAAAAGGGAATGATCACAAGCGAATACACGACTGTCATAACCCGAGACGGACGGATCCGCAACGGAAGTCTTCAGTATACTCTTATGCCGATAGGCCCAATCGAGGAAGCTTATTTTCAAAAAATGCTACAGACGCAAGGCGCAAAGCTTTCGGTAAAAGAGAAGCTTGAAAAATACGACAAAGCAAAGTAGAAGAAAAATGAAACAGTCAGTTTATAAAAGCTATGACGAGATTCCGCTTTATCTTAATGCGGAAATATTGGCAAAGGTGCTTGGTGTATCAAGGGCAAGTGCGTACGAGCTGATGCACGAAAAAGGCTTTCCCGCGATGAGAATAGGCGCAAGATTAGTAGTGCCGAAGGAAAGATTCATTGCGTGGGCTGAGTCCAATTTTCGGGAATAGGAGAGCTGATAACCGTGAGATTATTTTGGAGCAGGTTAAAGTGCAGGGGACTAAAGTCCTGCCTGCACGCTCACATCAGCCCGCAGCGGCGGACTGTGAGGGCGGTTTGAAAGATTTTTAGGATGGGGACTTTTTCTCACCGCTGTCGCCTTTTTGGAACCCGCCGTTTCAAGCATGAAAATGCGGTTTTTCCTATAAAAGAAAGGTGCTTTGATAACAAATTGATAACTCTCGGCGGTATCGCTGGATATTCTCTCAGGCTTGTGATATGCTTGGGGTGCAAAGAAACTTATAGAAAGGAAATGATTTATAATGGCAAAACGGCGTCCGTCAGGTGACGGACTTATAAGAAAAAGAGCCGACGGACGGTGGGAAGGCAGAATCGTCGTCGGACATAAAAAGAACGGCACGCCGATATATCGCTCGGTGTTTGCCGAAAAGCAAAGCGCGCTTATGCCCAAGCTCAACGAGCTGAAGGAGCAGTACGACGGCGTGGAGCTTGGCGAGGACAGCTCCGTTACGCTTGGCGAGTGGCTTGAAAGATGGCTTGAGGAATACAAAAAGCCCGTGCTTCGCCAAAGCACTTACGCTGGATACAGCAAGGATATTGCTAACCACATACTGCCGTATCTCGGCACGAAAAAGCTAATAAGGCTAAAGACGGCGGAGATTCAAAAGCTCTACAACCGCCTCTTGGATTCGGGGCGCGTGAAAGAGAATGAGAAGGGAAAAGGTCTTGCCAACGCTACGGTGCGCGGTATTCATATGATATTGCGCGAGGCGCTTGACAGCGCGGTGCGCGAAGGACTCATTCCGAAAAATCCTGCGGACGCGACCTCACCGCCGAAGATACAGCGCAAGGAAAAGCAGGTGCTGACAAAGCAAGAGCTTGAAGACTTCATGAAGCTGATAGAAAACGACGAGGCGTGGTACGATTTCTTCTACACCGAGATCATCACAGGCATGCGTCAGGGGGAGATATGCGGTCTGCGCTGGGAAGACTTCGATGCACAAAAGCGCACGCTCCGCGTGGCTCGTTCGGTGGATTTCGTGCATAAGGAACTCGTCGTCGGCGAGACCAAGACCGAGGACGGAAAGCGCACTATCTACCTTCCCGAGAGCCTTTGGAAGCTCCTTGAACAGCGGCAAAGGTGCGCAATTGGGGAGTGGATATTTCCTGATCTCTTAAAGCCCGAACTGCCGCTTAATCCAAGCAAGGCATACCGTCAGCTCAAGAGCATACTCAAAAAGGGCGGACTTCCGGACATACGCTTCCACGACCTGCGCCACACCTTCACCTCGCACGCCGCTAACTCAGGCGTCGCGCCCAAGACATTGTCCGAAATCGTCGGACACACCAAGGCAAGCTTTACGCTTGACACATACGCACACGTGACGAGCGATATGCAGAAAAACGCGGCGAGCATCGTCACCAACTATATCACAGACATTCTCGGAAAGGAGCTGAAACCGTGGCAAAGCGAAGAAAAAACGGCGAAGGAACGGTAAGAAAACGAAGTGACGGACGCTGGGAAGGGCGAGTCGTAGTGGGCTACGATGAAAAGGGACTTCCGAAAACCAAGGGCATTACCGCAAAAACGAAGGCAGAGTGCGTAGAGAAGCTCGAAAGGCTGAAAGCTGAGTTGGGCACGGCTGTAAAGAAGACCTCGCCCAACATGCCCTTCGGCGAGTGGATGGATTTCTGGTATCAGACCTACTGCAAGAATACGCTGAAGGAATATACGCAAGCCACCTACGAGGAGCGCATATACAAGCAGATAATTCCGAAGATAGGGCATCATCCCCTCAATCAGATAACGGCAGGTCAGCTTGAAAAATTCTATGCACAGCTTAAAATAAACGGAAGGCTCGTTCGGCGCGAAATCTACGGCGCGGGGCTTGCCAACTCGGTGATTCGAAGTATCCACGCCCATTGCCGAGCCGCACTTGATAAGGCGGCGGCAGAAAAGCTCATCCGTCAGAACCCTGCCATCGGATGCAAGCTGCCGCCCAAGAAATCAGCCGAGATAAAGATACTCACGCCCGAGGCAATGCAAAAGCTTTTGTTCCAAGCGCAGATCGAAGGCTTTTACGAGATGTTTATGCTCGATCTTGCCACGGGCTTGCGCCGCGGCGAGATACTCGGCTTGCAATGGAAGGACATTGACTTTGAAAAGGGAACGCTTTCGGTAACCAAGCAGATTCGATATATGAAAGGGAATTTGGTAATCGCTCCGCCCAAGACCAAGGCGTCGGAACGAACCATCATCCTTCCGCCGCCCATACTCGAAATGCTTGCGGAGTATAGGAAAACGGTGGAGTCAATATGGCTATTTCCGTCGCCCGTAAAGAAAGAAGACCTGCCGCGAGATCCGAGCTCGTGCAGAAAAGCTCTCGCAAGGATCCTCAAACGAGCCGAGTGCGAGCATGTGTCGTTCCACGCCATGCGCCATACCTTCGCGTCAAACGCATTCCACTACGGAATGGACGTCAAGACCTTGGCAAGCACGATAGGACACGAGAGCGTGGAGACAACTTTGAACGTCTACGCTCACAGCTCCGAGCAGATGAAGCGAGATGCCGCCAAGAAGATCGACGAGGCGATAGGCACGGTTCTCGGCTCGGCTGTGGGCGATTCAGACGCACCGTGCGGGGAAGAAAACGGAAAGGAACAAGAACCCGAAAACGGTTCAAAAACGCCTGAAAGAGCGGAATTTAAGCCCTACAAGCCCAAGTGCCGAAGACCTGGCACAGGCTCGGTTCATCAGGTCAGCAAGAATGTCTGGGAAGGACGGTACACGCCAACCGTCAACGGCAAGCGCGTTGCAAGGAATATCTACGCCAATAGCGTGGAAGAGTGCGAGGAAAAGCTCGCGGAGCTGATCAAAGAGATGAAAGCGGAGTTTGGGATCAGGTGAAGTCAGAATTTGACACGCAGTGAGCAAAGAAAAGGACGGCAGAGCAATCTGCCGCCTTGTTTGCAGAATTTTATTGAAGGAAATCGCGTTTTGTGGTATAATGTTTATGTGATAAATACCGTGCGACGGTACAAAAGGAGATAGATCATGAAAAAATTAATTCCGATATTTTTGTCCGCTCTGATGTTTACGGGCTGTGCGGGCGCGGGCAATCAGACAAACACCTACCGACAGATAAGCATGGACGATGCGGTCGCTATGATGGCGCAGGAAACGGGCTACGTCATACTCGACGTGCGCCGCCCCGATGAGTTCGCCGCAGGGCATATCCCGAACGCTATCAACGTGCCTAACGAAACCATCGGAGCATCGGAGATCCCCGAACTTCCCGACAAGGATCAGCTCATTATGGTGTACTGCCGCAGCGGTCGCCGCAGTAAAGAGGCATCCGAGAAGCTTGTGAAGCTCGGTTACACTAATATCGTCGAGTTCGGCGGCATCCTTGACTATACGGGCGAAACCGTAAAACCTCAATAATTGCACCGCATCAGGCAAAGAAAAGGGATTTCAATATGAACGCCCATACTGCCGCAAAAAATGATGCTGAGAATTACACAGCTTACTGTTGATCTTTGAGGAAAATGAAATGAATTTTTTATCCGACAAACGCAAACGAAAGATATTTATCATCACAACGTCCGTCATTCTTGCTCTTGTCACTATCGTAGGAGCTTGCGCTATCTATCTTGGCGACTATTACCGCGCGGATAATGAAGCGATAGGCGTATTTATGCCGCAAGGCACGACGTGGAAAGAAGAGTCCGACGGAACGATAGTATTTAAACCCGAAGGCGCTACAAAGGGCTTTATCTTCTATCCCGGCGGTAAGGTGGAATATAGCGCATACGTTCCGCTGATGCAGGCGTGCGCCGAGAACGGAATCCTGTGCGTGCTTGTGGAGATGCCGTTCAATCTCGCCGTGCTTGACGTGAACGCCGCGGATGGCATACAGGAGAAACACCCCGAAATAGAGGAGTGGTACATAGGAGGTCATTCGCTTGGCGGCTCGATGGCGGCTTCCTATCTTGCCGATAACGCAAAGGACTACGAAGGTCTTATTTTGCTCGGCTCATACTCCACGGCAGACTTGTCTGCTACCGACCTTGCCGTGCTTTCGGTTTTCGGAAGCGAGGATAAGGTCATGAACCGAGAAAAATACGAAGAGAACAAGTCCAATCTTCCGAGTGATTTTACCGAGTTTGTTATTGACGGCGGCTGTCACGCATACTTCGGCATGTACGGAGCGCAGGACGGCGACGGAACGCCTACGGTTACAAACGAGGAACAGATTCGAATTACGGTTGAAAGTATCGTTAAGATGATGGAGTGAGAAACAGCTCACCGAGAAAAAACAATAACAGGAGATAAAATGCTAACCTACACGTATATATCAAAAGGGAAATTCGGCTTGGTTGAGAAGCCCAAGCCGACTATACAGCACGAGCGGGATGCGATTGTCAAAGTTACGCTGGCGAGCATCTGCTCGAGCGATTTACATATCAAGCACGGCAGCGTGCCGAGAGCAGTGGAAGGAATCACGGTCGGTCACGAGATGGTTGGCATCGTTGAAGAAGTCGGCTCGGCGGTCACGCACGTAAAGCCCGGCGACAGAGTCACGGTTAACGTGGAAACCTTCTGCGGCGAGTGCTTCTTCTGCAGGAAGGGATTTGTCAACAACTGCACCGACAAAAACGGCGGTTGGGCGCTTGGTTGCCGTATCGATGGCGGTCAGGCAGAGTACGTTCGCGTACCGTTTGCGGATCAGGGGCTGAATAAGATTCCCGACACCGTGATCGACAGACAAGCCCTGCTTGTGGGCGACGTTCTTGCCACGGGATATTGGGCGGCGAAGATTTCGGAGATCACAGAGGACGATACCGTTCTCATCATCGGAGCAGGCCCCACGGGAATCTGTACGCTTCTGTGCGTGATGCTGAAAGCACCAAAGCGCATCATCGTGTGCGAGAAGGACGAGAATCGAATCAAGTTTGTGAATGAGCATTATCCCGACGTGCTGACGGTCACGCCCGAAGAATGCCTTGATTTTGTTCGCGAGAACAGCGATCACGGTGGCGCGGACGTGGTGCTTGAGGTGGCAGGAGCAGAGAACACCTTTGAGCTTGCATGGCAGTGCGCGCGTCCGAATGCGATCGTCACGGTGGTGGCGCTTTACGACAAGGCGCAGACCTTGCCTCTGCCCGATATGTACGGCAAGAATCTGACCTTCAAAACCGGCGGCGTTGACGGTTGCGACTGCGAGGAAACGCTGAAACTCATTGCCGAAGGCAAGCTCGATACCGAGCCACTGATCTCGCATACCTACCAGCTTTCAGATATCGCCGATGCGTACGAGCTGTTTGAAAACAAACGCGACGGGGTTATTAAGGTTGCGGTGGAGTGTTGATTAGCTCTAAATAAAAAATAGGCGGCAATCGTAGATCTCGATTGTCGCCTATTAAAGTTGCATAACATATTCAGAAATAATTAAAATCCTTGCAATTAAGTTACGGTGAGGCATAAGTCCAGATAACTTTTTGTGAACGAAAGTGTTCTATTTTCTTACAGGCAACTCGGATTTTCTGCTCGTGCAATTAAATCCACATTGAGTTAAGTAATCGTTTGTTGTGTTTATAACGCTTTCACTATCAATAAATGGGCTGATCAGCACTTCTTCTAAACATGAACTCCCGTCTTCTACAATAAGATCAATATATGGAATCGGTATACCATTTTGTGTTCTATATTTTATACTTGGCATTTTATTTTTTAATCGCTCTGGCTTTTTGTCGGGTAAATAAAAAACAAATCTATATTCCTGCTCTGAAGAGTAACACTCGTGTTTAAATTGAAATTGAAAACTTTTCAGGGCATACTGAATGAATCCTTTTGCAACTTGTTTTTTATTATATGAGGGTTGATCGGAGTTTTGAAAAGCAGAGAATGTATCAACAATAATATCTCTTAAAATACGGAACTTTTCCGAATCATTGTAAATTACTTTGTATGATTTAATTAAACTAAAGAGTTCATCTTCCTTATAATTGGAATACTCATACCCTTTGTATTTATCAAAGAGTAATGAATGGCATTTTAAGCCGTAACCACCATTCCCTTTGGAATAATATCTCCACATATCAAGAGAATCTTCCTTTAATGAAAAACTGCATATAAAGGCATGGCAGGGAACACAGTCTAGAACGCTCTCGTGAACGAAATCTTCGCGTGGCGGAATAGGAAAATTGATAAATTGACTATCTGGAATTTCAGCATTATGTATGGCATCATAAAAAGCAGCGGAGATGGCTTTTTGCTGAAGCAATTCAGCACATACATTTTGAAATAAATGCAAGATGTGATTGCCTTCGGATATATCATTCAAGCAATCGCTTCTTGTAAACCAAAAGTGAAGATGTCCGTGTTCGTCGGATTCGTTTTTTATAATCCCCACTAAACCATCCGCGCTAGTATAGTGCCATAATTTGCAAAATTGAGTGTGCGCTTCCTTTGAACAATATTTTCGATATAATTTGTTAAAGGTAAAAGAGGTTGTTTTATTCATATTATGCTTTTTTGATCTCCTTTGTTTTAAATACGGATTTATTTTTTGAAGCTTGCTTTGTAGCATTCGGGACATCCTTGTCCGTTTGTACGTTTGATAATTTGGGCAGCCCAAGAGTGTCCGCATTTTGAGCATAGCCACCATACTTTTTTGCCGGACTTAGGAAAGTATTCTTCAGGAGTGCTGCCATTATTCTTTGAAACATCAAACTCTGCCGCTAATGCAGGATTTACGGTTTTCAAATCATTATATCCGCGTAAAAGTCTATGGTTAGAACATATTGGACAACCACATCCTTTTTTCCTATCGTTAACAGTTGCCTGCCATTCGTGCCCTTTGCTACATTTCCACCACACTTTTTTGCCTGATGCATTAGAAATCATTTCGGGTGTTAATAAGCCATTTTTCTCATAATTCCATTCTTGGGCAATTTCAGGTAATTTTACGGCTAAGCTATTTTCCTTTTCGGCAATAATGTATTGGCTATATATTTCTGCTGCATCGTTTTCGACATCTATATACATTTCTGTTAGGCCGATTTTTTTAAACAACTCACGAATGGTCCAATTTAACGATTCTTTGTTTGTTGATGCCTTGTATTCTATAATATCATTATGTACGGTATTTTGATACCCTTCTGCAACAGTAATAATACGGATGTTTCTCTCGGCAAAGAACAATATTTTTTGTTTGTCTGCTTCTTTTTTGTCTTTGTGATAAAACTTTCCATTGTGCTCAATTCCTATTTTGTACTCAGGAAGATAAACGTCAATTTCTTTTCCAAAGTCATTATTTCTACTTTCTGCACAAGTGATTTTTCGTAAATAGAATAAAATTGCTTGTTCAGGAAAAGACGTTTTCATCTCTTGATTACAAATTGGGCAGCCTGCCCTTAAATCTGTTCTGCTTCCAATAACCGCTTGCCACTCATGACCTTTACTACAAATCCACCATGCCTTCTTTTTAGAACTGGCCGAAACTTCACAAGGTGTTAATGATCCGTTTTTTGTCGGATGCCATTCTTTTGCGACATCAGGATATTTTATAGCCAAATCGTTAAATCCTGCAAGAACTTTATGGCTTGAACAAAAAGGACAGTTATATCCTCGTGCTGTGCGTTTGACCACTGTTTCTTGCCATTCGTGTCCGAGAGAACATTTCCACCACACTTTTTTTAGAGAGCCAGGAACTACCATTTTGGGTGACAAATCTTTATTTTTTTCATAATTCCACTCAAGTGATAACTCCGGATTAGTTGTTGCTAGGTCATTATAGCCTTCTAAAACTTTATGGTTAGAACAATAAGGACAACCAGCCCCATTAACCCGACTTACAACTGTTGCCTCCCATTCATGACCGAGAGAACATCTCCACCACACCTTTTTTTGAGAGCCTGCTGGTACCATTGTAGGCAATAAACCTTTATTTTTATTAAAATTCCATTCTTTTGCTAAAGCTGGATTTGCTGTTTGTAAATCGTTATCGCCTATTAATACAGCCCTACCAGAACAATAGGGGCATCCATTGCCTTTATTTCTGTTTTTTATTGTTGCTTGCCAGTTGTGTCCACTGTTGCATCTCCACCATGTTTTTTTGTTACTACCAAGCGTTAAAGTTTTTGGATCAAATCCTAATTTGGTATTTCTTTCCCAATCCCACTCAGCTATGAGTTGCGCATTATCGCTCACATATTGTTTTTTCTTCTTTTCTGCCATAATGCTCACCTCGTTTCGTTAAGTAATGTTAGATTAATTATATCATGAAATCGTGAACTTTTCAATCTGAATTCTAATATTAAAGAATCAAAAATCTCTGCAAGTGGTCAAACATGTGGTCAAAGACGAAAAAATGGGCTTGTTCAACCCTCGAAGCAGGGAATAACAAGCCCATTAGTTATGTTACGAAAACGCGAGATTTCAAGAGATTTTGCGAGATAAATAAAGAAAAATCGGGAATCTTACGACTCCCGATTTTTGGTCTGAGTGACACGACTTAGGAACGTAAATTTGCGCGCAAAACGGGCTAAAAACCGCTTATTTGGGCGGTAGCGCGCAAATAATACGTTTCGCAGATGCTCTGCGAAACGTAGACGTCCTGCGCCATTTTGACTAAAACTAAATAAAGCCGTCTGGCGAATGCCAAACGGCTTTATTTGGTCTGAGTGACACGACTTGAACGTGCGGCCTCTACCACCCCAAGGTAGCGCGCTACCAGCTGCGCCACACCCAGATTTTTACTCAAGTGCTGTAGGGGTATCACTTGAGTGCCTTGGTATTATATCACGATTTTTAGGTAAAGTCAATACTTTTTTCGGAAATTTTCTGTTTTTTCGAAAAAATTCTGTTTTTTTATTTCCTTTTTTGAAAAAGTCCCTTTTTGACATGTTGCCGAGCTTGGCTTTTTCTGTGGCGGGCGGGGGAGGGGGCGCTTATTTGTTTTTTCGGGGCTTGGGATATCGTGAGTTC
>JAZQDD010000041.1:0-4049 GCA_045546615.1 Eubacteriales bacterium | reverse complement strand
GCTTCTTTGTGAACTGGCTCTTCTTGTGAGCAGCGGCATTCTTGTGGATGATTCCACGAGCAGCAGCCTGATCAACAGCCTTAACAGCGGCGGTATATGCTACGGTTGCAGCAGCCTTGTCACCGGACTCAACAGCAGCAGCAAACTTCTTGATGATAGTCTTGAGTTTGGTGCGAGCAATCTTGTTAACAAGAGTCTTCTTTTCGATAACGAGAATACGCTTCTTTGCAGATTTAATGTTTGCCATTTCTAAACCTCCCTAATATTTTACAGAAAAGGGTGAGACTGAGAGGACACACACTCCTATTTCTTCACAGTTAAATATCATATCACATATTGATTCAAAATGCAATAGTTTTTAGAAAAATTTTTTCATTTTTGAAAAATATTATATCACTTTTTCATTGATGCAACTTTTTGGGCGTCCGGCGTTATATACGCGGTATAATTCGTGTGGTAGATAACAAATCCCGGACGAGATGATGGCGGCTTTTTTATGTGGCGCACATCCATATAATCGACCGCAACGTTATTTCCTTCGCGAGCATCGGAATTATATGCCGCTATCATCAGCGCATCATTGAGGTCGGCATCGGGAATATCATCAAGTGCCGTACCGTCCGTACGCAAAAGCACGTGAGAGCCCGGCACACCTTTAGCATGAAACCATATATCTCCGCGTTCTGCCCGACGGAAGGTTATCTCCTCGTTTTGCAGATTGTTCTTTCCGCACAAAACCTCATATCCATTGGTGGTGACATACTCACCGAGAGGAGCTTTTACGCTCTTCGCGGGGGCCGCCCCCTTGCGCGCGCGCAGTATTCCAACGCTCTCAAGCTCGGCGCGTATCTGGACAAGCGCCGCTCCCGTATCAGCACGGCACAGCGCATCCTTGACGCTCAATATATATTCAAGCTCGCGCTCGGCAAGCTTCATTTGCCTTGCAAGCTCCACCCTTGCGGTACAGGATTTATTGTATTTTTTATATAACCTTTGCGCATTTGCAGAGGGGGTGAGTCTTGGGTCAAGCGTCAAAGTACGCATAGCAAAGCTACCGTCGGCAAGCATTTCAGAGTAGTCAATAAGACGCACGTTTTCATCGCCTTTTTTTAGCTGATAGAGATTTGCCGTTATCAGGTCGGCGTCACGGCGGCATTCATCGCCCTTATCGCAATCCGCAAGCTCCGCCCTTTGTATTTCGAGCTTGCGCTGAAGCCTTGATATAGCAGAGGCAACGGCGCGTTGAAGGTCGGCGGCACGTGCGCTGACAAGTGCGGCTCGGTCTCGCTCTCCGAAATAGATATCGAGCATCTCGGCAAAGCTTGCGCAAATACGGCAATTCTCCGCACCGTACTGCGTAAGCGGGAGAAACGAATATTCAACGGGCTTTGCTCCGTCGTATGCAATAACGGGCAGTGTATTGCCCGCTTCAAGGTCTGCGTACACGCGCGAAAACGCGCCGTAAAGCGCTTTCGGTTCCACCTCGTAAAGACTTGCATCCGCTCTTCCGAAGGCGCGTACGACTATTTCTCTTGCCACCACGGGAGCAATACCGAGATAGGTGGAATTTATAAATTTTGCCGCCGACATTTCGGATGATGCGCTCATCACAGCTTCCGCGAACTGCTCCTCACTCTCATTTCGAGGATCTCGCTTATCCGCCTGCGGCGGAGGAAGCTCGTACTTCATCCCCACAAGCACTTGTCGCAAACGAGAGGTAGTAAAATCGACCGTACGAAGCGCGGCAAGTATCTTCATATCACCATCGGTAAATATGAGATTGCTGTTTTTGCCCATTACCTCGGCTATCAGATATTTTTTACAGGGGAAACCAAGCTCGTCACGCGCATCAAACTCAAGACTTGCCACACGTTCAAAGCCAAGTTGCTTAACGCCGACGAGAAAAGCGCCGCCAAGGTGCTTGCGAAGAAGCATGCAAAGCGTTGGGGGCGAGGCGGGATTATCCCTTGCCACAGTTGTAAAGCATATTCTCGGATCGTTCGCACCGCATCTCAAAAGCAAACGGCGTCCGCCATCTCTCGTGCGCATAAGCAAAACGACCTCGTCGTTTTGCGGCTGATAGACTTTTTCTATTCTTCCGCCTGCCGCATCCGCGTTTATTTCGCGTATGACCGCGGCAAGCATTCCTGCGTCAAATGACATTTATTTTTTCCTTAATTTAACCAAAAATTGCTGTATCCGCCTCGGCAAGCGAGTCAAATACAAAATCGGGACGGTCAGCCTCGGATGCATTTGCCACATCCTCGCGCGTAGTCTCGCCCGTGTAAACCAGTACCGCGGTAACTCCGTGCATTTTTCCAAGGGCGATATCCGTATAAAGTCTGTCGCCAAAGATACACATCTTATCAAGGGAGACTCCCGTAGCCTCACTGATCATTTCGACAGTCTCGCGATAGGGTTTTCCGAAATAAGTGGGGACTTTGCCCGTTGATGCCGTGCAGAAGGCGGCAATTGCTCCGCTGTCGGGGATGAATCCCGTCTCCGTCGGGCAGTTATAATCGGGGTGAGTTGAAAGATACTCCGCTCCGCCGCGGATAAGGCGGCAGGCATCATCGAGCTTTTTGTAAGTAAGGCTCGTATCAAAGCTTGTGATCACGATGTCGGCGCTTGCGGAATCGCCATCTACCAGATCTATACCGCGCTGTGCGAAATCGCTGACAAGCTCATCCGTTCCAACAAGATAAACGGTTTTTCCCGCGCGGTGGCGTGTGAGAAACTCAGCAGTAACGTCACCCGACGTCATAATTTCGTCGCGTGTGGGCGAAAAGCCAAGGCGCGTGAGCTTGGACAGGTAAAAATCAGAGGTATGAGAAGCATTATTCGTAAAAAACAACACTCTCTTGCCCGATTGGCGTAATTTATTTATAAATTCAACTGCAAAATCAAACACCTGCGAACCCAGATATATAGTCCCGTCCATATCGAATATGTAGAGTTCCTTGCCCTGCAATACAGTGTTTTCAAGATTCTTGAATTCCATTTATTTCTCCTAAAAATATATTCTTACCAAATATTATACCACCTTATTGATTTTTTTGCAATATAATGTTATAATTAAATAAATAAACTTCCAATTTTATCAAAATCGGAGATCAATATGGCAAAAATCACACTTAAACCTAAAAATAAAAAGACCGTCATAGGCATTGACGTGGGTGGAAGCACCACGAAGATAGTTGGATTTGCCCCCGACGGAAAGCTGATCGATCCTATGTTTGTACGCGCTACCGACCCCATTACGTCGGTATACGGAGCGTTTGGAAAATTCACTCTCGAAAACGGACTTGCCCTTGACGACATTGACAGGATAATGATGACGGGTGCAGGCTCTGCATTCGTTAGCTCTCCTATATACTCCCTTCCCTGCCACAGCGTGTCTGAATTTGACAGCATAGGCATAGGCGGTATATATCTTTCGGGACTCAAGGAAGCCATTATCGTAAGCATGGGCACGGGTACTGCTCTCATACACGCAAAATGCACCGACGAAGGAATAAGCACAGAATACCTCGGCGGTACGGGCGTTGGCGGAGGCACTATAATCGGACTTTCGCGAAAAATGCTTGGCGTTGATACCATCTCACACATCGAACAGCTCTGTGAAGGCGGCGATCTTTCACAAGTAGACCTTCGCATCAGCGATATTTCAAAAAAGGGGATTTACCCCGACGTCAACGAAAATCTTACGGCGTCAAACTTCGGAAAGCTCAGCGATCTGGCGACGCGGCATGACATATCCCTCGGTATCGTCAACATGGTCACGGAAACCGTCGCAATGATGGCAATTTTCGCCGCAAGGTCGTTTAATATCCGTGATATTGTGCTTACGGGAAATCTGACCTCGATGCAACCCGTACGAGAGGTTTTTGATTCTCTAAAAAACAGCTTCGGTGTTAATTTCATCATCCCCAAGCTGTCGCAATACGGTCCCGTTATCGGCTCCGCACTGCAATAAACCAAACCACAAAGGGCTGTCTCAGTTAGATGCAGAAGCCGCGATTTTGCCGTCGTCGGCGTACGAGGGTACG